>JBBAVI010000022.1:0-65707 GCA_040397785.1 Saprospiraceae bacterium | reverse complement strand
CGGTTCTACCGCGTGTGTCAATCTGTCGGGCTCTGCCCGTTTTCCGCCCTCGGGCGGAGCCCGAATGATCGACACACGCGGTAGAACCGCGCGCGAGCGGGTATTTTTTCCGCACGACCTCGCTAGAGGTCTAATATCTTACCCAAATGTTTGGGTGATCGGTAAAATGGACAAAAAAATCCCGAATTCTGGTTTTCACCAAAATTCGGGATGATTCAAGTTTGCATTTTTATGGATATTTTAAACACCACATCATGATTCGATTTGCCTCTTTTTTAACCATGTTTTGTCTGAAATCCATTGCGATTTGTTGTTTTATCGGCTTTTCAGTCCTTATGCTTGGGGCGCAAACACCTATTGCAACTGCGCCTGAAAAATTAAAAACCTGGAGCGAAGGCTATTTAGATATTCATTTTATCAATACCGGCCGGGGCGATTTGAGTTTTTTAATCCTGCCCGATGGCACCACGGCCTTAATTGATGCCGGAAACCTCCAAAAAGCGGAATTTGAAGCCAAATATGCGCCCTTAAAAGCCACTAGTCCGGTGCCCAATGACTCCCTTTCTGCGGCTAAATACGCGGCGCGCTATATTCGGAATGTATTGCCACCGCAGGCACCGCTTGTTATCGATTACGCAATTATTACCCATTTCCACGATGATCATTATGGCAGTTTAGTCGCCTTGAGCAAATTAGTTCCGATCAGAAATTTAATAGACCGCAATTTTCCTGATTATACGTATCCCATTGATTTAAAGCAGTTTTTATCTAAAAATGCAATTTTCCAGTCCTATTTATCTTTTGCAAACAGCGATACGGTACACACGGAAGCGGCGAACGTGGGCAGTGCAGGCCAAATCAAATTAATGCATGCCCCGCAGCGCTACCCGACATTTCAAATCCGAAATGTAAAGGTCAATGGCAGTATTTGGACCGGTGCGGGCGAGCAGGTTTTAACGTATTTTAAGGCAGATGATATGGTTCAGTATTATGAAGGAAAATACAATGAAAATCCGTTGAGCCTGGCTTTCAAAATCTCGTATGGTGATTTTGATTATTTTACGGGCGGGGACAACACGGGTTTGCAGGGATTTGGTTTGCCCGCCTGGTTTGACGTAGAAACGCCGATGGCCAAAGCGGTGGGCAGGGTAGAGGTGACCACGCTCAACCACCACGGCAACCGCGACGCCACCAATGATTTTTTTGTTAAAACCCTCGATCCCAAAGTGGTGGTTCAGCAATTGTGGTGTTCCGATCATCCCGGACAGGAAGTATACCAGCGCCTAATTTATAAAGAAAAGGACGCGGAAGGTCGGGTTATTTTATCCACCAACATGCACCCGGAAACGCTGGTAACGTATGGTCCGTGGTTTAAAGACAATTATCAAAGTACGCAAGGCCATATTGTGGTGCGCGTATCTCCAGGTGGGAAGGAATACTCTGTATATGTGTTGGACGACCGCAACCAGGATGGGGTGGTCAAGCGGGTGTTTGGTCCGTTTGTTTCAAAATAGCAACGCTTTCGCTTTTGTCAATTGAACAAGTTGGTCAACCATCATGTAACTTTCCATCTCTTTTGATTCCAGTGTATTTAATTCATCAGACTTGCTTTTTGCCAGCAAAAAATCTACACGCGCTTGTGCCTCAGCAGAAGCCTGAAAAGCAAGTAAATCCACCAATTCACCCGATTGATCGAAAAAAAACGCGCTTCCTCCAACGGAATGACCTATCCGGTGTTACGTAATAGACCTTTTTGTTTTTTGTATTCACTGTACGATACCGAGTATGCTCGGCAATGTTATGTCTTTTATCCTGAAAATGGCCTGGCGCGATAGTCGCCGCAACGTTAGTCGCTTGTTTTTATTTGTTGCCGCTATTGTGGTGGGCATTGCGGCGCTGACGGCGGTGCGTTCTTTTAGCATCAACTTGACGAAAGATATTGACCGGGAAGCCAAAACACTGCTGGGAGCCGATTTGCTCATTGAAGGCAACCAGGCGCTACCGGATTCGCTGATGGCGGAAATTATGGCACAGCCGGGCGTAACAGCATCGCGGATTTACAATTTACTCTCAATGCTGTATTTCCCCCGCACACAAGGCACGCGCCTGACAATGGTGCGGGCGATTTCGGGCGATTATCCCTATTACGGCAATTGGAACAGCGCGCCTACAGATGCCTGGATAAACTACCGCAAGGGCCAAAAAACCCTGGTAGAACACGCTTTGATGCTGCAATTCGGCTTGCAAACAGGCGATACGGTCAAAATCGGAAAACTTAATTTTCAATTGGAAGGCGATTTGCTTTCGCGGCCAGGGCGGGCGGGCGTTGGTTCGGCCATTGCGCCCGTAGCGTTTATCCCCATGGAATACCTGGATTCGACCGGACTCGTGACCACCGGCAGCCGGGTTTGGTACCAATATTATTTCAAATTTCCGGAAAATACCGATGTGGATGCCTTTGCCAAAAAGATGGACAAAGCGCTGGATCGCGCAAAATTGAATTGGGAAACGGTGGCTTCCAACAAAAAGAACATTGGTGCAGCGTTTGGCAGTTTTTCGACCTTTTTAAACCTTGTAGGTTTTATTGCTTTGCTGTTGGGATGCATCGGGGTGGCGGGCGCCGTGCATGTGTACCTGAAAGACAAACTGCCTACCGTGGCCATTTTGCGTTGTTTGGGCGCTTCGGGGCGCAAGGCATTTTATGTGTACCTCGTGCAAGTGAGTGGCATTGGTTTGCTGGCCGCTTTTACCGGATCGGTGTTGGGTTCGGCGATTCAAAAAATACTGCCCTGGCTGACCAAAGACCTCTTGCCGATTGAAACCGTAAGTACCGATATTTCGGGTATTGCTGTGTTACAAGGCACTTTATTGGGCCTTTGTGTATCGGTTTTGTTTGCGTTATTGCCCCTTTCCGGCATTTTAAAAACGTCTCCTTTGCGCACCTTGCGGGCAGGCGTGGACGCAGCGCCGGAAAACAACGCTTTGTTAAGCTGGTCCGTGTATACCTTAATTTTTGCAGCACTGTTAGGATTTACGCGTTGGTTGGTAGGTAATTGGGAACAATCGTTGTATTTTATCGGGGGTATTGCGGTGGCGTTTGCGGTATTGTATGGACTTGCCTGGCTGCTTACCTGGTTGTTGCGCCGATATTTTCCGAAAAAATGGCCTTACGTGTGGCGGCAGGGCATTGCGAATTTGTTCCGTCCGGGCAACCAAACCGTTTTACTCATTGTGACCATTGGATTGGGTACTATGTTGTTATCCATCTTGTTGTTAACCCAAAATCTATTGTTGCAGCAAGTAGAGTTTACCGGACGTGGGCAGCAACCCAACATGATTTTATTTGATATTCAATCAATTGAAAAAGATAGTGTTGCAGCCTTAGTGCGCGCAAAAGGGATGCCTTTGCTGCAACAAGTGGCCATTGTGACCACCCGCATTGAAACCATCGATGGGCGCACCAAACTACAAGATGAAGCCGATAGTACCCAGGCGCTCGAAAAAGGGATATGGGATCGGGAGTATCGCGTCACCTTTCGGGATACGCTGATAGATACCGAAAAGATCCTAGAAGGTACCTGGACCGGACAATATACCCCTGGCCAGCCGATTCCAATTTCCATTTCGGATAATTTACAAAAAAGCATGAAGGCCGAAATTGGCACCAGGATCGTGTTTAATGTGCAGGGCACACGCCTGGAAACAGTGGTTACCAGCGTTCGAAAAGTTGATTTTAATCGGATGCAAACCAATTTTTTGGTGGTATTTCCAAAAGGTGTACTAGAGCAGGCCCCGCAATTTCATGTCATTATTTCGCGGGTAGGCGATGCGGCACAATCGGCGGCATTTCAATCGGAATTGGTACGCAAATACCCGGGTATTTCAGCAATAGATCTGACGCAGGTATTGAAATCGCTGGATGAGATCTTGGGCAAAGTATCGTTTGTGATCCGCTTTATGGCCCTTTTCAGCATTTTAACGGGTCTTTTGGTGCTGTTGAGCGCGATTTATCAGGGAAAATATGCGCGTATTCGGGAGAGTGTGTTGTTGCGTACCCTGGGCGCGCGGCGGAGTCAGATATTATGGATCAACGGCATCGAGTATTTCTTGCTGGGCGCATTAGCTTGTTTTGCAGGCATAGGTTTGTCGGTCGCTGGTACCTGGGCTTTGGCAGCGTTTGCCTTTAAGATTCCATTTGTGCCGGTATTATGGCCATTGTTGCTCATTTTTGGCATTATTACAACGCTTACCGTGCTCATTGGTCTGTTCAACAGCCGGGAAGTAATTCAAAAACCGCCGTTAGAGGTGTTGCGGGAGGCCGCTTAAATTTCGTTTATACTTCGCGCTGTATTGTTTCAACTGGCCTTCGGCCTAAATCATTGACAATCAGCGCTCAGCATGACAATGAATGCTGCCTTTTAGGCGGCGTTTAGTTTAGATCCTTTTCCAGCGGAATCGGGTCGGCACTTTTTTCTTTTAATTCGGCGAGGCTCAGCAATTCGAGTTTGCCTTCATGTTCCATCAACTGCATGAGTTGGAGTTGGTTATCAAAAAACTTTTCGGCTTCGGTAGCTTCCAGTTTTTGGCCGGGCTTGTAAGAAATCAGGTAAAAATTGTTGCCTTCCACGTGCGCGGGCGGGTGTTCGAGGATAAATTTTCGGAGTTCGGGGCTGAATTTGTTGCGCACCATGTCTTCAAATTGGCCTTTTAACCAGACTTTATCGGAAAATTCGGGCCCATCGGGAAAATTGATGTCATGGTCGACGCCGATGGTTTGTTTTACCTTATGCCACCAGGTTTCGGGTTTGAGTTTGAAATCGGGCAAATCCCAGTGACGGTTGTTGGCGAAAAACACCGTTTGGGTGATGCGTTTAATTGTTTTACCATAGGATTTGAGATAGGTGTAATCGAACAAATACACATCCGTTTCGCCCACTTTTTTATACAAAACATTCGAAATTTTGGTGTTGTTGTAAAAAAACCAGCGGCGTTCGCGGCGAAACAAGTCGAATTGATTGAGTTGACTCTTGAGGCCAAAACGGTCTTCTTCTAAAAATTGAAGCTCCTTCCGGTCCGCCAAACCACGCAAATTGTCCCGCCGCATTTTGCGCCCAAGCAGACGTCGATTAATGAAAAAATATATTACGGCAGCAATGGCGCCGTAGTAAAGCAGGGTAAAAAACAGTACCGGGAAATTAAAAAGCATAACAGGGAATTTTGTGTAAAATTAAAAAACAAAACCATGTTTCAAGAAAAAGATCACCAATTACAGGCCACGTTGAAATTTAAAGATTTCATCGAGGCGTTTGCTTTTATGACCGAAGTGGCCATTCATATTGAAAAAGCGGGCCACCACCCGCATTGGAGCAATGCGTACAATGTCATTGAAATTCAATTGACCACCCACGATGCCGGCAACAAGGTGACCGAAAAAGATCGGTCATTGGCTGCCGTTATTGAAAAAGTGTACAAAAAGTACCAGGCATAAATCGCCTAACAAAGGAAAACGCTGTTATTTTTGCCCTTGCCAAATACCTTACGGTCATTAGGCAAGGGCTTTTAACCGTATTTTCCAACCGATTTGTAACGTTATCCAAATGAGAACCTATCTTTTTTACCTTGTCCTTTTTAGTACGCTCAGTTTGCTTTTTGCCTGCAAACACACCCAATACACCGCCGATAAATTGCCAGATGAACTATTGCGCTGGGGGAATGGCGGCGGCATCACCGGCAAAGAAACCAGTTATGTATTGCTCGAAAATGGCCAGTTATTCCAGCGTGATGGCGTTCAGGCTGCCCTTACGGCATTAGCTTCTATTAAAAGCCGAAAAGCAGATGGATTGATTGACAAAGCCGAAAAACTAGGTGTTTTGACCCTTGCGTTTGCACATCCCGGCAATACTTATCAGTTTATAGAATTGGAAGACGAGGGCAAAAAGAACCGGGTTGTGTGGGGCGATGGAAAATTCCCGGCCAATCCTGAACTTGCAGCGTTTTACCAGGAATTGGTTCAATTGACGACTACAAAACAATAGTATCGTCGTCATCCATAAAGCAACCACACCCCGATACCGTTGATTTAAGATTACATGATAAATCTTAAATCCTTTTGTTAATAGTATTGCCCCAATGCCTCCACCTTTTTCTCATTTTGAAATGCACACCTATACCATGAAGTTTACCGCGCTCTTTTTTAATTCCCTCCTGCTGTCTTGCGCACTGATGATCGCAGCTTGTGGCACCGAAACACCCAAAACCGCCGACACCGGCACGACACCGGAGAAAGTATTGCTCGATACTTTTGCCGACATCCAGATCTTGCGCTACGAACTGCCGGGATGGGATAAATTGAGTTTGCAGCAAAAAACCTTTATTTATTACTTGTCGGAAGCAACGTTGTGGGGCCGGGACATCATTTACGACCAGCATTGCAAATACAACCTGACCGTACGCAAAACCCTGGAGGCCATCGTGGAATCGTACAAAGGCGATCGCACCCAGGTGGATTTTAAAAACTTTGAAGTGTACGCCAAACGCATATGGTTTAGCAACGGCATTCACCACCATTACAACGAAACCAAGATCATTCCGGGTTGTCCGGAGGCCTATTTCGCCAGTTTGGTGCAACAAAGTGATGCAAAACTGCTTCCGCTTGCCCCGGATGAAAAGTTAGAAGATTTTATAAAAAACCTGTTGCCTATTTTATATGATCCCAGTATCCTGTCGAAACGTACCAACAAAGCAGAAGGTCTGGATATGGTGCAAGCCTCTGCGGTGAATTTTTACGAAGCCATTACGGCGGCAGAAGTAGACGCGTTTTACAAACAAAAAATTGATGCAGCGGGTACGAAGCGGCCCATGTTTGGGTTAAATTCCAAATTGGTGGGTGTTCCCGGCGGCACACCGGTTGAAAAAGTGTGGCGCGCCGGCGCAGGCAATATGTACGGTGCTGCCATCGACAAAATTGTGGAAAACTTAGAAAAAGCCATTCCTTTTGCCGAAAACGATCAGCAAAAAAAAGCCATCGGGCTCTTGATCGAGTTTTATAAAACAGGCGACCTGAAAACGTTTGATACGTTTAACATCGCCTGGCTGCAAGAAACCAACAGTACCATCGACTTTATCAATGGCTTTATTGAAGTGTACCATGACCCGAAAGGCTACAAGGCCGATTTTGAGGCAATGGTACAGTACAATGACCCGGAAGCGACGGAAAAAATGAGCATTGTAAGTGGCTATGCCCAGTATTTTGAAGACAACAGCACGATTCCGGAACTGTATAAAAAAGATACGGTACAAGGCGTGAGTTACCGGGTAATTAATGTGGCCATGGAAGGCGGCGATTGTGCCCCTGCAACGCCGATTGGGGTGAATTTGCCAAACTCAGACTGGATTAGAGAAGATTATGGCTCCAAATCGGTGAGTTTGCTCAATATTGAAAATGCCTATGGCAAAGCGGGCGGCGCATTGGCTACTGCCGAGTTTGCAAACGATCCACAAGAAATTGAAATTGCTAAAAAATACGCCGAGGCTTGTGGCAAAATGCACACCGCCTTGCACGAGGTAATTGGACATGCAAGCGGGAAATTGAAATCTGGGGTAGCTGCGCCCAATGTGACCCTCAAGCAATATGCCAGCACGTTGGAAGAAGGCCGGGCCGATTTGGTGGCCTTGTATTATATGCCCGACCCAAAATTGGTAGAATGGGGTTTGTTGCCGGACGCAGAAGCCTATAAAGCCGAATACGACCAATACATCCGTAGTGGTTTATTGATGCAGTTGCGCCGAATTCAGCCTGGCTCCAACCTAGAGGAAGACCACATGCGCAACCGGCACTTGGTGGCATCGTGGGCGTATGAGAAAGGCTTGAAAGACAGCGTGATTGTGCGCAACGTGCGCAATGGCAAAACCTATTTGGATATCCGCGATTATGCCAAATTGCGGGTTATTTTCGGCGCTTTATTGTCGGAAATACAGCGCATCAAATCGGAAGGCGATTTCAAGGCCGCCCGTGCGTTGGTAGAAGGTTATGGGGTAAAAGTGGATGCGGACTTGGTGAAAGCGGTGAAAAGCCGGTATTCGAGTTTGCCTACCAAGCCTTATGGCGGTTTTGTACAACCTAAGTTGGTGCCTGTGCAAGACGGGACGGGCAAAATCATCGATGTGAAGGTAGAACTTGAATTGGATTTTGTGCAACAGATGCTGCGTTTTGGGAAGCAGTATTCGGCTTTGCCGGTGCAGAATTAAGCGGGGGAATTACCACGGATTACGCGAATTTGCACAGATTTTATAATACGCGGTGCATTGGGAAGAAAAGCGACAAAGACATTTGATGTTTTTGTCGCTTTTTCATTTCCCCGCTCGCGCCAGGTTCTACCTGGTGCGGCCTATCCGTCGGGTTCATACCCGCTCGCGCCAGGTTCTACCTGGTGCGGCCCATCCATCGGGTTCAAACCCGCTTCTTAATAAACGCAAAAGGGAAAGTTTTCCCATCCGCACCCAGCAGCATGCCCCAATAACTACCTGGCGACAAGCGCGCAATATCCACCGTCAACAAACCCCCGGATGGTGCCATTTTAGGGGTTAATATACAGGCGCCCAGGGTGTTGTAAATTCGTAGTTGATAAGCTGATTCGGCAATTGAGGCCGGAATATCGATATAGAGGCGTTCGTCGGCCGGATTCGGATAGACGGAAATACGCGTATGATTGTCAGGGAGGGTGGTTGCGGTAAGATCGCAACTTTCTCCTGGCTTCATATATACGATTTGGCCATTCACTGAAAAACACACGATATAATCCGATGGGCCGTCGATGGCATTGGCACAATGCAAGGGTGCGAATAAAAAATCTTCAAAATCCCCCATGCCTTCCACAATGGTAATGGCGTATATGCCCGGATTTTCCGGGTCGTCGGTGGCGGCACATGTTACGGTCTGGGTTTTGCGCGGTAAACTATCATTAAAAACAATGGTTCCCACTGCAGTGACCGTACGCGTACGCTGGTTAGGAAGATAATAAGACAGCATCGTATCCAGTGTGCCGAGGTTCAGATCGTACACTACCTCCCCATTGCTGGTATAAACGATGCCGTTTTCCTCGCGGTAAAACCGGTTCGTGGAATGTGCACCGAAGAAACTATCCTCATATTTCAATTCATAACAGTATTTTCCATTGACCAACACCGAATCGGGTGCAAATCGATATTTCCGGCGGGAAGTTTTGAACAACTCGCCATGATTTACGGTCCATTCGTTGGCAGGGGTTACGATGGGTAAATAGGGCAAAACCGGCGATTTTAACGTTGGGGCGAAATAAGGCTGTGCCGAAAGGAACTGGGCGGAGAACAGCAGTAGGAGCAGGTAGCGTGTACGCATGGATAGATGTTTTATTGAGATTGAAATTCAACAATAGTTTAGGCTTGAGTAACTGTTATTTTTGTGACAGCAAGCCTTCTGATCGAAAGAATTCTTTCAAATCTAAGGAGTTGGGATAATATTCTTTTTCAATTTTTTTGTTCAAGGTTTTGTAAACTACATATCCTGACGAAAAAAATCCATAGTTTATTGCAATTAAAGGATCATTAATAAACAACTTACTTTTTAGTAAAGAATATGGCATAGAACTTTTGTCTATCGGAAGGTATATGCAAGTCACATTTGAAGCAAGAGAATCCTTTAGAAAATAGTCCATGGTCTGGAAAACACAACTTTTACAGATACCCTCTGGCACAAAAACAAAATAATGTAATTCATTGGGTACAACTTGATTGAATTGTTCACTTAAAAAACGATTCAATTCGGAACTGGGTGTTGATTGCTGTACTTTGGAATTACAACCAATAAAAACAAGGCAAAAAAGGAAAGCTTTGTAATAAAAAATAAAAATCTTGCTCATTTTAATTGATCCGTTTAAAAAGTGTGTACTCCTGAAAATTTCGTTTGGTCGTATCTCTAAAGTATTCATTGCGAATTAGCAGTCCCTCTTTAACAACCGCAATGTCACTGTATGAATATTTAGCCGTTTCCATTTCTTGTTCACCAACAAATTCAAGATTTTCATTGAGGATCATAATCGACCATGGCTTCTCTGAGCATTGAGGGTTTCGATTTTGTTCGGCAATATTTTGTTCATGTATTGCTATTCTGTAATATCTTTTTGCAAAGGGATCTCGAATAAGCGCTCCATAGAGTTGAATTTGTGCGACATAACGAACAGATAACGCTAAATTCCTATCAATACTTTCCGTGTATGTTTGGGGAGGAAATGGTCGAAGATAAGTGCTTGGAGCATTTACCTTTTTTAATAAATCTCCTTCGTAGTTATATATAAAAAGAGTATCGTTCATAGGAAAAGAATATAATAATTGTCCTTCAATATATGGGATACGACTTAATTCATTGCCTATGATGTGCCACCAGTTTGCACCACTGTAACAAGTTGGATAATGTAAGTGCATTGTTGTCGAATCCAGTGTAAAATTATAAACACCTTCAATTGAGTGGTTATAGAATTCTTGCAAAGGAATGTTTGCCCAAGTCGTGATTAATATCGTCGAATCCGTAAAGATAGGTCTGTTATAGCTTCTGATATAAAGGCTCAATCGTTTGCCATCACTTTGATAACAAGCACGATTTAGTATTTGGCGTCGTTTCAGTAATAAATCAATCCGCTCTGCCATTTCAAAACGTTTATTCAATAAATAAATACCTTTTTCATTTGGCTCTACAACGAGGTGATCATATCTGCCTAAATTCTTATCTAATATGATCGTGTCGGGAGGCAAGAAAGGTACAACAAACTTGATTATTAGGCAATTTTTTGTTAAGATGTAGGCTTTACAAAGCGTATCTGAGCTTACAAATTGCAAATCAACTATGTCAAAGCGACTATTTTCAAGGCGGAAATTCGTATCTTTTACGAAAAACACTTGCTTTTTGCAAGAAGAAAAGGCAAGGATCATTAAAATTAAAAAATTTATTACATACTTCATAAAAAACGGATTTTTTTTATTGAACTGAATCGCTTTTTTCTCTATCGGCATACAACCAAAAGGGAATTTTGGATATCAAGATTAACCTTAAACATGGTCAACGATGTAGACAACGAACATATTCGATTATCAGAGGTTACCAATATTAAAGTAAGTTCAAAAGTTAAAAATGCGCCTTAGCTTATGTTGGCTAAGGCGCAAATCAATTTAACGGAAAATGTAAATATTACGCGAAGTCTGCGAAACTTTGTAAAAAGTTTTACTAGAAGCCAATAAATCACCAAAGGCGCTAGTTGTCAAAGTAATTACTTGATTTCCATTACCATTTTGATAAAAGTTACTAATTGTCCCATTTGTAACTGCATTATCAAAGTCGATAAAATCTTGATTTCCAGTAAATTTACTTGTATGGATAACAGCACAATCTTTGGCAGGAGGAGCACAATCGGCCCCTTGACCACCTTGACGATTCCAAGTTTCGGCATCTGCATCACCAGCACGGGCAGAGAAATAATCACTACCGGTTATCGTAACCATTGATCGTTCAACAACAGGACTGCTCTTATTGGAAGCAGTTTCAAGAATAGAAGACTTTGTACATGAAATAAAGGGTAAACAAATTGCCGTTATACCCAAAAACAAAAACTGTTTCATAGTGAAAAATTTAAAATTGTTAAAAGGTTAAGTCAAATATTCGTTTTAAACTTAATTGTCGCTAACCTGGTTTTGGCATTCCAGACTTTTAGTTAATTCACTCGCGCGAACTATGAACCACCTAAAAGTAATGTAAAAGTGCAAGTCAATTATGCCATAATCTGTCAGCGAAGTAAAAGATTTTTATCCATCCATGTTAATTATCAAAATTTTTTCAGAGCCAACCTTGATTAAGACTTTTAATTGCACAATTTCAGTATAGTAGTAGGTTTTATCATCTCGACTATAGGCAATAGGAAAACCTTGGTCACGCAAATCATTCAAAAGTCGGAAAACATCTCTTTCACAAATTTCAAGTCTATTAGCAAGTTGTGATGGCGAACCAGTAGCCCTTGTTCGGATGAAATAATCTAAACGTTGAAGCAAAAAAAGATCATTTATGATATTGATTTTCATAATATACATATATGATTTAAACCATGAAAAAACAGAAAAGAATTGTTGATTACTTTGTCTTCAATATTTTTGGAGATACCCAACAAATAAGGAGCCGAATCTTTTGCACGTGATTGTGAGAGCAACTTTTTTCCATACAAACTTGTTTACGAAAGGTTCCCATCTGTGCATTGATAGGTTTGATTTGGGGACTTAAGACAAGCAGTACTAACTGAAATACCTCCGCAAGTAATGACTTGCGCAAACGACTTGCTACTGACAAGCAGTACCAAAATCAGAAATGCAACTTTTAAACTAGGTGTGCGGTGTGCGGTGTGCATAATTTAAAAATTTTAAAAATGGTTAAAATATTTAAGTGCCAGCATATACACGCTGACATACGTTTAAAAAATAAAATTTTGTGTGCTATTTTAGCGGTTTAATATGCAGTAAGAGGGCTAAATGGCACGGGGATTAATTGTACTTCAAAGATAATGGCATTATCGAAACTGCAATGTTAAATATCATCAAATGTAAAATTTTAACATAACTGGATGTTTGGCTTCGGGCGCGCTTGGGCCTTGTGCTTGTGCGTGTACGCGCGTGAAGACCACCCGCAGCACAAGGCGACCTCAGACAAAGATTATTCTCCACGTTTTGTATGGGGAAGCACAGCTATTCAGATTACGATCCCGCTAGCAGAAAAATATTTATTTTTTTTATCAAAGCATGGAACTTTTCAAGCTACCCCTTGTGTTGTGTGTAAATGTCGCCCACCTTTGTGGTTCGGCTCACTTAAACCTAAGCTTTATGGCTACATTGACTACCACGGCTAATTACACTGCAACCAAACGGGATCTGCGCATCTTCGAGAAGGAATTCCTTCCTTTGATCGATGCGGTGACATCCTTCGCTTGTCGACTGACGGGCGATGCGACGTTGGCAGATGACCTGGTGCAGGAAACGTATCTGAAGGCCTGGCGCTTTGCAGATCGCTACACGGAAGATACCAACGCCAAAGCGTGGTTGTTCCGGATTTGCCGCAACGCCTTTATCAATGAGTACCGCACCAAGCGGAACCAACCTTACAAGGTGGACTACGAAGACATCGTGGTGTACCACAATGAAGACGATCCCGTTTCGGCGCATTACCTCGATTTGCACGAGGAAATGGGAGGCCAACTGATGGGCGATGAGGTGACCCTCGCGATCAATGCGTTGCGTCCTGAATTCCGGATGGTGGTATTGCTGGATCTGGAAGACTTCACCTATGAAGAAATCGCGGCTATAGCGGGTATTCCGATTGGCACCGTACGTTCTCGTTTGTTCCGTGCACGGCAGATTTTGCAGGCAAAACTGTTGGAATACGCAAGCAAACAGGGATTCCGTTCACAAGACGATGATGCTGCAGTTCCACAAGGACGCACAAACGATGTTTCAAAATCGTAAAAAAAAGGGTTTATCCGGTTTGGCTTGCCACCGTGATAAACCCTTTTAAATTATACTTTTTTCTCAAACCATGTTTTTAACTCGTCCACATTTCTTTGCAGGTCAGCAGGCGCAAACAGCGCACTGCTCCATGTTGCAATCTACCAATACAATTACCGCACAAAATTGGCGCATTGCTGGTCGGACCGTTTTGGTTGGCACCCAAACAGGTCGCAGTTGCAAGCCCGGTTATTGTCCCTTGGTGGTTTCAACCTGTAGCAAGTCTGGCAAATAAATGGCGACACAATCATTTTTTCACATGAAAAATCTTCGCAATCAACAAGGTAACGATGCCGCTGCCAGCCAAAGAAACGGAATTCCAAACTCCAATACTCCTTCAGAACCGTTTATGGATGAGTTTACACGCTTAGAAGAAAAAGTATTTTCAGAAAATCCTTCCCCCAGGATACCCGAATCGCCAGAAGAAGAATCACTTCGTTTATTTTTAAAGACCCATATCGCTCACCACAAAGCTGCACCCGCTTTAATAGAACGCATTAAAAGTTCTATACTGTCTGGGAAAGCGTGATTCTTACTATTTCCACTTCCTTTTTTGCCTCTTTATTGACTTAACTTCCCCAAAAGAAATGATTCGCCGGCGCAAATCGCTCCGGCGATTTTTTTTGCCCGATTGGTACGTTGTTTAGGAACAGAATCGGTGACTTAATCTATAGCCAACGCTAAGTGGTTATGAAAACAGCTGGATTCTAATCCATTGAAAATCAGGTTTTTTTATCCATCCATCCTTCAAATCCATTTAAATCTGGGTATAGTTTTACTGCTTTGCCCGCTTTTCGAGTTCGCTCATCGGAAACCGCGTTTTTAACCTGGATTCGAGCACCAATTGCCCTTTGTTGAAGGTTGTTTTATAATACACCAGCCCCAGGCCTTTGGCGTACCACTCTTCCCCTTCCCCTTCGGCTTCCCAACTGCCCTCGCGTTCATTGCCCACGACCTCTCGAATGCCCATGCGCATACAGGGGTACTTTTTGCCTTCGAGTTCAAAATCGGGCGCGTCTCCCAGGTACCTGCGGTTGCGAATAACGTAATTGGTGCTGTTGGAATCATTGGCCGGATGGTAATTAAGTTTGAATAAAAACACACCCAGCGAATCGGTTACGGAAAACGGAAATAAATCAGCAGCCGTAATTTGCGCTTTTACCTGCACCATTTTGCGGTGCAGGGTGTCGGGTTCGTAAAGGAAATAGTCCTTGGCAATCGCCCCGCTTTTGACAATGTTTTCACTTCTGATTTGCACAATCGCAAATTGATGGTCGTAATTGGTGGCGGCTAAATAAAGTCCGGAATCGCGCACGAGGGTTTTGTAGTACCAGTATTCGGGTTGTGACGTTCCGTTTTGGGTGCTTTCATACTGGTACACCATACCTTGTTTCAGGTCGTCAATGGGGAAATAATAGGCTTTTATGTTGCGGTGCGTTGGATCTGCGCAAGCGTGTAGCAGCAATAAAACAGGTACAGAAAGGTAAATCAGGCGCATTTTTTTATTTTTAAAGTAAAATTGAAAATCCGTTACGGGGCAATATCAGCATCCCTGCGCAAAGTAAAGGAACAGCCATTGCAAAGGCATGGGTGCATCAATCAAAATTTTGCGGCCGCTTTCCGGCGCATTTTGTCGGAATAGATACCGAAGCAACAAAGCACTGAGGCAATAGGACAGGAATAGGGCCAATAATTGTATTTGGCTGAAAGGCTGCTTGGCATATTGTATCAAATTCAGGATAAAAGCCAACAAAAAGGCTATATCTATCCAACGCAGCGTACGCGATGCACCCAAATGATGGGCAAAAGTAGACAGCCCCCTTTGTTGGTCGTAAGCGCGATCATGCAAATCATACGGCAAGGCCAAGGCCACAAAAAACACCATGCGGGCGCAAAAAAACAGCAACAAAGGCCAATCGGGTGTGTTTTTGAACGGTAACAGCACCGTAACCCAGGCCCAGGCAAATGCCACTACAACTGGCTTCAAGGCGATATGCCAACGCAAACCCGCGCGCAAAGGCCATTTCCAGCCGTAATAAGACGCCCAAATCAAAAAAGGAACCAGCAGCAAGGAACGAACGGGTGCATCTACCCACAAATAACAATAGCCTGCGATCACACCAGCGATCCAGGCTATTGCGCGCAACCGCAAATCAGGCTGCGCAAAATGGTAACCAAAAATGGTTCCGCAAAAAATCAGTATTTCAAGGTTTCCAATCTGTGTAAAACATGTTCCTAGCAGGTAACCATTTGCCCAAACCATTGCCACTGCACACCATCCAATCCAAATCATATGGACAAGCACCAACCAAAAGGGCATCAATTTTTGTGTGGACATGTTCAGAAGCAGTACGAAGCACGTAGCATAACTTATCTAGGAACATGTTTATTTGAAATGGGTTGTTTTTTTGCCCGTATCAATTCAACTATTTAAAAATGCAGTTGTACGTAGCCTTTGAACCTGCGAGGTAAGAAAGTGACATAACGGCACTTTGGATCCCAATATCTGCCAATTTGTGGTACCACTTGCTCTTTTTGTGTACACTTACCAACGGAATTGTAGCAGACAGCGCGGCACCGGAAATCAACACATTCTGGGTAAGGAACAGGAGGTGATAAGCATCGGTCAATTGAACCGGTACACCCGGGCGGGTATATTTATTTTCCCAAGAAAGCGTGTTGTCGAAGTACTGACGGTTGGCGTTTGGAAAGCGATCGAAGAACTTTTCGCGTTTCCAGATCAACGTTTCGCGTACGCCTTGATTGACACCGGCTGCGAAGGATAAGGTTGCAGGCAAAATAGCCAATTTGAGGCTGCGTTTGAGGCTAAAGCGGAAGGTTTCCGTTGTTTTGGTGGTATTTAAACCAAGTTCTGGGCGGGCGATCAGTTTGTTTGCATTGTGTGCGAATTGTGCGCTGAGGATACAAGGAAGGAAGCAGAGAACAAAAACAAGAGACTTCATGATGACAGATTGTTACAGATTGGAAGATGATTGGTGCCTTAGTGGCTGTTTGATGATACAAAGATGGCGCGCGCCCAAGCCTGCGTTTAGGTACTTTCGTTTTTTGGTAAAAATCCTTCGGACTTTGGTAGAAATTGCCCGGAAATGATTTTCTGTCAAATCGGCAGTAACAGCGGAATGGCACAATTCTCGTGCAAGCAGGGTAATCAATACCTGGACACCCGGCTTTTTTTCATCCAGACGCTGTTTTGCTTGTACGCATACACGGCTGTTTACTCTGTAATTGTCATGTCGTACCAATTTCTTGCAAACGAAGGCGCTGCCGGAACGCCGAATTATTCCCGGTTTAACAATACCGCGCAGGATTTCCCGCTGTTAGACGCCTATTCTCAAACGGTGATTGGGGTTACCCGCAAGGTGAGCGATGCGGTGGTGCATTTAAAAATTCAAAAACCCCAGGCCCCGCAAGCCAACCGCAACCGGCAACCCCAGGAGCCATATGGCACCGGAAGCGGGTTTGTGATCAGTACCGATGGTTTTGTGGTAACCAACAGCCATGTAGTAAATGGCGCTACGAAAATAGAAGCCACCCTGCAAGATGGCCGTTCTTTCAATGCCCATGTGGTGGGCGATGACCCTTCTACTGACTTAGCCGTGGTAAAAATAGACGGCGACAACCTTTCCACCATTGGTTTTGGTGAAAGCAACCAATTGCAGGTGGGTCAAATTGCCATTGCGATCGGTAATCCGTATGGTTTTCAATATTCGGTGACGGCCGGGGTCGTGAGTGCGCTCGGGCGTACGCTGCGTACGCAAACGGGCCGACTCATCGACGATGTGATTCAAACCGATGCGGCGCTCAATCCGGGCAACAGCGGCGGCCCTTTGGTCGATTCGTATGGCAATGTGATTGGCGTAAACACAGCGGTAATCTTGCCCGCGCAGGGGCTGTGTTTTGCAGTAGCATCTAATTTGGCCAAATGGGTGGTGGGAAAATTGATCCTGGAAGGAAAAGTGCGGCGTGGCTATTTAGGCATCAGCGCCCAAACCATTCAACTACCGGCTAAATGGCTCACCAACTTACAATTGTCTACCACAGGCGGTATCCAGATCCTGAGCGTAGAAGCAGACGGCCCGGCGGGCAATTCTGAGTTACAAGCAGGCGACATTTTGGTGCAATTTGAAGGCAAACCAGTTGGGTCTATTGATGATTTGCACAAAATATTGGGCGAAAGCTCCATTGGCGTACTATCCAACCTGTGGGTCGTGCGCAATGGTGGATTAAAAAACCTAAAAGTAACACCGGGAGAATTAAAATAATCCGAACTTTGTTGCAATCCATTCACCTTTAAATGCCCAATTTTTATGCATACAATTCTCGGAATAAACGGTGCCGTTGGCGCCCATCTTGCTGAAATCCTTACCCAACAAAACATCAAATTACGCGGCGTAAGTAGACGTGACTACCCAGGCAATTGGGAGCATGTAAAAGCGGATGTGCTGGATGCTGCATCGGTTTTAAAGGCAACAGAAGGTTCGGAAGTGGTTTATTTATTGGTGGGTTTGCCGTATGAAATTAAGGTTTGGCGCCGCGATTGGCCCGTTGCCATGCAAAACACCATTGATGCTTGTTTGGCACACAACGCCAAATTGGTATTTCTCGATAATGTGTACGCACTTGGACAGGTAGATGGCCCGATGAAAGAAGATGCGCCCCACCACCCAATCAGTGAAAAAGGCATTGTACGGGCGCAAGTAGACGATCTGTTGCTGGATGCGATGCAAAACAAAGGTTTGCGTGCTACTATTGCCCGTTCTGCCGATTTTTATGGCCCGAATACAGACAAAAGTGTGCTGAATTCTACTTTGTTTGAACGGCATGTATTGGGCAAATCGGCGTTCGTAATGGGAAAAGCAGATAAAATCCATACTTATACCTATACCCTGGATATTGCGCCTGCTTTGGCCATTCTGGGTACCGATGCGCGTGCAGACGGACAAATCTGGAATATTCCGACTTCCCAGGAGCCCTGGACGGGTAAGGATTGGGTTGATGCGAGTGCTGCGGCGTTTGGCCTGAAACCAAAATTTCAGGAAACCCCCACCTTTATGCTCCGAATTTTAGGTTTGTTTAGCCCACTTTTCCGCGAATTGATTGAAATGAATTACCAATACACCCACCCATATGTATTGTTATCAGAAAAATTTGAGCGCACTTTTGGCCTGAAACCGACGCCTTATGCAACCGGATTGGCAGCAACAGTAGCCTATTACAAGGCCAAAAGCACGTCAAAATAAGGTTTACTCTGCATCTGGTGGCCGAATCGCTTCGATCAATTGATCAAAATTGGTGAATTCGACACCAAAACGTTGCAAATCACGAAAATCTTTTTCCAGCAATGCCCAATGGTCGTCATCACTGTTGGGCGTTGTTTTTAAATAGTCCTGGTAAATTTGAATACTTTTCGCTCGATCCCCCACACCATTGCGCAACCAATAGGCATGCGCTAAATTGGTTTTGATCAATTCCCGATTTCCATACCCCTCATAACTGGATTCCACATAGGTTTGGGCCTTTTCCGAATAGGTGATGGATTGGGTTAAGGTCTGCTTATCCCGGCTGTTGGACAAAATGAGGTAATAGGCCTGGTTGATGTGCTCATTGAGCCAATAATCCTTATTACTATAAGAGGTAGGTCCATCCAAGGCTTGTTCGGCTGCTTTTAGGGCCTGGGAACTCCATGAGAGGGCCGGATTCCATTGTTCCAGGTTTACCATTTTTTTAAAATGCTGCACTGCATGCCAATAGGCAATATTATTGGTATCCAACGTTTTGGTGGCCGCTGTTGCTGCGTTAAAACGCTGTTCAAATTGCTGGATTTCGGTGCGTTTATCCGGAAAACGCAAGGTCAGCGCATCCATATAAAACAAGGCGGTACCTACTGCTAATTCATTGTTCAAACTTCCCAGCGCAATCAAAGCACCCGAATCCGATCCTTCCAATAAAAAAGTCAGACCGATACAAACAGGGGCAGCATAATATTGCACCTGTTCGGCACGCTCAAAAGCCTGACGTGCGGCTTCTGCTTTTCCTTGAAGTAGCAAGGCGATGCCCTGTTGTTCGTTTAATTGATAAAAAAGACGCGCGCCTAATTCGTTTTGATAAAACGCATCACCGGTGATATTGATCCACCGATTCAAGGTTTCAATGCCTTTTTCAAAATTGGCAATCGCAGCCTCTAATTGATCTTTCGACAGGTTTTGCGTCCCCAAACTCCGGTAATTATCGGCCATCAGGGCCAAATGCATGGTATCCAGGGCAGCTGCACCCGGCTCTAACAATGCATTTGATTCGTTGAAATATTGGGTACTTCGCGGACCAGCGGCTTCAAATGTGCCCCAATTAAAGTAATTAGTGGCCAAATCGAGCGCTGCTTCCCGCAAATCTTGGCGAAATGCGGTTGAGTTGTTTCGTTGCAAAGCCTTGGCATCCGCGTAGGCCGCTTGTAAAAACTTGTCCTTTTTAACAAAATTCGGCGTAAGCGCTGCCTTATGTCGGTTACGTAGGATGTTCCACCGCAATTTTTGGGTCGCATCGAAGTCCAGCCCCGTCAGATTACCGCTTTCCGTGCCGCAAATATTTTTCAAATCAATCAGGTCGCCAAACATCCCGCAAAGACAGGCCTTTTGCGATGCCTCCAACAAGTCGTATTCGGCCAGTTGTCTGATTTTGGCGTGCAGGGTATCCAGGGCCGACCAGTTTTGTTCATATGGTATAAATTGGGTATTGTGGGTCCAATAGGCCCAATCTGTAAACAAACTGGTCGCATTGCGGATATCTCCTTTGAGCAAGGCGGTGTACGCGGCGGCTTCCTGCGCTTGCGGCGGATGATCAAAATCTTTATCCATTTGGGATACGACCGACGCTGCCTCAGAAATTTGTCCGCGCAATAGCCATTTCCAGTGATAATCGTGCAACATTTCCAACATCGTACCACGCAGCGAAACCTGGGTTTCTTTATCCAGTTTTCGGTATAAAATAAATGCGCGCTCACAATACTCATATACGCGTCGGATATTATTGCTTCGGTGGGCCTGCAAGGAGTAATATTCAAAAAAACTACGGATAAGCGGCCAATCACCCGATGCTGCAAGGCGTTCGAAATTGCCCGGATAATTCATGGCATTTTCCAGGCCGTACTCACTGATTTGCTCGGCTGTAAACGGCAATAAACGGCGGTACACCGATTGCGCCTGATCACGAATGGCGGTTGGGTCCAGGTCGCGGGTAGCAATGGTAGCGTTGCTGTTAATTTGCCTGATTTTTTTACCATTTTCGAGAAATGCCATCGATTTTACCCAGCAATCTACGGCCTGACTCACCGCTTGTAACTTAATCAAGACTTCTCCTCGGAGGATATCCCAAATATCAATGGTCCCATCTTTGTAGCCGGTTGCCAGGGCCTCGCCATCTTCCCGAAAAGTAATCGCGGTAATTTCCAGGTCTTTGCTGTGGTTGATGCGGACCAATTCATCGGATAAATTATAAATACTAAAAATGCGCACATCATGGCCATCCGAAAAGGCAACTAGGTCGCCTTGCTGGCTTACACACAGCATTTGGATGGGATAATTGTGCAGGCGTACCACCCGTGGATTGCTGCCGGCCCCTGTATATCTCCATAGTTTTGCTGTATTGCGCGGGTTTTGACCAGTATTTTGCGCTGTTTGCAACAGCACCACAATTTCGCCGGAACCGGGTATAAAATGCAAAGATTTGATGTTTTCATCAAACTTTTTACTGGCCACGGTAACACCGGTTTCCAGGGATTTGACCACTACCGCATTGTCTTTTTCCACCAGGGCAATACGCTGATCCTCTTCAGAAAAAGCAACCACCATTGCGCCATCTGTGGTGGTTTGGGCGGCGAAATCGCGCACCAATTGTCCCGAATTGGCCACACAATGTAAGGTATCATGGCCTTCACACAGTGCCACCCAGTTGTTCGAAACCGCACATACCACCGTGCCTGACGCTACTTTAGGCATCAAAATTTTAGGTGTACCCGACTGATTAGGATTCTGTAATTCCAATTGACGGTCGGTTTGTACAACTAAATTAGCGCCATTGGGACTGAGGTTCAAACTTTCTACCGTTTCAAAACCGGTTAGCCAATCCGATTGCCGTGTGGAAAGATCCCAGGCATAAAGCGCGCCATTGAGCGATACAGAAAACAACCATCGGTTATCGTTGGAAAAAGTGCCGTTGGGAAACTCCGGCCAAGCATTAAGGTTTAAAAAAGCGCCAAAGAGTGTATTGCCTTGTTCATTGCTCGAAATAATCAGTCGGTCGGGCAATGCATCGGTGCTAGGCACTACCCTTGCGGTCATTTTTGCATCTGCTGTAGTGGTCATTACCTGACCATCCAGCAATAAACTAGGTGCCAAGGTGCTTACTTTTTCAAATGCAGCCGCAATATTGAACACCAGGGTGCTATCACCTTGTAGCACAACGGTTTGTGCGGCTGGATAGATATGCGTTCCAATCAGAAAATTGGGTGTACGGGCGTAGTGCATCGTTTTTTCCAATTCCCAGGATTTATCGCTCATTTTTTGTCCCCACACTTCCAGCCGATCCCTAAAACCCATCCAAAGTTGGTTGCCAAAAAGTTCAAAACGTTGCAGTTCAGGCGCTTCTACGGTAAAAAACTTCTCTACATTTATTTTTTTAGCAAGGCCTTTGCGTTGGCCAAATTGATCTTTCAAGTTGATGCTGAAAATGGTCGCCGCCCCGGCATCATAATAATATAACACATCGCCATTTTTATTGAATGCCCAGGCACTGAGGTTGCTTACAGGTACTTTTACAAACTGGGTGGCGCTGCGCCAGATCATCAAGTTTTTATCGGCAAAAAACACCAGGGTTTTGTCATCCGGCGCTGCGGCAAAATAATAGTACAATTCATTGAACGTTACGGGCTCCAGGGGTTCAAAACGTTGTGCATTCCAGCTCCACAAGATGGGTTGTTGGGGCGCAAAAGCATAAATTTTAGCATTTTTCCCCTTGCCCAATACGCATATTTGTGTGCTGGCAGGCAAATTACCGGCCAATTGGTAGCAAAATGGCACTTGAAGGGCCTGATTTTGAACAGTCGGTTTATAATACCAGGCATCGAGTAAGGCCTGGACACAGTTCGGATTATCATCTGGCGCGATGTATTCATTGGCAAAATCGGCCAAACGATAAGCGAAGCTGCGGTCGAACTGAAGCAATATATTTTGGGCATCGTCAGCCAGGTTATCGGCAATCGCATTACGCGCCAGCCGAATAGCCTCCTGTTCTCTGAAGCGCAATTCGTCTTCGGCGGCCTGTCGGCAATCCGCAATATGATCATTCATGCTGCTGCGTTCCGTTTGATTGGCGTCGGCGCAGCTTTTGGCCGCGCGATACAATTTGGCGGCATCGTCCCAACAACGCTGGGCAAAAGCACGATCGGCTTCCTGGCGGGTAATAGAAAAACAATTATCGCCAGCATAACGCAAAAACGCTGCGGTAGGGATATACTGACGACTTGAGTGCATGCCGAACGTTAAGGGCGCACGCTCCTGGGCGAATGGATTTGCCTCCTGCGCCGGCTCCTTTTCACATTGCCGTATCAGCAATTCCAACTCGGCTAAGCGGGGGGTGTTGTCTTGCACGTCGGCACATTCGAGGGCTTCCTGGTAATATTTTACCGCAGCAACACAGTCGCCTTTATCGCGGGCAGCATTACCGGCATCCAAATTTCGGGCGTAGCAATCGTATAGCGGGGCCTGGATCACCGCATTTTGCGGGTAATAGTTCGGATCGCCTTTTTGGGCAAAGAGGCAGGCGGGGAAAATGATTAGGAGTAAATATTTCATTTTAATGGATAGTTGACAATTGAAAACTGACAGTTTGCGGGTGCCAAACATTTAAGCGTTGATTTATTTCAAACCTTTTCCGCAGCAAAACTTAAATTTTAATCCGCTACCACAACCACAATCCAGGAATGCACTTGACCAGTTGACAAGATTTTTGGGTAATTTCATTCCCATCTTTTGCTTAAACATAACGTAATGCCTAATTAGCCTTTCCTTGTATTTTGAATCCTTTAATGCTTCTTTAAAAAGTTCCAGGAAAAACGCACCGTGTTTGGATTGGTATTGATAAGGATCTAAAGCGGGCCCTTTGAACCACATTATATCAAGATCATTAAAATGGGGTGCCCAATTTTTATAAAAAGCCTTCGATTCCCAGCCATATGAAATGATCGCTAAAGGCTTGCTGCCAGGTATTGCACCCTGGGCTAACACATAAATCATAGTTCTTCTACAATCGCATTTCTTGTCTTCACAGTACAGATTGACAAATCCATATTCTCCTTTTGGCAATTCACCTAAATCCATTTGGAGGTTGATCACACGCAATTGTTTTGGGCCGATTTCGGGGAATTGAAGTAAAAAGGGTGAAAACTCCATAATGTTTTAATTTTCAGTCCGTTAAACAATTAAATATTTTTGGTTTCTACAGAAAATCCACATCTACTGCATACGGGTAGGTCATCAGGTATTCCAACGCTTTTTCTATTGGAAACTGCTCATATACAACGGCATACAGCATATCCGTAATTGGCACATGTAATTTGTAATGGCGGGCCAACAGACGGGCAATTTTAAGGGTACGCACCCCTTCTGCCAGTTCGGGCATGGCGCCGCGTATTTCGGCGGCGGTTTCGCCTTTCGCGAGGCGCATACCAAAGCTGTAGTTGCGTGAATTCGGACTGGTGGCGGTAGCAACCAAATCACCGATCCCTGCTACCCCCATAAAGGCCTGACTGGAAGCGCCCAACGATTTGCCAAAATACACCATTTCGGCCAACCCACGCGCAATCAGCAAGCCTTGAATGTTGCGCCCAAGCCCCAGTCCACCCAACACCCCCGAACCGAGTGCCACAATATTTTTGAGCGCCCCGGCCAATTCAGCCCCCAGGATATCATACGAGCCAAAAACATGGAACTTGCTGCTGTTGAGTGCTTGTTGTCCGGCCTGAATGACTTCCCGAAACCGACTGCCCACGAGGGTCGCCGCAGGTTGCCCGGCCATGATCTCGGCGGCTAAGTTTGGTCCGGATAAGCATCCTACCCGGACCACACTGCTTTCTTCCCATACCACCTCGCTCATCGTGCGCACATTGCTGCGGTTGATGGTAAAATCCGGCCGATCCAAGTCTTCTTCTTCCACACCCCGGAGGTCGAACCCCTTGGTACCGTGGATGACGATATGATGCGGTCGCAAAAATGGCGCGAGCGCTTGAATCATACTCCGAAAACTGTTGGAGGGCAAAATGGGCATAATCAGGGTGCATCGCTGCGCCAGTTCCTGCAGATCGTTGATGGCGGTTACACGTGGCGCAATCGCTACCCCGAGGTGGGTGCGCGTTGCATTGATCGATTGTACTGTTTCTGGTTTCCGGCTGAACAGCAAAACCTCGGCATTTTGGGCCAAAAGGTTAGCAATTGCTGTTCCGAAACTCCCTGCGCCAATTACGCCCACCGGATTAAAATGAGATGCCATGCTGTTGTTGATTTATCGTTCGTTTTGCAAAATCTTTTTGGTCCAAATCTCTTTCCCGTTGGTATCGTACACCGTGATGTTCAGTTCGCGGTTGAGGCGCGGGCCGCTGAAACGCAGCATGGAAAAGTTGTGCTGTGCCGCGACGGTTTCGGATAAGCGCAGTTCGTTGGAGTCTTTGGTAAGCGCATCCGTGAACGGTCCTGCGGTTAAAGGAGACGTCGTCAGGTCATACACCCAGTTTCCTTTTGCATTTTTGTATCCGCTCAACTCGGTAAAATGCCGGTCGCCGGTCAAAAATACAACATTTTTAATATCTTCTTTTTCAATAAAGGCCAATAGGCTATCGCGTTCAGCTTTAAAAAAGTGCGCGTATGTTTCGCTGTTTTGGCTGGTGGTAAGCACTTGGCCACCGATTGCCACCAATTTAAACGGTGCGCGGCTGTTGGCAAGCGATGCTTTCAACCATTCCAATTGCTGGCTGCCGAGGGCTGTACGCGGACAAGCCTCGCAATAGTTGGCGGAGCGGAAATAGCGGTTATCCATCAGGAAAAACTCGATATCATTGTATTGAAACCAGGTGGTACAGCCTTTTTGATCGTTCAGGCCAAAGGTAGGATTGCCCCAAAATGCCTTAAATACATCCCAGGAAGTTTCCTTGTGTGGCCAATTGCCGTCGCTGTCGTTCGGGCCGTAATCATGGTCGTCCCAAATTGCATAATGGTTGGTGGAAGCCAGCAAGCCTTGCAATTCGGGCAACGAGCGGGTGTGCGTGTAGCGGTAAAGCATGCCCGTGCGGGTGGCCCAATCTGGTTCGCGGTAGTAGGTATTATCGCCGAGCCATACCATAAGGTCCGGCTTTTGTTCTTTTATACTGTTAAATATCTGATATTCAGAGCCGTATGGTTTTCCAGGTCGGTCGTATTGCGTTTCGTTAATATACGCGCAGCTACCTGTTGCTACCGAAAAAGCAGGCGGATCGGTGCGATATTGCCAAAGTGCCTGCGTTTTAAACGTAGTTGGGTATGGAAACACCAACGCTTTACCGTCGAGTAGCAACTGGTATTCGTAACTGATGCCAGGCTCTACCTGATCAGCGATTAATTTGGCGGTATATCCCGTCGATTTTTCTGTTAAAACCGGGTCGGTACGGAACTGTTTTTCTGGTTTTCCTTGTTCCCAATACACGACCGTAAACGTTGCGGCTGCGGTAGATTGTGCCCATATAAGCACTTCTTTCATATCGGCATAACCCAACATCGGACCACTTTGCAGGCGCGCGGTGGATTCAGATTGGATGGCAATTGCGGGCTTTTGTGCAAAACCTTGCATCGAAAAGAGTAGGCAGCAAAAGAAGAGGAAATGTTTCATGATTGGTTGGTATTTTTTTTCTGCGAAGGTACATCAAAGCCCGTTTAAACCCCTGCAAGAAAAAAAGGTCCAATACCCAGACAACTATTTGATTTTGCATTACATCTATAAATATAAAATAAAATTTTGCGAAACACTTGCTTTGTGTTATAATAACCATTAACTTTGATTCATCATTAAAATAAAAAAGGAGGCTGCCATGATCCATCGCTTTAGAGTCCTTGTGTTTTTAATCCTGCTTATCCAACCGATTGTGCTGCCATCTCAAACTGCCAGCAAGACTTTTTCCAAATCATTTAATATCGAGGAAAGGGGAATTGTGCGCATTGACTTACCCGGCGCCATTGATGTTAAAATCTGGGAGAATCCGACCATTCGGTTCGAAATCAGTGTTGGGCTACCTTCCGGCAACATGTCGATGTTGAATGAACTGGCCAATGTGGGCCGTTACAACTTAATTGCCAAGCCGCTGGAAGGCGAAGATGTCTTGGTGATTACAGCACCGAATTTGCAAAAACAAGTAAAGGTAAAAGGCGAAGCCCTGCACGAATCGGTTGCATACACGGTTTGGATCCCTAAGAACATGGGGATCGAATTGCCGAACGCAGTGAGTATGGCTAATAAAAAATAGAAATTACCCTCCGTTTTCAGCAATGCCGTTGATATAAGGATTTAAGAAATCAACGGCATTGCCTTTTTCGGGCAATTTATTTGCCATCTAAGCCACCATTCATAAAATTTGCCAATCCTAAAATCACGGAAAGCAAAATTGCCCAAGTCAATCCCGCCACCGAAAAGCCATCTAACAAGGCATCAACGATCAGTATCATCACGCCGTTGATGACAAATAAAAACAACCCCAGGGTCAAAATCGTGATCGGTAAGGTGAGGATTGTCAGGATTGGACGGATAAAAAAATTGACCACACCCAGCAACAACGCTACAATAACCGCCTCCTGGTAGCCAGCCACCCGGATGCCAGAGAAAAATTCGGCGCAAGCGTAAATAATAAGTCCGTTGAGGAGCAGGGAAATGATAAATCGCATGGGAAATAGAGTTTAAACGCCCGTTTCATAGGCGCCAAGTGATTATTGGATGTTGATAGTGTGTGCAAAATAGGCTTTTCCTGGTATTTCTGATTTTAATTCTATGTATGTTTTGCTGGACAATGTAGCAAAACCGGCTAATTTTCAAATACACTACGCGCTGACCCAAAAACGCTTGTCCGATTTTGGACAGTATCGTTCGGTTTTGAACATTAATTTATTTTATTAAAATATTTAAAATAATGCAAATCAATTTTTTATATTTTGGCATGATCTAGATACTTGTTTATTATTTGGACCTTAAAAGCATCGCTGTATTGATGGTAAATATTACCCTAAAATTGATCGTGCGCAACCTGTGGAACCATAAAGTGCATGCAGGTATTAATATACTGGGCCTATCCATCGGTCTTGCAACTTGCTTGTTGATGCTTTTATATGTACAGCACGAATTAAGTTATGATCGTTTTAATGTATTGGCCGATCGAATCGTACGCATCACGTTTCGCGGCACGGTGCAAGGGCAAAAAATGAACGAATCGTCTGTAATGCCCCCGGTTGCAGCCGCTTTGGAAGCAGATTACCCGGAAGTGGAAGCGGCTACCCGTTTACGTCAGGCGGGCACCCCAATGCTGGTGTATCAAGGAAATGAATTTCGGGATGCAGCCGCAGCCTATATAGATCCAGATTTTTTTCAAGTATTCACCCTTCCGTTGCTGCAAGGCGATGCTAAAACAGCATTGGCAGACCCCAATGCCCTCGTACTTACCCAGGCAATGGCCCAGCGTTTATTTGGCTTGGAAGATCCCCTGGGAAAAATTATTCAGGTGGATGACTGGAATAAATCATACAAGGTTACTGGTGTCCTGGCCCCCATTCCGGAAAATGCACATTTTCATTTCGATGTTTTTATATCCACCACAGGCTTGCCGGAAGCACAATCCGATAGTTGGATGACCTCCAATTTTTTCACCTATTTGGTTTTAGATAAACATGCTTCTTTTGAAGCCTTTGAGGCTAAATTACCCCAAACTGTGGCGCAATACATTGGTCCACAAATGCAGGTGGCCATGGGTATGTCGCTTTCGGATTTCCGCAAGCAGGGCAACGACCTTAGTTTTCATGTGCAGCCGCTTACAGACATTCACATGGACAGCGGTTTTGCAAATGACCTTTCTCCGAGTGGTAATATGCAATATGTATATGGTTGTTTTGCAATTGCTATTTTGGTGTTGCTGATTGCTTGTATCAACTTTATGAACCTTTCCACTGCAGTAGCGGGCAAGCGGGCGCCATCGGTCGGGATACACAAATTGATGGGTGCCAGCAAGGGTCATTTAATTCGTTCATTTCTACTCGAATCGATGTTATTGACCAGCATTGCGCTTGGTTTGGCATTGGGCATTGTTGCGATGATTCTTCCTGCTTTTAATGACTTTTTTGTGGTCCATTTGTCTATAGATCCGGTTTCACAGCCCTGGATGCTGCCTGGCTTATGTGCCGTTGGGATTATTACGAGCCTGTTGGCCGGGGCCTATCCTGCTTATTTTTTATCAAGTTTTAAACCCGTAGCGGTCCTAAAAGGTCACATTGATCAGTTTGCGCGTGCACCCATGTTGCGAAATGGCCTGGTTGTATTTCAGTTTTTTGTATCTATCATGCTCATTATAAGCACTTTAGTTGTATATAGTCAGTTGCGTTTTATTCGAAACAAGCAACTGGGTTACCAAAAAGAGCAGGTGTTGATATTGCCGGATGTTGATGCCCTGGCTGGCAAATGGAAAGTATTTGAGCAAACCTTAACTTCAGATCCGAACATATTGCAAAATTTACCTATTCTTTTTTGGAGGATCGTTTTGAGGAAACTTACCGGGCGGAACAAAAAACAGGTATTTTACTGGGTATTTTTGCTGGACTGACCATTCTGGTGGCTTGTCTTGGATTACTTGGCCTGGCTATATTCACAACAAATCAGCGGCGTAAAGAAATTGGCATTCGAAAAGTACTGGGTGCCTCTGTTTTATCAATTGTCGGAACCTTGAGCACACCTGTATTAAAATGGATATTTTGGGCCATGCTGATTGCCTGTCCAACGGCTTATTACATCATGCAGGCATGGTTGTCCGATTTTGCCTATCGTATTGATATTCAAGGGTGGATGTTTGTACTTGCAGGCTGTTTGACCGTTTTTATCGCATTTCTTACGGTAGCAGGGCAAGCGGCGCGGGCTGCCCGACAAGACCCCATGAAATCCTTGCGCAACGCATAAAATCACACAATCAACAACCCCTTTTCGCGCAATGCCTGTCCTTCCGGCGATTGCAAAAATGGGTCGATTGCATCTAAACCTGCTGCCTGAAAGCGGGCCTGGAACGTGTTGAATAACATCGGCCCCTTTCCGGGCAAACTGATTTCACCCAATATTTCGGCCAACCAAGTGCCTGTTTCGGCGGGCAAGGCCAAATACCAGTCTTCTTTTTTGTTGCTAAAAGCCAGTTCGGCCATTGCGATCTGTTTTTTTCCTTCCTCTATTTCAAACGGGTTGCTTTGCGGTGTATTGCCCAACCAGCAGACTAGCGCATTCGGGCGCGGGGTTGATTCCGGCAAGGTCATTAAACATTGTTCGATGTAATTGGCAGACACACTGGTGCGCGGCGTTTTAACATCAAACCAGGAAGCCAACGGAAAATCCAAACCTACGCCGTGCATGTAATTGAACAAGGATTTGCGCAATCCTTCTGCGTATAACTCGTGGTCGGCACCGGAAGGATCCTCATGCGCGAGGTCATTGTCGGCAAAACGCCCCCATTCCGGCCCGGTGCGCACGACGCCAAAAGCAGCCGGATCCAAGCCCACCGGACTGTGGGCGGTCATGGCAAACAAGTGCCAAAAACCCGATTGCAATACCCCATTTTGGAACAATTGACGCACCATTTCCAGAGAGTCGATGGTTTCCTGTTCCGTTTGGGTCGGAAAACCATACATCAGATAAGCATGTACCATAATGCCTGCCTGGGTAAAAGCATCGGCTACCCGCGCAACCTGGGCCACCGTCACCCCTTTTTGCATTTTTGTCAACAGTCGGTCGGAAGCAACTTCCAATCCGCCGGTGACCGCAATACAGCCCGCGGCTTTCAACAAACGGCACAAATCGGGACTAAAGTTTTTTTCAAAACGAATATTGGTCCACCACACCACCGTAAGTTGCCGACGCAGTATTTCAATAGCAAGGTCGCGCAGGAGTGCAGGCGGGGCCGCCTCATCGACAAAATGGAAGCCGTTTTCGCCCGTTTGGGCAACGATGGTTTCAATGCGGTCGCACAACATGGCCGCCGTGAGCGGTTCATAATTTTTAATATAATCGAGGCTGATATCACAAAAAGAGCATTTCCCCCAATAACAGCCGTGCGCCAAGGTCAGTTTGTTCCAACGTCCATCGCTCCAAAGCCGGTGCATGGGATTGGCAATTTCGATGACCGACAAATAATCGCGTAAAAGCAAATCGCTGTAATCGGGGGTACCGGTTTCGCGCTGGGCAATGTCTTTTTCAACCGCCCCGTTGCAATAACTTACCACGCCGTGAATACGGGTAAAAACGCGCTTCAGTTGTGCGGTTTCGCGCTGATTATCAAGATGTTCGAGCAGATGCAGCAAGGGGGCTTCGCCATCATCCAGGCACAAATAATCTACATAATCGAACAGGCGCTCCTCCGAAACACTGCGCAATTCGGTATTCACAAAACCGCCCCCCATCACGACTTTGATGTGGGGATGGTGCTTTTTGATGTATTGTCCACATTTGAGTGCGCCAAACAAATTGCCGGGAAACGGCACAGAAATGCACAAAACATTAGGCTGTGCCTGCTTTATTTTTGTTTCCAGGATTTCCTGCAGCCAGGTCGACAAGCGGGTTTCGGGCGCTTGCAATGCGGCATGGATGGGATCAAAATGCGTGGCGGACCTTCCCAACCGTTCGGCATACCGGCTGAATCCAAAATGCGGATCCACGGCTTCCTTGATCAAATCGCCGAGGTCTTCCAAATATAAGGTAGCTAAATGCCGCGCTTTATCCTGAATGCCCAAGGTGCCAAAGGCCCATTCAAGATCCTCTAGTTGCTGAAAACGGCTGGCTTCCGGCAAAAAAGTGCGGTCGCAAATGCTGTGCGCCAGCGTGGGGTTTTTATGTTGTAAAAACCGCATAACCGGCTGAATGGTGCTCAGGTAGTCCGATTTCAGGCTATAAATGCGGTAACTATTTTCCGAAAGTTCAATATCCGAGGCATCCAAATCATCAAAAACAACTTGTAAACCGGCCCGAGAAAATAATTTTAGAATCAATTCAATACCCAAATCAGCCTGAAAAGATGCAATTCCTTTGGTGTTCAGGAAGCCTTTCAGGTAAGCAGTGGCCGGATACGGTGTATTCAACTGGGTAAACGGCGGTGTAATAAGCAGCAACTTGGGTGTCAAAATAAAGCCGATTATAGGGTGATACTTACCGTTTTCCCGTCGAAAATAACCACATCGCCGGGCGTCAGTTTTTTGCGTTTGCGGGTTTCTACCGCATCATTTACCCGCACTTCTTCATTTTCAATGCGCATATTGGCCTCGCCGCCCGTACCTACCCAATATACCGCTTTCAGCAGCTTGTTGAGTTCGATAAAAGACTGATCTTCTTTAAGTTGAAAGGTATCCATGGTATATTTTTAATAAGAAAAAACCTTATTTTGCAGCATCCGAACTGATCAAATTGCCAAAAAACAAGGCATTTGCAAACAATCCGTTGGTACCCAGCCAAAATCCTCGAAAATTGGGGTTACCGGGAAAACAAATTACCCGTCCTTTTCCGATACCTGCCACGGCCAATGCAGCCGATTTGGCAACCAATGGTTTTTGTTTGGGGTGTATATACCCGGCTAACAGCGGATTCGCAGTGAAAACAGCTGGATTGCCATAAGGGTTTTTGGATGGGTCAATAAAAAGCGCATCGGCTAAAAACATGGGCAACGTAGGCCTTGTATAACCAAAACAGAGTGGATGGGTAAGATCCAATTGTGCTTCAAAAATAGCGCCTGGCATCCGCAACGCGCCAAGGTCATCGTCTAATCCGCCATAAGGTAGGCGTTTTAGGGGTGCATCTACGGCCGCATTGCGGATGTCGAGGGTAATTAGGCTGGCACTGCGCAGCCATTTGAGGGCATCGCCGGTGGCAATTAAGGTGCCGCCTGCTGCTACAAATTCGCGCAATTTTTCGATGGGCAGGCTATAGGTGCCATCGGGCAATACCAGCACATTGTATTTGGAAAGGTTGGCATTGATTATGCGGTCATGGTCAATCATCGTCATCGAAAGACCATATCGGGTATCCAACAAATGCCAGATTTCGCCTGCATCGGCTGGATTTACGCCATCGCCGGTCACCATAAGCACTTTTGGAGCCCGCAAAACCGGAAATTTGCTGCTGCCCAAATCTGGCCCTTCTTCCGTCAGGCCATTTTTTATGGAAAATAGTGTGATCTCTGTGGGCAAAATAGCCTTTAATTGTTGCCCCAGGAGGTTACTTTCCGTTGTCTGGCGGTCGGCTGGAATCAAAAGCGTTCCCGCAGCATAGGCGCGGTTATCGGCCTTGAAGGGCTGCATGGCCATTTTGACACGGATTCCCGCGTGCAATAATGCAGCCAACGCGCGGGGCGATTGAGGATGTCCCCATTCCACGGCAAAAGCAAAAGGACTGGGGGCCAGCGGGTCGTAGGTTTGGATAGGCACTTCGGTTGCAAAGCCCGGTTCGGCCAATAAAGCAGGGTTAAAATCTTTGATCCCTAGTTCAGCAAAATCAAGGCCCATTGCATAAGGGAGCGTCCAGGCCGAAATATCATAAAAAATGGAGTCCTGAAAACTGGTTGGAGCGCTAAAAATGCCTTTGATAAGTCGATATTGCGCCTGATCCAAAGGCACAATGACCGCTTTATTGGGCGCAAAACGCGTATTTCCCACCTTGATTTCCTGGGACAGGCCATTCCATCGAATGCGGTGGCGGTCTAATATCTGAAGTAAGGGCGCCATGGCTTCTTGCCCCAATGCACTCCCAAAAATGTATGCTTTTACGGCATCCTGTTTAGCAACCTCCTTATTTTCCTGGTAAAAGCGGCGCAAATATTCATTCAATTCCACCCGCATTTCGGCAATTGCCTGCATGGTCGAAAAAGAGGTAAGCACCTGGTTGCGAATGGTATACGGGAACGTGAGCAGCCCGTTGTCGGTTTCCTGTATATTGCCCCGGCTGCTGGCCTGTTCGAACAGGATACCGATGCCGCCATTTACATCCGGGTAGGTAGATCCTTTCCCGTAATAGAAGTCGTCGTAGTTTTCGCGGGTAAAAAACAGGATTTTCCTGGCGGAAAGGAGTTTGGCGTGGTAGGTAGCAATTTTAGCGGTGAGTTCCTGGTTGCGGGCGGGCGTGATCGGGTTGACCCGCGAAGGCACCCCTGGCTGAAAGAAAAAAGTGGAATTGCTGCCCATTTCGTGGTGATCGGTGATCACGTTGGGTTTCCAGTCTTGCAGGATTGCCACCCGTCCGGCCGATTCGGGTTGTTGCATCACCAGCCAATCGCGGTTTAGGTCGAACCAATAATGGTTGGTACGGCCTTGAGGCCAGGGTTCTTTAAATTCGTCTCCGGCGGGGTCGGCACTCAGGGTTTTGCTGTGGCGGCTATTCACCCAATTTGAAAAGCGTTGCATGCCATCGGGGTTGAAGCAAGGATCAAGCAGCACCACGGTATTTTTCAGAAACTGGTTCAGTTCCGGGTTGTCGGCGGCGGCCAAATAATAGGCAAACAACAGGGCGGCATTGCTTCCACTGGTTTCATTGCCATGAATCGAGTAACCGGCATACCATACTGCGGGCATTTTATCCAGCGCCACCTGATCGGCTTTTGCGGGGTCTAACAACGTAAGTCGTTGGGTACGAATCGATTCCAGGTTGTTTAAGTTGGCCGTATCCGAAATTGTAAGGCAAATTAAAGGGCGTTGCTCGTGTGTACGCGCGTACTGGCGTAATTGCACACGCGGACTGGTGCGTGCGAGTTCGCGCAGGTAGGCAAGCAGTTGGTCGTGGCTCACATGCCATGCACCTACTTCAAAGCCCAGAAACTGCGCTGGTGTTGGAACCGTTTTATCATAAACGGTATTCGGCAGGTAGTAGTTAAGTGTAGGCGCTTCTTGGGCTTGTACCAAGCAAAACGATGAAAAAACAAAAAAAACGAGGCATAAAACCGGCCGAAAGTGCAAAAAACGAGGCATCATGAAAGGGTAGTTTCCCGCCGTATTGTCCGAGCACCAGCGTCGGCAGGTGTTGTAAAATGGAATAAATGAAAAAACGTGCACCGGAGCGGGCAAAAGTACGAGAAATTATGGTGATCAGATAAAAGACCACCAACCCGCTGAAAATACAAATGGCCCTGCATGCAGGGCCATTCATACGCTACGATATTCGGAATACAGGATGATCAGGTGTACTGGAGAAACAGCGTGACCGGAAATGGATCAGTTTAGATTGATTTCCGGCAATTTTCATGGTAAATTCGATTTACAACTTAAACAAAGCAGAAATTGGCAAGCCAATTGTCACTTGGTGGTTGTTGAAAATCTTATGGCTTTGCGGCGCCCAGCTGGTCGTTCCAGTGCGCACCCGCATGGTCACTTTATTGTCGAAACGGATACCCGCTTCGATCTGGGTGTTGAAGTAGCGATATTCTGGTCCACCCAGGTTTACTTCACCAAACGACAAGGTACCGAGGGTGAAAGCCGTAAAACGGGCGATTTTCGTAGAGAAACCTGCGCCAATTTGTGGTCCCCAACCCGTTGTATATCCTTTATTGTTGTTGGTAAAGGGTTGGTTAAATTCGCGGTAAGTTGGGCAGAAAGAAGATGCTTCAAAACCAAGCAAAGAAATGAGGCGAACCGGCAAGTTCTCGCCAATAGAAAGGATGTTCAAATTGTACATGATGGAGAAATTGCCATCAATGGAAAGTGGGTTGAAGCGATCGTTACCAGAAGCGGCATCTTTTTCGCCGTTGGCAGGGTCGCCAATTGCTTTGGTGGTACCACTTACTTGAAAAGCCCAGCGGGCTTCCCAGGTACGGTCAAATTGTTCTACCGAGCGCATACCGATTACATTGGCAGGGATACTGAAATTGCTGCCATAATAGCTGCCTGTGGTAGAAGCACGGCCACCGTATAACTCCAAAGAGGTGAATAGGCTTTTGTTAAAAATTTGATCAAAAAAGCTGCTGATGTTGCTGATCCCATTGGCTGAGGTGGTGTCAAAAGCGGCCGTCAAGTTTTGGTTCAGGCTGTCGAGGCTCAGTTGGTGTTCGGCACCTAATGTATCGAAGCTGGTACCAAAAACAGGCACATTCCCCTGCAAGCTATCTTGGTAAAGACCAAAACCGCGGGTGATGCTGTCGTTGTTAGCAAACCAAATGTCGCGGATACGGTCGAATTCAGAAAGGAGGGTATCCTGATCGGGTGCGTTCAACACAGAACCAGGCAGCCAGCTCAACAAAGAATCCCGACGGATTCCCCATTCTGCGGACAGGCTGTCAAGACCCGTGGTTGGATCAATACCACCCAGGGCTGCGTTCAAACTATCCAGGCCAGATCCCAGGTTCAGGGAATCGATGTTCCAAGAAGTTTGCAAATTGCTCAGGTTCGACAAATACTGCGCACGTTGTGCACTGTCTAACTGTGATAAGGTCGGAGTGAAAGCACCCCAATTTTGAGCATGAAGCTGGCATGATACACACACAAGTACCAAGCATAGCAGTTTGTTGAAATTAGTTTTCATAAAAGTTAGTCTTTATGTGCTTTTGGCACAAAATTTATAAGAAGTTAATGAAGATTCAATTTCGTTTAGGCAATAAAATTACCCTGATTTGTTGGTACAAATCAAATTGCCATCGCGTTGTGTGCATTGGAAATTAACAGAGATTTAAAAAGAAGATTACAATTAGGACTTGTAATAACCAGGTATTTTTTCAAAAAACATAGCAACTCTGTTCCGACGATGTACATCATCGGTGCTATGCAAAAAAGCGAATTTTGGATGAAATGCGTGAAGCAGATTAATGACGATAAAATGCCGCAAACCAACGAATTAAAATTGGTTGATTAACCAGCATTCATGTAGTTAACATGTATGCCACGTGTATTTAACATGCAACAAAAATCAGTAAATCAATTCGTGAGGTATTAAAATATACACTGGGAAATAAATTGAAATAATTTATGACAGGGAATAATATTCCTGCATAATTTGGTTCGAATTTTCTTCCGCAAAGGTACATTTTTAAAATCTAGTAATTATACCCAATTAATGGTACTTATTATTTCTTTTTTAGAAGAGTCAAGAATGTGACAGTTATGTAATTTTCTGAAAGAATTAATCTGAAATTAAGAATAAGTCAATAAAAAACTGCAAGCATTTGTCAAAGACAAATATAGATTATTAAACTTTGAAGTTTCGCGCCTAATTCCCCGTATCTTTGTGTGTTCAGGCTGTATTCGTATCGTTGCAAAGTAGGCGTATTGGAGGTTTCAAACTACCGCTACCACGTCCACCGCAACTACACTACCTTAAACATGCAGCCTAAGACGGCGCTCCTATGGCAAAAGAATGGACACTCGGTGAAAAAACCGATAGTTTAAAAAAAGAAACAGAGTACGCAATCCTGGTTGGCGTGATCACACCCGACTCAAACGAGACCCAGGCCCATGAATACTTTGATGAACTCGAATTTTTAGCGCTCACCGCTGGCGCTATTACGGTGAAGCGTTTTACCCAACGCCTCCAACATCCTGATCACCTGCATTTTATCGGCAGTGGCAAGGTTAAAGAAATCGCCGTGTACCTCGACCGGCATCCGGAAATTAATTTGGTGATTTTTGACGATGACCTCACCGGAAGGCAAAACAATCACCTGGAAGAGGCCCTTAAGGTTAAAATTCTGGATCGCTCTACCCTGATCCTTGATATTTTTGCCAACCGCGCTCAATCTTCCCAAGCTAAAGCACAAGTAGAACTGGCTCAAATGAAGTACCTGCTCCCCCGCCTGCGCGGTTTGTGGACGCACTTGGAACGCCAGCGCGGCGGTATCGGTATGCGCGGTCCGGGGGAAACCCAAATTGAAACGGACCGACGCATTGTACAATATCGGATTAAAATCCTGGAAGATAAATTGCGCGACATTGACCGGCAATCGCAAACACAACGTAAAACCCGGGGCGAACTGATTCGAGTGGCACTCGTGGGCTACACCAATGTGGGTAAAAGCACCCTCATGAACCTGCTCTCCAAATCGGAAGTATTGGCCGAGAATAAATTATTTGCCACCCTGGATACGACGGTGCGCAAGGTTGTATTCGGACAAGTCCCTTTTTTACTCTCTGATACGGTTGGTTTTATCCGAAAATTGCCGCATCACCTGGTGGAAAGTTTCAAAAGCACCCTCGATGAGGTACGCGAATGCGATATTCTGTTGCATGTAGTGGATATTGCCCATCCGCAATTTGAAGACCATATTAAAACAGTGCAAAAAACGCTGGAGGAACTGGGCGTGGCCGAAAAACCGACCCTGATGATCGGCAATAAAGTGGATTTGTACCGGGAAACCTTTTTTGACGATCTACTGGATGCCCCAACCCGCCTGGAAATTGAAGCCGACTTAAAAGAACGGCTGATGCACAACTATGGCGAAAACATTTTCATCTCTGCACAAAGCAAAGAAGGTATCGAACAGTTGCGTGATCGCCTCACACAATTGATCAAAGAAGCATATGTGATTCGCTATCCACATCAGGTGCGCAGCTGGTAGAAATACCTTACCTTTGCAGGAATGAATTTTAAGCAATTCATCCTGCAAATCACCTTTTTTAATCTTAATTTTAATCAAATGAGCCACCCATCCAAGCAACCGGATTCAACCGCCGGTTCCCTGACCGAATTAAGCGCACCCCGCACTTTTTCTACAACAGAACACCATTTGAAAACGCCACGCTGGCATCTGCTTCCTGCCGACCCGGCCCGGGTACAACAACTCCAATCTGAACTGGGAATCAATTCCCTGTTTTGCCAATTACTTGTGCAACGCGGCGTTTCCAACCGTTCCGAAGCAGAACAGTTTTTCAAACCTCAATTAGATGCCCTGCACGACCCTTTTTTGATGCAGGATATGGATTTGGCCGTAGAACGCATCCATAAAGCCATGCATCAGTCCGAACGTATCCTTTTGTATGGCGATTATGATGTAGATGGCACGACCAGCGTTGCGCTGATGTATGCGTTTTTATCCAATTTTTACAAAAATATTGATTTTTACCTGCCCGATCGCGATAAAGAGGGCTATGGCGTGAGCCTGACGGGCGTGGAATACGCGCGCGCAAGCAATTGCAAACTCATTATTGCCATCGACTGCGGTATTAAAGCCCACGAGGCCATTGCCTTGGCCAAAAGTTACGGCATCGACTTTATTGTCTGCGACCACCATGTGCCAGAAGGCGGATTGCCTGTTTCGATCGCCAACCTTGATCCAAAACGCAGCGATTGTCCTTATCCATATAAAGAGTTGAGCGGTTGTGGTATTGCGTTTAAACTGGCCCAAGCCATGGCGCAATCCCAGCAGGTACCCGTGCACGAAATTGAACCTTTGCTGGATTTGGTCGCCATCAGCATCGCTTGCGATATTGTTCCGATTACGGGTGAAAATCGCGTGCTCGCATTTTTGGGTTTGCGCCAATTGAATCAAAACCCACGTACTGGATTGTGGGCGCTGATTACCCGGATTAACAAAAGTTATCCACTCATCATTTCAGACCTGGTATTTGGCATGGGCCCCATCATTAATGCGGCCGGACGCCTGGGAGATGCCCGGGAAGCCGTTCAATTAATGCTTGCCGAAGACCGCAACAGCGCCCTGGAGCGTGCAGGTACGCTGGTACACCGCAACCGCCAAAGACGCACAGTCGATTACGCCACTGCGGCTGAGGCAAGGCAACTTTTTATGGATTTGCCCGATTGGAATACCCGCAAAAGCATCGTTTTATACAATCCCGATTGGCATAAAGGGATTATTGGGATTGCCTCCAGCCGGCTTACAGAAGAGTTTCATCGGCCCAGCGTAGTTTTGACTTTGAGCAATAGCCGCGTGGTTGGTTCAGCGCGTTCCGTACGGGGTTTTGATTTGTATATGGCCTTGCAGGCTTGCGAAGACCTGTTTTATTCTTTTGGCGGCCATGCATTTGCTGCGGGGATGCAAATGCCGGTAGAAAATGTTGCTGCGTTTGCAGAACGTTTTGAGGAATTGGTACAAGAACAGGTTTCTTTGGAGGATGAACGGCCTTTGCTCGAAATCAGTGCTCCTTTGCGTTTGGATGCGATCAACCACCGTTTTTGGAAAACCTTGCAACGGTTCGAACCTTTTGGTCCACAAAACCGCAGCCCTGTTTTTTGGGCAAAAGCGGTGGTAGATACGGGTAAAAGTAAACTATTGGACAACAACCATGTACGCCTTTCCCTGCGCCAGGCCGATGGCGGTAATGCTATAACCGGTATTGGATTCGGATTGGGCGATCGGTTTATTGCGCTGCGCGATGGTCCGTTTGACATTCTTTACTCCATTCGGGAGGAGGCGTGGCACGGACAAACGGTACTCAGCCTGACTATCAAGGATCTTCAGCCTTGTGGGGCGTTTGAGCCTATGGGCGAATAGGTATTTGTGTGCCATAGACTGCATTTTTCCAACAACCAGTCTTAAAACCGAAACCCGATGCTGCCATATACTTGCCAGCAGTTGTCGTTATTAGCCTTGGCAATGATCGTTGTCATTGTTTTATACGCGTGTAGGGCCGAAATTTACCAAATGCAGGTCAATAAGACTTTTAACGCGCTTTTTAAAGCCGTTATGCTCGACACAGCCCAACTAACGCGGTAAAAAAACAACCATGCTCCGAAATTTATTCCTGATTCTATTATTGGCTCACGGCCTGATTCACCTGATGGGTTTTGCAAAGGCGTTTGAATTAGCCAGTTTCAGTCAATTGAGTACCCCGATTTCAAAAACAGTCGGTGTTTTTTGGCTGCTTGCTGCGCTCCTTTTGCTCGTTGCGGCCTTGTTGTTTTTGCTTAAAAATGATGCTTGGTGGATGTTGGCGGTCGGCGGGATTGTAATTTCGCAATGGCTGATTTTTGCTTATTGGCACGACGCCCGGTATGGCACGATTGCTAATGTAATCATTTTGCTGGTACTCTTGCCCGCAGCAGGAAGTTGGCAATTTAGAAAACAAATTGCGGCCGATTTGCATGGTTTTCTGCCCAAAGTGGTGCCTGTAGCCCCGGTTTTAACCCAGGCAATGGTAGCAGGTTTGCCGCCAATTGTGCAAAAATGGATGGAATTTTCGCAGGTAATTGGCAAACCGATGCAACAATTCGTATCCCTCCATCAAACCGGGCAAATGCGTTTTAAGCCAAATGGCAAATGGACGCCGCTCTCCGCTACCCAATATTTTACCGTAACCAACCCGGGTTTTATTTGGATGGCCGATGCCGGAAAACCCTGGATGCACATGATTGCACGCGATCTGTATCAGGAAGGCAAGGGGCATATGCTGGTAAAAACGATGGGCTTGTTTACGGTTGCCAATGCCCAAGGGCCCACCATTGACCAAGGTTCGATGATGCGGTATTTAGCCGAAACCTGCTGGTTTCCGAGTGCGGCTTTGAGTGCTTTTGTGAACTGGGAAGCCATCGATAGCTTGCATGCTAGAGCCACCATGCGTTTTGGCTCTGTTGAAGCGTCGGGCGTTTTCAACTTCGATGCAAACGGGGCTTTGAAGAGTTTTGATGCGCTGCGTTATTACAGCCAAAAAGGCGGAGAGACCCTTGAAAAATGGCATATTGAAAACGATATGTCCAGTGTACGCACCTTTGACGGCGTGGTGATTCCATCCAAGTCGGTGGTTACCTGGCAGCTGAAGGACGGCGACTTTTCCTGGCTTGAACTGGAAATTGCTGATTTGCAATACAATATACTGCCGGTGCAATAGACTTGTTGCGGTGTGGAGTAACAAGTTTAATAAGTAATATTCCAGGTGCTAAGCGCCGAATCGTTTTAGGTGATTATGTATCTTTCTGCCCAAATTGAGGATTTTCCTTGGTTTGGGCAGCATAATTTAACCAAACAGCCTGTTATGTCGCGTTATTTTCAACTACTTATTGGCCCCGAACTGATTTGGGCCCTTGCTTACGGTGTGGCCCTTTGGCTCGCGCAGGCCAACCATCCGCCCACCAAATTAATGGATAAAATCATCCTCCAAACCTCCAATATTGCGCCTTTATTGGTGCTGCTTAGTTTTTTGTTGTGGTATGTTCCGGGCGTGGTACGTCCCTGGCTGCTGCTGCGTATTTGGGTAGCAGGCGTATTGGGGAGCCACTTTTTTTTAGAAACGGCCATGGAACATTACAGTAAACAAGGACCGGGCATCGGTACGGCTTACATGGTGGGTATTCTGTTTTCGCTGTTCGTTTTGATCGCAGGCTCCGTATATGTATTGATTCGAGTCACCTTTTATCAAAACTAACCATGGGATTCTTTTTTTGGCTTTTTTGGGTATTAGATGCCTTGCTGCTGGTACTTTCGACAGTGGGCGGTGGTTTTCGACGCAGTTTTGGGGCATCCGATACCCTGAATACCTGGATCACACTCTTAATGATTTTGGTGCTGATTTTAAGCTTGGCCTTGCGTTTTGTGTTCAAATTGCGCTGGCCGGGCCTGCTTGTTGCGGCGCTACCCTGGATCGTGGTGCTTGCGGCTTATCTTGTAGATAAAAGCAAAGCGCGCGCGTAAATCACACTGGATTAGGGGCAAATCCATGTCGTTCCAGGTGTTTTACCACCATTTTCAATTGTCCAAACGAGTATTTATCTTCAAAGTGCGACTTGGCACCCGCCGTTGCGGTGGTTTGTTGTTCCATGAAATACTGGCTGATTTCTTCCACCTGCTCCATGGGAAGGAAATGGCTGATTTCCAGGTTGCCTAAGACGATAAAATGCGACAAATGGCCTTCAATGGTGCTCGTTACCATCACGCGTTCGGCCGCAATTTCGTCAATGGTTTTTCCAGATTGAAACATTTCCAGGCTGATCAATTTCGTATCGGGTTTGGGTGGCGCGGGGTCGAACGCATTGGCGGAAAGCGGTTCAAAATCAATCGACTTTTCGGTGCAATACTGGTGTATCAGGTCAAGCATGGCTGGGCCGAATTGCTTTATTTTGGCAGCGCCTATCCCTTTTATGCGTTTTAATTCTGCCGGTGTGGTCGGTAATAGTTCAGCAATTTCGAGCAACAGTTTGGTAGAAAGCACCTGGAATGCTTCCACATTTAAGTGGCTGGCTGTATCGGTACGCCATTTTTTCAAGCGTTGCAACAGTACGGGATGCGCGCCGATGGCAGGAACGGACGTTTCAATGGGCCTGTTTTGTTGCGCTTTGAAGTCGAGTTCCGCATTGGTTTTGGTGCGGAGGTATTGTTGGGCCGAAAAGCCTTGTGCCAGGGTAGCCAGACAGGCTTTTTTTATAAAAATTTGGAAGCGCAAATTTTCCAGGGCTTCATAAATAGCGCCTTTGATATTTTGGTCATCAGATACGAATTCTAATAATTGAGTGCAGGGATCAAACACCGTTTTCAGTTGATCGCTAAACCAAGTACCGGCTTTTTGCACCCGTTCCTGCAACGCGGTGTTGGTTTCCGGCAACGTATTTTCGGCAAATAGCGCTTTAATTTGTACTTGAAATTTTTGTGCTGTTTCGAAAAACGGGACCGTATATTCCGAGTTTAACACCGCGCTTTGGGCATAACTTACCGGATGAATGGCTTTTTCATGGGTCAAATAAAGGCGTTGTAAGAGTTCGAAGGCCCTATTTAAGGCACCAAACCCAAATAATTCCAGCACCAAATGTTGTTGATAAGCGTTTTTGGAGGCTTGTAAATGGCCTACATCCGGCGCATTTTTATCGGCTTCTTCGGTGTAATTGCGCACCGTAGCATCGGTTTTGACGCTGGCGGGTACAATTTTAGACCTTAAAACAATGCCTTCAAAACTTTTACATCTGCTCAGGGCCACGTACACCTGTCCGTGGGCGAAAGCCGCTTGCGCATCAATAATGGCCCGTTCGAAGGTGAGTCCCTGGCTTTTGTGGATGGTAATGGCCCAGGCTAATTTGAGTGGGAACTGGACAAAGGTGCCAATAATATTTTCGGTCACCTCTTTGGTTTGTTCGTTGAGGCTATATTTCACATTGTTCCATTCCATCCGGGCCACGACGATGGGTTCACTTTCCGAGGGGCATTGTACGTGGATGGCATGCTCTTCAATGCGGGTAATCACCCCTAACTTGCCGTTATAGTATCGTTTTTCGCGGTTAATATCGTTTTTTACAAACATTACCTGCGCGTTCACTTTGAATTCGAGGGTTTCTTCGGTTGGATAGGCGTGTGCGGGAAAATCGCCGGTAATGGTTGCCTTGAACACCGAAACAGGCTGGGGAATTTCCTTTAATTTTTCGACATTAATTTCCTGTGCCTCGGCATTGAGGGCTGTAAGGGTAATATAGGGTTCGTTTTCGGCTGCTTTAAAGCGGGGAACGAAGCGGCTGTTGAGTATTTCCAGCACTTCGGCATCCAATTTATTATCGCGCACCCGATTGAGCAAATCAATGAATTGCGCGTCGGATTGTCGGTAAATATGCTTTAATTCGATTGAAACCGGGTCCGTTTGTTGCAGGGCCAGGCTGCTAAAAAAATAAGGGGTTGCGTAAATATTGCGCAGGAGGTTCCACTCTTCATCTTTCACAACGGGTGGCAATTGGTGCAGGTCGCCAATCATGAGCAGTTGCACGCCCCCAAAAGGTTTGTAGCCATCGCGGTAACGCCGCAGCACCGCATCGATGCTATCCAGTACATCGGCGCGCACCATGCTGATTTCATCGATGACCAACAGGTCGAGGCTTTGAATGAGCCGGATTTTTTCTTTGGTAAATTTCCGTTGAACGGTGTTGTCCCGATCACTACCAGGCAGATAAGGACCAAAAGGCAGTTGAAAAAAAGAGTGGATGGTCATTCCGCCGGCATTGATGGCTGCTACGCCGGTGGGCGCTACAATGACCATACGTTTGGGGGAATCCTGCTTGATTTGGTGGAGGAAAGTTGTTTTGCCGGTACCGGCTTTACCCGTCAAAAAGATGTTTTTGTGGGTATATCTGACGTAATCAAAAGCCAGATCGCGTTGGGGATTAGTAGAAACGGTCATGCATTCGGTGTAGTGAACGATTAAAAGATAGATTGCAAAGATAATGGAAGAACCAGGAATTTGTCAAGGTGTTTACACGCAATTATCGAATAGAAAACATATCTACATAATTATTGGCAATCAATTCGGCGTAATTAAAATCAGTAATGGCCGAATGGACGCCAAAATCAATGGTGTTGGGGGTACGCAAAATCTCCCCCACATTGACCCGAAGTCGGAGTTCGTTGCGGGCGCCCGCCTGAAGATCCAGCACCTGCTCGAAAGGCAGGGTAACGGTGCGGATACAATTGTGTGGGGACCGAAAGCCGCCAATATGAAATTCAAAAAAGTGGCCGGGCGATTTGGATGCGGGTGCTGTACCTTCTATTTTTAAAAAAATATAGCCCGTATTCCAGGCCCAAAACATGGCATTTTCGGGATCGAGCGCACCCGTTTGCACCCCGCTGCAATTGTGCAAACTGTCTACCCCGAGGGTAAATTGTAAGGCGCGGTACCGACCTGGCGGAATTTTTTGCAAAGGAAACGCCAGGATTGGGTCTTCTTCTACATCGACCAAATAATAAATATTGGAATGAAAATCCGGTCCTGCAGCAGCGAGCAAGACCGGATTTCCCAGATAATATTTACATTTTGAAACACTGAAAGGCTGTTGTAAGGCATTGTAATACACCGCCGTATCGAGGTACAAGGCCCGTCCGTCGACCACATGTTCCAGCACCAGGTTTAACTGCGCGGGCGGGGCAAAAAGCCCCATCCATCCGGCCAGGCACTCCATATAATATAAAACCCAAACAAACATTTAACGCTTCACTTTTACAATTTTCTGAATCACTTGTGCTTTATCGGCATTCAAATGCAGGAAATAAACCCCAGAGGGCAATTCCGACAAATCCAATGGGTACTGAATACTGGGTTGCAGGTTTTGATAATCGGCTATCACGGCGCCGTTTTCATTGTACAATACGCCGGTGATGTTGTTGACACTGTTGGGGGTAAAATAAATGAACGCCGTTGATTTAACCGGATTGGGGCCAAATTCGTATTCAATACCGGTCTCTGGAGTGTGGCTTGCGCTCACACCATTGTACACGATGGTTGTTTCATTGATGGTATTGTGGCCGCTGTTCGGACCGCCCATGTTACCCGCCTGCACAACGCCATAAAAAGTACCAAACATAGTGAATGGGAATACCGGATCCAAATTGCCATCAATCGTAACAAAATAAGCGTAAATACCATTTGGATATTCGGGTGTAATGCAAAAACGGCCATTGCGTTCGTCTAAGTCGCCCGCGCCCTGCACGTACACATGATCCTGAATGTAGCAACCAATCGGAAATTGCGCACTCACCGCCGGACCCGCCGCGCTTGCTGTGGAACCATTCGGGAGCGTGGTACGGGTGGTTATATTGCGAATTTGGTAAGACGACTGTATGCGTTTAATGCCGCCCGTTCCATCGGCGTTGGCAAACCCGTAAGCGCCATAAATGGGAAATCCGTCAAAGGCGTAACCGATAATGGGTGCATGGTAGGTGCTGTCGGTATCATCATACACACAGCGCGGGTTTACATGGTGGTGGTATTCGCCGCCAGGGGCAGGATGTCCGAGGCAATCATCAAAACTCGCGCCTTCCCAGTATAAGGCATTGCGCTTCCAAACGCCCTGGTTGTTGTAACTCATGCCATCGTCGGCATTAAATACGCTGACACCGTTGGTCCAAACGCCCGTGTGGCCGAGGCCGACGGTGGTGAGGGTGCCGTTGTTTTTGGTGGGGTTCAGCGTGATTTTATAGACAAAATTCTTATTTATTGGTGTGTTAGGATTGCCAGCCCATGGTCCAATATCATAACCAGGTATGCAGCTGCAACTTACGTACACATTATTGGCAGAATATTGTACGATTTGAACATTGGAAGGCAGGTTGTTGTAACCCGTTTCGGTACCAGGGTTGCGTACCCAGGAAGTAATCGCCGGGCCTTGGGCAGTGAGGGCACAGCAATTGGCACCTAAAAACAACAAAAGCAGGTTGATATATTTCATAAGGATACCGATGATGAATTGAGCTCGAAATAATTTGACTGCCGTAAGATGCCCCTTTTACTTCAAACTTGCGCTGCATCAGCACCTTTTTTTAAATTCAATCTTTTATATTACGCATTCGCACAGCCAAAGATCTACTTCAGCAAGCCTTTAAAATTGAAAAAAGCGGCGTACCGGTCAAAAACAGGCCTACACCTACCGTTTCCCGAAAACATCCGGCAGGACCCTTGCTCCCGCCCCATCTTTGTATCATCAAGCAAGCAAAAAACAAACAAACAGATCGGGGACAACAGGATTGAGCGGCTAGATTTTGAGATTACCCCCCACCCCCGATCGCCTTAAGTAAGGAAGCAATATTGAGGTCAAGGAACATGCCGGATTGCAAAAGTGTATTCCGGTATGTCCTGCCCAATAACCTAAGATACACAAACACTATGGAGGAGAACTATTTAGGCTGGTGCACAAACGTGTGCGTCGGCCTTTTTTATTGCACATCCTAAAAATGCGCTTGGCATACCAATTGGACTTTATAAAAAGCAGCGATTCATTCAGTGGCCGACCAAAGCGCATACTGCATAAACCGCTGCTGCAAAGGCAAGCAGGAAGCGTGTTTCTTTTCAAAAACCGGATATTACGGATTAAGTTTTGCAAAAATGATCCCCACCACGATGGCTTGAAATACCCCGTAAAGCAACCAGGTTCCCACCAAACTGAAAGAAACGGCAAGCGAACTGAATGTAATCCACATAGATGGGATGGTTGCGATAAGGCCATAAACCAGCCCCATTTCAATACCACGCCACCAGAAAGGGCCATGAAAAAGGCTTTTAAAGCGTCGCCAAAACCAGGCTAAGGCAAAGCTCAACACAAAAGGATGCACAAAGTACATGGTACCTTTAATGCCTTCAAAGCTGAAGATGGGGTCATAATACTGTTCTGCCAAATCCGGGAAGAACATCACAGTAAAGTAAAGCGCGGCATAGCTCAGTAGCAGCAAAACGGTGCCGGCAACAAAGCCTTTAAGCAGAAATATTTTCATGGTTTGAATTTAAACGATGATGCAATTGATTCGTTTGATTTTGACGTGTCGGGCTTCGCGGATGGAAAAACAGGATACAACGCTAAGTAGTTAGGAAAACGGCTGGATGCTAATCCATTGAAAATCAACTTTTATCCATCCATCCTTCAAATCCACTTTAATCATGGTTTACTGCCCCCACCGTCAGGATTAAATCAAAATGAAAAGTGATCCAGTCGTCTACTTTGATCATGCCAAACAGGGCCTCAGGCGGATGCACCCCGAATGTGCTCATTTGAAAGGCTTTTTCACCCCGTACTAAGAGCCGGTCGGGCGCAATTATTTTAACTTTTGCGTGCAAAAACGCCTTTTGGGTGGTCTCTTTGATGGTAATATGCACATTTGCCTTTACATCAAACCAGTCTTTGCAACCGCCATGAAGGCATTTTGTATCCTGTAGCGCATCGATTAAAGATACCTGGATGGTTGGAAAATGGTCGGCATCCAATGCTTTTTGCATGTCGGCATCAATTTTCCGATTGTGGCAGTCAAATTTTTTGGTTTTCAGATGTAAACTGCCTTTCTGAAATTGCACATACCCGCCAGCACTTTTTGCTTCCAAAATTTGTTCGGGGAATTGATCGGCGCAATCGCAAGTAAACTTGTTCACATTAGAAGTGCCTTTCAAGTATAACCTGCTGCCTTGTTCGATACGCAGCCGCTTTTTGAGGTTGTCAACCTTGTGCCAGGTACTACCGGTCAAACCGATCAGTAACAACAAAAGCAATACGCCGGAGGTACTAAAAGGGAGGAGCCGTGGGCACATGATGGAGATTTTTTTAAAGGGGTGCAGGAGCTTGTTTCCCAAAAAATACAAGAAACAAGCCCCTGCAATACCTCCGAGAAAATTTAGAATCCAATGATTGCTTCAATTACAAATCCGCCAAATTTTGCACCGTTGCGGTAATCTGTTACCGCAAAATCTTTATATTCCTGGGTTACATATTCGCCTTTCAGCATCAAGTTTTTGGTAGGGAACCAACCTGCTGCAAAAGCCAAACGGTTGATGGTAATGTCTTGGGTATAAGCCACTAAACGACCTTTTGCCTGAATATAGCGCGCACCAACGTATGCCTGCTCTTCTTTCAGGAAACGGTACAAACCTTCCACAGCCACCTGGTTGAATTTGCGTTCAGCGCCATTGCGCTCATTGTTGGTACGGCCTTTAATGATTTCATACGAACCAAATACTTCCAGTCCATGGAATTTCAGGAACGGATTGATCATGACGGCATTCACTTTGTTGCCAATGCCCAGGGCTGTAAACCTACCAGAGTCTTTGTTGCCAGCGTAAGTGCCGTTAGAAGGCTCTGCAACCATGAAGTAGTGCGAACCGGCGCGGTCACCTGCATACAAGGTGTTGCGCGCACTCCCATTGTTGTTGTACATGGATGCAGACAGGCGGAAGCGGAAATCGCCCCAAGTATTGTCGTAAGCCGCTTTCAAGGTGATGGAAGGTTTTTTCTGGCTTGGCTCTACCGCAGGAGCAACCGCAGCATCCGGATAATTATCGATGTTACCATTGATGAAACCAGAGGTCATACCGCCCATCAACATCAAACCTTTGATTGGGAAAACATATGCTTCTGCACCAATTTCGGTTGTAAATGCATCAAAAATCAGGTTTTCAACAAATGGATTGAACATTGCGTTGCCAGCATCGGTGCGGCGGAACTGCATGTCGCCAAAGTTGGGCTGGAAGTGTCCAATTTTTACCCGTACATAATCGGTGTACCATTTTGGGTTGTTAAACATCGGTAATTTGTCGATCTGGATGTAACCACCTTTTACCCAAAATTCAGGGTGGTGGCGGGAAGACATATAGTTTTCCAAACAAACGCGGATACCATCGGCCAATTGGATGTCTAAGTTCAGGTTGGCCATAGCCAGGTTAAAACCCGATAGCGTTACGGAAGTTGAATCATCGGCCTTAACGACGCCATACAGGAAATTTTTATTGGCAGCGTTGGTAGGGGAAGTAGCAACGTAAGTTGGTTCGTTTTCACTTTTTAAGGATTGAAAATCCTGGGTGAAAGCACCACCAATACGCACTTTGATGCCCGTGAATTCGGGTTGCGGGGCTGTTTTAGCAGGCTCGAAAACATTGATGCCTGCTTTGTTCCAAGGGCGAAAGTACTGAATATCAGGTTGTTGCGCCATTAAGGCTGTTGCGCTAAACAAAAGCGCAAACAAGGGAAGGGTTATGATGTTTTTCATAAAAGGTGTTGGTTTAGATTTGTTTAAAGGTGACCTGGAAAACGATTTCGATTTCGTTGCCAGTAGTGAGCGTTCCCATCAATGCAGTGGGTGGCTTAATATTGAAATCGGTCATTTTTAATTTCTTAGAACCGCTGAACGTAACGGTACCATCGCTAGCAACTTTACCAATGACAAACAGGTCGGTTTTTTGCGTTGTGCCGGCAATGCTCAAATTACCGATGGTATTGATGTCGTAACCATCGCCCCGTTTGCTCAATCCTAATACTTTGTCTAACTTGAAGGTGATATTTGGATGGGCGTCTGCTTTCAGGGCATCATAGGTTTTATTGTCCATCATGGAGCCTTTGGTGCTCTTGATTGTTTTTACCGGAATTTCCAGATATAGTGCCTGGATAGCGTTAAGGTTGCCCGCTTTTACCGAAAAAGTACCATTTGCGCGTACCTCATTGGCGGTAGATTCCCAACTGTGCAGGTTAGAAGAACCTCTGACTTTTAGCGAAAAATTGGTGAGGAGGTAACTCGTTTGACCCGATAAAAAAGTCCCAACAATTAAGAAGAAGCATAGGAATGTCCATTTCATGATGTCTGATTTTTTGACAAAAGTATCGGGAAGGACGGCCCGTTGAACATGACCTAAGCTAGAGGTCGTTCTGATATTTGTCACATTTCTAAGTGACGCAATACTTTTTAAACAATATATTATATATAATTAATTATAAAATTAAATAAAATACAAAGGAAGGGGAGGGGCAACGGTTAAAAAACCGGACGAACCCTATCGCATATACTCCCATGCTGTCTGATACTGCCCATGCGTGGTGCAATAGTCCAAAAAAGCACTGTAAAATTTGTTTTGCCCAATCGTAGCCGAATCACCCACCACCACAAGCAGCATCCGTGCGCGGGTCATAGCCACATTCATGCGGCGATAATCGGATAAAAAACCGATTTCGTTTTTGGCATTGGAGCGCACCAGGCTCAAATAAATCACGTCGCGCTCCTGGCCCTGAAACCCATCGATGGTGTTCACTGTAATATGGTTATGCGACGGGAGTTCCATGTTTTCCATTTGCGCCTGCGCTTTTCGGTTCAGCAGCAGTCCGCTCAGGGTTTCATCTTCCTGGATCATTTGTTCGAGGTAGTTGACCTGTTCGCGATACGGCGATAAAATACCAATGGTCGGTGCCTGCCCCGGACTAAACCGCGCCAGCAATTGCAACAAATGTTCGCGCAGCAGCAGGGCCTCTTCCGGATTAAAACGGCTCATGGAGCGGTTGCTGTTTTTTCCGGTGGCCCGTTGCATTTTTTCTTCAAAACCCGTTCCAGCCGTATCTATAAATACCACAGGCTCAAAAAACGTGGCAATATCGCCTGCGGGATCTAATGCAACCAGGCGTTTATCGCTAACCGAATGATGCGCTTGCAAGGTATTATCGTAAAAATGATGGTTGGAAAAGCCCATGATGGAGCGGTGCATGCGGTATTGCACATTGAGCAATTGCACCGCCTCGGGCATTTGTTCCAGACAGCGCTCAATGAGGGTTTTACTCAAGCCTTTTTTACCGGCATCCATACTTTTTACCGTTGGCGGCAATTGAAACGGGTCGCCTGCAAAAATCACCCGACTGCATTTGGTGATCGGAATCCAGGTAGCGGGTTCGAGGGCCTGGGCGGCTTCATCGATCACACAGGTGCGGAATTTGTATTTTTCGATGGTTGGATGCGTCGCGCCCACGAGCGTACACGTGATGGCCTGCGCGGAAGTCAAAATTTGATCCACCAGCCGCGCTTCGAGGGCATTGGCCCAGGATTCGAGTTCGCGCGCCTGGTTGCGCAGGTGCTCGCGCTCGCGACGCTCTTCCTGTCCAAAAACGCGTTTGAAGCGATTAGCCTGGCGTCGGCATTCCGCAGCCTCGATTTTTACCTTTTTGATGTTTTTGCTTTCCGGGTGTCGTCCCAAAATCGCATCGAGTGTATGGGGCAAAATATGGTCATCAATGCGGCTTACATTGCCAATACGCACCACTGAAAGCCCTTTTTCGGCCAAACGTTCAGTCAATAAATCGGCGGCAGTATTGCTGGGGGCCGTGACCAATACCGTACTTTCTTGCTTGCAAAGTAGTTGGATGGCGGCAACCAAGGTGGTGGTTTTGCCCGTACCTGGCGGACCATGAATCACGGCCACATCGCGGGCGTCGAGAATCATTTGGATGGCTGCTTGTTGAGACGGATTCAAATCAGCCATTTCCGGCGGCAAATGCAAGGGCGTTTCGGCGGGGTAAAAACTGGGCTGAATCGGTTTTTTATCGCGCATCGGCGGCGCCAGAATATTGCGCAGTTCGGCCAACCGATCGCCTTTTGCCTGCATTACTTTTTGCAGGGCGCGCTCCATTTCGAGGTAACTGCGGTCGTCGAACAGCATATCCACGCCCAAATGCCCCATATTGATCCAATCTGGCACATCGCGGGCATTGAGGATGATTTTCATGCGGTTGCGTTCCACATAATTGATCACGCCTTGCTGGTCGGGGAATTTTCCTTGTTCCTGGTTGGTAAAAAAACGCACACTTTGGCCGGAGCGTAATTTGTGGGGTTCATTGAGGTGGGTGGTTCTTTCCACCACGACAAACGCTTTTTCGCCGAGGGCAAAACCCGTTTGTACCACAATCAGCGGGTACCAACTATACCCGTCCGCCACCTTTTCAGATAAAGGGCGCTCGCGCACCGCCTGCAAAAATTGTTGTTGATCTTCTGCTTTTTCCTGCTTCAACAAGGCGAGCAAATCCGTAAAATGTTCCATATCGTTCAGCAATAGACAATTTTTGGGGTAAAATGTTTATAAACAGATGAGGCAACCGCAATGCCCTATTTTGCACCATAAAGCCAACAAAATGATCAACGATATGCGCCTTTTTCTTACCGCACTGAGCCTGCTTTGCTTTGCATTTCCAGTTTTTGCACAAACCGACACGATTCCTTTTCCACCGCTTCGTTTGGGCGAATGGCAACAACACCTGCCCTGGCAACGCGCGACGTACGTGACGCAAAGTTCTAAAAAAACCTACTACGCAACGGAATGGGCCGTGGTTGAAATTGATAAAGTGGATCGTACCCCCCGTTTTATCACCAAAGTAGAAGGCTTGAGTGATGTGGGCATCGGCCTGATTCGCTATAATGCTGCAGCGGATATGTTGATTATCGCCTATTCGAACAGCAATATTGATTTATACCGGCCGAGCGACGGGACGGTTACGAATTTGCCCTTTATAAAGAAAAATATCAACCTGGTGGGGGACAAAAAGATATACGACATTGCTTTTGATGGCACGGATGCTTTTTTAGCCTGTGGTTTTGGCATTTTAAAACTCAATTTGACCAAAGCCGAGGCGGTGTACACCACGTTTGTAGAAACACCTGTGTTGTCGTTTGCCTTATACCAAAGTACTTTATACGCCGGTACCACGGAAGGTGTTTTTCGCCTGCCGGCAAATGATATCAACCCGGCCGATTTTGGACGCTGGGAAACGTTGGGTACCCTCCAAGGTTTTCCGCAAGGTAGCGCGGTAAATGCCATGACCGTAAAAAACGACCAATTGTACCTGGGTATTGAAAAAAGTTTGTACCAATATAATGGAAACACCCTTTCCTTGATTACCACCCATCCAAATCGCTCGGTGGTGTACCTCACGAATGAAGGGCCGGGCGTGCTGATTGGTTGGCGCAAAGAATTTCAGGGTGCGATCGAGTACCTCGAAGCGAATGGAAATCGGTACGAAATACAAGGCCCTTGCGATGCGACCATCCCCTTGTATGCCATAGAAGATGGTACTAAAAAATTCTGGTTTGCCGACTTGAACGACCGGTTTCGGTATTTCGACCTAACGACCAATAAATGCGACTTTTTTACCTACAACTCCCCTTTTAACCATAAATCTGCCGAAATTACGGTTGGGCCAGATGGTACCACGTATATCGCCACCCCGGGCCCAAACTCGGGCTTGAGTGCGCCGTTTTTTCAGGATGGCCTGTATGTGTACAAAGATCAACAATGGGATTTGTGGAATAAAAACACCATTCCGACCTTGGTAGACGATGAATTTAGTTGGGTAGATTTGTGGAAAGTAGCCGCAAGCACCACGAAAGATCAAGTGTTTGTGGGCAGTTGGGTAGGCGGCTTGCTTGATTTTACCGCAGGCGTTTTTACCAAAAAATACACGCAAAAAAACTCAATTCTGAAAAACGCAGGTGCATCCGGCGCAACCCGAACTGCTATTGGCGGATTGGCATTTGACGCTTCAAACAACTTGTGGATCAGCAATTATGGATCGGCAGCCCCGATCGCTGTGCTCAAGGCTGATGGTACTTTGCGCAATTTCAGTGCTTCTCCCTCCCAGGGGTTGTTGCAGGTGGCGGTAGATCAAAATGGCTATAAATGGTTTGTGGTGGCTTTCAATGGAGGCATTATGGTGTACGACAGCGGAAAAGACATTGACAGTCCGGCCGACGATCGGTATAAAGTTTTTACCACTACGAATAGTGTGCTGCCCACCAATTCCGTGAACTGCGTGACGGTAGATTTGGAAGGAGATGTGTGGGTAGGTACCCAGCAGGGCGTGGTGAGTTTTGAATGCGGGAGCAATGTATTTGAATCGACCTGCCTGGGTCGTCGTCGCATTGTGACGGTGGATGATTTCAACGGCTATTTATTGGAAACAGAAGATGTTAAAACCATAGCAGTAGACGGCGGTAATCGAAAATGGTTTGGCACAACGAATGGTATTTTTGTGCAATCGCCCGACGCACTTACGCAAGTGGCCAATTATACCAGCACCAACAGCCCCTTGTTTGATAATACGATTACGGACATCGCGATCAACAATAAAACCGGAGAAGTATGGATTGGTACCGAAAAAGGCTTGATTTCACTGCGTGGGGAAGCCACCGCAGGCGGAAATGTGAACAGTAACGCGCCGTATGCTTATCCCAATCCGGTGCGGCCCGATTACGATGGCCCGATTGCCATTTATGGACTGGCCCGCGATGCCAATGTGAAAATTACGGATATTGCTGGTAACTTAGTCTACGAAGGCAAATCTTTGGGCGGTCAGGCGATATGGGATGGACGCGATTACCTGGGTCGCCGCGCTGCAACGGGGGTGTATTTGATTTTTGCAACCAGCAATGTGAGTTTTGATACGCCGGATGCGATTATTACTAAATTGGTGATAATTAATTGATGTGAAATTAACAAATCCCGAACCGGAAGTATTCTCCAGTTCGGGATTTGTTTATTAATGTCCAAAAAACAACGCTCCACCCTATTTTCTCCCCCGCATAAAAAACCATAAGCCCCCAAACGCAACAATCAGTATAATTGGCAGCACCCCAACATTAGAAAGTGTTGCCTGACCGGCAATCAAAGAGGCTTCTTCTCCGCTCAATCCGCGGGCAGTAGCCTTGGCCAGGTTGTTATCGAACCATTTGCCAATAATGGGCTGGAACATCGCCGTAGCCAACATACCTGCCCCGCCTACCAGCGAAAGTCCAAGCGCGCCGCTATCGGGAATATACTCCGACACAAAACCAATCATCGTAGGCCAGAAATAACAAACGCCAATGGCAAATACAGCCGCCGCGCCCCAGGTTGCCCAACCTTCCGCATGCGCGAGGGCAAACAAACCCAAGGCTGAAAAAATGGCCGAACCCAACAACATACCCGCTGGATTGAGCCGATGCACCACCGGACCAGCATAAAAACGACCCAAGGCCATGATGCCATTGATAAAGGCCAATACCAGCAACGGCGCTGCCACCACCGATTTGAGCAGCGACTGAATCCATTGACCCGTGCTCAATTCCGTATTGGCGGTAAGCAACATACAGGCCGTAATGAAATAAAACAAGGGATTGGCAAATACCGCGGTGACCATTTGGCTGGCCGTGATGCCTTTTTCCACCCGTTCGGTGCGCGGAAACGCCTGTTTGTAAAACATATAACCATACACGAGCATCGGAATCAGGATAATTGCGCACTGTAAACGCCAGCCCAAGCCCATTGCTCCCATCAAGTACCCCAAAACGGCGCCGATCACGATGCCACCGGGGAACCATACATGGAATTTATTCAACATGGTCGTTTTTCGATCGGTAAATAAACTGGCCACCATCGGGTTACAGGCCGCCTCCACCGAGCCATTGGCAAATCCCACTAAAAAGGTGCTGATGAGTAAGGTCCAGAAACCGCCCGCAAAAATGGTGAGCATTAAACCGGCCAGGTGACAAGCCCAGGCAATGGCCAACATACGGCCCATCCCAATGGAATCGAGGATGATGCCCCCCAAAATGGTCGCAGCAGGAAAGCCATAAAATGCCATCGAGGCAATTACACCCACTTCTTCATAAGACAGGTTGAACTCGGTGCGCCAACTATCGAGCATGCCCGCCCGAATGGCGAACGTCATAGAGGTAGTCACCAAGGCAATACAAGACGCATTGAACAGTCTTGCGGTGTTAATATTGTTCATGACAGGTACACTGTTTTAGGTTTTGAAATATAGAACGGTCAAATGTAGAAAACACGGAATGAGTTTTGGCGCTTTTTGATCTTACCTTTTTCAAATTTTTTATTCTTGGAAAACCACCACTTTATAAAGGGGCGTCATATTTTAATAATTGCTAAAATTAAACACTCGATTTGTTTAATTTTAACAAAGTATAATATTAAAAAGACTAAACAAAAACCATTCTGCGTTTTAATGGTTTGAACATGATCAATTAATCAATCAAACAAAACTCACAATACAATGAAACAATCACTGTTTTTATTCCTGCTCTCCATTAGCTTTTTTGTTGGTTTTAGTGCCTGTACGGAAGACGACGATGCTCCAGTAGAGCAAACCATCGTTGGTGTGGCGCAAGGAAATGCTAATCTTTCTATCTTAGTAGAGGCGCTTACTTACACCGATTTGGTAAGTGTATTGAACGGCAACGACCAATACACGGTGTTTGCACCGACCAATGCTGCTTTTACAGCCCTGTTGACTACCTTGGGTGTAAGTAAAGTAACCGACATTAACAAAGCCGCGTTGAAAAGCATTTTGCTGTACCACGTGGTGAGCGGCGAAGTTAAATCGAGCGCCATCACAACCGGTTATGTTAAATCCGTTTCTCCATTTGGTGCTACTACCAGCAATCTGAGCCTATATGTGGTGAAAGATGCCAGCGGCGTAACCATCAACAACGGCGCAAAAGTAACCACCGCCGATGTAGAGGCTTCAAATGGCGTGGTACACGTTGTCGACAAAGTGATCACCATTCCAAATGTAGTTAATCACGCGCTTAACAACCCAAATTTCAGCACGTTGGTGACTGCACTTACCCGTGCCGATCTGTTGGTCGATTATGTAAGCATTTTGAGTGGCGTAGGCCCATTCACCGTTTTTGCTCCAACCAATGCAGCATTTACCGCGCTGTTGACAGAGTTGGGTGCTCCTAACCTGAACGCCATTGATGCCAACACCTTGAATAAAGTGTTGCAGTACCATGTGGTTTCGGGTGCCAATGTGGTTTCTTCTGCTTTGACCAATGGTCAGCAAGTAACTACCTTCCAAGGCCAAAAATTCACCATTGGCTTGACCGGCGGCGCGAAAATTACCGATGCCAACAACCGAGTGTCTAACATTATTGTAGTGGACGTACAAGGCTCGAATGGCGTAATTCATGCCATCGACAAAGTATTGTTGCCTACTCTGTAGGGATTTTAACCCAAACACAAAACATTGCTCTTCCCGAATTTTGGTTTTCACCAAAATTCGGGTTTTTTATTTATTATCAAGAATGACAGGCACGTAAACATTGTCTAAAAAATATATAAAAAATCCCCAAACTCTTTTAATCCCATGTAAATCAGGTACCCAAAACTAGTATTTCCTGTTTTTATTGGAAATTTCTACCCACCCTTGTACTTTCGTGTCTGCTGGCTGGTATGGTACCGGCTGCTATACTTCGCTAAAAATTAAACCCATGAAAGTAGTTTTTCGCCTGCTGATCGCGCTATTATTGTGCAGCGCTTTTATTTCCCCAATTTCGGCACAACCCAAACTTTACCCCAACAACTGGTGGGTAAACATGAAATGGAATAAAGTGCAAATTTTGGTGCACACCGACCAAGCATCCTTAGCGACTACCCAGGTGAAACTCACCTATGCAGGCGTGAAACTCGTAAAAGTAAGCCGCCTGGAAAACAACCATTACTTAGCGCTCGATCTTACGATTGCACCCACGGCCAAAGCGGGCGATGTAAAAATTCAATTTACTACGAATGGCAGCACCCAAACGGTGGCTTGGCCCTTGCGCTCGCGCCGTACGGGCAAAGGAACCGCCTATGCCCAAGGTGTCACCTCCGAAGATTTCATCTACCTGCTCATGCCCGATCGTTTTAGCAACGGCGATCCATCCAACGACCGCATCGCGGGCCTGCGCGACCAAACGCTCAACCGCGACTCTATTTACCATCGACATGGGGGGGATTTACAAGGCATTATCAACCACCTCGACTATTTGCAAGACCTGGGCGTAACGACCGTATGGCCTACCCCGGTGCTCCAAAATGATATGCCCAGCCGCACCGAACACGGCTATGCTTTTACTGATCATTACACCATCGAACCCCGATTTGGCGGTGCCGCGGCGTACCTGAAATTCAGCGATGCCCTGCACCAACGCGGCATGAAACTTATTCAGGATGCCGTGTACAACCATGTGGGCAGTTACCACTTCACGGTACTGGACCCACCGATGCAAGATTGGCTGCACCAATGGCCAACCTTTACCCAAACCACCTATAAAGACCAGTCGGCCATGGACCCTTATGCCGCCCGGAAAGACAGCAAATTGCTGTTCGATGGCTGGTTTGTACCCACTATGCCCGATTTGAACCAAAACAACCCATATGTAGCCAATTTTCTGATTCAGCATGCCCTTTGGAGTGTGGAAACCTTTGGCGTGGACGGTTGGCGCATCGACACCTACATATACAACGACCTGCCGTTTATGAACCGCTGCAACAAAGCGCTGATCGATGAATATCCTAAAATGACGATGTTTGGGGAAACGTGGGTACACGGCACCCTCAATCAGGCGTATTTTGCCGAAAACAACCTGAATATCCCGTTTAAAAGCAACCTTCCCGGCGTAACTGATTTTCAAACCAACCTGTACGGCATCGCAAAAGCAGTCAACGAACCGTTTGGCTGGACCGAAGGCGTAAACAAACTATACACCACCCTCAGCAACGATTTTGTGTATAAAAACCCGATGCGTAATGTCAATTTCCTTGATAACCACGACATGACGCGCTTTTTTACCCAAGTAAATGCGGATTTAAACAAACAAAAAACGGGCTTGATGTGGCTGCTTACTTGTCGGGGTATTCCGCAACTCTATTACGGCACCGAAATTTTGATGAAAGGCAATACGTATCCGGCAGATGGCTGGGTGCGCCTCGATTTTCCAGGCGGCTGGAACGGCGATGGCAAAAATGCCTTTACGGGTGCGGGCTTGACGCGCGAAGAAGCAGAAATTCAAGCACTTACGAAAAAAATTGCCAACTTCCGTAAAAATTCCAGCGCGATCAAAACCGGCAAAATGATGCAATATGTGCCCAATAATGGCTTGTATGTGTATTTCCGGTACGACCAAAACCAAACCGTGATGTGTGTCATGAACACCGATACCAAAGCACGCACGATTGATTTTGGCGCTTACGATGAACGCACTAAAGGCTTCAGGAGCGGGGTGGATGTGCTTACGGGGGCTAATTTGCCATTTAATGCGCCGTTGAATATTGGGGCGCAGTCTATGATGGTGATGGAGTTGAAAAAGTAGAGTGGGGGAGTTCACTACAAATTCCTTGGATTTTCACATATTTTATAACTTATAAAACATGTGAAAATCCAAGTAATTGTGATAAATTCTCTTTTTATCCCCCTAAATGTTGCGCAGTCTGAATAATCTTCTGCTCAATATTCGTAGTAGAATAGCCCGCCACAAACGGCAAACTTTGCACCTTTCCTCCACGCGCCAACACCAAATCAGCGCCCACAATCTGTTCGGGCTTCCAGTCGCCGCCTTTTACCAGGATATCCGGCGCTGCAATTCGAATCAATTCAAGCGGGGTATCGTCTTCAAATACCACCACCGCATCTACCACCTCCAGGGCGGCCAACAAATGGGTGCGCGTTTCCTCATCGTTAATCGGGCGGGTAGGTCCCTTCAAGCGACGTACTGAAGCAGCGCTGTTAAGTCCCACTATCAGGCGTTGGCCCAAATCGCGAGCCTGCGCCAAATAATACAAATGCCCATAATGCAGGATATCAAAACAACCATTGGTAAAAACCACCACATCACCTTGCGCACGCCACAGCGCTAAAGTATGCTGAATTTGCTCGAAATCCTGTATTTTATGCTCTATCAATTCGAATGCTGCCACGCTTAAAATGTATTTGGGTGAAATTATTTTCGATTCAAAATAGGCAGTAAAATCAGGGAAAGCACCCCTGCAACCAGGTTATACAATATTTGAATGGTAAAAAAGGCAATATTGGCATAAGAAAAACCATCACTTCCGGCAATGCCATAAATCGCCAACCCTGCAATAGCCAGGGCGTGGAACGAACCCATCCCACCCGGCGAAGGAATTACAAAGCCCAGGGTACTAAATACAAAAACCATCAGTGCCGCACTTATTCCCAAATGCCGGGTGGGTGGAAAAGCCTGCAAATTGAAATAGCACTGCAAATAAAACATCAGCCAAATACCCAGCGAATAGGCAATAAATAAACCCGGATTTTTTAATTTAAAGACACTGCGCAAACCCTCCCAAAAACCAATCAGCAAACTTGCAATCTTTTGAATGATCGGAATTTGCTGAATTTTTGCCCAAAATAAATAAATAAGCAGGCAGCCAACCGCCGATACCCCCAAAAATGCCCACAATAAAGGATTTTGTAAAATGCTTTTGTTTCCGCCACTTTTGTTATGGCTGATAAAATCGAGCAGTGTTTGGCCCTCAAAAATAAAGGCCAGCCCCACCACCAAACCCAAACACAAAAAATCAACCAGTCGATCAACTACCAAAGTACCCATCACTTTTTCGACAGGTACGTTTTCGTACCGCGCCAGGGTGCCCGCCCGCACTACTTCTCCAATGCGCGGAAACCCCAAATTGGCAAAATAACCCACCAATATTGGCAAAAAACTATTGAAAAAGCGCACTTTATGCCCCATCGGTGCCAACAACATCTGCCAACGCAAAGCACGGCATATATTACTCACCGTAAACGCCAGTACCACCAACAACATCCAAAGGAGGTTAATGGAGGAAAAGTCGTTCCAAAGTTTATCCATTAAACTGCATTGCTCCGGGGCGATGCCATCTAATTTACATTGCTCCTGAAACGCCGCATTTTGGCTCCGGAACACTAAAGCCATGATTCCCAGGCCTAAACCGAGGAATACTATAAATTGTAAAATCTTTTTCAACATGTCGAATCGCGCGCAATTTGCCGCAAAGTTGAGCAAATTCCCGCAATACCTAAGCCTGTTACTTACCTTTCTTGTAGCAAAAGCGTGGTTTAGCTGTGCGGACGAGCAGGCGCTGGCGCACTAGCATGAAAGTCTTTTTGAACAAGATCAGCATAATTATCCAGCAATTCCAACACCCTTTCCCGTTTGGGCGCGCGTACAATCAAGCCAATATGATGGGTTTTGCCCTCCATACGCCAGCAAATTTCCGGGTCCTGAAATTGTTGGGTATCCGGCGACTCCTGCCGGGTGAGCGAAACAATAATGCCCGCATAATCCTTGCGTGGTTTCGGCAATTGGTATTTTTCACCGGAAGCCACAGCCGCTTCCAAACGCGCCCATTCGTACCACAAGTTGATGCCCGATGAAGCATCGACCATTTCAGCCAAGTGCGCGCCACCCACACGAGAAGCCGTTTCTAAGAAGTAAAATTCGCCGGTTTCTTTGTTTTTTATGTATTCCGTGTGACTGGCACTGGTTTGCATGCCAAATGCATTCATCACCTTGGTATTGAGCGCCAACAATTGCTTTTCGTCGGCCGAACCAAAGGGCACAATGGCACTGCGGAAAATCCCCCCACCATGGGCTACTTCAAACGGCGTAGAAAGATACACAGAGGCCCGCTCAAAGACAATTTTGCCGTGTTCCGACAAGGCGTCCACATGGTACACATCGCCGGGCTTGAACTGCTCTACCAAGAAACGATGCCGATCGCCCCCTAAAGTATCTAAGTGTGCCCATAATTCTTCGGCGCTGTACACTTTTTTCATGCCGGTAGCCGAAGCTTGGCCGCGGGGTTTCACGATCCACGGACCCGGATTTTCCCGGATAAAATCGTTGATATCGTCGTTGTTAAACAGGGCGGTAAAGCCCGGAACAGGAATTTCCGCATCTCTTGCCGCAATGCGCATGGCCAATTTATCGCGGAAATGATGCGCGGTCGTAACGCCCATGCCCGGAATCCGGAAATATTCGCGCAAAAACGCCCCTTTTTCTACGTCAAAATCATCTAACGCTACAATCCTGTCTATTTTGTGTGTCCGCATAAGCCAGGCAAGCCCTGCGGCTACATCATCCATCACCCACTCATTGTTCGCGTCCTGCTCCACATAAAAAATATCATCCAATGCCTCGCGCGCCCATACTTCATGTTCAAGTTTCTTCGAAGTAACCAGGTATACCGTCGCACCGGTCGATTTCATGCCACGCAGAAAATCATTCCCTTTAAAATAGGATGCAATACAAAGAAAAGATAAGGGTCTGTCCATTTTGCCAAAAGATTAGAATGTTGAAAAGGCGATTTACGCTTTTGCGCTTATACATGGCAAAAAACGTAAAAAGTTTTCAATTCCAAGGTTAAAATGGCAGGCAAATGTTAAAACAATATGCTATGCCGTGCTAAGGCCATTATGTTTTCTGATGTTTCTTTTTTGCGGCTGGAAACAAAATATTATTTAGGATCAACCGGTAGCCCGGCGAATTGGGATGCAGCGCCAGATCGGTCGGAGGGTCGCCCACAAAGTGCCGGTAATCTTCCGGATCGTGGCCGCCGTAAAACGTCCAAAAGCCATTGCCAAACGTACCATGAATGTACCGGGCTTCTGCCGCAGGCTTATTATCGCCCATAATCAGCACATTGGGCTTGATATATTTCTTCAAATAGGCCGTACTCTGCCCCATAAAACCCTTCACCGTGCGGGTTTGGCACTGCGTAAGCATGGTCGGCACCGGATCCCATTTGGCCGAAAAATCAAAAAGGGTAAAATAGTCCTGCTCCGGTATTACATTCCGCGACAAGTTGTTATCAATCGACGAGTGCTCATAAATACCCGGGTCGGTAATGATCGAAAATTGCTGAAAAGCAAAGGTTTTACTGTAATCTAGTTTATTTTGGTAGCCCGGATCAATAGGGTCGCCATCAAACACCGAAGCGCAAATATCGGTTCCTTCTGCTGCCAATGCAATATCGTAAGTATCTGTAGCAGAACACATTGCAAACATAAATCCGCCCCCGGCAACATACCCGGAAATCTTTTTAGCCACGGCCAGTTTGAGCTGGCTCACTTTATCGAACCCATTTTGGCGTGCCAGTGATTCCATCAGTTTTACATGCTCTATATACCAGGGTTGGCCGCTATAAGAGCTATAAAACTTGCCAAACATCCCGGTAAAATCTTCATGGTGCAAGTGAAGCCAGTCATATTCTGCCAATTTGCCTTGCAAAACTTCCGTGTCATACAGTACTTCATACGGAATTTCGGCGTAGGTGAGTACCATCGTTACTGCATCGTCCCATGGTTGCACGACCTCGCCTTTTTCATTTTTATCAGGGGTATACACCGCAATTTTGGGTGCTTTTTCCAATTTAATCACATCCATATTAACCTCTGGATTCAAAATTTCGTTTTGAATCGCCGCAAACTGGGCATCTGCAATGATTTCGAAGCTCACATCCCGCGTTTTGCATTCTTTTTCAAAGGTAGGCGTAAACGGAAATACGAAACTGCCTCCTCGGTAATTCAGCAACCACCAAGCCTCTATGCCCTGGTTAATTACCCAATAGGTAATGCCATAAGCCTTTAGATGGTTTTTTTGGGTAACTTCGTCCATGGGAAGCAGGATATAGGAAGCGCGCAACTGCGATGCACAGCAGGCAAACAGGGCAAACATAATCACTAAACGACGCATAGGATGGAAATTGAGATAGTGTGCTATAAAATCAGGGGTACTACAAAAACCAGGGCTAGCCAGCGATCAGTACAAAGAGCAAATTTACAGGTTTTGCCGTGCATCGCAAGCGCCAATCCGTGCATTTCACCGCATTATTGCACAACTACGACGATTTTTCCTGCTTTGTTGGTGGCAATCCGGGTGATCTGCTTTACCCCGTATTTGGATAGGTCGGCAATTTCAACCCAATTGGTATTTCGGCCTGGTTTGTATTGAAAGAGTTTGGCGTTGCTGCCTGCGATGTACGTGCCATCCGGTAAAACGCTAAAATCTTCTGTACCAACCGGCATTTTAACGACAATTTGGGCACTTTGTTTGCGCACATCCCATATTTTCAAAAACCAGGTCTGCTCCGTAGATTTGGCGACAAACGCAAATCGGTTATTGGGCAAGGCCACCAAACTCCGACCAACATTGGATGCCACCCTCGACAACTGTTGGCTTTTGACGCCGGCTGTATATAATTGATGGGGCATAGGCGATTTTCCGACGATGAATAGCGCTGCCAGGGTGTCGTTTATCCAGCAATGGTAGCCTATGTCCGAAATTTTGGGAAATTCCTGGCGGCCGTTGTCGCTGCGATCCATTGGGAATGACCAGAGGTGTTGCGCACCATCTTCCTCCACCCGCACGGCCGAAAATCTTTTTCCACCAGGCATCAGTAGGGGAGAGTATTCTGCCGTTTTTTCGGTAGCGGTGATGTGCAGGCGGGTTTGTGTGCCCAGGTTGAGCGACCATATATCTGTTTGGGTGGTATCTGCTGGTGTTTGAACAGTGAGGTATAGTTCGGAAGCGCTTACAAAACTAGGCTGATTATTGTATCCTTGTGGGTTAAACTGGCTCAAAAAGCGGGGAGCGCCTGGCTTCCAAATACTATCTGGTCCAATAGAAGCCGACAGCAGGATCAAATCAAAATGTGCTAATTGCTGCGCCTGCAAAGGCGTGAGCACGGCAAAAAAGCATAGGAAACGAATCACGGAGGGCATGTTCATAGAACTTTAACGAGGAGTAACGTTACACCGGATACAAAATTACAAATTAGGCAGGAAAGGGTAGAGGCAAATAAAAAAAAGCCTGACGGTACAAGACCATCAGGCTTTTTGTGGAGGATAACGGATTCGAACCGTTGACCCCCTGCGTGCAAGGCAGGTGCTC
>JBBAVI010000021.1:37747-66643 GCA_040397785.1 Saprospiraceae bacterium | reverse complement strand
TTCTTAACGCACTGGAAACTGTTTTTTAAAAAATATCCTGTAATAGAAGTCATCCCGAATTTTGGTTTAACCTGAAATTCGGGATTTTTATGCAGCACAACACCTAAAATCTTTAAAGATAAAAATCCCCTGTAAGTGCTTGATATTCTTCGGAATAAGCGCCAGCGGTATCTCGAATTGCAATTTCGTCCATTTTAAAAAATCTCGGATTTCGTTCAAATTGCAACAAATGCCGCTCCCCTACCCGATCGGGCCTGGCCCGCACCGTCGTTATCCGGGTGCAATATAAGCCTAAGCAAGCGCCCAATTCCTGGTGCATTTGGCTGTTTTTGCTTGGAACAATCAGGCAGAAACGACCATTTTTCGTTAAATGTGTCTCGGCTATTTGCAACAGCACTGCTGGAGGTAAACTTGCTGTATTGCGCGCTAATTGTCGATGGGGATCGGGAGAAAGGGTCGTTTCGGTAAAAAACGGCGGATTGCTTATGATTAGATCAAAAGGTTCCAAGGGGTCCTCGAGCAGTTCTTGTGCCGCGGTTTCGAGCACCGATAAACGATCCTGCCAGGGAGAATTTTCAAAATTAAAACGTGCTAAATTGGCCGATTCAGGATCTATTTCGAGTCCAACAATATGCGCATTGGTCGTTTTTTGAGCCAACATGAGGGCAATTAGGCCCGTTCCTGTGCCGATATCCAATATCCGCAGCGCATGTCCGGAAAGCACCCAGGCACCGATCAGTACCCCATCTGTACCGACGGGATGGACTGTATCGCCTTGACGCACCGTAAATTGTTTAAATCCAAAAATCTTCTGGTTCATTTACGTTTTTGTACGGGCGCCAAAAATCGCACTGCCAATGCGCACCATAGTACTGCCTGCTTCAACCGCCAGTTCCCAGTCGCCCGACATGCCCATAGAGATTTCCTTAAATGTTGGCTGGTTTGCAAAATACGTTTTTTTCAATTGGTCAAAATACTGCTTTAGGGTGTTAAATTCTCGGCGTACCTGTTCCTGATTTTCGGTAAAAGAAGCCATGCCCATCACACCTGCGATGATAATATGTTGAAAATCAGCAAATTCCGGGCTGGTTATTAAAGCCTCCGCTTCTGCCCAGTCGAGTCCAAATTTAGTTTCTTCTTCAGCAATAAAAAACTGCAATAGGCAAGGTATTTGCCGATTATGTTTGGCACCTTGTTTATTAATTTCGGTGAGCAGCCGCAAACTGTCAACAGAATGTATCATAGCAACAAATGGTGCGATGTATTTCACCTTGTTGGTTTGCAGGTGCCCGATCACATGCCACTGAATGTCTTTGGGCAGGATTTCGTATTTATCGACCAATTCCTGCACTTTATTTTCACCAAAATCGCGACAACCCTCGGCATAAACAGCACGGATGTTTTCGGGTGGGTAGGTTTTGGAAACAGCAATTAATTTAGCACCAGTTGCTGTAAGTTGTTTTTGTAATACGTCTATCATTGTTAAAATTGATCAATGGGTCAAAAGTAGCATGTTAAAATGGCAAATTGCCCTACCTTAGCAGGATGATTTTAGTCCTCTGCTCTTCCAAGATTTTCTAATCGCCGCGAAAAAAACACATAATCTCATCGCATGTTAACATCCTACAAAAGAACTGGTTCAGGTATTTTCACTTTCTTTTTACTCCATGTTGCCGCCATTTTAAGCGCCCAATGCCCCAATCTCAGCCAATCTGCCACGCTCACTTCCAGTGATTGCGCCCCAGGACTCAGCCCTTGTACCTTATGTCCGGGCGACGTTTTTACCCTCACTGGCACCGGAACGAATATTGTGCCTGCCCCGGGCAATTGCATCAACTGGTACTACGGCACCACCAATACGTTTAACCCTTACAACGGGGAAGGCACGCTTTTGGGATGCTCCCCCATCACCTCAGCGCCCATCAATTGCGGCGCGCCCTGCCCTACTTTCCTCGGAATTTTTATCGATGCCTGTGGCACAGAGGAGAACAATGAATTTCTGGGCCTTTATTCGGGTGGAGGCTTTAATGTAGACGACCTGACGATCGATTTTGACGACAGCAACAACGTCGGTTCGGGCAATGATGACATTGGCGCAGGGTGTAGTTTTCAGGGGCCAGACCCTGCTTTATTGGCCACAATTCAGAATAATTGCCCCAATTCGACCGTAATCGGGGTGGGTTCGGGACAAACCGTTCCACCCAATGTGCCGGTGGTGGTGTTTTCTAGCGCGGGCATGGACTTCGACTATAATTTCAGTGGACTTTGCTCCGTTTTCGGCAATATTTATGTGCTTCAGAGCAGTTGCACACGCACAACTGGCGCGTTTACCAATGGTGGAGCGAACGGATCGGTGAGCACAACGGTTTCGGTTTGCGGCTGTTCGTCTAACATTACCTACAATACCGCGCAAGTAACGGGGGGCAATGGCGCTACCGTTGCCCTTACACCGCTGGGGCCGATTTACCTGAATGCAGGTTGCTCCTTTCCATCTTTTCCAACGTTGCCAGGAAGCGGGGCGCCTCCAATTATTGCGACGCCGTTGGACGTGACCGTAACACCGGACATGTGTAATGGCGGTCCATATTATGTGGTGGGAATTTATGAGCCACTGCCTGCCGGCTGCACACAAACGTTTACAAATTATATGGGCTTTAATGTGCCCTGCCCCAATCCAATGTTGGGCACCAGTACGGTATGTGATAACATCAGCAATTTCAACCTGGTTTCCATTCAAGACCCCAGCGTGCCCACGGGTGTATGGAGTGGCCCGGGCGTGACAGGTAATACCTTCAATGCCAATGGATTGAGCGGGGATGTGACCCTCAACTTTACCCCCTCCGGCCCATGCACTACCCCGGCGAGTACCACCATTACTGTTAATCCGAGTGCTGCGGCAGTATTTGAGCCGATTGCTCCGGTATGTGTTGGATCGACCGCCAACCTGGTGGTCAATTTTACCGGCCAAGCCCCCTGGACCTTCAATTTGTATCAAAACGGCACCTTACTCAATAATTTTTCCACATTCGATAATCCAGCCAGCATTGCTGTTGTGCCGACGGGCAATTCGACCAATTTTTCGATTGGCCAGCTGCAGGACGCTTTTTGCAATGGCGTGGGAAGTTCCATTGTAGTGACTACCACAGCGGCACCCAGTGGTACTTTTTCGCTGAATGGCCCTGCTAATATATGTGCCGGCCAATCTGCCAATTTTACCATCAATGTTACGAATGGTACAGCGCCTTTTTCTTTTCAATATGCGGTTAATGGGGTTAATAGTCCGGTTTTGAGCAGCAATACCAACCCGATTATTTTTTCAGCCCCTCTGACAACCAATTGCACGGTTAATATTACGAATTTTAGTGCCAATGGGTGTCCAGGCGGTATATCCGGTTCGGCGGTAATGACTGTTGCGCCCGCCTTATCCGCTTCGGTCGTGGGCGGTAAAAAGACCCTTTGTAACGGTCAAATTGACACGGTACGATTCAATTTTTCGGGAAATGGCCCTTTCACGTATGTCTATGCGCTCAATAACGTAGCACAACCAGCAGTAACGACCAGCAACAGTGCGGTTAAAATACCGGTCACGCCCCCAACAGGAACCCATATCTATAAGTTATTGAGCGTGAGCGCCAACGGATGTACTGGAACGATTTCGGGTGCAGATACCCTGATAGTTTTGCCCCCTGCGGAAGCACTTTTGAGCGGCAATGCCACCATTTGCCCGGGCGCAGCAACCGATTTGACGATTCAATTTAGCGGCGCGCCACCTTTTGTTTTCGCATACGAGGCCAATAGCGTGCTTCAAAATCCGGTTACCACGAATGTCAATCCATATATTATACAGGTAGCCCCCACGATCAGCACCGCTTTTGCCCTAAATTCGATGAGCGCAGGCGGGTGCAACGGCATCGTTGGCGGACAAGCAGCGGTGGTCATCAACGATACCCTCACGGCGGTGATGTCGGGCGGCGGCGAAATCTGTCAGGGTGGCAATGGCACAGACATAATTATCAATTTTACAGGAAGCGGCCCTTACACCTTTATATACGGCATCGTCAACAACGGCGTGCCCATTCCGCAGCCCGCCATTACGACCAGCAACAATCCGTATATTTTTAATGTAAACCCGGTAAACGGCACTTTTTATGTGCTGCTGAGCGTGAGTAGCCCCGGATGCATCGGTACGGTTTCCGGACAGGCAGGGGTGTTTGTGTTTACACCACCTACCGCTAATTTAACGGGCACAGCAACATTTTGCGATTCGGCCGTGACCAATTTGATGATCGATTTTACAGGAACCGGCCCATTTGGCATTACCTATACCAAAGACGGCGTGCCACAAATGGCATTAAATACTTTTGATGATCCTTTTTTAATACCGGTAAATATCAATAGTACCAGTACGTATGTGCTCACCAGCGTAACCTCGCCCGGTTGTACAGGGTTGCCTACAGGCAATGCTACCTTAACCGTCAATTATGCCCCCAATTATGCCAATGTAATTTTCAATTGCAATCCGACCACCCTCGATTATGTAATTGAATTTGATGTGCTGAATGCTGTTTTTCCACTTACCCTGGTGACAGGTTCGGGCGCATTTTCGGGTACACATTTCACCAGTACGCCCATTAGTCAGGCCAATGGTTATAATATTGTGTTTCGGGACGCCAACAATTGCGGCGATATTGTGGTGAATGGCACCGTAAATTGCAATTGCCAAACCAATGCAGGCACCATGGATCTTACGCCGCTCCTTTTGTGTGCGGGTGATACCGCCAAAGCCAAACACAACAACGATTTTTTCAATGACGGCAACGATTCGTTGCGGTTTATTTTACACTCCACCCCAGGCCTTCCCCTCGGCACCATCCTGGCCTGGAGCAGCACGCCCACATTTACGCAAACAGCAGGGGTGTTGCCCGGAGTAACCTATTATATTTCACCCATTGCCGGCAACCCGAATGGGAACGGACGAATAGACCTTAATGATCTATGTCTATCTATCACGGAGGGTACCCCTGTGGTGTTTTATCCTTTACCATCTGCAAGTTTAGGTGCTGATATCAGCATTTGTGCAGGTGTGCAGGTGAATGTTCCCGTGATTTTAAATGGTACCGCGCCTTTTACTTTGAACTGGACCAACAATGGGCTTGCAGAATCGGCGAACAACATTAATAGTGGATTTTACCCCATCAGTTTTCCGGCCGTGAACAGCACTTCGGTACAACTGATACAAGTTACGGATGCTAATTGCAGTGCCAACGTGGCAGATACCGTGTTGGTAAACGTTGGTACGGTGCCCCAGATTCAGAATTTCATGTATTTGTGCAATTTAGTGACGGGCACGTACACCCTGACCTTCGATTGTTTGGGGGTGAACCCATTGACCGTGGGCGGCGTTGGTGGTACATTCACAGGAAATAAATTTACAAGTGTACCCGTCCCAATTGGGCTGCCCTACAGTATTTCCTTAACCGATGCGGATGGCTGTGGACAAGATACGGAGACCGGAACGCCTGTTTGCGCTTGCGCGACCAATGCGGGCATCATGAACCAAACGCCGATTTCTCTTTGTTATGGACAGTCGATTACCACCGTTTTACCAGTTACGGGCAGCGTTTTGGAGGCCGAGGACACCTTATATTATGCCCTGATTAATCCGGGATTTAACATCATTGCGTCCAACACAATTCCGGTTTTTCAATTCAATCCGGCAACCATGTTTCCAGATTCGGTTTATTTGGTGGTAGCATTGGCGGGCAATGTGGTCAATGGGCAAATTGATTTTTCAGATCCATGCTTATCGGTGGGTTCGGGACCCTATGTAAGTTGGCAGCCCCCTGTTTTGGTAAGCCTCAGTGGCGATACCACCCTTTGTATCGGCGATAGCACCCAAATTCGGGTCGATTTTATGGGAAAAGGTCCTTATTCGCTGGCTTACTTAACCAATGGCAGCCTTACTTCCCTGACTGGCGTTACCTTCAATCCATTGTTGATCAATGTCAACCCTACGGTAGCTACGAACTATACCTTAGCCAATGTAAGCGGAGCACTAGGCTGTTTGGGCACTGTGGGTGGTACAGCGCAAATCGCCCTCGACCAATTACCTGAAATATTGGATATCGCGGCGGTTTGTGATTTTAACACCGCGACGTACACCTTGCAATTTAAGATTAATAATGGCGTGACGCCCAATCCGTTATACGCCGTATCAGGGGTAGCAGGCACCTTAACAGATACCAGTTTTGTTTCTGTGCCCATTCCGAAAAACCAGCCCTATCAGGTGACTATTACGAATGGCAACGGATGCTCGACTACCATTTCGGGTGTTTCCGATTGCGTTTGTCCAACCTTTGCGGGCACCTTGGATCCGACCCCGGTAACGCCTTGTTTCCCTGATTCAACCTTTAGTGTGGCCTTCAACAACAACGAAGTATTGCCGCCCAACAACCTGCTGCAATTTGTGCTGTGTCAAGATACCGCCTTGTTGCCGATCGGGATTTTACAAACCAGTTCGACGCCCGATTTTAGTTTTCAGCCAGGTATGCAAGCGGGTGTGTCCTATTTTGTAGTGGCGGTGGCTGGTACAAACAACGGCGGCGTTGTGGATTGGGTCGATCCTTGTTTGTCGATTTCCGGAAAAACGAGTGTCATTTTTTACCCTCAACCGACTGCCAAAATAAACGGAGATACGGCCATTTGTCGAGGAGAAGGGCTTAGTTTTAAAATTCGATTTACCGGACAAGGTCCATTTCGTTTTGTTTACGCAATCAATGGCGTACCACAAGCCAGCATTGTAGCGCCTAATACCAGTTTCAACATCAGCACCAACAATGTGCAGCAGGCACAGGTTTTTTCCTTGATTTCGATAGAAGATGCGCACTGTACAGGTGTGGTAACCGGAACATATCAAGTTGCGTTGCTGCCCGAAACCAGTGCTGCCCTGGAAGGAGATACGACCATTTGTGTGGGAGATAGCGCCTTGCTTCGTCTTTCCTTGGTAGGTGCTGATACGTTTGATGTGGTTGTAACAGACGGCACGACCATCATCCCGTTGAATGCCGTAAGCGATGGTAGTGCTTTCGTGGTGAAACCGGGCTTCAACAACCAATATTGGATTCAAAGTTACAGTGCACAAGGCAATACCTGTGTTGGATCCATCCGTGATACGGTAAATGTTCTTGTGCAAAAAACCACCGCAACGGCACAAATCAGCAATTATAATAACTTTAATATAAGTTGTTTTGAAGGGCGCAACGGGCAAATCGAACTGTTGCCTTTGACGGGTCAGTCGCCCTTTAACGCAATTTGGGATAACGGAAGTAACGGACTCATTATCAATAATTTACAGGCAGGGAGTTACACGGTAACCCTTACCGACCAAACAGGTTGTACCTACATCGATTCCTTTTCCCTCAACCAGCCGGAACCAATTGGTTTCGATTACCGGATACAACAAACGGATTGTGCGGGCAATGACCGTGGTATCGTTACCCTTACTACTGCCGAAGGAGGCGCTGGGCCTTATTTACTTTATGTGAATGCAAGTACTTCCCAGCAAGTTACAGGCCTGCCTTTGGAATTGCAACCGCTCGATCCGGGTGTTTTTACCCTCACCCTGGCCGATGCGAATGGCTGCACGGTGGCTGCTTCGGATACCATTGACGAGCCAACCACTTTGGAGGTAGATTTAGGGCCAGATCAGGTGATTTCCTTTGGGGATAGCTTGTTGTTGGTTGCGGTGGTAGATGGCGGCAGTTTGCTGGAAACGATCAGCTGGAATCCGCTGACTAATTTGACTACACCTGATCAATTAAACACCTACGTAAGTCCAAAGCGTACAATGACTTACGAAATTATGGTCGTGGATACAGCGGGTTGTAAAGGAAATGACCAAATACGGGTCACCGTAGACCGAAGCAAACGGGTGTATTTGCCGAATGCCTTGGACCCTGGAGCCAATGCGCCCAATAATTACTTTACCGTTTATGGAGGCGTCCAAGTAGCCAAGGTGGAATATCTGCGTATTTATGACCGTTGGGGTTCCCTTTTATTTGAAAATAAAGATTTTCTACCCAACCTTCCCGAAGCGGGATGGGACGGAAAAGACCGGGGCCAATCGGTAAGTCCGGGCGTGTACGTATATGAAGTGATGGTAGCGTTCAGAGATGGCAAAACGGAAGTTTACCTGGGCGATGTGAGCGTTTTACGCTAAAAAAAGACGCGGTAGGTTGTGGTAGGGGCAAAAAAAAGCCCCTCACCGCGAGCCTATCCGGAGGGGCAACCATGAGATTATAATGGCAATCCGCAGTAAGCAAGGTGCAAATAAATTGCGGCTTACATGATGACCCCACTACAAATGTGGTTGACGATTAAAAGAAAAATACTTTAATATCGGGATAGCGCTCGGTTGGGACGTGGCAAGGAAATAAAGTGGCACAGATTGCCGTGGATTAGGAATGAAGCTGGTGCAAAGATACGTTTGCATTTAAGGATGCAAAGTAAAATCGGAAATATTTTCTAGATACCTGTTTTACTGGGTATTGGTTTTACGGTCCCGGAAATCGATCCGCAAAGAAAAAATGTTGGAGTACTGCACCTGTGACACGTTGCCAATGTCGGTCAAAGCATAGTCGAGTTGTACCCGCCCCAACTTAAGTCCGATGCCAAAATTAGGTTGAAAAGAGATACTTTCTTTGGTTGGGTCGAAATCTTCTTTCACCCGTTGGAAGTTGCCCACACCTACGCGCACCTGCACAAACCCGTTATAATCAGCCTCTAAGCCGAATTTCGGGTCCATATTAAACGATTTTGAACTAATCAGCACATTGCGCTGGCCATCGGTTGTCCACTCCAGGTCAATTGCCGGTAAAATGGTTGTTTTGGCACCTGCCTTGAATTTATAAGCCGCTCCAAGAATAAAACGGGGCAGGGTAATTTCTGTGCTGCTCACTGGAATTTCATTATTGGTAGCCGTGTACACTTGTTTTTCGCGTTCCGTCAAATTAAAAGACCAGGCATTAAATGTCGTGGTCAAATCGCGGCCTTGAATACCCAACAACCAATGTCCTTTGCGGTATTGCACCCCCAAATCGGCCCCAAACCCCCAGGCGCCACCGATAGAACCGATCACCCGGCGTATTACCTTGGCTGTACCACCCACCGAAAATGCCGGATTGCGCAATTGGCGCGCATAGCTGCCCATGAAGGCATAATCGGCTGCCGAAAACTGGGTAACATTGTCGTAATTGATCGAACCATCGGGCGCAACCAGGTTGATCGTGTAGGGAATATTGTCAATGCCCAGGCGAATCAATGAAAAAGCGATAAATGATTTTTTCTCTTTATTGAGCGATTTTCCAAAACCCAGGTAATCGTACTGCCCCACCCCGGCAAACCATTCGGCATGCATGGCACTTACCTGAAACGGCGCTTCAATGGAGGTGAGTCCGGCAGGATTCCAATAAGCGGCAGATAAATCGTTGGTAATGGCCGTTTGTGCGCCCGACATGCCATGCGCGCGTGCGCCGACACCGATTGCCAGGAATTCATTGCTGTATTTTTGGCCAAAAGCCATATTTGCCCATAAAAAAAGGCATAGGCATGGCAAAAGGGTATTCCGGTACGTTTGCTTTTTCATATTGTCTTACTTTCGCGCTTATTGACGTTGTGGGCAATCCGATGGTTGCCTTTCAGCGTATTAATTATCACACAAAGATCAACCTATTGTTGTTTAAAAATGAAAAATTTGACCCTCTTCTTCCTTGCGATGTTGCTTTCTTTTGGCGTGTGCGCGCAGGACTCCCTGAATATGACCCTTTTAGCGCGTTGGGACGACGATACCCTTCCGTTGGCATCTCCCGGAAATTTGAACCTGCAATACAGTGGTTGCTGGGGCATGGCGGTGAATAACCATGAGTTTGCCATTATCGGCGGCGCTTTGCATGTGTTTATTTTTGATATTACCGATCCGAAAAACCCGGTGATGGTGGGCAAATTTGCCGGACAAAAAAATACCGTATGGCGCGAGTTTAAGTCGTACCGCAACCGTTTATATGCAGTCAGCGATGCCACAGAGGAGGGTTTGATGATTATTGATATGCAAAACGCACCCAATGACATCAAACGGGTGTATTACAGCAATGAATTTTTCAACCGTGCGCATACCATTACCCTGGATACCCTGAATGGACATATTTACCTGAATGGGACCAATGTAGTGAATAACGGTTCCCTGATTTTGGATGTCAGCCAAAACCCAGATCAGCCCAGTTTGGTGGCTGCAGTGACGTTGGAAGGCGGCTATATCCACGATTCCTATGTACGCCACGATACCTTGTACGCATCCTCAGGCAAAGCCGGGCTGTATGTGTATGATTTTACCTATCCACTTGCGCCGGTTACCTTGGGCAGTGTGGAGACGGGTGGTTACAACCATTTGAGTTGGCTGACGAAATCGGGAGAATACGCCTATTATACCGAAGAAATCCCAGACGGCCGTCCGATTCAAATTGTAAACCTGAAAAACCAATTAAACGGCGATTTTGAAGTTGTGGGCTCCTTTTTGGATAATTTGACACCCAACGCGGGCAACTTTGCCATTCCGCACAATATTTACATTAAGGACGAGCTGTTGTACAATTCCCAATATGAAGATGGCTTGTTGGTGTATGACATCAGCGCGCCGCTTACCCCTGTGTTGGTAGCCTATTATGATACGCACCCGCAAAACACCATATACAATGGCTATTATGGATGTTGGGGCAATTATCCGTGGTTACCATCCGGCACCATCATTGCCAGCGATATGCAAAACGGGTTGAATTTATTGAAACAGACCAAGGTGAGCGCTGTCCATCAGACTTTGACGACACCGGTGGTTCAAGTATTTCCGAATCCGGCCAGTGGGGTGTTGAACATTCAGGTGCCGGAAAATAGTTCGGATTGGGGGTATCGGTTGCTGGATGTTTCGGGTAAACGCGTGCGCAATGCACAAGGAATTTCCAATGCACAGCAATCTATTTCCCTAAATGGCATTGAACCTGGGTTTTATTTTATTGAAATTCAGTTCAATAGTGGGGCTCGGTTGGTGCAGAAAGTGGTGATTGAGTAGGATTTTTATGCATTCATCCTTCAAATTCAGTTAAATCTGGGTATAAATGCGTAAATTCTATTGACGGGGCGACTTTTTCAGCCACCCCGCCAATAGAATTTACACGCTACCACAAATCCTTGATAAAATCTCCCTAATCAAAAAATTGCGCTTAAATGCACGCGTCATGATGCCTTATCATGTAATGGCTACTTCTGGGATGATTCATCTTTGTTTGAGATCAAATTAATGTGTTACCACCAACACCTTACGCACCGCCCCCAAGCGATAAAAATACACGCCAGCCGGTAAATCCGACAAATCCACCACCGCCTCGCCGGAGTCCGGTTTTGAAATTGAGCGTGCAAGGCTACCCGAGGGATGGTATAGTTGGAATGACGCAGCAGCACCGAAATGAATTTGCACTTGTCCGGAAGCAGGATTGGGCGTTACGCTGCCCACTATTTGATCGGGCGATTGGGTAGCACTCACCAGCAACACGGTATAACTATAGGTGTAAATACAGTCGTTGCCATCAATCAAAGTTAGGGAATAGACGCCCGGTGCCAGGTTGTTGATAGAACTGCTTGTATCTCCGTTGCTCCAGATAAATTTAAAGGGTCCGTCCCCACTTTGAATATTCACCTGAATGGCGCCATTGCCCGGAATATTCGTGCTGCTGGGCGTGATTAGTACGTTGGTGAGCAATTGGGTCGGCTCTGGCACGACAACATCTTGCAAGATGACTTTTCCTTTGGCATCCGTGATGGTAAACGCGTACGCGCCCGGTTCGAGGCCCGTAATGCCCGTTCCACTTTGATTGCCTTGCTGCCAATTGAAATAATAAGGTGGGCAACCGTTTTCCGGACTAAAACTCACCGATGCCGTATTTTCGGAGCAGGAAAGATCTACTACTGGATCTTGCGTCAATTGATAAGCGGGATGTTCGAAAGGGCCGATATCCACTGCGCTGCCAAGAATACGGGTGTTTCCATCAAAATCAACGGTGCCTGCTACTGCGTTTAAGCCCTTGTCAATGGCTGGGGAACAAGGCTGTAAATGAAAATCCTGTTGGGCGGGATTTACAAAAAGCGCATCCGACGCAACGACATTGCCAGGCCCGCAAATTGTGGTAGCAGGCAATTGATCGCAAGTAACATCGGTGAGGTTGTGCGACAAGAAGAAGGAATCCTGGTTGATGTTAAAAGGCAGGATTGGTTGATTGGTATAAATGTCTTTATTTCCGGTTATGATGTTGTTGTAGAGTAGTACTGATCGGTTTTTTTCAAAACCAGACACAGGTGCAAGCTTAAAATCTTTATTATTAACTACAATGTTATTACGGAAAATGAGGTTACTGTTGGTGGTATCGGTGGATAGACCTATAAATGATATTGGGTAGGTCACATTTGGTACATTCGGTTCAATAATTTTACATCCAGTAAATATATTGTTTTCAATAATGCATTTTGAACCTGGCTGGTTTGTTACATTAATATATATTGCGCGTCCAGTTATGTTTTCTATAATATTTTTTTCAATATATGTTTCAACGCTATTTGAATTAATTTGAAGTACCCCATAGTTAACAAAATAATTACCTTTAAATATATTTTGCTTTATTACCTCGTATTTATTTTTGGCGCGCTGAAGTATTAAAAAGTCAGATTGATTACCCTGAAAAATATTATTTAGAATGATTGTTGTATCGAGAAAAGCATTACTTTTTTTAGTAAAATAAAACAAACAATCTGATGATATCCCTTCATTACTTTGAATGTTTTCTATAATATTCGAATTAGATATCTTGAATATCGTTTTCCCAAGGGATGAAGCATAAAGACGAAAATGGCACATTAATACAGTACCTCGAGATGAATTCCCAATAAAATCACAACTATCTACTGTAATTTTTAAGTCTACTCCATCATCCCAAAGTTGAAAAAAACCGCCAACGGTTTCTGATCTATTTTTGAGCACCTGACATTTTATAAAATCAATGGTGTGATTTCCGATGGTATGTTCAAAATAAATACCGCCTCCTTGTAAGGTTGCATGGTTGCTTTCAAAGTGACAATGATCAAATTCAATGCCCCTGTCTAACTTGCTACCTCCCATTAAATACATTGCCCCGCCATGTCGTTGCAAGGATTGATTGTTGTAAAAAATACAGTTTTTGAAAATCGGTAAACTCTCTTTAGTGCCTTGGCCATTTACATAAATTGCGCCGCCATTGGATTGCGCTACATTATGCTGAAACGTACAATTGGCGAAAACGGGCAATGCTTTGCCATTTTCGCCATGAATATATACCGCCCCACCACACAAAACGGGGCTGTTATAGTAATAATTGGTATCGCTCACCGCATAACCATGTTCAAGAATAAAACCATCAATCCGGGTATCAGCATCCGGGAAAAAGAGGGTTAAGATGGTATAACTATTATCGGTGCTATCGGCTGTATCGCCAATATTTCCACTTAATACAACGGGATGTGCGGATATATTTCTTTGATTTACAGTGCTTTCGGTTCCTTCGAAACCGCCAAATAATTGCACACCACTTTTAAGTAAAAAGGTTTCATCGCGGTTGCTGCCGGTATCGGGCAAATAAGTGCCTTGCGCTACCCAGATGGCATCACCTGTCTGTGCCTGCGTGAGGGCTGTTTTTAGGTCGGGAAATGCGTCTGCCCAACTTTGACCAGTGGCGAGGCCTGTGGTGTTTTGGTTTACGTACCAGGTATTTTGGGCGGGGAGCAGTGTGGCGGTTAAGAGTAATAGTAGGAGTAATGGTATGTTTTTCATGAAAATCCGATTTGAAACTGAACAAAGTGATTGGGAAGACTTTTAGTCTTGATTGAAACTTTACAGGTTTTAATCAGGACTAATTGCCTTCCCAATCGGTTGGTAATATTACTTTTTAGAATTTAATAACTTTTTTCCGTACAAATTGCCCTTTGCTTTCAACGGATAGAATATAAACGCCAGGGATTACATTGTTTTCTGCCTGGATTTCAAAGAAGTTTTCACCTTCATTTAAATCCATTTCGAGTTGAGACTGCACTCGGCCTTGCAAATCAGAAAGGGTAATTTTGCCTTTACCTGCTACGGGTGAAAACACCAACACATTCAAATTATTTACAAAAGGATTGGGTGTGGCAATTACGTTCAAAGGCTGTTCCATATGTCGATCTACTTTCCAGTCCAATTGTACCGGCAATTCTCGACCACCTTCATCATATACTACGCTTTGCAATACATTGTCTGAAATCCACAGCATTGGAAAATTTGAATTGCTTTCGCTTTGCTTTACCTCAAACTCCAACGTAAACAAAGGCGCATTGCGTGGAAGTGTAGATTCCCCATTCATTGGAAACCAAACAAATCGAATTTCGCCTTGATCTACCTGAAATAGCCCGAAATCATCTGCTTTTCGAAGTGGAAGTTCTGGGTTTATTTGGATTTCAGTTAATTTGTACATAGACGGATCAAACCTGAAACCCGCCTGCGCTGCCACTAATTCAAATGGAGCGTTGGACCATACAGGAACAAATACTTTTTTGCCTTCCCTACGAACTTGTTGGGAAGGAATCATAAACCCATTCATAACTTCCGGCTCGTTTTCCGGTCTTTGACCTTCACACTTGCAAGATTGGTTCACATCACCTGTTTTTACCGCCCAAAAATTACCATAGTTGTTTGCGCCATTAGTGGGTACGTTTACGATATTTGATGTCTCATACCCAGGACTTTGCAAAGGATCTGAGTTTGTAAAGACATATTGATCACTTATATAATACCAAGATGGTGCCGAATTAGAACCAAAATTATTTTGCCCTCCTTGTAAGCAATATCTTATTTCTTGTGCATCCTCATCTGTAATTTTCTGGATTCCACCTTCAAGTGTCCTATCTGTATTTCCCGCAATCTGAGCATACGGAGCACTCAATTTAGGAGATCCGTTAACATGCTTGGCAATTAACAATGCATCAAACGTAGAAACCCCGCAAGTACAATGATTGTTGTTTAAAAAACTTGGATTGGTATTTACTATTATTCGAAACGGCGCTTTGGTTGGGTCGTCCGGGCAAAAAGAATACTGGTCCTGGCAAGCATCCAATACATCTAAGATGTAAGATGGTTGGTTGATGCTCTGTAATTTCACAATGTATTGGGGCGCCTTCAGGAAAGAGGTTTGCGTTTCATAAACGACAACACTTCCATTAATTTTAGGATTACACAAATCTTTAGCGCCAGTCGGGGAAGATAATGCGCATCGGTCTGCTGCGCCTACCAATTTCACCTCCGCAAATTCTGGTCCGTATTTTAAGCAGCCAGCGTTAAATGAAAAAGGTATTACAATCTGAGCACCATTTTGTATTGAAATTGATCCTGGACCATTAAATTCATACAGATATTCCCACCTTGTAAGGACGCTATTATAGGAAAACGCACCATAAGTTGATCCGTTGGGCAAAGTGGTACTTACGGTTCCTGGTACAATACTGGTGTTGGCACCTACAGGATCGAAAACAAGCAGAAATTTAGCATTGGTCACGGCAATGGGTGTACCTGCAGTATGGGAAATTGTGAAGGTAACATTAGAATTGCAGTCTTGGGTATTAACCGTATTCGTCCAGTCAATTTTAAAATTATTATTACAAATCTGCCAGCCAGGTACATTTACGACAGTTGGTGGGGTGGAAGCCAATGAACAGGTAGGGGGATTTCCAGATGTAGCTCCTTTTGAAATCCTTGCTGTAGTTAAACCAATGGTTAAAGTGCCTCCTTGCGAGCTATTAAAGCCCGTTAAGTTCAGTACTAAAACTGGGAAACTGCTTGATGCAGGGCCGCTAAAATTTTCAAACGCAAAATAAACATCATAAGATCCATCTGCATTTTTTCTTTTCTCCTTAAATTTGTTCATGACCACCCCACCTTGGAGCGGAGGAACATCACTAGGAATAATATCAAAATCATTGGTAAATCCTGAAATATTAGGAACAATATGTAAGACGGCGTCAAATTTCGCGATTGGTTGTGCGGAAGCACTTGAATTGATGCGCCAAGGAGAACTAGGGACGACCTTGGTAATTGTTAATTCAAATGGGCAACAAGTACCTTGGCTTTTAAGGGAAAATGACCAAAGCATAAGCAGGAAAATCCCCAGCAAAATGGGGGGGGGGCAAAAAATGCCAGATTTACGGTTTTGAGGACGTAGTCCTTGATTGGAAAAAACATGGTTGTTCATTGTTTAAAATATTAAGGTTAAAAAGTTAAAATGACTAATTTATAAAACTTTGATCTTAAATACATAAAATAGAACTAAAGTTCAAGGGGCTGCTACTCGTTTTCAGTTGGGACGGATTAAAAATTATTAGCAAAAATAGGATATGTTTGACACACTACCAAAAAGATTCGTTCAGTTTGCCTAATTTGAACAAAATATTAAAAATTAATCATTATTTAATCTTAAAAATGAAAGATTGGCATACCAACAAAATCACTTTTTTATATATGCCCTACGACAAATACTTCCCCACTATCGGCATCCGTCTCCCCATACCAAAACCTTTGCTGCTCACCCGCAACACGGGCGCTGCCTGTTCGCGTTTGAACTCATTGGTATTCACCATTTTTAAAACCCTTGCTACCAATTCGGGCGCAAAACCCAGTTCAATCAGGTTTTTTGGTCCCTGGCGGCGCTCGATGTACTGAAACAAAATCTGGTCTAATATTTCGTAGGGCGGCAAGGAATCTGCGTCTTTTTGGCCCGGACGCAATTCGGCGCTGGGTGGCTTTTCGATCGAACTGTGCGGGATTACCTCACCGTCTTTGTTGAGGTAAGCCGCGAGGGCATATACTTCTGTTTTGTATAAATCGGCTAAAACCGCTAAACCGCCGCATAAATCGCCGTAAAGGGTGCCATAGCCTACCGCCATTTCACTTTTATTGGTGGTATTGAGCAAAATGTTGCCAAATTTATTGCTCATGGCCATCACGATCATCCCGCGTATGCGCGCCTGGATGTTTTCTTCGGTTACATTGAAGGCATAGCCCCAAAAATGCGGTTTCAACGCGGCCTCATACGCTTCATACATCGGCTGCACGGGCACCAAATCGTATTGCATACCCAGGTTTTGGGCCAATTTGCGGGCGTCATTTACCGAGTGGTCGCTGCTGAACTGGCTTGGCATTAATACCCCGCGCACATGATCGGCACCTAATGCTTTTACGGCCATCACAGCGGTTACGGCCGAATCAATACCGCCAGACAAGCCCAAGATGGCGTTTTTGAAGCCTAATTTTTGGAAATAATCGCGGATACCGGTAACGATCGCATCATGGATGAGGGCAATTTTATCTTTAGCTTGCTCCACGTGCTTTTCGCCCGCCATCACTTCCGCTAAATCATACACCTTGAGCGCTTCTAGAAAATACGGCATTTCATACAATACGTTTCCATTGGGAGAAACCACCAGGGAGCCGCCATCAAAAATAATATCGGTTTGGGCCCCCACATGGTTGGCATAAAACATCGGAATCTGGTAACGCTGCACATTGGCCTGCGCGACCCGTATACGCTCTGCAGCATGGGCATAATCGAAGGGGGAAGCCGAAATGTTGAGGATAAAATCGGGTTTTTCGTCCATCATTTCATCCAAGGGACAAATGGTGTACAGCGGATTTTCATTGCCCACATTCCAAATGTCTTCACAAACCGAAAGTGCTACTTTTTTACCTTTGAACGGCACTGTGTGGAATTCGGTGGCGGGTTCAAAATAGCGATATTCATCAAAAATATCATACGTTGGCAGCAAAGCCTTGTGTTGGATGCCAATTACCTCCCCATTGTAGAGGAAATAGGCACTGTTGTACAGGTCTTTGCCCTCTTTTTTTGGGTTCCGGGTAGGCGCACCTACCACGATACCAATATCGGTACTGGCAGCCATCAAACTTTGGAGGGAAGCATCACAACGCTCAATAAAATCTTCAAACTCCAGAAAATCGCGGGGCGGATACCCACAAACGGCCAATTCGCCAAAAACGATGAGTTCAGCACCTTGGCTTTTCGCGTCCGCGACAGATTTAAGCATTTTTTGAAGATTGCCTTCAAAATTGCCAATATGATAATTGAGTTGCGCTATGGCGATTTTCATAAAAAAGATGCTTCAATGGTAGTTGTAAGTAACAAAGAAACGCAATTCTGCGCTTTTTGTTGACGCATAAAGTTTTAACAAATCGGGCAAACTCCCTGCAAAACATTTAATGTAGTGCACTACAGAGTAAATACGCACCTAAACTGTTATTTTTACATCTGAAATTAATGTCTATGAAAAACCTGCTGTTTTGTGCTTGCCTGCTGTGTTCGCAATGGCTAAGCGCCCAAATGATGATTCAAAGCTCGGAATGGTGTGCTTCCAATAAAAAGCAACAATCGTCGGCCCTGCTGCTTCCAGACCTGCGCAGTGACTCGGTGGATATTTTACACACTGCCATTCGCTTAAATATTGTGAACGTGCCGATGATTCAGGCCCGTTGTGCGGTGGATATTTTGGTAAAAACAGGTCCGTTGTCGGGCTTTCGGCTGGATTTGGAAAATTATCTAGTCGATTCGGTGCACTTCAATGGGGTAAAAACCGCATTTACGTATCAATCCCCCAATTTACAGATCGCATTTCCTGCCGCATTAGCGCAAGGAACAACGGCAGCTATCACCGTCTTTTACCACGGAGCTGGCGTGCAAGACCCAACGGGCTGGGGTGGCATTTATAATCAGGGCTCCTATTTTTATAATTTAGGCGTTGGTTTTGATGCCGATCCGCATTCCTTTGGTCGGGCCTGGTTCCCTTGTTTCGATAATTTTGTAGAGCGCTCCAGTTTTGAAGTGGAGATCCTTTCGTTGCCGAGTCGTAAAACGTATAGCAATGGGTATATGGTTTCCGAAAATCTGGAAAACGGCTTGCTGCGACGCGTTTGGCGTTTAGAAACACCAATTCCATCCTATTTGGCTTGTTTTTCGAGCGGTCCCTATGTTTCCTTTAAAAGAACCTATGCGGGCATGAATGGCCCGATTCCCGTAGAAATTGCCGTGACCGCCAATGATACCAATAAAGTAAAGGGCACTTTTGTGCATTTGCCCGATGCGATTGCTGCGTATGAGCACTGGTTTGGTCCGTATCGGTGGAACAAAATTGGCTATTCCGTTGTCCCGTTTCAATCGGGTGCCATGGAGCATGCCACCAATATTGCAATCATGCAAAATGCCGTCAACGGGAATACGAGCAACGAAACCTTGTGGGCGCATGAATTAAGCCATCATTGGTGGGGCGATTTGGCTACTTGCAGCACCGCAGAAGATATGTGGCTCAATGAAGGTTGGGCGGTATTTTCGGAGCATTTATTTACCGAATGGATATATGGTAAAGCTGCCTACGATCTTGCGGTGCAAACAAACTTTATCAATGTGTTGCAAACTGCGCATATTCAGGAAGGTATGTATCGGGCGGTGTCGGGTTTGCCGCATGAATACACGTATGGCAACCACGTATACAATAAAGGTGCCGTGGTAGCCCACAATTTACGCACGTATATGGGCGACTCCTTGTTTCGGATCGGTTGTCGAGCGGCATTGGATCAAACCCAGTTTAAAGATTGGAGCAGCGCCGATTTGCGGGATCGGTTGCAGTTGGCTACTGGGTTAAACCTCGATGATTTTTTCAAGGACTGGGTGTATGCGCCTGGGTTTTCCCATTTTTCGGTTGATTCCTTTACGATTTCAGATGCACCCAATCCGGGTTTTACACAAGTATCGGTGCAGGTACAGCAAAAACTACGTGGAGCGCCGCATTTTCATCAAAATGTTCCCCTCGATTTTGTATTCATCAACGCTTCACGCGCCCGTTATCGGGTTTCGAGTGTGGTTTCGGGTCAAAACACCGCGCTTACGTTTCAAATTCCGTCCTCTTTTGGCACACCCCTGCTTTGTTGGGCCAATCCTAACTTGAAATTGTTGATGGCGCGTACAGAAAAGGAACACCTCATTACAGCACCGGGACAATTTTCGTTCGCATCGGCAAAAATGGAGGTAAAAGTAAATGCCGCTTCCGATACCACCCTGATGCGCGTCGAATACCATTTTGCCATGCCCGACACAGCGGCGGCAGTCAATCCGCATGGTTTTAAATTCAGCAACCGATATTGGACCGTTGATGGTTTATTTAGTGCTGATTTTCAGGCGACTACCAACCTCTTTTACGATGGCCGCGGCACCCAGGATCAATTGGATGCCGAACTTTTTGCCCAAACCGGTCCTTCGGAAGACAGCCTGTTGCTGGTTTACCGTTCTAAGCCCGGACAGCCATGGGAAGTATGCGCGTTCAGCAGCAAACTCGTGTTGGGTTCCATGGTCGACAAATATGGCTTTTTTAAACTCAATCAGTTGTTGCCCGGACAGTATGCCATTGTAAAGGGATCGGCATTGACCAGCACATATGCGCCCAAAGCAGATGCGATTTCGTTGCAAATTGCGCCCAACCCGGCCCGGCAAAAAATTAACCTGAAAACATCTGCCCCGTACGACTTGGTACTGTTGCTCAACCAGGAAGGTGTACAGGTGCAATCGTGGCACTTTAATGCAGTGAACGAAAGCACCTTGCAATTGGATCAGGTGGCCCCCGGAACATACTGGGTGCTGGTGTATGGCAAATCCGGCATAGGCGTTCAATCACTTATTTTAATACCCTGAGAAACCTGTGCGTTTTTAAGCGTCTAAGCAGTATAACCAATTCATCAAACAAGCACTTCTTCATGCAAGTTATCTCTTTGTTGCGGCACATTGCGGCCGTTTTGTTTTTTACCGTTGCAATTTCCACTCCTATTTACACCCAAAACAATACCCGCTCCATGCTGGATGCCGACACCAATTCGGTAATTGCGGTTGCCCAAATGATTTCCGACACTTTTGGCGCGCCCGTTGATTTGGTTGCCGAATTTATCGCCCAGGCGAAAAAACTGGAGATTCGGGAAGGTATTCCTGCAACGGCTTTTATTGGTATTGCGATCCTGGAATCGACCGGTTTTACCAGTTATTTGTATCAAAATGCGCGCAATCCATTTGGTATGCGTGCTACGGCACCCTGGCGCGGCGCTACTTTTGTGATGTGGCATGAAGGCAAGGACGCCCCTTTCCGGAAGTACAGTACACCAGCAGATGCAGTACGGGACTTTAATCGTTTCCTGGAAAGTCGAAAATGGTTTAAGGATGCGTTGGCATGTTCGCCCAGCGATGTAGACTGTTTTTTAAATGGCCTGGCGGCCAATCCCGACAAACAAGAGCCGGGTTATGCAACCGACCCGGGTTGGGGTGATAAAATCAGAAGAATTATTGCAAAATACCACCTGGAAAGCCTCACCAACTAGAATTTTGATTCCAAAAAGGCGGAAAAAAGGTGTCGTTGCTGTTAATACGCCACCGCTCTGCCTCTGCGGCTTCTGCTGCGCGTTGTGTTTTTGTTTTATCAAACACATCGCGCGGCAGAAAATATTGCTTTTCCAAGTTGCGTTCCATGGCAAAAGGGTCGTCTTTCTCAATTTCCTCGTCCTCCAAATCGCCTTTAAACCAAAAAGAAGCAAAAATACCAGCCAAACTGCCCAATAAATGACTTTCCCAGGAAATACCTTCTTGATCGGGCAATATGCCAAAAAACATACCGCTGTACACCAACATTACAATCAAAGCCAGGATGATCGAGCGCAGGCTGCGCCGAAAAATACCGTTCCAGAAGATAAAGGATACCAAACCATACACAATGCCACTCGCTCCAATATGCGAAACTGGCCGTGCCAGCATCCACACTGAAAGACCCGTCATAAAGTAAATTATCCAAAAAGCGCGCATGGCCACTTTCCGATAGAAATAAATATTCAGGGCTGTTAATACAAATAGCGGGAACGTATTGGAAATCAGGTGCTTCCAACTGCCATGCACCATGGGGCCCGAAATAATGCCCGGAATACCCCAAATGCGCCTCGACATAATGCCATAGTTGGCAGGGTCCCAGTTTCCAATGGATTGATAAAAATGAATACCCCAAATAAACAAAACAGCAAACAGCGGAAAGCGCAAACTTTCAACCAGGTGTTTGCGGGTCAGTTCAAAACTATCGGTTTCGCTATCAATTAATCCTTTTAACATTTAAGGCTTGGTATAAATGCTTGGTATTTGCTGTGGGCGGTTGAGCCGCAATTGAACACCGATACCCAGACAAGGAGCACCGCCCATACCCGATTGCAGACTAGGCTTTAAGCGTAAACTCAAGTCCTCGCTCACATCAAAACTATGGAGATGCGCATCAACAAAAGCGTCGGTGATCGACAGCAAATACACTAAACCAAGACCGAGGCTGGTTAGTTCAACATATCGTTGAAATTGATCGCGGTAAGATTTCATGGATGTTTCACTGATCCGGTCGTAAGGCGACTCGGTCGGATTGGTATTCGGATCTCCATCTTTTAGCAACCGGTAATTATACACCAAGGCCCGGTGCTGTTTGATGTTGTCGATTTCCCAATACAACATGCCCCCCAAGGCAGCATACACAATGGGTAATTTCCAAAATTTTTTATTGTAAATCTGGCCACCACCGGGCATAATAGCAAAAAGTACAGCCTTGCGCGGGCTGGGATACCCTTTGGTAAAAAAGCGGCGTACCCATTTTTCCCGCACCATACCTGAATCGGGTGCCACCACCACCGTGCTATCAACGGGTATCAGTAAGGTTTCAGGTGCTTGCGCCTGTAAAGGGGCGGTACACAGGTAAAAAAAAGCGATCAGTAAAACGAAAGTCTTTTGCATCATCGCAAAAATAACGTTTGAAACGCAAAATAGTGGCAAAAAAACGCGGTAATAATTGGGGTTAAAAAAATCGGATTGCCCAGGTGCATTACCCAGACAATCCGATCATCTATTTTTCAAGTCTTAAAATACTTTATTGTACATCATTGATGTTACGAAGCAACAATTGTTTGCCGTTAAAATCAGAAACAATGGCCGTAATGGTTACCGGGGTAGTGGGCAAAGGCGACAATGCGAACAATGCGGCACTGCTGGTAAATACCACAATATTGCCACTTGCATCAGTGGCCGTACGGCTACCAGAGAAGTTAGAACCACCGCTGAGGGTTACATTCGAAACGCGCACCAGGGTGCTTTCCCATGCATTATAATTGGTGTTGATTTCGGCAATCGTCGCAACGCGTGGTGTTGGCGTGTTGCCAGAACTTACGATACTGGCATTGGCCAAAGGCACATTGTTTAATTGCAGCAATTTGTTGAATTCGCTGATTTCTACACCAGAAACCACAATTTCAATTTCATCACCTTGCTCAAAACAGTGGTCGGCTTCAAAACGCACCACGATTCCTGCCGAACCATCCTGAAAGTAAATATTGCGGCTATTCAGGTTTTTATTGTTGCGATCTGAAAGCACCGTGCCTTTGATCTTTTTACTCGCAGGTGCCGTTGTTACGGTACCGGTGAACAGGCTGCGAATTTCGCTCACATTGATACTTGTTGCCGTGCCTGGACCACTATTACCACAACGGGCACCAGACATGGTTACATCGTCAATGTTGCGGATAAACAATTGGTAATCAGATCCAAAAACACCCAACACACCCACAATTTTACCGCTGCCGGTAGGTGTCGGTTTGGAGGCGAAATCAGAATAACCGCTAGAGCGTACGATCAACTGCAAGCCGTTGCAATCTTCGAGCAAGCGGTTAAGGCTGTTTTTGGTAGGCACGTCCGCATAAGTTTTGCCAGCATCACATTGGGTAAATTGAACGCCATCCAATTCAACCAAGGTGTTGAGCAGGTCATTGTTCAAATCATTGATGCTGATTTTTTTAGGGGCCAGCTTAGGCTCTTTATAATCGCCACGTACTACTTTTTGACGTACTTGGGCAGCGGTCAAACCAACTGCGCTGGGTACCCCATTTTCAACCAGGATAGAACCCTGCAATTGTGGCAAACCATTGTAATCGGTGAGGATCAAGTCTTTACAACGGATATACAGATAGCGGCCAATTGGCGTAGCATTGTATAGATAGCCGTCGTTGAATTTTACTTCAATACCGCCTGTTGCATCCTGAATAACCAGGGTTTTGTAGTAATTGCCAGAACGATCGTCCATCACCACTTCGCCGCCAATGATCAAGTCGTCCTTGATTTTATCGAGCGCATCGGGTGTAACGTGCAATTTTTTCAATTCTTTGATGGTCGTATTTGCCTGAATATCAATTGTAACGCCGCCGGATGGTGGTTCGTCGAATTCAGTTTTCACGCAAGACCAAAATGCCAAGGTGGCAATGAGCAACAAGGCCGCGCCGGAAATCCAGCTATTTTTCAAAAAAAGATTCATTGTATGGTTGTTTTAAAATGCTGTAATTGGGTGACAATCGGTTTTACAGGAGTTTTTAATAAAATATGTGCCTACATGCGGTAGGACAGGCTCAGGAAGTAGTTCAAACCAGGTGCGTAGATCAGTTCGCTCGTGTAAAAACGGGGGTCGTTGATATCGAAACGGAAGGCATTGCGGTAAGATTCGCGTCCCGAGATAATGATTTTCTGATTATCCAGGATGTTGTTGATGCCTACATTCAGGTAAATAAACCGGTTGTTGCCCACTTTCCAGGATTTGCTGGCAAAGAAATCGAGGGTATAATTGGCGGGCGCTTTTTGCTGGTCAATTACGGTATTCCAAATAGGCGATGCCTCGGTGATGCCATCCACGAAACGGGCGGTACGACGTGCACGGTCGAACTCGTAGTACATACGACCGGCATAGTTGAGCGACAAAGAGGCGCGCCAGAATTTAGGCGATTCGTACTGAACGCTCACGGTAGCAGCCGTTTGTGGCGTACGTGGCACGTAAAAGTTTTTCTGGTACACTGGTCCAGCATTCAGGACCAGTCCTTCGATATTGTCGGGCGCCAGGAACATAGTTGGACGGGAAGTGTAGATGTATTTTCCGATAGAAGCAGCACCGGTAAAAATCCAGCTTGGAACGGGTTTGGCTTCTACCCCAATTTCTACGCCTGTGTGGCGACGGTTTACGCCTTGCAATACGGTTCCGCCAAAGAAAAAAGGCACCTGCAAAAAAGTATCGTCGTCGTCCAGGTTAATGCCGCTCAGATCAATACCCGTAAGCACGCGTCCTACCGTTTGAATGCTACCGAATACATTTTCCGTTTCGTTCAAAAATTCGGTGAAGTAGCCCGTAATCCGTGCACGGTAATTCGGCGCACGCAACATATAACCACCTTCTACACTGCGTATTTTTGACAAGGTAGGATTGGGAATAACCGTGTTGCGTACCCGTGGCGACACGAAGATATTGCGCATTTGGGGTGCTTTGGTTGCATAGTAACCATTGGCATACAAGTAGTTACGGCCATTAATTTTGAATACGCCGCCTGCTTTTGCGCCCCAGGTATTCCAGGTAAGTTTTTCAGAATCGCCCAAAGAGGAATTTGGGAAACGACCGTTTTGCATATTACCGGTACGCCACTGGCGGGTTTGGCCCGCTTCACCCGAAACAAAAAACTGAAAGCGATTGAAGGAAAACTGACCTTGCGCCCAGGCATTGCTGCGGCGAATATTTTCGTTGAAATCGTATCCGAAAATTTCTCCTTCCCGCACGAGGTTATTGGGGTTGCGCAAGTCGGCCTGGCGACCGTCTAGTTTTTCCGCACCGTCAAATTGGCCAAAAAAGTCCCAATCTGTCCAGTAATCTGCACCCAGCAGATCCTGCATTTCTTTGTAATTTCGACCAAGGTAGTACACATATTGTGCTCCGCCATTGATGTTTAAAAAGCGGTTTACCGTGTGGGTAAGTGTACCGTTGAGCCCCAGTTCCTGGTTATTAGAACGTTGATTTTCAACAATATAGGCAGCCCGTTTACCCGTAACACTGTTGCCCGGAATGCCTTCTGCGTTTTCGATGGTGGTGATGTTGTTGCGGTTGGCTTGGTACAAGGCAGCCCAATCGATCTGGCGCAGGGCTTCGTCGCGGCTCAATTCGGTCGCCCAGGCACTTGCCAGGGCAGTATCCGGCAAGCTGGAAGGTAAGCGGCGGTTGAAGTCGGGGGCAGGGTTATTTGCATTCAGCCAGTTGATGCGGGTAAAACCACTCAAACCATACTGGCCATACCCTGCAATTGTCAGGTGGGTTTTGTTGCTCGGTGTAAAGTCGTAGCGCACAATCGCAGTTGGCTGGTGGTTGGTAGACACCTGGGCATTGCGTTTTTCGCCATTTTGGAAGCCCCAAAGCGGGTTGTAGTAGTTAGAACCTGCGATGTTGTACATTTCCTGAAATGAATCGGCGTTGCGTCCGCGTTTGCTGGGCGTACCAAATACCGTCAGGTTGATGCTGTGTTTGTCGCTGATCTTGTTGTCGGCTGAAAAGAAGTACGAATAGCCGTCAAAAAAAGTGCCTGGCACATAACCTTCTTGCGCCCAGCGTTTACTTACCGACATGGAAACTGCCCAACCACCTGGCATCAAGCCGGTGTTCATGGTGAGCATCATTCGGTTGCGGTAAATCCGGTTTGTCAGGGAGTAGGTAGCACGGATTTGTTTGCGCTGGTTGATGGCACGGGTATCAATGTTTGCGGCACCACCTACTTCGCCAAAAGCGAATTCAGTTGCATCCAACCCAACCGAACTGGTGCGGTTGCGGAATACATCGTTCAAGCCGGCAAATTCACCAAATGGCGTGAAGCCTGTTTCAGGGTCATTGAACGGAACGCCATTGAGGTACAATTGAAACAATCCGGAATCGTAACCACGTTCGCGGAAACGAAAGGTACTCCAGCCAAAGCCTGAGACATTCTGAAAAACGTCACGCGAAGCATGGAGGAGGTTGGAAACACCGCCCGAGCCTTCGGTTTCTGATTCGGCTTCCTCCAGGGTAATTGTTGGGATTTCACCAAAAAAGGTCGTCGTAGCCGCTTTTTTCAGGTTAACATCCAATTTCAGATCGCCGCCGACCGGAACGTCAATGGGTAACTCGAGCGGGAGATACCCTGCGTAATTGAATACTAAAGAAAAACGACCGGCTACAACATCGGCCAGCACAAAACTGCCATCCGCAGCAGAAACAGTAAATTTTCCGGTAGATGCCAATACAACGGATACATCGGCAACCGGGGTGTTGTTTTCACTGTCTATTACTTTACCGGAAATTTTAGCGCCGGTTTGAGCATAGGAACAGGTAACAGACCACAATAATAGGCTTGCAAACAGAAGTCTTTTAATCATTCAAAGGTCAAAGAGATGAGAATGGATAAAGAAAGAAAAGAAGAAATTGAATAAATGCGGGCAAAAGTACTCAAAGCCATATCAAGCCAACTACACTTTCCTGTTAATTTATTGCAAAGCGATGGCTTATTCAGACCAAATCCATTTCCTTTGCAGCACAATTCAATCAATATGAAAAAAATAAGCATTTTAACGTTTTTTTTACTTTGTTTTTATGCGCTTGCTGCGCAGAAAAGCGATTACAAAGTAGCCTCCATCGGTTTTTACAACCTTGAAAACCTTTTTGATACCATTGATTCACATGTAACCAATGACGCAGATTTTCTGCCAACGGGTAGGCTGCTTTGGAATACCGAAAAGTACATTTCCAAACAGGCAAACATGGCCAAGGTGATTAGTCTGATGGGCGCTGAACTTTCTCCAGATGGAGTGTCTGTTTTGGGTGTTGCTGAGGTAGAAAACCGTAAGGTGCTGGAAGATTTGGTGCAACAAGAAGCACTTAAAAGCCGTGGCTATCAAATCATTCACTTCGATTCGCCCGATGAACGGGGTATTGACTGCGGCTTATTGTATCAACCTAAATATTTTACGGTGCTGGGTTCGAAGGCGTTTCCGGTCAATTTGCAAAAAGCCAAGGACTCCCTGCCAGATTTCACCCGCGATATTTTATATGTGACCGGGATGCTGGATGGCGAACAAATCCATGTGATGGTTGGGCACTGGCCTTCGCGGCGTGGGGGCGAAAGCGGTTCGGGCTGGATGCGCGCACGGGCTGCTGCTGTTTGCCGCCAAATTACAGACAGCTTGCTAAATGTCAATATAGATGCTAAAATTGTGGTGATGGGCGACTTGAATGATGATCCGGACAATAAAAGTATTGCCCAAGTACTGGGCGCAAAATATGATACGAAAGGATTGCAACCCAAGGATTTGTACAACACCATGTACGACCATTACAAAACAGGCGATGGCACTTTAGCTTACCGCGATTCTTGGGATTTATTTGACCAATTGATCATCTCAAAGGGCCTTGTAAATAAAAAAGTGGGCGGTTGGCAATTGTACAAATCCATGATTTACCGGCAACCCTGGTTGTTGCAAACAGAAGGTGCTTACCGCGGCTACCCTTTCCGAACCTATGTTGGCGATATTTTTATCAATGGATACAGTGACCACTTGCCGGTATACATCTATTTGTTAAAAAAGGCAAACCCGCCGCGCCCATAACCACCCCGTTTAAAAACAAAAAAGCGATGGTCTTTGCAGGCCATCGCGCATAGTGTGTTTATTGTTATCGTCCCAGTATCATCATGAGATTAGCATTCTGTAGAATCGGTACTTGGTTGGCCATGTTTTGAAAAGCGCGTGGCCAAATTGCGCGCTGAGCCATCATTTGGGGATATTTTGTCCCCAAATGATGGTTTTTTTATTTAAAATATACGTTGTAAGTCAATTTAGAACCCGCCAAGTATCCTAG
>JBBAVI010000021.1:0-37647 GCA_040397785.1 Saprospiraceae bacterium | reverse complement strand
CGGGCTCTGCCCGGGGTCGATAGCGGGCAGAGCCCGATCGAAGGACGCACGAGGTTGGAACCTCGCGCGAGCGGAGGATACAGCGACCACTTGCCGGTGTACATCTATTTGTTAAAAAAGGCAAACCCGCCGCGCCCACAACCACCCCGTTTAAAAAGAAAAAGCGATGGTCTTTGAAGGCCATCGCGCATAGTGTGTTTATTGTTATCGTCCCTGTATCATCATGAGATTAGCATTTTGTAGAATCGGTACCTGGTTGGCCATGTTTTGAAAAGCGCGCGGCCAACTTACGCGCTGGGCCATCATTTGGGGGAGATAACCACCCCAAATGATGGTTTTTTATTTAAAATATACGTTGTAAGTCAATTTAGAACCCGCCAAGTATCCTAGGGACATTACTGCGCTTTGGATACCGATGTCGGCCAATTTGTGCCACCATTTGCTGTTGTGGTTTTTGTGGTCGTTCACCAAAGGAATGGTTGCGCTCAATGCCGCCGCTGTAATCAACATGTTCTGGGTAAGGAACAGCAGGTGGTAAGAGTCTGTAAGTTGAACGGGTACATTGGGGCGGGTATATTTGTTTTCCCAAGAAAGGTGGTTGTCCCAGTATTGACGGTTGGCGCCTGGAAACTTGTTGAAGAATTTTTCCTTTTTCCAAATCGTTGTTTCACGCAAGCCCTGGTTGACGCCCGCTGCGAAAGACAAAGTGCCTAGCAGGATGGCACGTTTCAGGCTGCGTTTCAAGCTGTAGTGGTATGTTTTGTTGTTGTCTAATTTTTCAATACCCAATTGTGGTGCAACTTGCAGGGTGCTTTGGTTGGTTGCAAATTGAGCGCTCAGAACGAAAGGAAGGAAGCAGAGAACAAAAACAAATGATTTCATGACTTACAGATTGATGATGTTGGAAGATTTGTTATGCCGTTTGGCTGTTTGATGATATAAAGATGGGGCGTGCGGCAGGCACCCATAGAGGGCTTTCGTTTTTTGGTAGGGTTCAACCTGGAATTGGTAAGGATGGGCGGTTTTTGGTTTTGGGGCTCGAAGGAGGTTCCAATCCAGGCTTGCGCGAGGTTCCAATCGAGGCTTGCGCGAGGTTCCAACCTCGTGCATGGATCGGTCGGGCTCTGCCCGGGGTCGATAGCGGGCAGAGCCCGATCGAAGGACGCACGAGGTCGGAACCTCGCGCGAGCGGAGTTTTTGGTTGGGAATAAATTAAAGCAACCTATTATCCCCTGAAAACACCATTACTGTCTGAATCTACTTATGTTTGAGCAACACTTTTAAAGCCCTGGATGCTTATGCAACAGACTAAACTACTTGCACTCTTGTTTGCCTGTGCATGTGTACACGTACACGCACAAGAAGTCACCAAATCACCCTTATTATACAAGCAATTACATGTTAAATCGGCAGAAGGTTACCTGTACGAAGCACGCGAGGATACCCTACCCTTCCTGCTTACGGTAGAAAACTTCAATGTGGCCGGAAATCGAACCCAAATCGATATTTATGATACTTCGGGAATAAGAAGCACCTACGCCTATATTTTTGAACAGGATACGATCTACACAGAACGTCGTACTTCTATCCGCAATAAACTCAGTTCGGTGACGAAGGTGTACCGCGATGAAAAGGGCAATATTGTGAAATATGAAGATTTTGATGCAAAAGGCAAAAAAACCGGCAACACCCAAACCATGCGATATAATAAAAAACGGCAAGTCATAGAAAATAAAATATTTATATATGATAAATTGATTTCCCACAAAAAAATTAAATATGATTCAGATGGTAAAGTCAAAAAAACGCGTATTCTGTATCCGAAAAACGGACAAAAACCCGGGGATTTAGTCCCGCCTTTCATCCGTCTGAATACGCAAACTGATTCAGAAAACAAGAAACAGGAAACAATCGAAAATTATAAAGGATACCCGGGCAAGATGATCCGTACCAGCATCATTTTTTACGCAAAAAACTATTACTTAGGTGTAAAAGGCTTTATAGATCTTAAAATGTATGACAGAGTGGTCACGGAAAGGTACTACCAGCCCAATGGACTGCTGGATTTTGAAGAACAATTCCTGAATGGAAAGTTTATCGGAAAAAAAGTGTACAAGTACTTGTATTACTGATGCTTACCTTTTTTTAACACCATACAAACCCAATAACACATGACAAAACATCCACACTACCTGCCTTTTGCCTTGCTTTGTCTGCTCCTGCTTGGGAGTTGCGAAAAAAGCGAAACCATTCGCCAATCCAACGGTGCCGAATTTTGCCCTTTAGGATTTCGGGCCTACCCGCAAACAGGCCCTTTAGATGGCTGTGGTTTGATATTTACTCCTCTATATGACCCGGTTTTTAAAACGGAAAACGATGGTGTGGTCATGAAGGCGCTGCTCAAAAAGCAAAATACGCCCTTTGTAGCAGCCGATTCTACTCCAAATACCTTGGCAAGCAGTTACCAGGCATTTCATCGGACAACGCCTTCTTGTCATTTTGAACTTAAGTTTGAAAAAATTGAAATGGCCGAAGCAACCAGGTTTTCATTCTATCTGGACAAAACAACAGTCAATATTAATACGAATAACTTCCAAATGGGGGATGTTTTGAACAATATCCCGCCCGGACCATCCCCAAAACACCCCTGGCAAGTTTTCATACAGCGCGAACTTGGGGGGACTTACACTTTGGGTTTTGTGATTCTTGGCATGCGATATATTGCGAAATCGGGTATTAAGGATTTTTCGAACGGTACCTTTTTGGTTACAAACTCTCAGGGAAAATGTAATATCAACATGTGGTTGACCGATCCAACAGGTGAAGAAGTTGCATACTTTGGACTTCAAACCCTTGTCATCCCGGATAATTATTTTGCTGCTTTTGGTTTTGATATTTTAGAGGCACAACAAACCGACTGTACCGACCGACCCGTAGAAATTAAACTTCAAAAATATCTGTACTATGCTGATCTACAGAGCAATATTACTTATGAGGATAATTTTAAATGCAACACCATTTGGTCGGAATAATAAAAATAAACACCATGCATAAAACATTCATTTACATCATAATTTTCTTTTTTAGTGCATTGCCTTTTTCACTATTGGCCACGGAGCATTTTCCCCAAGACACGATACATGATTTGGAGTCAGGTAGTAAGAAAATGCGCTGGTCAAAAATTTTCCAGCAAAAGGTACAATTCAACTTGGGGTTCGACCTGGAGCCTACGCACAAAACCCGAATTGAATCTGTAGGGATCAAGCCGATTGTAAACCTTGGACTTTCTTATCAATTTAACGTTGGAAACCGTTGGGCCATTCGCCCTGAAATCTGGCACCAGCAATTCAGCACGCCCAGCATCACGGTTATTACTGATAATAAATTCGAAACAGATGGCGTGCGCATACAAGCCGTTGATACTACAACGCTCCTGCGCATGGCGGGTTATAACCTCGGCATTACAGTAATACGGCATTTACCCGCCAACTTTTCCATTTTAGGGGGCATACAATGCGGCTGGTACAAAAAGGGCATCACCGAATTTGGGGGATACACCTCCGATTTAACGGGAGGTACGTCAAGATACAATTCGCTGTCCATCAGCCCATACAAAGCAATACCCAATTGGGTAGAAACGATGCAACCTGGCCTTAAAGTCGGGTTGGAAAAAAAGATCGGTAAATTGTTCGTCCTCGGCGTGTGCATGTACCAATCACTTCGAGATTTAACTAATTTTTCAGAAGGCGGCAAAAACTACTCCAGCAACTTTGTGGGCTACCTGGGCGTTCGTTTGTAATGTCCAAACCTTAACCTGCGTCATCCCGAACTTTGATTTTCACCAAAATTCGGGATGACGCAGGTTATTTTACCACCACTAATTTACGCGCCAATTGCGCCGTACCAACCTGAATTTTCAACTGGTACACGCCTGCCGGTAAGTCTTTGGTATTCAGCGGGATGTTTTGGTCGCTTACGTTCCCAACGGTCCATTGTTGTATCATTTTACCGCTTGCATCAGCCAGGGCAAGTTGCACATCGGCAGGTAGGGGCAACGCGATGGTCAAGGTCGCTTTATCCTTGGCCGGGTTCGGGAATATTTCTGCAAAAATAGCGCTGCCGGGATCCTTGGTAGCCACTACCTCGCTCAATTCGAAGTTAAACAAGGCCGTACAACCATTCGCATCGGTAACTTGTAAGGTGTAATTGCCCGCAGGCGCATTCACCAAATCTTCATCACTGATATACGGAACGCCATTTCTACGCCAGAACACGCCATAAACGCCCGTGCCACCGTCCAGGTCCAACTGAATGGAGCCATTGCTTTCGCCGATGGTGGGTTGGGTAATTTCGGTGGCAATGGCCACAATGGGCGTTGGACTAAGTAGGGTATCTGCCAAATAGGAAACGCAGCCCAGCGCATCTGAGATGGTAGCCGTATAAACGCCCGCAGGAATATTCAACAAACTGGCTGTCGTAGCACCATTCGACCAGGTATAGGTATACGGTGGGGTGCCGCCCGCAACATTGACTTGTATGCCACCGTTGTTTGTGCCATAACAAAGTAAATCAGACGTAGTGGCGCTGGTTGCCAAGGTACAACCACTGGTCGCACAATTATCTACCACACCCACTAGCGATTGAACACAACCCAGTGCATCGGTTACCACTACAATATAAACCTCACCGCTGTTGAGAATTTGGCCATTTTGCACCCCTTCCACAGAAAATGGTGCCATACCGCCTCCAATTTGCACTTTCATGGCTGCGGTAGTCAGGCTATTGCATTGCTCTTCTACCACCAAATTCATTTTTTCAAACTCGGGCTGGGTAGCACCATCCAGTATTTTCAAGCAAATATCGCCCGTTTGAACACCCGCAGGACCGTTCAGGGAGGCTACCTGTATATAATAAGTGTCCCCAGCATTCAAGTTACCGACCAAGGTAAAACCATCGCAACGCAAGGGGTTCTTTTGACAAAAAACGGGTTGCAAGGTATCGCAATTGCCTTGCCAAACGGCCAATACATGTTCAAATTCGGCCCCGGAATTGATCCGTACAGCCCCGGCACTGGTGGCAATAAATTTGAACCAAACATCGCGCGCAACAGTAGGCACGCACGCGGGAATGTACCCGGAAAACTGCGCGTCCTGGTTGTTGGCCGCGGTGCATTGTCCACCTATAGGCACCATAAGCGCATTCAAACAATTATCATTAACGGACGGCGTTTGGGTTATTTTTACGATTTGAGCACATAAATCACCTTCTACGGTAGCAAAATTACCCGCGATTTGAATCAAATAGGGTTCTCCAGGTACCAATGCAGGTAAATCTAGTTTGCTGCCATGGTGGTTACCAGCAATTTCAGTCAAATTCGCGCAGCCACCGCGGTAAACGGTGATGATATCCGAAAAAGTCGCATTGCTTAATATGGTATATGCCTGATTAGGTGCCGGAGCAACCGCTGGGGCAACAAACTGATACCAAACATCTGCCCGTGCCAAGGAATTTAAGGATGGAATCACCCCGGAGGTTTGTGCATGTCGGTTACTTCCGGTGATACAAGCGCCGTCAATTGCTAATTTAACCGCCTGATCGCACGCGTCGTTTGCAGGCACAGTAGGAAGCATGCCTGCTGATTGAATTTTTACACATAAATTGCCTTTAGGCACGCCAAAACTGCCATCGCGGCCGGCCACGCGAATCCAGTAACGCGTACCGGTTTGCGCCTGGAAATAGCTGGTTTCGCTGGTAAATCCGTGCTCATCCTTGTTATTGCAGGTAATTTCTACCGGATTTGTGCAGTCGCCTGTGTACACATTGACGACTTCATTAAAATCGGCCTGGCTGGTAAATTGCGCAGTACCCGTGAAATCTGCCTCCCATTGATACCACAATCCGGCTAACAACCGATCCACGCAAGCAGGGCTCGGACCGTCCAGGATCGCCGTCAAGTTATTGGCTGCGATGCAATCCGCACCACTTTGTAATTCCTTGGCGTTGCTGCACAAATCATTTGCTGCACCCAAACCAACGATTTTCACATTATCCACGCCTGCCCACCAGGCATAGTCATTGCCATCTTCATATTGAAAAACGATCCGCATCTTTTTAGCGCGGAACTGGGAAATTTCGAACTGCAAATGCACCGGATTATTGAACAGGGGTCCACCCACATCGGCATTTTGCGATTGCGCGACCTGATATTCTGTACCATCCTCGCTTTGGACAAAAACGGTCACGATTTCAGAATAATAGCGCAAAATAAAGTCCATATCCAAAAAATACCGGCCAAAAAGGGTGCCGTCTACCCAGGGCGAATACAAGCGGGCCGTAGAATAGGGCGCCGCATCGCCCAAAATATCGTCATCAAAAAAGGCAAAACAAGTTCCGTCTATTGAACTGCCATTGGCCGCTTTTGTATTGGTATTGATGCCAAACTGCCAGTCTGCATCTCCCGAAACAATTTCGGTTGACCAATCAGCCGGTTTTGTGCAACTGTTAAAGGACTCGGCTACCAAATTGGTGCCGCCACCGCTTGCCACTACTTTTACATTATCGATACCTGCCCACCAGCCGAAATCGCCACCATCGTCGTATCGAAAAATGAGGCGTGCCTTATTCGACTTTACAATAAACGACAAATCATATTTTAAAGTCAGCACGTCACTGATTGTATCGCCTGTGGAGCCGCCTTCTGCAAACCGTTTTAGCAATACTTCGGTCGTATCATCGAGCAAAAACACTGAAAAAGATTCATTGGCCGGGCCATAATCGCGGTAATGTACATCTACTGAAAAAGTAACCGTTTGATAAGGCGCTGCATCAAATACAGGCGAAAGCACATCCAAAGTATAAGCAGGTGTATTATCCCCGTTGGCATCATCATCAATAAACAAAAAACAGGAGCCGTTCATGCTTTGACCATTATCGTCATTGTTCTGAACCGCATTTCCGATATACCAAACAGCGTTCTGGTTTCCCTGAATATTTACCTCCCAACCAATAGGCAAACCACAGTCGTTAAAATCTTGCTCCAACAGCGTAAACTGTGCTTGGAGCAATGTAAAGCAGCAACAGGAAAGGATGATGGTCAAAACTTGAGTCCCAAAACGCATAATCGTACTTTTTTAAGGTAAAGGAAATTTGGCAGTAAGATAAAGCGTCCCGTTTAAATTGCTTCTATACCCAATAATTAATTTGCAGTTTTGACTTTTCCCTTTCAAAACAACATTTTATTGTTCAAAAAATAAAAATGTTTCTTAACCTTGCCTTGTAAACCTGTGCCTTGGTGCATAGGTTTGTCATACAATATATCATTGGATAAGAAAACGTTGGTTTATGCCTGAAATTGGTTCGCTTGCGCGGGTCGCTCCATCGCCTTTGGGCACAACTTTGAGCGGTTCGCTGGATGCTTACGTGCCCTCTGTTTCCAAGCCCTGGAATGCACGGCGGGTTGCTCATTTGTACCGTCGACTGGGTTTTGGGGCTACTTATGCACAAATTCAGCAAGGCTTGCAAATGTCGCCCGCTGAATTGGTAGACAGTTTATTGGATCCTGCGGCCGATTTGGGCGCACCGGATCCACCGTTTTGGGCGGGCTATACGTCGGCCGATTATGAAGCAGATCCCGATTCCGTATTTACCCACCGCGATTTGTTGCGCCGCCAATGGTTCAATAATATGCTGCAGGAAGGCGTACAAGCCAAGATGGCGCTTTTTTGGCACAACCATTTTGTTACTTCCATCAATGCAGTGGGTTGTAATGCCTATTTGTGGGATTACTTTTCCTTGATTCATACGCATGCATTTGGCAATTTCCGGGTATTTGCCCGCGAAATGGGTAAAAACTCAGCGATGTTGGTCTATCTGAATGGCAATCAAAACGTAGCAGGCAATCCCAATGAAAACTATGCCCGCGAGTTGATGGAGTTGTTTACCATGGGCGAAAGCAATGGCTATACCCAGGCCGATATTGTGGAGTTGGCGCGTGCGCTCACAGGCTGGCAGGCCAATATGTACGCCTGTACCCCACCCTATTACGACCCGGCGATGCACGATAATACGCCTAAAACCATTTTTGGGCAAACCAATAATTACACGTTTACAACTGCCCACAACCTGATTTTTACGGCACGTGCCGAACAGGTGTCTAATTTTATTATAGGCAAAATATATAAAAATTTCGTTTATCAAACCATCGACCCGGCCATTGTGCAGGGCCTGGCCACGCAATTCAAAACCGGCAACTGGGAGTTGTTGCCCGTGCTGAAAACCTTGTTTAAAAGCGAGCATTTTTTTGATGACCGCGTCATGAACGCAGGCATTAAAAACCCCTTGGAATCGATGGTTCCCTTGTTGAAAATGGCGGGAGCGCAACAATTAACCGCTATTCCAGATTCGTGGTGGAATGCCATTGGATACTGGTCATATCAATTGGGTCAAGAAATTCTGAATCCACCCAATGTAGCAGGTTGGCCCGGTTACCATAAGTGGATCAATGAAAGTACCCTGACTGCCCGTTGGAGTTTTAGCAGCAATGTTGCTTACTTCCTTACGCAGGATGAAACTTTGCGGGAAAATTTGCGCACCATTGCCCAAAGCCTGACCAATGACAGCAATGATCCGGCCCTGATTGTGAGCGCTTTGGTCGATTATTTCACGGGTCAAAACCTCGATCCGGTGCATTTGCAGGCAGCCATCATCAATTTTAAAGCAGGTGTACCTGAAAATTACTACATCGACGGCAGCTGGAACCTGTATTGGAACGAGGCGCCTTATCAAATTGTGAACCTCCTGTACTACCTGGTGCGGCTCCCAGAATTTCAGTTAACCTAATTTCATCGTCTACTTCCAGTGCCTCGGTGCTGCAATTCATATCTTCAACAATGGCTCAAAAAAAACAACGTTTTGGATCCGCTTTATCCCATGGGGAGGCGCATCATGCCGAACATAAACGCTGGTCGCGGCGCGATTTTCTTTCTGCGACCGGATTAATGGGTGCCGGAAGCCTCGTTTTGGGAAACCTACCATTGCGTGCTTTTCAACCAAGCCCTTTGCTGGCTGCCCTTGCGGGTGGCGGCGATCAGGACCGCATTATTGTTTTGGTCCGGCTGGATGGTGGCAACGACGGCCTCAATACGATTATTGAACGGGGAAATGCCAATTATTACAACCTCCGTCCGACCATCAGCGTTGCCGACAATAACCTGTGGGCCCTAAGTAACGAATATGGTATGCCCTTGGGAACCAGCAGTTTGCAGCCGCTTTGGGATAATGGCATGATGAAGGTGATTCACAATGTGGGTTATCCCGAACCCAATTACAGCCATTTTCGCTCCTATGATATTGTAGCCTCGGGCAGTGATGCCGATGTGGTGCAAAATACCGGTTGGATCGGCCGTTTTCTCGACAATGAATATGCGGCGTTCCTGGAAGCGCCGCCAACGGTGCCGCCTGCTTTACAAATAGGGGTGCAATCGAACCTCGTTTTTAAGGCCGATCAAGCCAATATGGCCCTGGCCGTGAGCAGTCCACAAGAATTTTATCAAATCGCCCAAACAGGGCAGTTGTACGATACTTCCAATCTAGGCAACACCCCACGCGAACTGGAACTTGCCTTTTTGCGCCAAACCGCCAACTCGGCTTTCCGATACGCCACGACCATTAAAGATGCTTACACCCGCGGAAAAAACCAGATTGACTACCCTACCGACAATTATTTGGCCGAACAACTGGCCATTGTCGCTCGCCTGATCAAAGGAAACCTCGGAACTCGGGTATTTATGGTTGAAATCGGTGGTTTCGATACCCACGCCAACCAATTGGATGCGCATCCGATCTTATTAAACAGGCTGGCAACAGGTATCAAGGCATTTTTCGACGACCTTGCATTTGGCAACAGCGGCCTGGAGCAAAAGGTGTTGGGAATGACGTTTTCCGAATTTGGGCGCACCATTTACGAAAACGCTTCTGTCGGCACCGACCACGGCTCCGGAACGCCCATGATGCTGTTTGGCGGCGGTATTGGCAACGGATTTACGGGCACTTACCAGGATTTAAGCAACCCGGATCCTTACACGGATCCATCGTTTAGTGTCGATTTCCGGTCGGTTTATGCGACTTTATTGCAAGATTGGATGGGAAATGACCCGAACTTGGTCAATTTTGTAATGGGACAATCACATCCTACCATTAATGGGCTGGTTCCTACGGCTACACCAGTGTTGGGCGATAATGAAAAAGCAGTGTTGCTCGGACATAATCCAAGTATCACGGAGCAGGGCGTTACAGAAATAAAATATGCGATGTTGGCCGATGGGCCGCTGCGTTTGCAAATTTTGGACAGCGCCGGACATAGCCTGCGCACGCTGGTGAATGAATACAAAGGCCGCGGCAGTTATACCTTTAAATTGCGGCCGAGCGACTGGTACTTGAGCCCTGGCGCGTATCTATACCGATTGTCTACAGGCGGGAAAGTGTACGAGCGTATGATCCAATTAAATTAGAGAGAAGGGGGACGCTGAGAAAAAAGGGTTCCACGGAGAAGCTTGGAGGTACGGAGTTTCACGGAGTTTTTAAAATCTCTGTGCAACTCCGTACCTCCGAGCTCCTCCGTGGAACTCCCTTCTCCGTACCTCCAAGCTCCTCCGTGGAACTCCCTTCTCTGTGAAACTCCGTACCTTCAAGCTCCTCCGTGGAACTCCCTTCTCTGTGAAACTCCGTACCTCCAAGCTCCTCCGTGGAACCCCCTTTTTTCTCTTAAACCTCCTTTTCCTCTCTTTTCAATAAGTCTCGGATTTCAGCCAACAAGGCCTCAGAAGGTGACGGTGCAGGTGCGCCCGCATTTTGGCCGGCTAAGCGCAACAGCAGAAAAAGCGACAATCCGACCAGCAGGAAATCAACGACCGCCTGTAAAAAAGCGCCGTAACCGATAGAAACACCCGCAATTTGGAAGGAAAGCGTGGAAAAGTTGACGCCGCCCAAGATACCACCCACCAAAGGCATGATCATAGAGTCGACAAGTGCGGTAACGATTTTACCAAAAGCAGCGCCGATAATTACACCGACGGCCAGATCGAGGATATTGCCCCGCATCAAAAAAGATTTCAATTGTACAAACATAAGGGTAGTTGATTGAACCAAAAAATATCGGATTTTGTAGATGGCCCGAATAAATTAAAAGGAAGATTAAAAAGGCCAATGACAAAACCTTTTCAAAATAAAGCGAATGCAACATTATGGATTATTTGTTATTTGAACGTAGTTTTTGACTTTAAATATAAAAAAAATATGATTCAGTGTCAAGTAGAGTGTGCATATTAGGTACGATTTTTGCAACAAACTACTTCGAAAGCGGTGTTAATCATTTGCAAACCTATAAATTACTGCAACGGTCCTGTTTGAAATCATGTAATTTTGTCCCATGTTCTGTTTAAGAACATATGTTCTTCGAAATTTTTTAACTACCTTTTTACATCTGACATGGAAAGAAGTAAACAAGTCCAGATCGGTCTATTAGGCCTCCTGGCAATCCTCCTGATCGCCAATCTTTTTGGTGGTGGTTTCAAAAACTGGTTTGGCGCTTCTGCTGGTGACAAAATGCGCGAATCTGCGGCCTCTTCTGTTATCGGAAGCAATTCCACCAGCAGTGGCAACATTCCTGGTACCAATGTGACTTCTACACAAGTTCCAACAGGCCCAACTACAACCATCCAATATGAGCAAGAAAAATTCAATTTCGGAACTTGCGATGAAGGCGAAGTGGTAAAGCACATGTTTAAATTCAAAAACACTGGTTCTGAGCCTTTGATTATCAGCAATGCAAAAGGATCTTGCGGTTGCACCGTGCCAACTTGGCCAAAAGAACCGGTACCACCCGGCGCAACCGCTGAAATCAAAATTGAATTTAATTCAAAAGGAAAACCTGGGCCACAAAGCAAACGCGTAACCGTTACTGCGAATACCATCCCAACGGAAACTTTCCTCGAGATCTCCGGTGAAGTACACGGAAAAGAACAACCTGCTGCAAAAGGCGGTAAATAAACGTCTTTTATGTTGACAAAGCGCCGCACGGACAAACATCCGTGCGGCGCTTTTTTTATACATCCTTGATAATCAGGACATAAAATAAAAAAAGGCCTGACTACCATACAGCAGCCAGACCCAAATAAACCCCAAAAAACCGAGGCAAAGATAAGGGGTGTTTTCATCCTGTGCAAGTGTTTGGTGAAAAAATAATGAAAAAAAATTACTGGGGTAATGTTGCGTGCTAGGAATGGCCTGTTTTCACCTACATTTATTTACTTTGCAGCATGCGTGCTAAAATATCCATCCGTTTTTTTGACGACCGCGCGGTGCGCGCCGTTTGGGACGAACATAACGCCAAGTGGTGGTTTTCGGTGTTGGATATCGTTGCCGCACTTTAAAGGTAAAAAGTGGTCCCGACGGGAATCGAACCCATATCTAGAGTTTAGGAAACCCTTATTCTATCCGTTGAACTACGGGACCAGCGCGGAAAGCAGCGCAAAAATAAGGTTTTTTTACAATTAATGCCCGCGTTTACCCAATTCAATTACTTGCAGGTCTTGAATTTTGCTTTGCTCGATCTTAAAACGCACCAACGTTTTTACCTGATGCCAGCCTTCATTGCCACAAGCGCCCGGATTGATGTGCAAAAAATCGAGGGCACGGTCGGGCATTACTTTGAGAATATGAGAATGGCCGCTGATAAACAAGCCGCCTTGCGGTGGATCATCTTGCAGGATTTTTTTTACCCGCGGGTTGTACCGCCCCGGATAACCGCCAATGTGCGTCATAAATACGGGCAGACCGGCACATTCAAAACGAAGGTCCAGCGGCATCTCGGCCTGAATTTTATGGTTGTCGATGTTGCCATACACCCCGCGCAGGGGCTTGAAGGCCCGCAAACGATCGATGATGTCCATGGTGCCAAAATCGCCCGCATGCCATATTTCATCGCAATCCTTGAAATATTCAAACACGCGCTCGTCCAAAAAGGAATGGGTGTCCGACAATAATCCGATATACATTTTACAATTAATTGAAGGTCAAGTTTTCATTCAACCATTAAGTTGCATCCCCGGCGCTCTGCTGCGTCCAAGCGGCCAATCACTTCAAAACTACCATCTTCGTACACCCGGCCAAGGTCGTCGGTAGCAATAAAACTGACGGAATCTATATTCGCCAGATCGATGATGTTCAGTACACCTGGTCGGCCATAAGGAACCCACGAAAACGGATCGTTGATTTCGGCGGTGTGTACCTGCATAGTGGGTGCCGGATAAAAGCGTTCGCCTTTGGATAAATACGCCTGCGACAACAATTCGGTCATGCCGTATTCCGAATGTATTTGCGCCAAATTAAAAGCGTTTTTCAGGGTTCCATGTAATTCGGCGCGGGTAATTTCTCGACGGCGGCCCTTCATACCACCTGTTTCCATCACGGTAACGCCTTGTAAATCCATGGGAAATGCCGCGGCAAAATCCAGCAATGCAAAACTAACCCCCAACAGGATGGTCGGAATTTGTTGTTCCTGGCAGTGGCGGATGCGTGCTGCCAAGGCTTCAAAATCATTTAAAAAGAAGCCACTTTCTAGATACTTCGAACGTTTTATCCAATCGTCGGCCATGGCCACCAAAGAAGAGCCGCTGCGTTCGAGGTAGGAAGGCAACAGCGCCAAAACGCACCAATCGGCAGGATTTCCATAAAATTGCGAAAACCCGCGGCGGGTGTTGTCGAGGTAAAAATCCTGTGAACGCACCAAATGCCGCGCGGGAATTTGCCCGGTCGTTGCACTACTGCTGAATTCGGTTTCGGCGGTCCATTCCGCGCTTTGAACGGTATGTGTTTTAAAAAAAGAGATCGGCAGAAATGGTATGTCTTTAACGCGTTTTACTTGTGCTGGCAAGCGTCGTAGGAGGGCCAAAAACCGGGCATACAAAGGGTTGTGCACCGCCTGGTAGGCAAAAACAGCCATAGTGATTTCTTCAAACTGGCTCGAACTCAGTTGGGTAAGGCGGTGTAACAGGTGGCTGCGATCTTGACTCAAGACAATTTTTTAAAACGTGATTTTATAAAAACAAAAATATTTCAGGGTCGAACCTTGTGTTGCAAGCATAAAAACCTGCAAATTTGGAGCACAGAAAACATACCAATCCATGATGCCATCCAATTCTATCCTTAAAATATGCTGCCTGGCCGCCCTGTCGATCCTGGCCTTTCTTTTAATTACGCCCGCAGCCTGTGTAAAGCCGCCCGATTACCCCAATACCCCGGTGATCACGTTTAAAAGCATTTCTAAAAATCAAATGCGCCAAGGCACCCAGGGCGAAGACAGCCTTACGGTTGTTTTTTCTTATACCGATGGCGATGGCGATTTGGGCTTTCCGGGCAATGACCCACAGCCTAGTATTTTCATTCAGGACGCACGCGATTCTTTTCCCAAATACTCCTACAAAATCCCATATGTAGAGCCACAAGGCACCGGAAATGGCATTTCAGGCGATATTTCCATTGTTTTGCCAACTACTTGCTGTATTTACGTCAATCCACAAGGGGTGAAACTCGCCTGTAAGAATGTACCTGCTTTTTTCACACAAGATGAATTCTTTTACCGCATTTCTATTAAAGACCGCGCAGGCAATGTGAGCAACACCATTGAAACCGATAAAATAAAGCTTCTTTGTTTTTAAGGTTGCTCTTTTATTTGAATGGGTGCCGTTGTTGCCAGGCTTCTTCTGGTTTCAGGTAATCCATGGCCGTATTGGTGAAGCGGTTCAGAATCGGATTCTGGTGTTTTACAAAACAGTTTAATTGCTGTGGGACCGCGCCGACAGAACTTTTAATTTCGAGGGCCGTGCGTGCAAATACAATTTCATGTCCCCCCGACTCAATGCCATCCCGTACAATCTGGTATAGCATATTGAGGTACATTTGGTAATCGTGATTATAGGTTTTGTCGTACCCAATAAAATGCGCTTCCATGATGCCGTAATTCTGAATGGTGGTGTAAAACCCAATGATCTTTTCTTCCAGATACAAGCCATAAATATTAAAATAGTCTCCAAAATTGCGTTTTAACGACAAAAGGTACTCCGGATTGAGGTCCACCATATTGAAACCCGCATTATTTGCCACCGATTTATACAGCGCATGAATTTGCGGCAACGCTGCTTCTACCTCCGAAACATGGAGCGCGCAGCATTGAATGCCCTCTAGTTTTTTAAATGCCCGTTTTGCCCGCGTTCGGTACTTGGTCGACATGGCATTGAGGTAGGCCTCAAAATCCGCGAAAGCGAGCGGCATGACCATATTCGGTTGTATTTGAAAGGGCAAATAGTCCTTCCCACGCAGAAAATCGACCATGTGGGTGTTTTCCGGCAAAAAATCCTTGAACAGTACCACCGGAATTTTTACCCGCTTTTGCTCTAATTGTTTGACCGCATCCTGCACAGACTTTTCTACCAGTTCCAAAGCTGCTTCAGGAGAAATACGGGATTTATCAAAGTAATAACTGTTTTCGCCTGTTAACAGTAAATTGCCACAAATCAGCACATCGGCTGCCACTAATCCAACCATATTGCGCCGAAACCAGCGCGCTACACGGTTTAACATGCAGGCACCTTCTTTTTGCGTATCCAACTCCTGCAAACTCTCGGCTGCATTAAAATATTTAATTTGACAAATTGCAACGCCGATTGGTACCACATTTTCATAGAAGACCAGGTAAGCAAAGCGCATTCCCGTAGGCGGATTTTGTTCCAAAATGAATAAATACGGACGTTGTAAAAACAAATTATGCGCCGGTGCCGCGATATCCCAATCCTTTCCGGCCGCTTCAATAGATCGAAAAAGGCTGGAATGGTATTGACCAAGTTTTAGAACTGATTCATTCGACTGTACCAAGGGCGACGCAAAATTCAATATGTTATGTTCCGTTTTGCAAAGGTATTGATGTACACGGGTCAGGCAATTCTGCAGCCCTGTACGCCGAAACGGTAAGCCATCATAAATAGACATTGTGATGAACGGTCTCAAAAGTTTGAATTAAAAACGCCATTTGGCAACTTCCTGTTGTGCTTCTGTGGCATTACCCCAACCCAGCAGGGTCATTGTTCCCAAGCCATCGTAATAAAGAAAAAAGGTTTCCAAGATGTGCCGAATGGCACTGTAATAGAGTTGAAAACTATTCCAATCGGTTGCATCGATGATTCGAAGTGCCGGATCAACGGGTACTGCCAACACTTTATGGTCTAGTTCGCCTGTATCTTTTAACTTCAATAACCCAATGGGCAACACTTCGATCAAGGTTCCGGTTGGCATTGATTCTGCAAGGAGCAATACGTCCAAGGGGTCACCATCGCCTGCACGGTCTTTATCCATGCGGGTGGAGGGTATGAAGCCATAATTGACTGGATAGGGTAAAAACCGCACCATACGCGGGACACCATCGCGTTGATCTTGTTCAAATTGAAGCAGTTGTTTATTGTATTCGTACTTATGGTTGGTGCCAGCCGGTATTTCAATGACAGCATGCAGGTTTCCAAGTTCTGAAAAGGTAGGTAGGTGTAGATGGTTCATGTTGGTAACAGGGATACCTTCTGGTAAATAAAAAAGTTGGTTAAAGACCTTCTAGCGCTTGTTCCAAATCCTCCCAAAGCCAATTTGGATCTTCCAACCCAATATAAAACCGCACAAATGTCCATGGAATTGGCGGGTTTTCACGGCCTGGTATGTTGTAAAACCCCATGGTTGGCATCATTAAAGATTCATGTCCGCCCCAGGATACTGCCATCAAAAAACGTTGAATACGGTGTACAAAGGCTTCCATCTGCTCAAACGAATCAGACTTGAATGTTACCGAGAATAAACCACCGCAGCCCCGCATTTGTTTTCGGGCAAGGGCTAATTGTGGAAAACTTTCATGGAATGGATACCATATTTGAGCAACCTTGGGGTGTTTTTCTAATTTAGCAATGATCGCCTGCGCGCTTTCGTCGCTGCGCTGCACCCGCAAGGGCAAGGTACGCAAGCCGCGTATAACCAAAGCGGCATCATGCGGACCTAAAACACCGCCTAGGGTCATCAGTTCGGATTCGAACAATTTGCGCACCATTTCTTTGCTGGCGCACAACACACCGACGACTACATCACTATGCCCATTGAGGTATTTTGTGCCAGAATGCACTACAATATCAATCCCAAAGGCAGCCGGATTTTGAAAAATCGGGGATGCATACGAATTATCAATGATGGTGACAATTCCAAGCGGCTTCGCAAGATTTGCACAAGCCGCTAAATCTTGACATTCAAATGTTAATGTATTTGGACTTTCCAGATACAAAACTTTAGTATTTTCCTGTATTGCCGCTTTGATGTTTTCAATATCGGTGCCATCCACAAAGGTGTGGGAAACGCCAAAACGCGTCAGCATTTTTTTCAACAGGGCGGTTGTCCAGGAGTAGGGTCCACGCTGGCACACGACATGGTCGCCCGCTGCTACATTGCCAATCACCGCAGCGGCAATGGCACCAGCGCCGCTCGAAAAAACCAATGCATCCTCGGTGCCTTCTAATGCGGCCAATTTTTTGCGCAGGATTTCGACGGTCGGGTTGTTGCCACGGGTGTATACATGGTGTTGCAACTCGTCGCTGAACGCCCTGCGGAAATAAGCCAAATCCGGAAAAACGAAGTTGCTCGACTGCATGACCGGCGGCGCAACTGCATTAAAATATTCGGAGCGCTCCTCCCCCAGGTGGGTTAAGATGTCGCTGAGATCCATTTTTTGCATCAAACAAAGGGGTTATTTTTTCTTTTTATGTTTCTTTTGACCTTGTACCAGTTTCATTTCTTTCAATAAATAGCCAGCACCGGCATATTTATCAACAATAAACAGCACATACCGAAGATCAACCATAATGTTGCGGCAAATAGCGGGATCATAATTAAGATCGCTCATGGTGCCTTCCCAAACCCGGTCGAAATTCAAACCCACCAGATTGCCGCGCCCATCGATTGCCGGGCTGCCTGAGTTGCCGCCCGTGGTATGGTTGGCGCCCAAAAAGGCTACGGGCAATTTTCCTTCCGCAGTGGCATACACCCCATAATCTTTTGCCTTCCATAAATCGATCAGGCGCTTTGGTACATCAAATTCATAATCGCCGGGAATGTATTTTTCCATCACCCCATCCAAATCCGACTGAAATTGGTAATGTACTGCATTACGCGGTTCATACCCCCGAACGGGGCCATAGGTAAGGCGCAAGGTGCTGTTGGCATCCGGGAAAAAACGTTTCTCTTTAAAAACCACCATTTGCGCAGCCATATATTGACGTTGCAGCAGGCTTATGCTGGGTGTCAATGTTTGCAATTTGGGTTGTACATTGTCGATATAGGCGTTATTCAGCCCTTTATAAAACAAGTAAGCGGGATCGTTTTTTAAGGTAATTGCAATATTCTCCGACTTATCGGCCAATAAGGCTTTCATTTTGGCCTGATCGGGGAGAACGCTGTTTTTGAAAATATAGGCCGCAAATCCGGAAAAATCATCGGGTTTAGCCTTCCCCGCAACCATTTGTTTTACATAGGTGCCGCCCCAATCCGGATTGGTATTTTGCGCGTACAATTCAAGCAGGCCGGCAAAAACAGCCTCGTCTACTTCCGGGCGGTAGTTTTTATAAAATTCTTCGAGGCGACGGGCATTTTCCTGAATCTTGGTATTGAACCCGATCGCACCGTTTTTGTCGTACGATTCGATCCAACTGTTTAAACTGGCCACCAGGCCGAGTATTTCGTTGTTGCGCACACAAGCCTCCAGGTAATAATCGCGGGCCAGGGCGTAAGGTTCTATTTCGCGCAAGAGTTGGTTGATACGCGGTAAAAGGTTGGCATATTTGAATTTCCAATCGGTGTTTGCGTTGATCCGCTGGGTAAATTCGGCTTCATAGGCTTCCTTTTTTTCTACGGCCTTGTAGGTTTTAAGTCCCAACATTTCACCTTGCCATTTTTTCCAGGCATTGGCGATGGAGGCGTATTTTGCCACATAAGCGATTTTCACGGCGGGATCTTTGCGCATGTACGAATCGAGTATCTTCAATGCCCGGTCGCGCACGCTCACCCGCGCGGGGTCGAGCACAGCACCGGTTTGACGCACGGCTTCAGCGCTCAGGTATTCGTCTGTTCGGCCTGGAAAGCCATAAACCATCGTAAAATCGCCTTCCTCGATGCCATCTAAAGAAATTGGTAAAAAATGTCCGGGTTTATAGGGCACATTGTTGGTGTTATAAGGTGCCGGATGGTTGTCTTTATCGGCATAAATCCGAAACATAGAAAAATCGCCCGTATGTCGTGGCCACACCCAGTTGTCGGTATCTGCGCCAAATTTTCCGATGCTGCTGGGGGGAGTACCTACCAAACGGAGGTCGTTATAGGTTACGGTGACAAACAAGAAATACTGATTTCCATTGTAAAATGGGCGCACCAGGGTTTCTTCCCACTTTTCTTTTTTGGTGTTGGCGCGTATTTGTACGATATTTTTATCGATTTGTGCCTGCCGGTCTTTTTCGCCCATGCCTTCGGTCACATCTTGCAAGGCAAGCAAGGTGACATCCTCCATGCGGCGCACAAACATAGCAGTTACGCCGGGTGCGGGTAGTTCCTCCGCCTTGGACTGCGCCCAAAAGCCGTCATCCACATAATTATGTTGCAGGGTGGACAGTTGTTGAATTGCATCAAAACCACAATGGTGGTTGGTAAGCAGTAAGCCTTCCGGGGAAATCATTTCGCCGGTGCATCCGCCATCAAACTGGCAGATCGCGTCTTTCAAACTGGGTTGGTTGGCATGGTAGATGGCGTCGGCGTCGAGTTTACAGCCCATGGCTTTCATCTCTTTTTCATTCAATTTTTCGAGCTGCGAGGGCAGCCACATACCACCTTGTGCGCATACAAGCGCTGGCAACAGGAAGAAAAAATAGAGGAGTCTTTGCATGATAATCTTTTTTGTCAGGGCGAAAGTATGACAAAAAAGAAAGCGTTCAAATTACGCCCACGACATTAAACGTAATTCCGTCTAAACGATGGTCTTCGTTTTCGGCGTCGGTGAGTACGGCAAGGGCCGCATTGCGTCGTTCGGGCTTTTCTTTGGAAAGAAAAAGGTCAAAATGATGAATCAACACCACCACCTTCGTGCTTCCAGTCACTTCGAGGGAGCACAGGCAATCGGCCAGGGCATCCAGGTTTTTACCGAAATAATCGGGAAAAAACAATTGTTTGGCAATGCGCGGATAAAAAGCACGCAAAGTTTGTGCCTTGGAACCGTCAATTTCGGCAATAAAGGTGCCAGGAGGAAACGTAGGGGACTCGGGTTGATGATGAATTTCCATAATATTTATTTAAAAACAGGGGCCCACGAACCAATTTATTTTAATTTTATAAAATGGTTGTAATGATCGCGGGTGTACCAGGCACTCTGGTCGGAACCCGTAACCAAACGTTCGGGGCCCCTGTTTTGACCGCTTATTTTGGGATGAACATCCCATTCGCGGTAACGTATTGTTTGCTGCTGTACATCTTTTAAAGGAAGCCTTCTTTCCCGGTTTTGAAATTCCCGGCCTCCTACAAAATCTTGTGGTGCAGCATCGTGTGTCTCAATGTACGCCAAGGTTTCCCAAACATACGCAGGTGCCAAGGAAGCATTGGTGTCCGTTTTTACGGGTTTTGTTGTCCCAGTACCGTTATTGTCGGGTTGTGTTGGTTGGAATTGGCAGGCGGATAAAAAAATAGAAAGTGCAAGCAAATGAACCCCGATCGCAGAAAACAGGATCGAAACAACCTTCCATTTACCCAGCTTTAAATCTTCAAAACCCATACCCAATCCATTTTCAACTAACAACTAACAACTAACAACTAACAACTACCCTTTACAGCGCTTTCAACAATTCGGCCTCCAAATTTTGGCGCGGGTTAATGGCAATGATGGTACCGTCTTTCCCAATCAAAAAAGTTTTCGGAATGGCACTTACGCCATACAAGCCAGCAGGTTCGCTGCCCCAATATTTCAGGTCGCTCACATGGTTTTCCCAGACCAAACCATCTTGTTTGATGGCGCTGATCCATTTTACCTTACCATCGGCTTTCTTTTTTTCCATTTCGGTGGCAGACATGTTCATGCGTGGGTCAGCACCATCGAGGGATACGCTGAACACTTCAAAACCTTTGTCTTTGAACTTGTTGTAAACTTCCACAACATGTGGATTTTCACGACGACAAGGACCGCACCAGCTCGCCCAGAAGTCGAGCAATACTACTTTGCCTTTCAAAGCAGATAGCGTACGTACTTTTCCGTCTGGATCAGGCAAGGCAATTTCTGGTGCCACTTGGCCTACTTTTATAAGTTCCGCACCTTGTTGTTGGCCTACCTGTGCTTCTATTTGCGCGATCATCCCTTTAAAATCAGTGGCGTATTTAGATCCTGGCATTTTTTCATCCAGCAAGGTAGATTTTGCTTTAAAATCGGCTATAAAAGCCATTGGATTGGTGCCCAACAATTGCGTGGTCAAAAAAGCCTGCATCAGCGGGGTGCATCCTTTTTCAATTTTTGCTTTGGCTTCTTCCGGCGATTTTACCTGGTTTTGGATCAGGTCGCGGATAATGCCCGCATAACATTCGAAGGTTGGCGAACCCGTTACTTTAATATCCAAACGATCCATGGTATTGAGATCGCCCTGCACTTCAATAACGGTTTCTTTGCCATCGAGGATAAAATACATGCGTTTGGCACCCACACTTAAGCGATATAAACCTTCTTCTAAAGGTTTTTCTAATTTTATTTCAAATTTGCCTCCGCCATCACAACTAGCACGGCCCACGGCTACATTGCTGCGGTCGAAATTTGATTGCTCAAGTATTACCTGCAAATTAGCGGCATTTTGAATCGAGCCTTTCAAGGCATGCCCCACTTGTCCCTGGCAAGCAGAGAGGATGGAAAGTATCGGCAGCAACAAGAAAAGTAAGGATTTTATCTTTTTCATGATGTATGAATTTATTGCATGATTTTGTTCAAAACGGTGTCGTAGGTATGCTTCCAGCTTTCAACATTGCCCCAATTTTCGCCGTCAATGTGCACCTCTGCTCCTTGCACTGTGCCAATTTGGGTAAATGGTGTGTTGGCTGCTTGTAAAAAACGTTCGAAAGCCACTTGTTGTTCAGGTTGTATGGAAACGATGATCCGGCTTTGCGCTTCGCCAAACAAATAGGCGTCTTTGCGGATGGCCGCATCGGTTTGCAGGGTAAAGCCCAAGCCGCGTGGCATGCCACTTTCAAGCAGCGTTACCAATACGCCGCCTTCCGATACGTCGTGGGCCGATTGTACCAAGCCTGCCGCGATTACTTTTTGAGCGGTTTGTTGCAAAGCATATTCCTCTTCCAAATCGAAATGCGGACAATTGCTCCATTCCACTTCCTGCACCAATCGCAAGTACTCACTGCATCCCAAATCATCGCGCTGAACGCCCAAGAGGTAAATCAAATCACCCGCTTGTTTGAAATCGAGCGTCATCATTTGATTATAATCGTCGAGGATGCCCAGCATACCAATGGTTGGAGTTGGGAAAACTGGAATATCCGCACCGTCGTGTTTGTATTGGTTGTAAAAACTCACATTTCCGCCGGTCACGGGGGTTTCAAACTTGCGACAGGCATCGCCCATACCACGAATGGCTTCGGCAAACTGGTAGTACACTTCCGGATTGTGGGGATTGCCAAAATTGAGGCAATTGGTAATCGCAACAGGCATTCCACCTGAGCAGGTAATGTTCCGTGCCGCTTCTGCAACTGCAATCATGGCACCTTTGTGTGGGTCGGCATGTACATAAGCCGAATTACAGTCGGTGGTGAGGGTGATCGCTTTTTCCGTACCTTTAATATATACGACGGCAGCATCGGAAGGCCGGTTGGTGGTCATAGTACCGGTGCGTACCATGGAGTCGTATTGCTGGGTGATCCAGTTTTTGGAGGCAATATTGGGCGACGACCACAATTTTTTGGCCGCTTCGAGGTAATCTACGGGCTGTTTGACCGAATTCAGGTCAAATTGTTCAATTTTCTTCAGGTATTCCGGGCGTTTTTGTTCGCGCACATACACGGGAGCGCCCCCGCCCAACACGAGGTCATGGGCAGGCACATCGGCAACTTTTTCACCGTGGTAGAAAAACTCCAGGCGACCGGTGTCGGTAGTGACGCCAATTTCGGCGCAAGGCAGGTCCCATTTTTCAAAAACAGCCAGCAATTCTTGTTCCCGGCCTGGTTTGCACACGATCAACATCCGTTCCTGGCTTTCGGAAAGCAGGATTTCCCAATCTTTCATGTTAGACTGGCGGGTAGGCGTTTTGCTCAGGTCGATGCGCATGCCGCAACCTGCTTTGGCGCTCATTTCGGAGGTAGAACAGGTAATACCGGCTGCACCCATATCTTGCATACCCACCAACGCGCCGGTTTGAATGGCTTCTAAGCTGGCTTCGAGCAATAGCTTTTCCTGAAACGGGTCTCCAACTTGTACAGCGGGCAAATCTTCGTGTGAATCGACCGACAAATCGGCCGAAGCGAAGGTAGCGCCGTGGATGCCGTCTTTACCAGTCGCAGAACCAACAATAAATACGGGGTTGCCTGGGCCGCCAGCAGTAGCACTGACCGTTTCACCTGCTTTTACGATGCCGGCAGACATGGCATTTACCAAAATATCGTGGTTGTAACAAGGGTAAAAATACACCTCGCCGCCGACAGTAGGTACGCCAAAACAGTTGCCATAATCGCCGATGCCCTTCACAACACCGGTAATAAGGCGTTTCATGCGGGCATCGTTGGGGATACCAAAACGCAGGCTGTTCAACGCAGCAATCGGGCGGGCGCCCATGGTAAAGATATCGCGGTGAATACCACCTACGCCAGTCGCCGCACCTTGATAAGGTTCGATGGCCGATGGGTGGTTGTGGCTTTCGATTTTAAAAACACAGCCTAAACCGCCGCCAATATCTACCAAACCCGCATTTTCTTCGCCGGCTTCTACGAGCAGGCGCTTGCCTTTGCGGGGCAGGGTTTTGAGTTGAAGGATGGAGTTTTTGTAAGAACAGTGTTCGCTCCACATGACTGAAAAAATGCTCAGTTCTGTGAAGTTGGGTTGACGGCCAAGAATTTGGATAATACGCTCGAATTCTTCCGGGGTGAGGCCGAGACTTTTTGCAGTATCGACGGTGGGTATCGCTTCCAAGAAATGAAGTATAATAGGTGATGATTGCAATTTTCGAGACAAAGATAGGACAAGCCCCGGTACTTCCATAAAAAAACCGCCTGCTTGTTTGCACAGGCAGGCGGTTGATATTTTACGCTTCCAAAAGGTCGCATAAAATTACTTGATTTTAAAGTCAATACCAACGTTGACTAAGGTAAATCCATAGCCAATTTCACCGAACAAGCGCAGTTTTTCACTCGCTTTGTAGCGCATACCACCGAATACATTGCGTGCGATGTAGCCTGATCCATAATCATAAATATAAGACGTTCCGCCCACAACACCGGATGTTTTGTAGGAATAACTTCTAATCGTATATCCTAATACAAGACCGGCATACGTATCAAAACGCTCATCGTTAAAAATATCGAAGTGAAAAGCACCACGTGCCGCAATCGTAAGATAGGTATTGCGCCACCAGTATTTACCACCTTGAAAATCATTATACTTTGGCGTTCTAGAGGTAGAATATCCTACAAATGGACCCACGCCAATGGAACCAATGCCATCCAAATCAGCGATACCGATTTCGTAAGATGCTGTAACCGGGGGAACAATACCTGCATAACCAGTACCGTAGTACTAACTTACAAATCCCACCCCCAAATGCAGGTGTTGGTCACCGCTTTTAAAAGTTTGGGCAGAAGCAGAAAAAAACATGCAGACAAAAGCCAGCATCAGGGAGAAAGAACGTAATTTAGTTTGCATCATATGATAAGTTAGTGAAAGAATCGGTTGGTTTAGCGGTCATTTTAAGATTAAAGCCTATTCCTTGAGGCTCAAAAAACGATCCGACTCAAGCAAAAATGCATAAATCGGATCGCAAAAATAAAACAAAATCAGTAAATACAATTTATGAAATGTTAAAACTATACCCAGATTTAAATGGATTTGAAGGATGGATGGATAAAAAAATTGATTTTCAATGCATTAGATGCCAGATGTTCTCATTACCACTTTGCGTTGGCTATAATGCATGTTAATGCTGTATCACCATTTTTAAAGTGTACAATTTCCGTGAATATACCTTCACCACGTAGGTACCGGTTGGCAATTGCTGATTGAGCAGGTTGAATTGCATCGACTCCGCATTGGCCGTAGAGCGATAAATCAAACGACCATCCTGGGTAAGTACTTCAATTTTATCAATCGGATAAGGCGATTCTACAATAGTATGGTCGCCGGAAGGATTTGGATACAACTTCACCCCTTTGTTATCAATCAGGGTACCGGTTCCAATGGTGCTGTCGGCGATGCTGAAGTAACTGCGGTTGGAAATTTCGTTGTACGAGTCGTTGGTAAACAGCACGATATAATAATTACCCGGCGTTTGAGGAACGAGGGTGTCTGTAATGGTTTGGGTACCTGCCGAGCGACCACCAATGTAAGTATAGGCATCCAAGGGATCTATATTCGGGTTTTTCCAGGATTGGTAAATACCCAGCCAGTCTTTTGGAATGCCCGGGCCGTCGGTCCAGGTAGCCATGATATATTCGCCGAGGTTGTATATACTCTTGTCAATCAGCAAGTTCGCGATGGTGTCGCCCACAGAAAAGAAAATGCGATCGCCTGGTTCTGCATATTTATCGTTCAAAAAGTAATTGGCAAAATAATAGCCTTTGGGCAAATTGCTAAAAGTACGGGTCGCAGCCGTGCCACCCGCATATTGATACGCTGTTGAAAGATCGGTACCCGGCACATTGCCCACTTTGTACACCCCTACCCAATCGAGGTTGATGCCTGGTGCATTGGTGTAGGAAATCGCTACCGGTTCGCCCACCGCATAGGCCGTTTTGTCGCTCGAAAGGACCGGAATTGCACCATAATAAAACGGAACACGGGGTGCGATTTCGGTGTACCCATCGAGTTCGAAAAACGCGGCAAAATATTCACCGCTTTGGGTAAGGTTGAAACTCAACACACCCGAAGTACCCGTCACATAACTCCAAATCGTAGAACCCACCGGTCCCGGAACATCGCCTTTTTTGTACAGGCCCACCCAGTCAGTTGCGTTGCCCGGACCGTTGGCATACGTTGCTTTGATGCTTTCGCCTGTTGCATAAGCCGTTTTGTCGAGGCTGAGGATAGGTGCATTTTGCACACTGTTCACCACGACAAACGAATCAACAGCCGACCAGGCCGACCATTCCAGGTTTTGGTCGCGGTGGCGCGCACGTACGTAATGTTTGCCGTTGGCCAATTCGCCCGCATTGAGGGTATATTGCAGAATATTTACCCCCAGATTAATGTCTTTGGTGGTGTCGGGCGCTCCAGCCGATCCAAACAGGTTTTCATAATCCCGCAATTTGTCTTTTACCAAAATAGAGAAATTGGATACGTTGGAGATTTGAAATTGTGTGGAGTTCAATTTTTCGTTCGCGGGTGATACAAAAGCCGAAGTACTGATCGTCACAGGCAAACTCACCGAATCCGGTAAATTATTGCTGATGAAAGGCTTTGCCGGTCCGGCTTGACCTTTTTGGCGGTGAAACGTATCAATCAAGATATTTTGATCCCAACCATAAATGCTGCCCACCGAATACGTCTGAATATCAGCACGTTGTGTATTGAGGTCAATATCCAATATCTGGTAAGCCCATTTTGAAATGGTCTTTTGCACATCGTCAAAATCCGTTTCATTGCTCATACCCCAGTATTGATCCCAGGCAGTACCGCCAGAGATAATATGGTAATTGGGGGTTTCTTTCAATTGGCCACGCGCGTACAAATGGTGGTGTGCGCCCACATGCAACAAAAACTTTGTACTGGCGCTCAACATTGGCACCGCCGTATTGCGAATCCAGGTAGAAATATCGCCTACATATTGTTCGGCCTGGTACGGACGGTGGCCCAGCGAAACGATCCATTGCACCGTTGGGTTGCTGTTGGCATGGTTGATCACCTGTTGCAGCCAAAGCGCTTGTGCAGCGCCGGTGGTGCCGGTTGTATGTTCGGTGGTAAGATTTACAACCAACACATTACTTGCTTGGTAGGCATAGTATTTTTCAGAATTTGAAGGTAAATTGGCATATTTCAAACTGTCGTAGAAAAAGTGGTTTTCGTACGCGCTCAATTGAAGGGTGCCGTAGGTTTCATGGTTGCCGATGATCGTGCTGATGGGCAGCACTGAAGAGAGGTAACGGCATTTTGAAAAATGCACATTTTCGTAATGATCGAGCGTGCCTACATCCACCTGGTCGCCCACCATCAGGATACCAGAGATATTCTCGTTGATGCTGGGACCGTACAACTCCTCGCATTTGCGTTTTGCGTATACCACCAGCGAATCATACCGGGGTTGTTCTTTGATCTGGTTGTCGCCCATAATCAAAAAACGAATATGGCCGTCGGCCGTAGCGGCTTGTCCGGGCAAAGGCAGGGTTTTGAAGGAAAACACCGCCGAACTCAAGTTTCCGGTGCGTATTTTATAATGGTATTTGATATTCGGCTGCAGGTTGGTGAGCCGAACACTGTGGTAGTAATAATTATTTGGGTAGCCGTTGTCGCTGTACACTTTGGTGGTTCCGACCGCCTGTTGGTTTAAGTTGCTGGAAGTCAGCCCAAAATCGACAATCGTTTCCAGGTTGGAGGAAGTTTTCCAAGTAATCCAAATTGAATTGGGGGTAACCGATTGCAAATATGGGTTGAGGGTTTGGGCCGTGCAAAGGGTCGAAAGTCCAGCCAAAATCAGGGTAAAGAGTATGTTTTTCATAAAAAATAGTTTGTTGTTGCTAAGGTAAGCGTGGTATTTTAAGTGTATATTAAATGACACTGTTATAATAGTAAGTTGTTAATTTTACGACACCAAACCCAATAATTCATGAAACACAGCAAACAAATTGTCTTTTGTATAGTATTACTTGGCCTGGGTATTCAAGCACAACTACTTCAGGCACAACATTTTGCAAAAATAGATACCCTTTTTGGATTAAAAGGCCGCTTGAATATTGCCATGACGGGCGACTGGGGTGTTGCCGATGCGATGGTGGTACAGCCGGATGGTAAAGTAGTGCTGGCAGGCTGGGTGGGCAATTCACACTATATTGGTGTACTGCGTTTGTTGCCCTCAGGTAAACCAGACCCGGGGTTTGGAACAAATGGCAAAGTGTTTTTACCGTTATCCGTAAAGGGCACCGGTTTGTCGCGGATTACCCTGTTGTTGCAAAAAAACGGAAAAATATGGATTGCGGGTGCAGGCTATCAACCCGATTCCTTACCAGATTTGGGCAAACCTTTTGAATATAAATCAGAATATAATCCGGATGATATGTTCCATTCCATTGACCATACAGGTATTGGATTTCGAAGTTCAAGCGGTGTACACACGGATCTACTATTGGTTCGACTATTAAAAGATGGTAAAGTTGATATGACCGTGGGACAAAAGGGCTTGGTGGTGCATTCTGCTTTATACGACGAAACCATCAGTACCTTATTGGCCGATAAAAAAGGGAATATGTATTTGTGTGGGGTATCAGAAAAAATGGATTTTAAAACAAAAGGGGGGCCTATCCGACGTGCATTTGCCTTGAAAATGGATAAAAACGGTAAATCAATTCGTACCTACGGCGATCAAGGTTTATTTGTTTCGGCGGATAGTTCCTTTAGTTTTGAGGCAAGCGCCTGCCTGGATGCCGCGTCGAATCTGGTCATGATGGTTACCACTTCCGAACCTGGTTTCAAATTGTTGTTTTTAGATAAAAACGGGCAACTTAACCCAAAAATTGGCGAGAATGGCGTGATTTACAGAAAATACGTTAAACCGTCACAAGGATTCCCGACTATTTTTCCATCGAATCAAAAGGGTTTGTTCGTGGTCCACAGTGAACAATGGGACAACCGATGCAAAACCAAGTATGACGCGCATCACAAAATACTCATAGAAAAACTGAATCAGGACGGTTCCTGGGATACTGATTTTGGCCACAAAGGACTGATTGACTATGATTTACATGAATCCGATTACATCTATGGTGCCTGGCCCAGCCCCGAGGGTGGTTTTTACCTGAGTGGCACCTGTAATGAACAAAAACAGTATAATTTCCTGGCTGTAAAAGTGTTAGAAAATGGTCAGTTGGACTCCAGTTTTACCGGAAAAGGATATGCATCCATCGAAAATCCAAAGATGATCAATGCCGGATTTAAAATACAGGAGGCGCCTGATGGAACGGTATATATGGCAGGCGGAAGCCTTTCTATGTTTGCCAGTTATGCCATTGTGAAATTTTTACCCAAACTGCGTGTGACGTTTGATATACCTCCCCCCAATGAAACGCCTGATGCCGAAACAAATGCAAAAAAGCCAACAAAATACGCGGAAAGTGGCAATAACATTTTGTTGTACCCCAATCCAATTACCCAAAAAAGCGCCACCATCGCCATTTCAGTCCTGCAATTTCAGGAAATCGAAATCAGTCTATTTGATGTGAGTGGCAAATTAATCACAATCCTGGAGCGGGTACCCCTTGCGCCGGGTGACCACGAAATTGCACTTAATTTTTCAGGAACAGCAGCAACGGGGACCTATATTATCCGGGTTGCATCCGATTTGGAGGCCAAATTGATTCAGGTTGTCCTTGGTAATTAATCCTTTTCCACCTCCCCATACAAATCAAACTCCTCGGCTCCGGTAATGCGCACCTGTGCAAAATCGCCCAAACGCACATAATTGCCTTTTACAGGCACCAACACCTCGTTGTCTACATCGGGTGAATCGGCTTCGGTGCGGCCCACATAATATTTGCCTTCCTGGCGGTCGAAAATGGTTTTAAATACCTTGCCCACTTTGGCTTGATTGTGTGCCAATGAAATGCCTTGTTGCAATTCCATCAGGCGCATGGCGCGTTCGGCTTTTACTTCAGCGGGTACATCATCCACCAGGTCGTGCGCGCGGGTATCTTCCTCGTGCGAGTACTGGAACACCCCTACCCGATCGAATTGTTGGGTTTCGACAAAATTCAAGAGTGTTTCAAAATCGGCTTCTGTTTCGCCAGGATGTCCTACTAAGAATGTTGTTCGAAGGGAAATTCCAGGCACTTTTTCGCGGATTTTTACGAGCAACTCCTCTGTTTCGGCGCGGGTAATCTGACGGCGCATCAAATCGAGCACCGGATCTGCCGCATGTTGCAGCGGAATATCGAGGTAATTGCAAATTTCGGGACGTTCGGCCATCACATCGAGGATGTCCAACGGAAATTTAGACGGATAAGCATAATGCAAGCGGATCCAATCGATGCCGTCCACATCGGCCAAGGCATGCAACAACTGCGGCAATTCGCGTTTTTTATACAAATCCAGGCCATAATAGGTCAATTCCTGGGCAATGAGCAGCAGTTCTTTGGTGCCGCGTCGCGCCAGGTTTTTGGCTTCTTGTACTAATTCATCAATCGGGCGGCTGATATGTTGTCCGCGCATGAGCGGAATGGCGCAAAAAGCGCAGGTACGGTTACAGCCTTCCGATATTTTCAGGTAAGCATAGTGCGGCAGGGTCGTAATTTGGCGTTCTCCGATCAATTCGTACTTATAATCGGCTTCCAGGCGTGCGAGCAAAGCAGGCATTTCCAGGGTACCGAAATAGGCGTCAACTTCCGGAATCTCCTTTTCCAGGTCGTCTTTATAACGTTGCGACAGGCAACCTGTGACGTACAATTTCTCAATTACGCCCGCCTTTTTAAGTTCAGCGTGTTCCAAAATAGAATCCACACTTTCCTGTTTGGCCAGGTCGATGAACCCGCACGTATTGATAATCACGATGTTAGCGTCAGAATCTTCGCGTTCGTGGGTCACCTCAAAATCGTTGCCGCGCAACTGCGTGATCAGGTTTTCACTGTCCACCAGGTTCTTTGAACAACCGAGGGTGATGATATTGACTTTATCCTTTCTGAATGTTTTGGTTTTCATACCTTCTTTACCGAGCAATGAAATTTCCCGCAAAGGTCGTTTTATTCCAGATAAATTTACAAATATGACTAATTTTGCGCTCCGATTTGGGAAGATTAAACATTCAAATGACACAAGAGATCCTGCTTACCCACCTTGAAACCGATCTTCGCGCTGTGCTGGAAGTCGTGAGAACAAAGTTTGCCGCCTTGCCGACGGATGCTTTAATCCGCCGAAACAGCCCGGAATCCTGGAATACCTTGGAGTGTTTTGCCCATTTGAATGCATACAGCGATTATTATTTGTCGCACATTGAGCGATGCATCCATAAAGCAAAAGCCCGGCGCTGGGGTCCTGCACCTGAATTCAAATCCACCTGGTTTGGCCAGTATTCTGTCAATTTTGTGGATCCAAAAAATCCCAAATTGCGCAAACGCAAAACGTCCAAGCGCTTTAATTTTCTGAACCAACCCGTGGCAGACGATGAGGTGAAGCGTTTCATCATCAACACGGAGCGTTTGTTGCGGTATTTACAAATGGCCCATTCGGTCGATTTGAACAAACCCTCAGTGCCGTTCGCGCAGTTTAAATTGCTGAAACTGAATTTGGGGGATTTGCTGAATTTTTTAGTGTTGCATACGCAAAGGCATGTGGATCAGGCTATTTTGAATTAATTTTTTCACTATAAATTACAAAATTTACTGCCGGGTCGACTAAGCGTTGCCCCGGCAGTAAGTTTAATATTTAAAAATTTAACATAAAAGCCCTTACAATCCAAACATCAACCCAACCGTAACCCCAAGTACGGCATGGCGTGCTTTGAAATCGACACCAAGATCTTGGGGTAATACGTCTTTTACCCCAGCAGCGTAAGATAACCCAATACGGAGCATGGAGATTTTAATGCCCGCTTCCGCTACAAATCCAAAATCAGATTTTGAATAATCATCGTCTTCCGTATCGCCAAATTTCAGGTCGCCTTCGTCCGTTGGATCAAATGGAAGCGGATTCGTGCCCGTACCTGTGAAGGAAGTTTTGTATTTGCCGGCTACGCCCAGACCAAAATATGGTCCTGCGCCAAAATAAAACAGTCTGCCGTTATAGGCGAATACAATTGGAACCTGCAGGTACACCGGACGAGAAGTGCTCGTATAGGTTACTCCTAATTCTGATTCTTCAATTTTAAAACCTTTGCTGACCGCATCAATACCGGTGCGAATTGCAAATGGACCCAAAATTGGGATTTCTGCGGCCAGGCCTACATGAAATCCATTGACAGATTTTGATATGTCGTTGTATTCGGAAGCATCCTCGCCTGTAAAAGTGATATTGCTCAGGTTCAAACCACCGCGAACACCTACTCGGAATTCATTTTGGGCGGTAAGGAAGTTAGCCGTAAGCAGTGAAAGCGTGAAAATAAGAAGTGTTTTTTTCATTGTTGCAGGTTTTTATGATAAAAAATGAAATTTATGAAATACAATTATGTGCCCACTTTACTTCAAAGATCGCACATTATACCGCAAAAGCGTAGCATATTCGTTCCCTTTTTTACTTTCTTTTAGCATGATATTCAGTTCGCCTTGCACGGTTGGGGTATATTCCAATCGAAATAGATCGCCTGTTTTTTTAAAAAACGTCCATTTATTTCGGGCATCATTGATCGCCACTTCTTCTATTTCCGCACTTTTGAACTCGAATACCACAGGTGTTTTCAGGCGGAGGTTTTCAAATTGGGGGGCAGAAACTACCGTTACAGACCGTTTTTTATTAAAAATTTTGGGAAAAAGCAGGGTTGTATCCTTGCGAATTGCTTCGTAAGCAGATTTCCCGTCGAAGCCCAATGCAAAATAATCACTGTTTACAGCGGGCATCCATTCAAATGTGCCTTTGGAAATTGGGTTTTCCAGCAACTGGTATTCCGCTTGTTCTGGGAGGTGCGAAAAAATAGCAGCGTAAGGATCTGTATCAAACCAGAAAGGATCAAATGCTTTTTCAGCCACCAGGTTGCCATCTTCGCGGCTGCCGTACCCTTGTCCCCAGGTAGCATCAAAAATATGCCAGGCACCTTGTATTTTAATCAGATTCCAGGCGTGGTTGGTATCGCGAAACTGCTTCCCTTTACGATAACTGTACCCTTTAGAAAAGCCCGATACTTTAATAATATCGAGGTTCAGGGCTTGTCCGAGTGCCAGATACAGGTTGCTGAAGCCTTCACATACCCCTTTTTTGTGATCCAATACGCCTTTTGCGCTGTTGTCGCCGAGGTCACGATCGTTATATCCATCATCGTCGTATTTGATATTATCACAAAGCCAGATATAAATCACCCGCGCTTTTTCCCAATCATTGGAGGCGCCTTGGCCAAGGTATTCTGCCAGTTTTTCGATGCTCCGTTCGGCTGAGCGTGGACAGGCGCGTGCGTGAGCGTCTATTTTGGTAAAATCATTGGGTTTGCTTGGTTCCTGGGCTGAAAGTGTAGCAATTGAAAAAAGGCAAAACAAAAGGGGCAAAAACAGGTTTCGCATAAAATTTTTAGTATTACTTCTAGATTTAAAGTTCACGCAAGTATATTAAACGCCACCTGAAAGGCTGCATTCATTGTCATGCTGAGCGCTGATTGTCAATGATTTAGGCCGAAGGCCATGCACAAAACAATACAGCGCGAAGTATAGTAAAACCTAACAATCACCATCGGGCGTACACACTTGTCCTTCCACGGTTTCCAGCATCGGTTTTGCATGTTCGAGTTGCCAGCTTGCAAACGATTTTTGCAGCGTTTCTAAAAAAACCGGGGTGGGTTGCGCGCCGGAAACAGCGTATTGGCGGTTGAATACAAAAAACGGCACCCCATTCACCCCAATATATTGCGCTTCCTGCAAATCCTGCTGCACCAATTGGGCAAAATGGTCATTTTCCAGGGCGTCTGCAATCTCATTTTCGGCCAAACCAATGGATTTGCCCAATTCCATCAATATTTCAGGCGAACCAAAATCCTGGCCTTCCGTAAAGTAGGCTTTGAACAAACACTCCTCCATGGCATCACCCAGGCCTTTGCTTTTCGCCAGTTGAATCACGCGATGCGCTTTGAAGGAATTGGCGACTACGGCTTTGTCGAAATCATAGTTCAAACCCGCATTTTTGGCCATCGCCACCACGTTGTCGTGCATTTGGCGGGATTGTGCTACGCTGATGCCTTTGCGATCGGCCAGGTATTCGTATAAATCCGGTTTTTGTTCAAAATGCTCCGGAATCGAAGGATCGAGCTGAAAACTCTTCCATACGATTTCAACTTGTTGATTTTCTGCAAATTGTGCAAGCGCTTGTTCGTAATGACGTTTGCCGATATAGCAAAATGGGCACATAACATCGCTCCAGACTTCCACTTTCATTTTTTGCTGCATTGGGTTGATTTTTTATGCAAAATAAACGTATCAGTGGGGGTTTTGGTTTTGTTTTATGCTTTTTTATTTAATTAAATCCCTAATTTTCCAACCTAAAACCCGCTGAATACGAAACACATCCCAACCTTTCTCCTTATATCTATATCCGACAAGATTATTCGGTAAATGGTTCCTAAAAGACAAGGGTCAACCACGACAATTACCTGCGTTTAAACTTTACCAGAGCTATTTCGATTTTTTCAAAAAAATTTAGACCTTCACGCCCAATTTAATCAGCCCAAATACTTCTTTCACCAGTCGCTTAGCATTTTTAAAAATTTTTACGCATGGCCAATAATTTTAGTTTGGTTGAGAGTTACGGAAAAAAACGTGCGATTGGAGGATATCAACCACGTAAAACCAAATCGAATGCTCCCACCTTCAGTGCCGACCGTTACGCGGATGAGGAATTGCCGGAAAAAATAGACCTGCGCCCGTACATGACGCGCGTGGAAGACCAAGGACAAATAGGAAGTTGTGTAGCCAATGCAACCGCAGGCGCCTATGAGTACTTATACAAAATATCTACGGACGAAGATTTGGATGTGAGTCGTTTGTTTGTGTACTACAATGGCCGCGTATTGAATGGAACCGATCAGGAAGATGCTGGGATGCTGTGCGAAGACGCGATTCAGGTGGTGCTCGATCATGGGGTGTGTACAGAACAAACCTGGCGATATGCGCCTAAAAATGTATTTAAGGAACCTTCCAATGATGCCTACGATGAAGCCACCGCCTTTAAGGTGGATTCCTACTTGCAGGTACCTTGGTCGCTTGCCATGTGGAAACACGTATTGGCCCATGGATACCCGATCATTTTTGGGGTAAACATTTATACCTCCTTCCAAACAGAAGGCGAAAAAAAAGGCATGATTCCTTTACCGGACAAAGAAAACGAAAAACTGGAAGGTGGCCATGCCATGCTTTGTGTGGGCTATTCGGATGAATATGAGGTATTTATCGTGCGCAATTCCTGGGGAACGCATTGGGGCGACAAGGGCTATTGCTATATCCCGTACGCGTACATGGAAGACGCAGACCTTAACGATATACCCGACGATGCTTATATTATCCGGCAAATTGAAGACCTTGATTTTGGTGCCGACCAATGGCAAGAACATGCAAAAGTGTCCGTGTTTTCGAAAGATTGGCATGATAAAGACGAAATTATAGATGAAGATTACCCGCTCGATTTAGAAGAATCCTACGATTGGGACGAATTTTATGGCGATGAATCCTCTGAGGAGGAAGGAGATGAAGAGGAGGAATACGAAGATGAGGCGAGCGATGAAGGTGAAGAAGAAGAATATGAGGACGAAGAAGGTGAGGAAGGAGAAGAGGAGGAATACGAAGATGAAGAAGGTGACGAAGAAGAAGAATACGACGAGGAAGAAGGTGAAGAGGGAGACGAACCATCCGAGGATACAGACGATCATGGTCGGCGGTAGATCTTAGACTATTTTATTTTTTTTAGACCACGGGATCACACCCGTGGTTTTTTATTTTGGTGCTGTTCCTATACATTGGGCTACCCTGCTCCATTGGCCTTACACTTTTACCCATTCTGTGTTTGCTTTAAGATTTGGCAAAAAAAACAAATATTTAAACGTGGCCACCAATTTTTCTGTACCTTTAAAAATTTGTGTCAATTTTAACAAATGAAAAAAGTCTCTAAAAGCCCGCTCAATATCCTTCTTGCCGAAGACGATCATGACTATCGTTTCCTTTTTGAGCAGGTATTGAAGGAAATACCGATTACTACGCACCTCACCACTGTTGAAAATGGGGAACAATTAATGACGTATCTTATCAAGCATGCGTTGCATCTGCCGGATATTCTTTTTTTGGATTTGAGTATGCATCGCAAAAGCGGGTTTGAATGCCTGGAAGAAATAAGAGAAAATGAAGTGCTGAAAATGCTTCCTGTGATTATATTAACAATTTCTTTACCGAAGAATCTTATTTATGAACAAAATATGATGGAGGTGCTTAGCAGGATGGGAATTCAAGATTATATTCGGAAACCCGATGATTTTGATCTGCTTAAAAAGGCAATTCATAGTGCGCTTAACAAAGCAATTGAAATAAATAAATTATAAATGATGAATAAAAAACACCTTAATATCTTGCTTGCGGATGATGATACGGATGATTGTATTTTCTTTAAAGAAGCTTTGGATGAATTGCTGATGACCACAAATCTTACTACCGTACACGATGGCGAGCAACTCATGATTTATCTTGGTGGCACAGCACCGGAGCTTATTGATGTTTTGTTTCTGGATATTAATATGCCTCGCAAGAATGGTTTCGAATGTTTATCTGAAATCAAACAAAACGAAAATCTAAAAGAGCTTCCGGTAATTATTTTCTCAACCTCTTATGAGCAAGAGGTTGTGAACTCATTTTATAAAAGCGGGGCGCGTTATTTTATCCGCAAGCCATCGGAGTTCGTACAATTTAAGAAAATCATTTATCAAACTTTATTAATCATTGTTCAAGAGGAAGTTTCGCAACCTAAGAGAGCAAATTTTGTGCTTACTGTGGATAATAGTTTGATGGATTAACGAATAAGTTTTATAACAAAATAAATTTATAAAAACAGGAGGTGGCTAAAATAAAAGAAATGGAAAATAATGAATTAACACTTGCCCGCAAAGAAATTGCCACCCAAAAAGAAGCGAATGAAAAACTTTCTGCTGAATTAATTTTGGTTCGGAAGGTGCTTGCCTTTCAGGATGAAGAGAAAGGGAAGCGGGCCGCTGAATTGGGTATTGCCAACATCGAACTTGCTTATCAAGATGAAGAAAAAGAGAAACGGGCTGTCGAGTTAGACATTGCCGATAAAGAACTTGCATATCAGGATGAAGAAAAAGGAAAACGGGCAGAAGAATTAGGCATTGCCAACATAGAACTTGCTTTTCAGAATAAAGAGAAAGAAAAACGAGCAGAAGAGTTGGGCGTTGCCAATAAAAAATTGGTATTTGAAAATGAAGAAAAAGAAAAACGAGCCGCGGAATTGGG
>JBBAVI010000020.1:0-66718 GCA_040397785.1 Saprospiraceae bacterium | reverse complement strand
GTATTTATTATTAAAATTTATTATGCACAAATCGTGGCGGCGCGTGGTATATATACCATTATTAATTCTACCGCTGAATGCCCTATCCTATTTCGAAGTAGGTCGTATTCGGAAAGCGAAATAATTCCTTGTCTATTTTGATCTCTTAAATGTTCAAACCTGCTGCTTAAATTAAGAAATTCATTATAAATATCATCATTGTCTAAACTTTTAAAAAATGACAAACCAAGATTTAGAGCCTTTTCAAGGTGTCCACTTAAAATATGTTCGGTGAAAATACTCTCAAATTCAATTATTTCATTCATCTGTATTACTTGTCTTTGTTGAGAACGTGAGCGTGGGCGCGGTAGCCGCGTTTAGTCGGCTATCTCCGACCATGCATAGTTGGGCGATTTCTATTTATTCTTTTGACTATCAATGATTTGCATTACTCTATTCTCCGAGAGGTTAAGGTATTTTGATATTTTGTTTGAAGGAACATTGTCTTTATACATCTCAATGACGGCCATTGTTTCTCTTTCTTCAATTGCTATTTGTGCTGCTTTTTCTCTTTCCCCACGCTCATCCTGCTCTTTAATCGTAACATTATCATAAGCCTTCAACTCTTCCTTGCTCCATTGGTACTTATCTGCTTCCAAAAAGGCAGTTTTTAGCCCCTCGTCCTCATTAGCAAAATCAGGCACAACATTCAATTCTTCCGAGTGCTTGATGAAATAAGTCCACTTGTCAATCGGCGTATCCAATTCGTGCATTTCCATGGTAAACTTGGGTAACTCAATGAAAGAGAACTGAATATCTTTCAGCAAATGCTCATTGGTCACCTTATTCATTATCAAGTGTCGAGTGTGGTAGTCCGTATCAGTACCAAAAGGAAAATCCAGAATTCCAATAAAGTATGCAGGATGCAGTAATGGGTAGTCTTCACCTTTATCAATTTGCATAGAGTAGTCCCGTGAGATGTAATATTGTACCCGCTTGTCGAAGCCAGTTTTGTCGGCGACCTGCATTTCCACCACGAACTTTCTTCCCGACTGGTCGGTTGCCCGAACGTCAAGGATGGTCGCTTTCTCTCCTGCGATGCGAGGGAACTGGTATGGGTTAGCGATAGTGACGCTGACCACTTGGTGATCCCCTTCTAACTCTAAAGAAGCGTTCAAGAACGAGATGAGCGGAGCGGTTTTCTGCTCGTTGCCGAAAATCTTGCGGAAAGCGATGTCGTTTTTAATATCTGCGAACTGCATAGTCAAATTTTGACACAAAAATAGGGCAAAAGTTGCGATTTTTCAACTTTTGTCTTACAGATATGGCTATGCGTTCCCATATTTATTGCCCCTATGATTTTGCCTAACGTTACGCTTCCCGAATGTGCGACGTTTAGGAAGCATTTTTGGGAAGCGATTGTTAGCGGGGTTTAAATATTGATGAAACTATATCTTTTATTTTTCCTTCTGAATTTTTATTGTTATTCATAATATTAAATTCTAATTCTATTTTATTAGGATCTAATTTGCTTTTTATCTCATTGATTGCTTCTTGAACTCGCTTCTTTATATCAAATGACTTGAGGGAGCCTATTTCTAATTCATCAATAAGTCTATTTGTTTCAACTCCGCAACCTAAAATAAATGAAATGAATGGAATACCGGATTTATTGTAATCGACTTTTATTTCTTCGTCTTTGTATCCAATCACAGCATTTAATACTTCATGCTCATCTGGCCTTTCATCACATTCAACTTCCAATTCTTTTGGGTCATTATTTTTTATCGCTGTTTTTTTTCCTGATATTCTCGGCGTATAGTCTATATACGGAATACGTTTAATGCCAATGACTGGTTTTTGCACTATCGTTGATTCGTGAAATATTTTTTCTTCATATCTAATTATCGTTTCGTATTTTACATCGACAGTTGTAGTCATTATATAATCATCAAGCAAATCATCTGCGGCATCTTTCAGTTCAGATAAATTATTTGATTTGTAAAAAATATCATCAAGCATCTTTTGATTTATAAAATCATCAATATTACGATTAACTATCTTTACTGGTTCTGTTTTTTCATCAATAATTGGAATGTCAATGGTTTTTGGAATAACTATTTCTTTTATTATTTCGTTGGCGATTTCTAAAAATGCAGATTGCAGGTTGTCAAAAAAGCCCTTATACTTTTTATCTTCATAATTGACTAAAAAATGCTTTGCTAATCCGACGATTGCAATTATTGACGATTCAAAAGTAGAAATATTTTTATTGTTTTCAAACGGATAAAATTTTGACAATACAGAAGCGATGTTAATATTATTTTCATCGAATTTCAATTTAAGATGTTCTTTTATTTCATATCTAAAATCTTGATGAAATAATTCTTTTATTTGCCCAATTGTATCAGAGGGTAATATTTCACATAAATATTTAATAAAATCAACAAAGCCTTCGCCACTAAGCGCATTAACTGAAAAAATCATTGGATTTTGAAACTCTTCCTCTCTGAACACCATAGAATAGCATGATTCAATCCCAGTTCTAAACAATTTATAAATTTCCTCTTTAGTTTCCCCTAAATCATTGAATAGAAATATAATTTTGTCATCTTTATGTTTGTTTTTTAATGACTCAAGGAGTTCACAGATAAATTCCAGATCATAGTTAGTAATCAATTGTCCTTTTCCAATTCCAATTACGTAGATAATTATGTCAGGCAATATATTCTCTTTTTCTGCGAACATGCTCCACTCAAGTAAATTAAACTCTCGTTCTTCAACAATACCTTTGGGCGACCATTTAGAGTACTTAAATTTTTCAGAATTTGATTTTCCAAAGTTAAATTTACTGTGCTGATTAATTGTGGGCAAACCTAATGCAACACGACTTACATTTTCAAAAAATGGTTCCCCATTTTGCCCTGGCAAATCAAAAACTGAAAGACCAGTTGTAAACCCACTATGAGTTATCTGCTTAGTAGTATCAAAATAACCAACTTTGTTGATATCGAGAAACCTATTACACGAAGTAGATTTACCTGCACCTATTCTACCAGCAAAGTATAACGCAACAGGTCTTAGGAAATGCTCTCCTGTACTTATTTCATTAATTACTGAAATTGAAGTGTCAACATCTGATTCTATATCAAGGTCATCACCCAAAATATTTTTTAATTCTTCAATTGATTTATTTTTTAAAACAGGTGATTCAGGCTCCATTGCTTCAATATTGTCATTATCTCTGAAATAATCCTCCAGTCTTTTTAGCCACTCCACCAAATTAGCCCTAAATTGATTTGCTGTAAGTATTTCCTCTTGACTACTAATTCCACCCTGAATAATTTTGTTTCTCAAATCACTATGTCTTGCTCTGAATAGCAAGTAATCGCCTTCATAATACTTAACACCATTTTCTTGGTTCACATTAAATAGCACTCCTAAATGTTCAAAAACTGCCTGAACATTTGAATCTGTCATGAATTTTTTTATCAATTTAAAGTCTGGCTTCATATTTAATTTATTTATACTTTTATTCTCCGCTAACTCAGCATGTTCGTCAATTCCCCCTAATAGAGCCCATTGCGTCAAACTTCATTTGTTCCAAACCGCCCAGTTGCGTGAAGCTAACCACAGTAGTTAGCTTCACGCAACTGGGTGGCATAAAAAAAGTTGGATAGCGCGGTGCATTGGATGACACTCGATAAATAAATTGCGTCAAGATAACCTCGCTGGTTATCTTGACGCAATTGTTAAATATTAATATAATATTGGAATGTGGGTTCATGTGGCAAATTTTTTCCGTACAAATATACGCTAAACATTAAATATCCAAATCATCCAATGGACTTTTTATCTTATCCCAACTTTTTTTAGTAATGTGGGTATATATTTCAGTCGTTTTGCTGCTTTCGTGGCCTAAAAGGTCTTGAATATAGCGTAAGTCCACGCCTTTTTCCAACAAATGAGTAGCAAAAGAATGCCGTAGCGTATGTACAGTTGCCAATGGGTTGATGCGCGCACGTTCCTTGGCGGCTGTGAATATTGCCTGTACGCTCCGATCACTGTATGCGCCGCCATCGGCACCTTCAATCAGCCAGTGAATTGGTTGATAGCACGCCATATAAGTGCGCAACATGGCTTCGGTTTTGCCAGCAAGTATGGTACAGCGGTCCTTTTTACCTTTAGCGTCGCGTACGAAGATCCGGTGTTCTTCTATCTGGATATCTGTCAAACGAAGCTTGGTTAGTTCGCCTAATCGCAAACCAGCAGAGTAAATCATCGTCAATATAAAACGGTGCTTCAAATTATCAACAGACTTAAGCAAACGCGATACTTCGGTCTCAGTTAAAACCTGAGGAATCTTTTGTGGCCTTTTTGCTTGTACCAATCCTGCAACTTTTTCTTCCTGGTTTAGCACTTCGCAATAAAAAATCTTAATAGAACAGGCAATCTGATTTTGATAGGACTCTGTAATATGTTTATTACGAATGAGTTGTGCAATGTAATCGTTAATCTGTTTGCGTGTAATCTGGCTTGGTTTTGTGTCATTGTAGTACAAGATAAACTGCCGAAGTGAATTTTTATACGACTTGATAGTACGCCAGCTATACCTTTTTAACATTAACATTTGTTCCATTGCCGTTACAGCGGCTTCATATTTGGCCAATATAAGTGCGGTCTGTTGTTTTTGATACGTTGGAGCAGACTCCTGCAAGCGTTCGGGAATGTTTTCTTCTGGCTGAAATGTCCAAGCGATTAAACCTGAAAAGTGATGTTCTATAAATCGTTTCGTCAGTTTTGTTCCAGGCACTTCCCAAATATACCATTCCGAATTCCAATGCCGTCCGTGTATGTTTTTTAAGGTACTCAAATGCGTTGTCATTAAGGCAACTGGTAAGTCAATACACCAATATTCTGGCTTTTTAGGATGTATATGTACCGTTATGATATCGGTACGTTTATGAAAAGTTTCGGTTGATTCCTGGGGTAGGAAAACAACCGGCACTGCTCTGTCAATCACCATATTGTCTCCAAAAAACGTTTGAAACGCCTTAAAATGCTCCTTTGTCCGAGGGACACTCCATAGTTTTTCTTTTGCGTGCCACCATTTACCGGGTATTTGATTTATAAACGATTTCCAATCTTTTCGATGTGGAGGAACTGTTAGAAAAACCCGATCAGGCTTTTCAGTACAGTATTGAATGGTGAGATGGTCGACCGTGGCTTCAAAATTTACAGGTATTAAAGATGGTGCTTCTATCCTGTTAAAATATTCTGGCAGTTGAACGGTAGTTACGGATGCTTTTGCATCAACAAGGTTTTCCGATATAACCTGTGGTGTTTTCTCAGGTGAAACAATACGTTGGTATTCAATAGATTTCGTCACAGGGACACCTTCAAATACATTTTTAAAAAGGCTCCAAGCTTCTTTTGTGTAAGGCATTAGCCAGGCTTTGACCGCTGGTGAAAAGTAACTGCCTTTAACCTGTTTCATTTTTCCAGGGAAAGATGGATCAAAACGGGTGTTCTTAACAGCCACACAAATCGCATTATTTATGTGTATTTGTTCGACTAATAATTCCATAATTTGTATTTTTGTACAAAGTAATGTGATTTTTATCGACTTAAATTGTTAAAAATCAATTGATTAATAAAATAATCGTTTGTAATCGTTTACAATCCGATAATAAACGATTAAGCCGTTTTTAAACGATAACAAATGTATTTTCTATGAAAAAAACATGCCTCCAATGCGGTCTTGAATTCAAAGGGCGTGCAGACAAACGTTTTTGCAGCATCCTTTGCAAGAACCAATACAATTTTCAAAAAAGACGAGGAACTAAAGATGAAGTCAAGGAAATTGATGGCTATTTGCATCGAAACCGGGAGATCCTCAGTACGCTGATGGGCGAATCAAAAAAGGAGATGTTCGATAAAATAGTGCTGGAACGCGCAAAGTTTCGGTTCGAATATCTTACCGGGATTTACCTGAACAAAGAAGGTAAAACCTACCATTTGGTATATGATTTTGCCTGGATGGAATTTAGCAATCAAAGTGTATTAGTCGTGCGTAAATCTTCGGGTTCGAAAACTCGGACGTAAGTAATGGTGTCTTCCTCCTCCGCTCCAACAGCACCCAAGCCCCTAATTTCAGTAGTGCAAATATTTTATGGGAATATCTCCTCACACTACCCAACCACCTCCAAACAAGCCAACCGCAACAACTCCATATACACCAAGCCCTTTTCCTGCGCAAAAGCAATGTTCCGCTCCGGAATGCCTTCCGGGTCTATAAAATGCCGCACAGCCTTGGTAATACTTTCCTCGCGCAACAAATGCAGCATCGGATATGGCGAACGGTTGGTGTAATTGGCCGGATCATCGTCGGTAGCGCCAGCAAAACAATACGCGGGATGGAAACTGGCAATTTGATAAATGCCCTCATAATCCAGTGCTGTGGATAAATCTTCGGCCATTTCGACCAAATCCAGGTAATCTATAAAATCCGGAAATTGCCCGGGAAAGATGAGCAGGGTGGTTTCAATATCGGGCAATGCATCTAGGTAGCGCAATTCTTCCTCCACCGCCGAAAGGGCGCTTTTTAGGGTAGCATCCGATAAAACTACATAACGGATGCTTTTGCGCAACATGGCTTTTGCCGCAAACGGACAAAAATTGCAGCCAATCACCATGGAATTGATCCATTGGCTGGTTTGTGCAATGACGGTGGAATCAGTCATGGGTGTGGTGCTTGATATAGGGATACAGGGATTTAAGATTTTAGATTACATGATTTAAGATTTTAGATGGAGGTACAACGCTTCGTTTTTCGAAAATTGAATCGGTGCCGTTATTCGTTGCAAATCCTGATTCTGCGAACTAAAAGCCCGAAAACAAGCGATTCCATCTTAAATCATGTAATCTTAAATCATGTAATCTTAAATCAAATTTTTTGAATCACAGGCCTGGAACGCGCATCCCAAGCAACGAATTACACCTTTTTAGGAGGCAAATCAAATGCAACCGCCTCATGGTCCATATGACCGTTGTGCGCACCATCGCAAAAAGGTTTGTTTTTCGACAACCCGCAGCGGCACAAGCCCAGGGCGGTGCGGCCTTGCAACCCGTACTCGTTGCCTTGTGCATCTACAATAACAAAATCGCCTTCTACTTTGAGGGATCCGTTGGAATTAACTGTAATTTTTGTGGTCGACATGATGTAATGTTAATTTTTGAGCAAGGTAAGGATGTTTTAATACAACCACCCCATCGCTTTGGGAAACTCTTTGCCCCAGCGCCCTTCATTGTGCAGGCCCATGGGGTCTACTTCCAGCCGAACTTGCAACGCGCCCGCAGGCATACCGCGTTTTTCAACTGCGTCTTTGAATTTTTTGACGTTGTTGACCGTATTAGAGCCCTCGCGCTCGCCTACGTACAGATACACTTTGGTTTCCGGCAATTTGGAAAAATGCTCCGAATCGGTATAAATCCGGGGAGAAACCCACAAAGAAGGCGAAAAAACCATGTATTTTGAAAATACATGCGGAAACAACATGCCTGCAAAGATGCTGATCAAGCCGCCCATGCTGCTGCCACCAATGCCGGTATGTTCGCGCCCGGCGAGGGTACGGAAGTTTTTATCTATGTAAGGTTTGAGGGTTTCGGCTAAGAATTGCGCATAATCGCGGCCCAGTCCATCGCCCCATTTGTGGGTGTCGTAGGGCATAAACTCGCGAATACGTTCTTTACCGCCGTGATCAATGGCTACCACAATCACTTCGCCTTTGCCATGGTGGGCGAGGGCGGCCAATTGTTTATCCACCCCCCAGGTACCGAAAGGGGCATCGTCTTCAAACAAATTTTGTCCGTCTTGCAGGTACAATACCGGGTAGCGTTTACCGCTGGTTTGGTAATTCCAAGGCAGCAAGATGGAAATCCGGCGACGGCGGCGCAATTGCGGCACGTTAAAGCGTTTTGCAACAATCTGTATTTCAGGAAAATACATCGGGTTGTACGTGCCACTGTGTTGTTTCCATTGGGGTACGAGGTCACTCACATTGCCGCGTGGGTGTTCAATGTGCCGGTTGGAGGGCGGAAACCCATCATACCCGAGTTCTTCTCCTTCCCAGCCGCCTTTGGTGTATTTATATTCCAGCACCATATTTCGTGGAAAAGATTGTGGAAACGTAAATCGAAAATGGCCTTCCCGCACCCGTTTCATCTCATAACGCGCATCGCGGGCCGTCCAGTCGTTGAAGTTGCCGGCAAGGTACACGGTACGGTCGTCGTCCTGGGGCGTAAAGAGTTCGAGGGTGAGCATGGAAGCAGTTATTCCTGAAGAATGCGTTCCGCTGGCTGCGGCGCTTGCAAATGTTATACGCAATTATTTGGATGAGCGGTTTGGGGATATCTTAGGCAAAACGAATGCCAAGTAACGTCCATCGGCGGTATGCGGATTACATGGGGCAAATATGTACCATCTATGGGGTATGGCCAAAATAAGTTATCCACACTTTACCTACCCTTATAAAAACGAACTGCGTAATAGCGGCACCGTAGTTCCACTATTACGCAGTAAGTACATCTTAAAACAACGAATCTACCGGATTGTTTTGGTCAGAAACGACCACAACAAATAAGCAGGTGCAATGTGCAATACATCGAGGCCCAGGGCCATCACGGTTGGAAAACCGGCAAAAAACGGGTTGCCAAGGGTTAATACAAATCCTGCGATGACTACCCAGGTAAATATTTTTACAGGCTCGGAGGAAAAGCGCAGGAGCAACAGGAAAATCACCAGACCAATTACACTGGATACAATGGTACTGATTACCACGGGTAAAATGGTGATGGTTTGATCGTGGTTAGGTCCTATGCCAAACCTTGGATCAATGATTTTGAATACAAAAAGCGCAAAAAACAAGACTGAATTAATGACAACGGCCAGGCCAATGGCTTTGGCAGCAGCAATTAAAACGGTAGACGTAGAAACGGGTGTAGACATGAGGCAATTTTTAAAAGATTGAACGTTGAGGGTATTAATTTTTAGTGTTAAAACATCTTTTTTAGCAAAAAAAGGGACTTATTCCCTGAATTTATCCAATAAATGGGCAAGTTCCATGGCTTCGGCTTCGGTGAGGGCTTTTCCGGGCATTTTTTCATCAAAAATACCGGATCCTTCAATGTCGGCCAGCAATTTTTTACCTTTTTCTGAAATGGTTACTACGACCATGCGGCGGTCATCCTGGTGCGGGATGCGTTCTGCGAGCTCGGCTTGTTTGAGTTTTTCCACCAATCGGCTCACGTTGCTGCTGCGGTCGATCATGCGGCTTTTGATGTCTAGCACCGACAGGCCTTTGGGTGCACTGCCATTTAAAATGCGCAGAATATTGTATTGGGGTGGCGTGAGACCAAAGCCGCGCATCTGGCGGGTTTGTAAACAATCCAGCCAACTGGCGGTAAATAGAATATTCAGGAGCGCGCGCGAATGTGGTGCAAGCGGGCGGGTGTTTTTTAACTCGGTTTCCAATTTCATGACGCAAATTTAAGTGTAATAACACTTAATGTCAAAGAGGGTTTAAATAAAAAAAAGAGGTAGTGCCAACTACCTCTTTTTCAAGTTTTTATATATCGAATGTTTTATTCATCTGCATTCAAAGCATCAAAGTCGAACAACAAAGAGAACCGCAAGGTATTATCCAAGGGGTTTCGGTTGTTGGTGGTTGGCACCAGGTAAGAGAAGTTGAGGCCAAAGATGCTGTATTTAACACCCAAGCCTACGCTCAGGTATTTGCGGTTGCCTTTTGAGTAGTTTTCGTAGAAGTAGCCCGCGCGGATGGCAAACTGATCGTCGTACCAATATTCCAAACCAATGCTTTTGGTTACTTCTTTCCATTCTTCCGACAAACCACCGGGTGCATCGCTGAAGGAGGTGAATACGCCGCGCACAGGCGACAGTTCTTTATAGTCAGGGCGGCCATTACCATCTTCATCAATTTCAGGACGCGGCGTTGGCACCAGCAATTTGTTCAAATCGGACGTGATGGTGAAAGTATTGTATTGGTCGAGGTTGATGCGCCAGGCAAAGCCGAGGCCCATATTGGTGGGCAGGAAGTCGCGGTTAACCGAGTTGGTGTAGGTGATTTTAGAACCCAGGTTGGTAATGGCCAAGCCGACGGTCAGGTCACTTTTTTGGCTGATAATTTTCAATGGCGTTTTGTAGGTCATCGAAATATCGGCAGCGCCTGCAATACCAGGTTTGATTTCGTTGCCTTCTACAACCCGGCCAGTGGCAAGGTTGGAGTAAATGAATTTTGCGCCAATGGCTGCAGAAAACTTATCGGACAATTTACGGGAGTAGGCGCCGGTAAGTTCCCATTCATTGGGATTGCCACTACCGAGTGATTGTCCATTTTCGTCGGTGAAGTCGATACTACCCAAGGAGAAATAACGCAATCCGAAACCGATAGCCTGAAATTTATCCAGTTTTACATAACCCGACAGGTAAGCCAGGTACACGTCGGTCAAACCCAAATTGCGCATCCACGGCGTATAAGTAGCTGAAATCGCTACATTTTTATCTGCAAATGCCAGTTTTGACTGGTTGTAGTGCATGCCGTTCGGATCTGCAGAAGTGGCTACACCCACATCGCCCATGGCTCCGCCGCGTGCATCGGGGGTGATCCGCAAAAAGGGAACCGCCGAGGTTACTGCATTGGCACAACGCTCGCCAGTGATGGGGTTTACGCCATTTATACATTTCGCTTCTTGCGCCTGTACGAAGGTTCCGGCTAATAATAAAATGACGCAGGATAAAACCGGTGCGAGCAAATTTTTCATGTGTGCATTTAATTTTAAAAAGATCATGTTGAATGCCCTGTTAAGGCTAAATCTTGATCTTCGTGTTAGGTTTACGTCTGTTTTTCTCAAAATTACGCAAAAATACATTTTTCTTGCGTATTGTAATAGGATGACGCGCTTCGAAAGGGCCGGGTTGCCTGCATCCTTCAAAAATCACTACTTGAGGATCACCAATTTTTCAAAATCGCTCTCAGCTGTCACGCTTGTTCCCGCAACATCCGTGCCACGCACCTTCACACGGTACACATACACGCCACGCGCGAGCACATCGCCGTACTCATCGCGGCCGTTCCAGTTGATGTCGGTTACCCGGAAGCCATCGGTTGGAGCGCTGTGGAAAATGGTTTTTACCAATTTGCCCGAAACAGAAAAGATGTTGATCTGCACATCCAAAACTTGTCCCGCCAGGTTGTGGTCAAACTGAAAATTGGTATTGGTGGTAAATGGATTCGGATAGTTGAGTACGTGGTCTAGCGCAACTTTTCCATCTTCGGCCACCACAAATTCGGTGTACCCGACGCCCGGATTATTTGCAATATCCCAACCCTTCACCGACAAGGTATGACGCCCCGGACTCAGGTTGCGCAACGGGTAAATGGCCTGGCCGCTGCGGTAATCATCCTGCGCACTTTGGTAAAAATCGTTTAAAACTACGGTTTCCAGCACGTTTCCATCCAAAACTGCGGTCAAATCATGCCCCAAACTCGCGCCCGTCACGTTCATGCCATAATCATCGGAGCATTTTACCAATATTTTTGGATCCAGGTTGGTCACGCCGCCAAACACAAACGCATCGGTATTGAGGTAAGGTTGTACCAAAGGCGGCTGTTCATCTTTGATCAAATTGGCATTGCCCCCAACAATGATGTTATCGTCGGCCCCCGCTGCATCTGAAGGTGTTCCATTGTCGGCGTAATAACTGATTTTACCTTTACCAAAAGCATAATTGATGTCTTTAGGCACGATAAATTTGATTTTAAAATTGCCGTTGGTTACCGTAGCACTGCCTTTAAAAATGACATTGCGCTGTACCGTAAAGGTCCGCACATAAGAACCAGCATCTTGTCCAAGCGTTTGAAGATTTTGCGCTTTATCAAACAAGGTCACGTTCACTTTTCCGTTGAAGTTGCTCAACACATTGCCCAGGGTATCCGTTACAACGCCTTCAATTTCCACCGGCATCAGGGCTTTCAGGGTGTCGGGCTGACCTATTGTGATGGATTTGCCATTTATCTTGGTGGTCGAAACCCGGTAATCGGGCAAGGCCAGGTACATAGCAGGGTCGCCCAGGAGGGTAAAACGCCGTGCATTGTCTTCGCCCGATACAGATGGGGCATTTTTAGCTGCTTGCAGGGTTGCGCCGATGGTTTTATACACGCCGTTTTCGCGTTTGAACAGCACATTTTGTACCGCATCGGTTAGCCGTTCGTTGCCATCAATGTACACTGCGCGCACGGTTGTAAAGAGGGCTACAGCCCCCGATTTTACTTTTATGAGCGCTTGTTCGCCACTCGTTAGGTTGGTATAATCGTCATATCCGCCAAAAGAGCAGGTTGCAGTAATAATCAAGGGGTAGCGGTTGGGGTTTTCCCAGCCTGCAATGTCGTTGTTGTCTACCACACGCTCCTGTGCCCAGCCGCGCGGACCGCCATGGCCGATGTAGTTCATCACCAGCATGCCTTTAAATACATCGGAATTGATGGCTGTTTTGGCATCCGGGTAGCGCTGACCGGCAGAAGTTGCCACTTGCTGATAAGCATCCAAATATACTTTTTCGATGTTAAACCACTTTTCGGTTTGGGCCGTTTGAATGGCCAATTTGTCGGCCTGGTCGATGTGCGGATTTCCATCTTCATCGTCGGCGATAAACAGGGAGCGTTGGCGCCAGTCGCCCAAAGTGGCCGGATTTTTCTCGTAATCGATAATTTTATCCACCACGGCCTGCGCATCGGTGGTGTTGCGGGCAGTAATGCGCCCTGCTGCCACGTCGAGCAAACCACCTTTGATGCTCGCGCCGTCTTCCGGGCTTAGGAGCGCGAAAAAGTCGTCGGAAGGGTAGGCCGTAATCGGGGAAAATGACTCCGGGGTTTCATACACCGGGATAAAGTCTTTATTATCAGCGCTGTTGGTGTTGTTTTTAGGATCGAACGAGCCATCACCAAACAACAACAGGTATTTGAATTTGGACGGATTGCGTTCAAACAGCATCCGGGCAAAATCACGGATCGCTACGATGTCTTTGGCACCAGAGGAAAACTCGTTGAATACCTGATTTACATTCACGGAAGCCACCGACAAGCCGCTGAAAGATTTGCGGTGTTCGGCCAGTTCATTGGCCTGTTTTTCAAATTCAGGGTGGTAAATGATGACCATATCCACGTTATCGATGCCATGCAGGTTTTGGTTGGCAACCGTGCCCAACACAACTTCCGGTTTGGGGAACGTTGCATTATCGAGGTAGGCAATGTAATTGCGCAGGATATTTTTGGTGGCTGCGCCAAAACTCACGATGCCATTATTGTTGGTAAATTGTTGTTGTACGGGTACTTGTGGGTTGGTCAGGTCCCAGATGGTCACATTACCCGTTACGCCCGACAAAATGAAATTCACGGCATCCTGGTCGATGGTTTGTACATCGCGGAATTCCATCCATTGTCCGTCCATAAATAGGCGGCGGCGGGCATTTACTTCTATATAGTCGATCCAGCCTTCGCTTTGTTGGCTTACATCTGGGTATTCGAGGTTCAGGTTTACTTTATCGCCATCGGGTTTAAAAGTGCCGGTAAAGATCGTATTGGCGGCATACGATGCTTCATTGTTGCTCACACTCACCGCAGAAATGGTGCGGTTGAAGGTGGTTGCATCGGCGGTCAGGCGCACGGTTTGTCCAACGCCACTTCTTCCGGCAAACTCCGCTCTGATGCGGGCGGTGCTGTTGGCTTCGAGGTTGGGGAAGTTCATTTCGTAGCTGCGCTGGCGGGTTTGGAAGAAATAATCGCCAAACCAGCGGCGGCCAGAACCGGTGCCGGTACCTGAAAAGTTGAGTAGATTCACCTTTTCATCTTCAATGCGGCGTACATCGTCGAAGGTGGTGGTATTGATGCTTGCGGGCACGCTTGCTTGCTGTCCGACGCGCAAACCTGTGCCCGGAGCACCTGTTTTAATAAAATAATAGGCTGCGCCGTCGTACAAATGCTTGCGTACCACCAATTGCGGATCGCTTGTGCTGGGCCGGTACACCCAGGGGTTGGGGCCAACGGCATAAAACAGGATATAATCGCCGCTGTCGAATTTGCCATCCGATTCGCCGACCACCTGAATGGCGTTTTCAGTCAGGTCGTCCGGCCGGGCGTCTGCATTTTTTTCCGGCAGCATATTGCCGCCATTGCCGTACAAGCGGATGCTGCGTGGGTCAATGTTGTCTAGGTTGCTGATGCCCAGGGTGGTTTTCAGGAACGTATAGTCCAATTTATAAATGCTGGAGCCGGTAACGCCAAATTTGTACAGGGTACCGTCTGCCAGGGCCGAGTTATAGGTATTCGGTCCGCCACGGTCCGTTGCGCCCACCGGCAGCGCTTTTATATTGATTTGCAGGGTAAATTGGGTAACCCGTTCGATTTTATTGCCGGATTTGCGTGCCGGTATAAAGCGGACTCGGCCCCAGTACCGCGTGCCTTCCTGCTCTACAAAGGTGCTGATGTTGAGGTTTTCGCTCAAAAAAGCATCATCTGCGCTGGTTTTTTTGTTAAAAACCTCATAGTTGACTGTAATCAGGGTAGCCGTTATTTCGGATGGACCTTGCAGGGCGATACGCTCGGAAAAAACAGGTAAGCTGGGCGTCTCATCGCTGAAGGCACTTTCCTTGAAGCGCCAGGATTCGAGGGTTTCGCCATCGGAAAAGGTGTGTATCCGGGGCGCGCTTTCCCATTCCAGGTTTTTTTGCAGGGTAATGCTGTTTTGTGCCGGCAGGACGTAGGCGGCAGCGATCAAAAGCAGGATAAACCAGTATTTCATATCTTTCATTGCTTGGATAGATTTCAAGGATAAAGGCGCAGGATCGCCTGCTTGGGTTGCCCGAATAAAGCAAACAGGTAATTAGTTCAACAAAAGAACAAAGAATTAGATCGGATGGCAAAGGATAAAATAGCGAAATGCATAAAATTGGCACGATACTTTTCATGGGCTTGTTTTACTTTCGCCGCTTCAGAATCGTCCTTACCATTTATTATGACCACACCACGTATCTTGATTATCGGCGCCGGCGGCCAAATCGGCGCTGTATTGACCTCCGCTTTGCGCCAGACGTACGGAAATGACAACATTATTGCCACTGATGTGCGCGATTTGGGCCAGCAAGCTGGTCCGACAGAAATCCTGAATGCCCTGGATGGCCCGGCTTTGGATGCCTTGGTGCAAAAATGGAACATTACGCAGATTTATCACTTAGCGGCTATTTTGAGTGCTACTGGCGAAAAAGACCCCATGTGGGCCTGGAATATTAATATGAGCAGTTTGTTTAATGTGCTGGAAACAGCGCGGCAACGCAAACTGGATAAAGTATATTTCCCTTCGTCTATCGCGGTATTTGGCGAATCCGCCGACCGTAACTTAACACCCCAAACCGAAGTGCTCATTCCGGCCACGGTGTATGGGATCAGTAAGGTGGCGGGTGAAAACTGGGCGAATTATTATTATCACCGCTATGGTTTGGATGTGCGTTCGCTGCGCTACCCGGGCATTGTGGGGTATCAAAGCATGCCGGGGGGCGGTACCACCGATTATGCGGTAGATATTTACCACTATGCGGTGCGCAACGAGCCTTATACCTGCTTTTTGAGTGAAAATACCCGCTTACCAATGTGTTATATGGACGATGCAATTCGCGCTACCCTGGAATTGATGGAAGCGCCTGCCGAAAAACTGACTGTGCGCACCAGTTACAACCTGGCGGGCATGAGTTTTACCCCGGCCGAAATTGCAGCGAGCATCCAGCAGGAAATTCCGGGATTCCAGATCTCGTACGCGCCCGATTTCCGCCAGGCCATTGCCGATTCCTGGCCCGGCGCGATTGACGACTCGGCTGCACGGGCAGACTGGGGCTGGAAACCGCAGTATGACTTGGGGAGCATGACGCGGGATATGATTTTGCATTTGCAGTGAAATCTGCAACTTTTCTCGGTAATTATGTAATATCTGGTGCTTATAAGCAGCCGAACTTTAGGGCAGAAAACCATTGCCAAAGTTGTGATTTATGCCTATACCATTCACCGTGCAGCAATTTATGGACGTATTTAAAACATACAATGCAGCGGTGTTCCCCATGCAGGTTGTTTTTTACGCGATGGGAGCGGTTGCAATTTATCTTGCGGTCAAACCGAATCTTGTGTCGAGCAAGATCATCAGCAGCATCCTTTCGTTTTTATGGTTGTGGATGGGTATTGTTTATCATATTGTTTTTTTTGCAGCCATTAATAAAGCTGCTTATTTATTTGGCAGTATGTTTATATTTCAGGGGGCTTTATTTTTAATATGGGGTGTTTTTAAAGATATGTTTTCCTTTGAATTTAAAAAAGATAAATATGGAATTGCCGGAATTGGTTTGATTCTATTTGCATTGATTATTTATCCTGTTTTGGGGTATTTCTTTGGGCATGTTTATCCTTCTGCTCCAAACTTTGGTTTGCCTTGTCCAACTACGATTTTCACCTTTGGCTTATTTATGCTGAATCGTAAAAAGTACCCGATGGCACTGCTCATTATTCCCGTTGCCTGGTCACTCATTGGTTTTATGGCGGCATTTAAATTTGGCATTTGGGAAGATACGGGTTTAATTGTAGCAAGTTTAGTTACCGTTTTATTGTCGATGTATAGGAATAAAACAATTTAAAAAAATGAAAAGCAAATCAATAAAACGCATGTTTGTAGTACTTCTGACAACACTTTTAGCATTCATATTAATAATCGCCTGCATTTTAATAATATACAGCCCAGGCAAAATCGAACCAATTTTAGATGATTCCGGCCAACCTGTCCCCGGATCAATTTCCGAAAAAACATTCATCAACATTGGTGGTGTGCGACAAGGGATGTTTATTCGGAGTAAAAATAGCAATAACCCCGTTTTGCTTTATTTGCACGGCGGACCCGCTTTTCCCAATTATTTCCTGTTTGACCAATATAAACCCGGACTTGAGGAGTATTTTACCGTTTGCTATTGGGAACAACGGGGTGGTGGCCTGTCGTACGCTGCCGAAGTTAGCCCGGAAAGCATGACTTTCAACCAGTTCGCCTTGGATGCGGTGGAGGTGACCAACTACTTACGCGATCGTTTTGGCAAGGATAAAATTTATTTGATGGCCCATTCAGGCGGAACTCCAATCGCCTTGCTGGCCGCTTCCCGCAACCCCGAATTGTATAATGCATACATCGGGATGGGCCAAATTACCCATCAAACCGAATCGGAAAAGATGGCGTATACCTATATGTTGAATAAGTATGCAGCAGCCGGTAATCAAAAAAATATCCAAAAGTTATCGAAATACCGCGTTTTAGAAGCAGACTCCAACGTTGTTTCCTTTTACAAATCGGCCATACGGGATCAAGCGATGCATGAACTGGGCATTGGAACTATGCACCAAATGCATTCGGTATTTTGGGGTGTTTTCGTGCCGGTTTGGGCTTGTAAAGCGTACACCTTGCAGGAAAAGATCAATATTTGGACCTCCAAGTTTTCATTTTTACCCAAAACAAACCTGATCCATGAACTGCTCGAAACCGATTTTACGGTTGAGGTTCCCAAACTGGATATTCCGGTGTATTTTTTTAGCGGTAAATATGACTTAACGGTCAATGTCAAATTGGCCAAAGCGTATTTGGATAAACTTCAATCGCCGTTAAAAGGGTTTTATACTTTCGAAAATTCGGCGCACAGCCCCTTGTTTGAAGAGTCTGCGCGGGTAAGACAAATTATTGAAAAAGATATTTTAAAGGGCACCAATAATTTGGCAGATAAAAATTCTGCAATAGGTTTAATGTGGTAATTATACAACTTAATTCCAGCATTATGTAACATTGCGGGTTTACCATGGATGCAACTTTGCGACGTTGAAACAACTTCCAATCAATCGTAATAATAGGTATATTATTTTCAGTAAATCAAATACCAAACCATGAAAATCCAATTGAGTACCGATAAGACCATCCACGGAAGTGAAAGCTTGCATGCGTATTTTACTTCCTTAATCGCAACAGAACTGGAACGATACCAAGCGCATATTTTCAAAGTAGATGCACATGTGAAAGATGAAAATGGGATAAAAACGGGACGGAATGATATTTCCTGTTTATTGGAAGCGAGTTTAGAAGGTCGGAAAACCATGATTGCTTCAAACCAGGCAGACACCATTGAACTGGCGGTGTCTGGCGCTATTGAAAAACTAAAACATGCCTTGGAATCCAACATCGGCCGCACTGAAAACCATTCAAAAAACTAAATCATGAAAATATCCATCGGAATAATCGATCCCAACCGCCAAACAGTTGCCCTCGAATTATCAAAAATTTTAGCCGATGAAACGGTGCTTTATATCAAAACCAAAAATGCCCATTGGAATATTGAAGGCGCCGATTTTTTTGATAAACACAAGTTTTTTGAAACCCAATTCGGACAATTAGACGAGATCATTGATAGTATTGCGGAGCGTATTCGTTCTATTGGTCATTATGCGCCCGCTACCTTGAAGTCCTATTTAGGTTTAACGCATCTCACCGAAGCAAGCAGTGAAAAAAATGACAGCCATGGATTTATCAAAGAACTTTTGGAGGACCACGAAAGCATCATCATCGTATTACGGGAACACATCAAATCGTTTTCGGATGTATTGCACGATGCGGGCTCCAGTGATTTCATAACCGGACTGATGGAAACGCACGAGAAAATGGCCTGGTTTTTACGGGCGCATTTGGAGGGGTAGAAGAACACCGAACACCGAATGTTGAACACCGAATTATGAAATGGGGAGTTAAAAGAACACCGAATATCGAACACCGAACACCGAATTTCGAATTATGAAATGGGGAGGGTTATGCTGCTGCATAGCCCTCCAATGTTCTTTTATAGGGCGCGTGAAATCCCAAAACAATATCTTCTTTCGGCACGCCAGCCGCTTCCAACCGGTGCGCAATTGGGACGTCAGTAGCATCTACCTGTATCCAAACTTTTCCGTTTATGAGATCAAGGTGGAAAACACAATAGTATACTCGCCGTCGATTTTCAAAACCAATGCGCAGCAATTGATAATGATCTCCCGCTTCATCAAAAACCAGCTGATTTTCTACTTCGTCGAGATAAGCCAGCCTTATTTGGGCGTATTCCGCTAGCAAGCTTTTGATGATGTTGCGATATTTTTCTATTTTATCCATTTTGAAACTATTTTTCGATCTTTGAAATTGGGTGTTCGATATGCGGTGTTCAAAAATCGCCCATTGCTGTGTTGGGTTCATAAAAAATTAACCACCAAAAATACCACCAAATTACCCAAAATCATTAACTTGCGCAAGATTTATCCGTTTTAATACCCACTGCGCTTCATTTATTTGTACTTTAACTTAACTATTTTCAACTGATTTACCGACTGGTAAGTCATAATCCTTTCCGCCTCCGATGAAATTACACAACGTCCCAACGTGTGTAGCTTTCCTGTTATTTTGCCTCTCCGCAAATGCACAGGACCCTGCACTCTCGCAATTTTTTGCCAACCGAACTTACCTCAATCCTGCTTTTACCGGATTGGAATCTGGGCTGCAACTCACTACTTCCGCCCGCAATCAATGGCTCGCTGCCGACAAAGGGTACAATTTTTTTGCCGCAACCGCCGAATGGCAGGAACCCTGCTGGCGTTCGGGCTTTGGCTTCACGCTCACGCACGCGCAGGAAGGTTTGGCGCCTTTGGTGTCGTCTTCAGCGGGCTTTTTGTACAGTTATGTGGTGCCTACCACCCGCGGCAACTGGCATGTTGGCTTGAAATATACCTACAACCAGCGCCGACTAGATTGGAGCAGTCTTACCTTTTCTGATCAATTGGACCCCGTTTTTGGCAATATTTACGGCTCGGCGGTCGCGGCAGGTGCCGAAAAGGTGACTTTTCACGATTTTTCATTCGGTTTGGTCCGTCGCTGGGACAGTAAAATCAAAAGCCGGGGTAGCAAGATGTACAACTTGCGCTCACATGTAGGCCTGGCGATCAACCACGCTGCCAGTTTGTTCGGCCAGGGTCCCGATGAATCCTTCCTGCAAACCGGCGTAGAAGTGCCCGCGCGCATCACGTTTCACGCCGGTACCATCATTCCGCTTCAGTTTTTGCAGGGCGTTGGACGTAAAATTACCCTCTCTCCCAATATGCGCTTCGAATCGCAAGGCGCTGATCCACTGAATTTTAGCAAAAGTCTTACCCTGTTTTCCGGGGGCTTGTACGTCATTTTTCTCAACCAGTTTACCCTGGGTGGATTGTACAATTCTCGGGCGCCGTTTGCTGGGGCCAAACACACCAATTCCCTCACTTTTTCGGCCGGTTTTTCCAGTCAGCCGCAAGGGGGACAAAAGGATGTGTTTTACCTGGGCCTTAGTGTGGACGTGAATGCCAGTGGCCTGGGTATCCGAAGCAACAATGTGTACGAACTCAATTTGCGCTATGCTTTCCGGGGCTTTAAGTCTTTTTGCGATCGCGGATTGGGCAATGGCGCAGGTAAAGGCGCGGGCAGAGGCGGTGGTCGTGGCAAAAAATCGAACCGCAGCAGGGTACTCGACTGCCCGCATTTTGCTTATTAATCCGTTGGTCATCAACGATTAACATTTGTATTCATCTAAGTCTTCCTGTCAATTTTCCCAAAAATTGTTCACTATGAAATATGCCGTTTTAATCGCCCTATGCTGCCTCGGTAGCCTCCTCCAAGCCCAAAACAACAACCCCACCATTGCGCCTTGCGATGGCATGCAAACCGTGTGCGCTACCGGCCCCACGTACAATGTGTGCGTCAACATCGTACTCGATCAATCGTATGCAAACCTCAGTAAAATAACCAGTTACGAGATCAAATGGGGCGATAGTACTCCCAGTACGATCATTCCAACCAACGGTGGACAAGCACAACCGCCGCAATTCCACACCTTCGACCTGACCAATTTTTACAATACCTGTCAGGAAAAAAAGGAATTTTACATCACGTTGCTGACCAACCATACCCCCAATACGATTCAGCAAACCAACAGTATTTTCATTTTAACCATTTTGAACCCGCCTATCGCAGGCATTGTTTTAGCTGATGCCGTGCTTTGTACAGGCGAAAGTGTTGCGCTGGCCGATAGTTCTTGTCCGGCGGGCTTCTGGAATTCCAATTGGAGTTTTGGCGATGGCACCAACTTGGAAAACTCGATCCAAACCACGCATACCTACAACATGCAGGGAACCTACATCGTAACCCATTCTATTACAAACAGTTGCGGCTCAGATACGACAACTAAAATCGTTTCGGTATTTGATGCTGCGGTCGCCGACGTTAAAGTAGATTCGGGCGCTTTAAACGGCAATTCAGGCGTAATTTGCCTCGGCGGCGGCGGAATTGTCAAGTTAAATGCCGGAGCCTCCCAAAATGGCGTTTTTTATACCTGGACCGTTACGCCTGCGACGGGCTGGGAATGGTGGCCGCCTTCCACTCCGCTACCTACACCCGCGCCCACAGGCCCGCAACCGAGCATTCGTTTTCTGGAGCCGGGAACGTACACAATCAAGGTGCGGGTGAACAACCTGTGCAATTCCCCCAGCGAAAAAACCATCGAAATCAAGGCCGTGCAGGCGCCTTTGCTCAATTTAGCACACCAACCCGATGATTGTCAGGTCTTAATGTACACCCCGAGTCCGCTGGTGCCCGGAGCAAAATACAAGATCAACGGGGTAGAAACCAGCACTTTTCCGGTTTCCTTGCCCATTTCAGCCAATCCGTACGCCATCGAGGCCACCCTCACCAACGAATGCGGCGCCCAAACCCAACGCGATACCTTCAACCTGTTCACCGCGCAAGATGTAGCCATTACCGCCCCCGATTCGCTGCTCACGGTATGTACAGGCAGTGCGCCCATCGTTTTGAGCGCTGCACCAACAGGCGGCACTTGGAGCGGCCAATTTATCAGCCAGGCCGCCGGAAATACCATTTTTACCCCTACTACACCGGGTTTATATGTCCTGAAATACACCCGCGGCGGCGGCATTTGTTTGCGCACGGACCAGGTAAGCATCAAAGTGGAGCAATTATACAACCTGCAACTGACGCCCCAGCCCGATGAATGTGATTTTGTCAATTATACCCCGCTGCCCAAGGACCCCAATGTGCAATACACGATCAATGGCGTGCCGCAAACCAGTTTTCCGGTTATGTTGAAGGTTGCGAACACGCCTTATATCATCGGCGCATCGGCCACCAACGTGTGCGGCACCCGGACTTTAGCCGATACGTTTGCCATTCTTTCGGCCACGCCGGTACAGATCACGGCCCCAAAAGATACCTTAGTTTGTCAAAATTCGGGCGTACTCACGCTTGCGGCCGAACCTGCGGGCGGCACCTGGCAAGGCCAAAATGTAGCGGGATCCGTGTTTAATCCAGCGGCAGGGGGCATATTTCCGGTCATTTACATTCGAGGAACCGGCAATTGCGAGCGCCGCGATACCACGCAAATTCAGGTCGTTTCGGTCAATATAGAGGCGGGCAATGATGTCTCCAAATGTGTTTCCGACCAGGCTTTTATACTCAATAGTCCGACCCCTGCTGCGAGCGGGGTGTGGATCGGAACAGGGGTGAACAGCGCGGGAAATTTTGATCCTGCCATGGCGGGTGTGGGCAATTTTGTGCTCAATTACCAAATCACCGATACTGTACTGGGTTGCAGTTTCCGCGATTCGCTGGTGGTGGCCGTGCATCCTTTGCCACAATCTGACTTTGAACCACCACTGAATACCTGCATTGGCTCGGAAATCCAGTTTAAAAACCTCTCCCAAAGCGCATTTGCCTCCGAATGGGATTTCGGTGATGGCAAAATGTCCAGCCTGCAAGCGCCCACGCACACCTACAGCGATACCGGCACGTTTACCGTAAAACTGCGCGTCACCACCGAATTTGGTTGTATAGATGAAAAAACGCGCACCGTGTTTGTCACCCGCCCGCCGAACGCCTTTTTTACGCCTTCGGCAAATGAAGGTTGCGCGCCGCTTTCCGTTTCTTTTCAAAACGAAAGCAACGGATATCAGGCCCAATATGCCTGGAAAATCGGCAATTTGCCCATTGATACCGCTTTTACACCGGCCCCGCTGCTGTTGCCTGGCGGCTCCAAAGACACCTTTTACATCGTCACCCTGACGGCCAAAAACCTGTGCGCAGAAAAAACCTGGACCGATTCTATCCGCGTTCGCCCCTTGCCCATTGTGGTATTTGGCACGGCAACGGATACCATTTGTACCGGCGGAAAAATCGTTTTTGCCAACACCAGCGCGGGTTTGCCCACGGCTTTTTTCTGGGATTTTGGTAATGGCCAAACGTCCACCGATTCGATTCCGCAACCGATGGAGTATAGCACCGATACCTTGTTTAAAACCTATACCATCCGACTGATTGCCACCAATGTATGCGGCGCAGATACCTTGGAACACGATATTACCGTGCGTCCGGTAGAGGTGCGGGCGTTTTTCAATGTGCCCAATTTGTCGGGTTGTCAGCCTTATACGGCCCAGTTTACGAGTTTTGCCACGCCAGGCGCCCTGATTTCGTGGGATTTTGGCGACGGTAATACTTCCGGTACCAAAAATCCGCAGCATACCTTTCAGATGCCGGGTACCTTTTTGGTGGTGCAAAAAGCGGCCGATGGTTGCGGGTTCGACAGCACTTCCGCGTTGATTACCGTTTATCCAGCGCCGAAGGTTTCCTTTGATTTCAAAGCCCAATTTTGCCTGAACGATACCTTGCAATTCAACAATACCTCCCCGGATGTGCTTTCGGGCATCGTTTGGGATTTTGGCGATGGCGATTCCTCGTTTTTGTACAGCCCCAGCCATGTTTACGACAGTATTGGGACCAAAATGGTGGTGCTCACGGGCGTTTCGGCGGCGCATGGCTGCAAAACCACCATCAGCAGTCCGGTGACCATTTTGCCGCTGCCAGATGTGCGTTTCAGTTTTGATACCCCCGATGGTTGCGTGCCCCTGACCGTAAAATTCCAGAACCAATCAAATGCGCCGAGTTATTTCGCCTGGAATTTTGGCGATGGCAACACCTTATCGGGTCCCGCGCCCACGCACACGTACCTGCAATCGGGACAATTTGAGGTAAAACTGACGGGCATCGACCAGCTGGGTTGCCGCAACGACACCATTTTGCGGTACATCACCGTCCACCCCAAGCCTGTTCCTGATTTTGACCTGCAAAAAGAAAGCTTGTGCGGCCTGCCCACCGTGGTGCAATTTGATAATAACAGCACCGATGCGATTGAATATCAATGGACGTTCGGCGATTCCAGCGGCGCAACGCCCCTCAACAATCCGCAGCACAGTTACACCGCAGCGGGCGATTACACGGTACGTCTCACGGCCCTGAATGCCTTTGGCTGCCGCGACACCATCGAAAAAATGCTCAGCGCCTATGCCCAACCTGTGGCAGATTTCGCCTGGGACCCCGAAAAAGGCTGCGCACCACTGACCGTCAACTTTGAAAACCTGTCGAACAACAACACCGACGCCACCTGGATATTTTCCGATGGCGGCCAGTCGGTTTCCGTACCCGCCACCACCCATACGTTTTACAATGCCGGCAAATTTGGCGCAACCCTGATCGTCAGCCACCGCCAGGTGTGTTTCGATACCCTCACGCTGCCCAACATCATCGAGGTGTACCCGCGCCCGAGTGCCAATTTCTCCTTTTTGGAAATTCCGACCGATCCGCCATCCGGGCAATTTGCCTTCACCGACCTATCCACAGATGCCGTGCGCTGGTTGTGGACCTTTGGCGATGGCGATTCATCGGAAGTACAAAACCCCACCCATCGTTATTATTCCAATGGGATAAAATGGGTAAAACTCACGGTTTTTGGCAAAAATGGTTGTCCAAACGACACCCTCTTGCCCATTTATCCGGAAGCGATGCACCATATCTTTATCCCGAATGCCTTCACGCCGGGCCTGGAAAACGGCGATGCGGCTTTGTTTCAGCCCAAAGGCGTGGGTTTGCGCGAATTTAATGTAGCCGTTTATTCCAGTTATGGCCAGTTGTTGTGGTCGTCGGACAGCGATGCCCTGCAAAACGGACAGCCGGGCAAGGGCTGGGATGGCCGCTACAAAGGCGTTTTGATGCCGCAGGATGTGTATACCTGGGAGGTGAAACGGGCGATTTTTGAGGATGGCACGAGTTGGGGCGGGAAACGGGTGGGATCGGTTACGTTGATCCGGTGACGTAGGGGCCGGTCGCGACCGGCCCGTGCGCGCGAGATCGGCCCGTGCGGTCGGATCGCGCGTACGGGCGGGTCGGGTCGCGTATGGGCGGGTCGCGACCCGCCCGTACACGACCCGACCCATCAACAAAACAAATACAAACAATCAATAAATTTACAATCCCAAACGTATATTTGTGCGTGTTAAAATACCCTGTTTTGTATATAGGTATGCTTCATAAATAATTACAATTCGTTTTTTCCAACCTAAAATGATAGACCGTATCCGACAACATTTAAAAATACTGGTGGGCGATAATCGCCTCGACCAGGTTTTTAGGCTGTTGCATGATAAGGTAATCCACTCAAAATCAGACCGATACAACGACCTGATTCTGATTCAAAGCAAACATAATAGCCATAGCCGCGCGGGCATTTTAGGCCTGATCGATTTTAAAGACAAAAGTGTTTCCTTTAACACCACCAACGAAGCCTTGCTTTGGCTGATCGATAAAATCCAGGAAGAAGACCTGCACCCCGACCTGCGGGTGAAAATGGCAGGGCACAAATCCATTCCGGAGTACCACGCCTTTACTTGCGACCGGTTTGACCAACGGGAGCAATGCCTGATTGATTTGCTGGAAGCGCCAGAAAATCAGAAGATATTCTTGTATTTCTTATTTGGGGATACCCGGCAGGCGCTTAAAAGTCTGCATGAATGTATTGGGTACGAATCCTGTGACATGCTGTGCAACCCCTTGCAAAATATAGTAACAGATAAAAAAGTAGCCTTTCGCAAAATCATGCCGAGGGTGAGCCAAAACAAAACCCTTTTCCGGCTTTCGGTGGCCAAGGAGTTGTTTGCCCAATTTTATCCATCCATTCCCGGTACGGTGAAGTTTCAAAATGAAAACCTCCGGCAGCTGTTAGCCAGTCCAACCATCAAGGAACTGAAGCCTACTGACAATGTATTTGTGCTGCTGACCATGGATGTGGCGAACTGGAACAAGGACCTGACGCCAGATTTGGTAGAAGACTTTATAAAATCCTACTTGATGGTGGATTTACCGCCGGAATCGCCGCGATTTTTCTTCTTTTTTGGGGTAGAATACCAAAAAAATGACCCCAAAAAGCGCGCGGAAGTAGCCGAAGCCATTCAAAACCGCAAAAGTGGCGGCAATACCATGGAGGAATTGCTGCCCGTAACAAAAAATGATGTGACGGGCTGGTTCAGCACTTATCGAGATACGATGGTGGGACCTGGTTTGGAAGCCGAAGACCTCACAAACGAGCATTTCACGGAAGCAGGACCCTTTGATATGCTGGAGGTGGAAGCCAAATTAGGCGAATTGATCCTGTTGTTCAACAAAGGCTTTGTATTGGCCGATCAACTGTTTAAAAATCGATAAATCAAGCGGGCTGCACGCCCGAAAAACGATATATTATGGCAAAATACATACCCAGCGACGCACAAATTTACGCCTTGGAGGCAGCGTACGACATGAACCTGCCGCTGCTCATCACCGGTGAACCGGGGACCGGCAAAACCGAAATGGCTGAATGGGCACTCGCCCACCTGAGCCAAAAACACCCGGGCGCTTTTCACCCGGAAGTGCTGCGTTTCGTGACCAAAACGGTATCGAAAGCTTCCGACCTGTTTTATACTTACGATGCCCTGTCGCATTTCCAGGAAGCCAACCTGCGCCGCAATTCCGAGGTGGAACTTAAAGCAACCGAACAGTTTATCCGCATCGAAGCTTTTGGACAGGCCATCGCCTATTCCGATCCTTCTAAAATGGCGTTTTCCGAAAAATTCGGCCTCGATTTACCCACCAAGCCCCTGCACTCGGTAGTGTTGATCGACGAGGTGGACAAGGCCCCGCGCGATTTTACCAACGACTTGCTCGACGAACTGCTGAATTACCGCTTTCGCATCCGGGAATTACCCGGATTTGAAGCAAAAAAAGGAGCAGAAGCCAAAATCGTGGTGATCCTTACCTCCAATTCGGAAAAAAACCTGCCCGACGCCTTTTTGCGCCGTTGTGCCTTTTTCCACATCCGCTTTCCGGAGGGGGAATTGCTGCGCAACATCGTACAAGCACATTTGGCTGGACGCACCACTACCACGGGCGAGGCATTTGACCGCTTATTGAAGTTTTTTGAGGCTGCCCGCGAAAAATCGGTGCGCAAGGCGCCTGCAACTGCCGAATTGATTGCCTGGCTCGAAATTTTGGGCAAACGCGGCTATTTTGAAGAAAATAACACCGAAAAGCGCCGAAAAATGCTCGAATACAACCTTTCTTTTTTGGTGAAAACCAAAGACGACCTGGAAGCTATCCAGGATTTGCTAAAAAACGCTGCACTCTAAAACATGGCCCAACAGCCGCCTATACCACCTTTGCCGCTGGAGCAGTTTTTTGCACAGTTGCACGACGCCGGGTTCAAAATGGACACCCGACGCAAGCTGCGACTATTGCAACTGCTCGACCGCAAAGGCGCCGAATGGGTGGGAAATGTGCAAGACCTGAAATACGGCTTAGCCCCTTTTGTTGCCTCCAATGCCGAAGAACAAAAGCAGTTTTATTTGTTTTTTGACGAATTCTGGAAACAATGCCAATTAGAAGCGGATAAATGGGCCGAAAATGGCTTGAAACCGAAAGCCAAGACACCACCACCCAATTTCTGGGAAAAATACGATTGGGTGTTACCCGCCATAGCCATCGTTTGCGCCAGTATCGTGCTGCTGGTTCGGTTTTTCCAGCCGGAACACCGTATTTACAAGAAAATTGAAATAGACGCCCTTTTGCCCAAGGGCCGTTTATTCGAAGGGCAAGCCTGGCAATTCAATTTAACCGATACCACCGAGCTCGCGCCCGATTCGGTGTATTGGGAAATTCGCCACGGGCTTGATGGTGCAAGTCAGGCAAGCGGCAAAGGCCTGCATTTCAACTGGACGGCTGCCGGGTACAAAAAAAATGTATTTTTGTTGATGGACGCTGGAATGCGCGGGCGCGACACCCTCCCCATTCCCGTGCATTGTGGTGATGCGCCCGCCTTGCAAGGCCTCCAACTGCCCAAATCGCCCCTGATCGCAGGCCAATCCTACCGTTTTTCTGTAAAACTTCCCGAAAAAGCCAAGGTATTTTGGGTTTTTGCCCGAAAAGACACCGTTTGGTCCAACAATGCCAATTACCAATTCCGCGAAGCGGCATTCGGTTATGTAAAATGCGTGGCCTACCGCGATCGGCAAGCTTGTTACACCGATACGCTTATTCAGTTTCAGGTGGGCAATAATTTGCCGATTTTGCCCATTACCCCCTTGAAACAGCCTGGTCCACCCGTGGCATACCGCCTGCTGCCCTGGTATTGGCTGTCGGTATTGCTGTTTTTCGGGGCGGCTTTGTTGCTTTGGCTGCGCTGGCGCAAAAAACGCCGGGAAAAAGTCCCCGTGCGCGCCTTGGAAGATCTTGAACAAGATTATCCCATCCATGACCAGGCGCCTTATTTCGTGCCGTATTTGCCCCAGGAAAGAAAAATAAAAACGCCGCCCGACTTTTTCCGCATGGCCGATGTGCTGCGCCGGCGGGTGGAAATGGAACACCGGGAATTGGATGTTCCGGCTTCGGTACGCGCCACCGCCGATGCGGGCGGTTTCCTCGTACTCAGCGAAAAACGACAAACCAGCCCCTCCCGCTACCTGTTTTTGGTGGAGCGCAGCACCGAGCAAGACCAGGCTGGGCGTTTGTTCGAGCGATTAGCGCGTTTTTTCAAAAGCCAGGATGCGCCCATCGAATTGTTTTTTCACAACGGCGATTTCCTGCGTTTTTGGAACGAGCAGCACGTCATTTCCACCATCACCCAATTGCACCAGCATTATGCCGACTGTCGCTTGGTGTGCATTGGCGCAGGCCAGGGCTTGATGGAAATGAACGGTACGGCTCTAAAAACCGGTATTTTGGCCGATTTGCTGCAATGGAAACGGCGATTACTCCTTACCCCACAACCCGTATCGGGCTGGTACGCACGGGAGGTGTTGCTGCACCAACATTTTCAGTTGTTTCCCGCCGATACCGAGGGTATTTTGGAAGGTTTGAATGCTTTGGATGAAAACGAAGATTACGAACCGGAGCCCTGGACTACCCAAGAGCGGCGTTTAGGGGAAAAACGCACGGCCCTCGACCCGCGCACCCGCCTGTGGGAAACGCCCGAACAACACCGCGCTTTTTTACAGGATGATGCCAGTTTCAAATGGCTTTGCGGCTTGGCCGTGAGTGTGCAGCCCGATTTTGCCCTCACGGTGGCCATTGGAGCGTATATGGGCATCCCGGTTACCCACGACCGATTGTTGCTGCTCACCCGCATTCCCTGGTTGGCCGAAAATACGCCCGACGACCCATTGCGCTTGGGCCTGCTCGCTTGCTTAAGTGAAGATGAAGAACGCAGCGCCCGTTTAGCCGCTAAAGCCGAGCTGGAGGCCGTACAAAAACAAGTACATAATGGTTTTGCCGAATTGGAGTGGAAAAGCAGCTTGGCCATCCACCGGTTTGCCCTGGAACCCAACAACGAAAGTCACCGCCAGGTATTGAAAGACCTTGCCCGGCTCGGATTGCTGAACGGCAGCCAGTATGCCGAACTCGATGGCATTGTGCAACGCCGCATCGATGCCAATGCAACCTTTGAATCCCTGATTGAAAAACCAACACCCAAGCCCTTTTTCACCCCCTTGTTTTGGTGGGCTGTGCTGTGTAGCCTGCTGGGCGCTGCCGCTTTGTGGTACGGTGTTGCGGCCGCCCGGAATACCGCGCAAGCCGATGTATTTAAAAAACAGGTGGAAATGACCACCGATTCCGCCTATATCCGACATTTGGAGGCTGTGCGTTTGGGGAATGACCTGGGTAGGGAACGCCAATATGCGTTTTGGCAAGGCAGGCAATTCTACGCTGAAGTCGCCGATTCTTTGCTGAAACGCGCTGCTGGTTGGAGCGAGAGCATTGCCTTCCTTCAAGCGGCCAAAAATAGTGATACCGAACAACAGGCCGATCCCCCGTTTGCCCTCGCCGATTCGAACCGCATGCAATTGCGCTACAATACCGCTGCGCAAAATCTGAATTTTTATTTGCGCGGTGCCGCACCCAATACCAGCTTACGCGTCGCCCGCGATGCATTCTGGCGTTTATACAACAATGGCAATGCGAACCGGTCACTTACCTTACAAGCCGATGCGTTGCATGGCTATGGTTTGTGCCAATATTATTTGTCGCGCAACAAGAACCCCAATGGGGATATTGCAATGGCCCTGAGTGCCTACCGCACTTTGTTGGCCTTCACGGACAGCCTCTATTTCGACACCTTAAGCCTCCCCGCCAACCTCCAAACCCTCCTGGAAGCCGAAGGCCTCCTGCCCGCGCGCACAAGGGAACCATTCGAATGCCGCCGAATAATCAATGTAGATTACAGCATAGGCATGCGCAACCGCCCCTTGAGCCAGCCGGAATTCAATGAAGTGTACCAAAAACGCGGCGACGCACTTGACCGCGCAACCCTGATGCAAGATGTGCCCGCAGGCAGCACGGTAGACTTGTTGGACAGCAACGCCTTGTGCTACAAGATCCGATACCGCCAAAAAACAGGGTATATTGCTAAATTTTACCGAAATAAATCTGTTTTGGGGGGCTGCGTAATAAATAAAAATCCAAGGCCTGATTTTAGAAAACTCAACGCATTATCGGAAAGATTAGATAGGTACTATACTTTGGTCTTATCAGATACATTTCTCATAGACATATTAGGCAATATGCGAGATGTGCAAGGTGGTACCTTTTACATGGGATGCACAGCCGAACAAGGTGGGGATTGTTTTAATGGAGAAAAACCTGCCCATCAGGTGACTGTAGGGAATTTCCATTTGGGCAAAACAGAGGTAACCATCGCGCAATATTTGGTCTTTTGTGATGAAACAAAATCTCATTACCCCGTATGGCTGGAAGCAGGAAATGAATACAATATTGAAACCGGAACGGATGATTCATACAAGCGCATTGGTATGGCACGTTCTAACCCCAATAACCCGGTGACGGGTGTTTCCTGGGAGGATGCTATCGCGTTTTGTGCTTGGCTGTCGCGCAAAACTGGCGAAATTATTCGCCTGCCCACCGAAGCGGAATGGGAATTTGCGGCACGTGGGGGCACCCAACAAAAACAAGCTACTAAATACGCAGGCAGTGACGATTTAAATGCCGTGGGTTGGTACAGTGATAACACCAAGGATCGTGGCGTTCGGGCAGTGGCCACCAAAAAGGCCAATGCGCTGGGTTTATATGATATGAGTGGCAATGTGTGGGAGTGGTGTTCGGATTGGTATGGTGATTATTCGGCAGACGATGGCAAACCTATGCTGGATCAAGGAGGGCCTAAGGGGGGCGCTTACCGCGTGCTTCGCGGCGGCTCCTGGGGCCCTGCGCCGCGGTGTTGCCGCGTGTCGTCTCGCGGCAATACGTTTCCCGGCGACCGCGACGACTATTTGGGCTTCCGGGTTGCCGTTTCCTCCCAGTGAAGGTAGTTTTGTCCCTTCCGGCCATCGATCGAGCATCGCTCCTTTTGGGCAATGCAAGCAAGGAGGAGGGAGGGACGACCCCGACGGCGCAGCATGGCGCAAAAGGAAGCGCTTTTTTTTAGTTGTTAGTTTTTAGTTGTGAGTTGTTAGTTGGGGTTTGGGGCGTAGCCCCAACGAAATTTTAAAACAAATATACATATTATTCAAATGTAAATGTTTTTGATGCGTAGGGGCGGGTCGCGACCCGCCCCTACACGACCCGCCCCCACATCAAAAATTTCACCCGTCCCGTTTTTCACAAAATTTCTACCTTGCCCGGGGAATAGTTGTTAGTTGTTAGTTTGGACATGCCCAAATATGGTTGACAAAAAGGAGTTGAATGGATATGCCCAAATTTGGTTGACAAAAAGGCAGTGGATGGATCGTTTCCAATGATGCAAAAAACGATTTTAACATGTTGGGTTGGCCTATGTTTGGTTTTGTGAATTCCCAATGCAAATGCCCGGCCGCACCGAAGTCGTAAGGAATGGGTGGTCGTTTGGTTACAAAGATGCGACCCCGCTGGGGTCGTAAGGAAGGATTGGGCGTTTGGTAGCTACAAATGTTTGACCTCTACGAGGTCCTGCGGAATAGGTGGCCATTTTGTGTTTACAAACATATAACCGCCCCAAAGTCATAACGAAATGATTATCAATTTTTTATGTAAATACCAAGCCGTTTCCACCCCACTCATCACTCATCACTCATCACTACGACACTCATCACTCCTCACTCATCACTATAAAAATGAAATACCGCCTACCCTTCGCCCTAGTCTGCTCCCTATTCTTCCTATGGGGCATCGCCAACAGCCTCAACGGCTCGCTCATCCGACATTTTCAATTTGCATTAGATTTACAGCGTTGGCAGGCGGGCATCGTGGATTCGGCTTTTTACCTCGGTTATTTTGTGATGGCCCTGCCGGCGGGTATGTTTATGCGCAAATTTGGCTATAAAAAAGGCATTTTGGCGGGTTTACTGCTGTATGCGGCGGGCGCTTTTTTGTTTTATCCTGCTGCGGATTTGCGGGCGTATGCCTTCTTTTTGTTTGCCTTGTTTACGATTGCGGCGGGATTGGCATTTTTGGAAACGGCTGCAAATCTGTATGTTACGGTGTTGGGCGATAAAAAAGACGCGGCCTGGCGCATCAATTTTGCGCAGTCGTTCAATGGCATTAGTATTATCCTCGGACCTATTATTGGCAGTTTGTTTATCTTTTCAAAAACGGAATACACCAAGGAACTGCTGGCAACTATGACGCCCGAACAAATTAACGCAGCGCGTATTGCGGAGGCGCTTTCGGTGCAAGCGCCTTATTTGGCCGTGGGGGTGCTGGTGCTGGCGGTAGCGGTGTTGTTTGCGTTCACGAAAATGCCGGAAGTGGGGCGCGAGGAGGAATTGAGCGAGGGTACCGTGCGCATTGGGGATTTATTTAAACGCTATCGGCATTTGACGCTGGGTGTGTTGGCGCAATTTGCCAATGTGGGCGCTCAGGCAACGTTGTGGGGCTATTTTGTGGATTTCAAATTGGATTTTGCGAAAAACGCGCATTTGGACGTCGTAAAAACGCTGTACCAACTCGCTGATACCATGACACCCGAGCAAATCGCCGGGTTCCATGCTTCTTTTGCGCTGGTACTATTTATGCTGGGAAGATTTTTAGGCACCTATTTAATGCGCAAAACCGAAGCGCGCAAGGTTTTGTCCTGGTATAGCCTGGCTGCGGTGGGGTTGGTTGTTTTGGCCTTTGCCACTGGCGGATTGTTGGGCATTGTGTGCATCATGCTCACGTATTTTTGCCAAAGCATCATGTTTCCGACCATTTTTGCCTTGGCCACCAAAGGATTACCACCCGCTGAGCGCAAATTGGCTTCTTCGCTGGTGATTATGGCCATTGTAGGCGGCGCGGTATTGCCTCCCATCGCCGGTGCCTTATCTTTGGCGGGCGGGATGAAATTAGCCTTGGCCATTCCGCTACTTTGCTTTGGTTTTGTTAGTTTTTATGCCTTGAAAGGGTACGAAACAGACATCGATGCAGCCTAAAGCACAACAGCCGATCATTTTCTGCGTTATCGGAATCCTGTACCGCGTGCTGATACATTCGGCTTTAAAACCATGATAAACATGAAAAAATACGCTATTTATACCTTGTTGTTGCTGATCTGCATGCAGTGGATGGCTTGCAGCAGCACCCAAAGTTTGAGCAACGACAAAAACTGGGCTTTTCAACCCATCGAAAAACTCGATGACGCCAATCCGGTCATGGAACCCGACCGAAAAGTTGAGTTTTTCTGTCCTTTGCGCAAGAAAAATGTCCGTTGGGAAGAACAAAGTGTGTTCAATCCGGCAGCCGTGGTAAAAGACGGCCGGGTGTGGCTCTTGTACCGCGCCCAGGATGATGTAGATGCCGAACACCGCACGTCGCGGATCGGGTTGGCCAGCAGCCGCGATGGCCTGGAGTTTAAAAAACAGACTTTCCCGGTGCTGTTCCCCAACCGCGATAAAATGAAAGACTTCGAATGGGAGGGCGGCTGTGAAGACCCGCGGGTGGTAAAACGGGCCGATGGTAAATACATCATGACCTACACCGCGTATGATGGCAAAGTGGCGCGTTTGGCCATCGCATCTTCCATTGATTTGCAGGTTTGGGAAAAACACGGATTGGCTTTTGAGGGCAAACGTTACAAAAACCAGTGGTCGAAATCGGGCGCGATTGTATGCGAAAACATCAACGGAGAAATCGTAGCAACCAAAATAAATGGCAAATACTGGATGTATTGGGGCGATACCAATATTTTCCTGGCCACTTCGGAAGATTTGATCGAGTGGAAACCCATCGAAATGAAAGGTTCGGATGTTTTACGCATCGCCTTGCAGCCGCGTCCGGGCAAATTTGACAGCAAATTGGTAGAGCCCGGCCCCTTTGCACTCCTGACACCCAAAGGTATTTTATTGTTTTACAACAGCGCCAACGATGCCACCAATGGCGATACCCAATTGCCTGGCATGGCTTATTCGGTCGGACAAGCGCTTTTTGATGCTGCACATCCCGACAAACTGAAGGCGCGTTCCAATCAGCATTTTTTGCACCCGGAAAAGGCTTATGAGAAAAAGGGACAGGTCAACAACGTCTGTTTTTTGGAAGGCATGGTGTGGTGGAAGGATCAATGGCTGTTATATTACGGCACGGCCGACTCAAAAATTGCCGTTGCGGCCTGCAAACCGAAATAGGGTAGTGCGCTTTTCAAATTCGCGGCTTACTTTTGCCACCTTATGATACTTCAGGGAATGTTGCTCGGCTTGTCGCTGAGCTTTATGATTGGACCGATTCTGTTTGCCATCGTTCAGGCAGGGATTGACAGAGGATTTCGGGCTGGATTGGCCGTGGCGAGCGGTATCTGGACTTGTGATGTGCTGTATATCCTGCTGGTGCGCTATGGTATTGATACTTTAGCGGCGGTGACAGCTTTGCCCAATTTTCGTTTTTGGGCAGGCATTATTGGCGGGGTGTTGTTGATTGTTTTTGGGATCAATTCTTTACGCCCGCACAAACTACCCACCGAAGATACGGAAAACACCCAGGCGGACCGCTTGCTGGACCGGCTGGATGGTCGAGAAACACCCGGCGTGCGCCATAATTGGCAAAAACTGGGGCTGCCAGGGTATTGGTTGCGCGGTTTTTTGTTAAATTTGATCAATCCGGGCACCATGTTTTTCTGGATCGGCATCGCAACAGCCGTGGTGATTCCCAATAATTGGAGTGGTCCGGAAATCACCAAATTTTTTAGTGGCATGCTCGGCACCCTGATTGCCATCGATACCTTGAAGGCGTATGCGGCCAAGCGCCTGCGCAACTGGCTCACGCCTGCACATACCCGGCGGGTAAATCAAGGCATCGGTTTGATGTTGCTTGTTTTTGGGGTGATGGTGATTGCGCGGGTGTTCGGGAAATAGATGTTTTACAAGTTTTCTTAAAAAAAGGCATCAAAAGGGCCAGGTTAAATAAAACAACCAGGATGACCTACCATTTCAGTCGTATTGTTCAGGTTGGTCTGTTGCTCGCGATGGCTTACCTCGTTTTGGCTGCGGTCGAATCGGGTGAAAATCCGTTTTTTCGGATCACCAGGAAAGATGTGCGCCTGCGTACGCCGGCTGGATTTCCCGCGCCGGTGTATGATCTCAGTAAAAACCGGATAACGCCTGCCGGATTTGTACTGGGGCGCAAACTTTTTTACGATCCGATCCTTTCCCGCGATAGCAGCACGAGTTGCGGCAGTTGTCATCAGCGCATCGCAGCTTTTGGCCACATCGACCACAAATTAAGCCACGGCATCAATGGCCTGATCGGTACCCGCAATGTTCCTGCCTTGCAAAATTTGATCTGGCAACCCAATTTTATGTGGGATGGCGGCATCAACCACCTGGATGTACAACCCATTGCGCCCATTACCAATGCCACCGAAATGGACGAAAGTCTGGCCCGTGTATTGGAAAAATTGCGCAGGCACCCCGAATATCCACGCCTTTTTCGAAAGGCATTTCACCAAAAAGAAATCAGTACAGCCTTGATGATGAAGGCTTTATCGCAGTTTTTGGCCTTGATGGTGAGCGACAGTGCGCGGTATGACTTATACCGGAGTGGTGCGCTCGAATTTACCCCCGCCGAAACACGGGGTTTGATGTTGTTTCGGCAGCATTGTGCAACTTGTCATGCGGAACCCTTGTTCAGTGATTTTACCATGCGCAACATCGGTTTGCAGCCCGATACGTCCATCAGCGATTACGGGCGTTTGAACATAACCGGCCTGCCGCAAGATTCCATGCGGTTTCGGGTGCCTTCACTCCGCAATGTTGAAATCACCTATCCTTACATGCATGATGGCCGGTTTCGCAATTTGAAACAAGTGTTGGCACATTACGCGGCGGGTAATTTTCATATCGACCGGGTAGATCCTGCAGTAAAAAAGTTGGCAGGTTTGACCGCCACGGAGCAACAGGATTTAATTGTATTTTTAAAAACACTGACTGATCGAACATTCACGTACGATCGGCGGTTTGTGGATCCGACTGGAAACTAATTCAACGTTTATCGGTTAAAAACAACGCTGGTGTAAATTTCATTTTGTCCTACCTGTGTTCGGAAGCACATTTGTGGGGTATTGAATTGCCTTGTTTTTAGAATAAAAGCGGGAATCATGCAGCAATATTTGGGACGCAGGTACCCTTTATTTGCTTTTGTTTGCCAAACGTCGTTTTTTTTGCCGTAATGTTTTCACAACAGGTATTTTTGCCTTTATTTTCTCAAGTTTTCACCACTTGCAGCCATAACTCACCCTTTCCCATGCGTAAGTTTTTACTATTTTTATTCGTTGCTGGCCTTTTTACGGCCGTTCAGGCGCAAAATGTGCCTTCTTTTTGGAAACCTGTAGGGGCCGATCAATTGGCAACCTTACAGAACCAGCGTCAGGTGAGCGTACCTGCTCAGTTTAAAACCCTGGAACTGGATTTTGCGGGTATCCGTCAATACCTCCATACTGCGCCGATGGAATTCACGGCAGCAGCGCAAACAGCCGCTTTGCCGTTGGATTTGCCCATGGTCGACGGACAAATGTTGCGGTTTTGGGTTGTAGAGTCTCCCGTGATTGCACCAGGTTTGGCCGCAAAATTCCCGGAGTTGCGTTCCTACTCCGGCCTGGCAGCCGATGGTTCTGGCACCGTGGTGCGTTTGGGCCTGGGTTATGATGGTTTTCATGCGTATTTCAGCACGCCTGGAAAGGTAGAGCAAACCATTCAGGTGTATGGCGACGATCAAAGCCCGGTTTATATGGTTTTTCGCAACAAAGATCTGCCTGCTACCGACTTTTTACCTGCGGGCAATATGATCTGCGGCGTAGATGATGTGGATATTACCAGCGGATTCGATCCTGCCCAATCGGCAATCCAGCAAGTAGCACAAGACCGGGGCTCGGCCCGGGTGAGCCTAAAGAAATACCGGATTGCCATCGCGGCCAAAGCGGAGTACTCCAATTATTTCAACAACTCGATTCCGGTTATTTTGAGCAAAATCAAAACCGCCCTCGATTACATTGTGTTGATCCAGGAGCGTGACTTTGCCGTGCGCATGGAGTTGATTGCGGACAATGATAAACTGATCTTTTTGGATGCCAATACCGACCCGTACTCGGGTAATGAAACCGGCGATTGGATGAACCAGAACCAGGCAGCCATCAACAATGTTATTGGCTCGAGTGCGTACGATGTTGGACACGTATTTGCGGTGTATGTAACCGGAAGTGCTACCGGTATTGCAGGCGGTCGGGTGTGCAACGTTTTTGGTAAAGCACGGGGATGTTCCAGTACCAATCCACCACAAGGCACCTATTTTAACCTGGTTGCGGCGCATGAACTGTGCCATCAGATGTCGGGTTCACACACCATGAGCAACTGCTCGGATACCAACAATGGCCAATTAGCACCTGGTAATGCTTACGAACCAGGAAGTGGTTCGTCCGTAATGGGGTATCCAGGCGCTTGCGGCCCCAACGACATCCAGGGCGGCAACGATCCGTACTTTCATATTTCCAACATCGAACAGGTGGCCAATTTTGTGTACCAGGATGAGGGAAATACTTGCGGGGTGGTAGAACAAAGTACCAACAATCAGCCATCGGCGACCATTTTGGTAACTAACAATATTTCAATTCCAATTAGCACCCCTTTTAAATTGACCGGTGCAGGTGCCGACGAAGACAATGACGTGCTTTCTTATTGCTGGGAGCAATATAATATAGGCCCTATTTCCGTATTGGGTATGCCTACGGGTACGGCCCCTGCGTTTCGTTCGTTTCCGCCGGTAAATACACCTGTGCGTTATTTCCCACGGTTGTCGGCGGTGAGTTCCAATATGGCTGAGCAAAATGAAGTATTGCCGACTTACTCGCGCGACCTCACGTTCCGTTTTACCGTGCGCGACAACCATGCTGGCGCGGGTGGTATCGCTACACAGCAAGTAAATGTGAAAGCAACGGCTGCAGCAGGCCCATTTTTGGTGTTAAGCCCCAATTCAGGTGGCACCATTTGGTCCCCAGGCGACCAAAAAGAAATTACCTGGGACGTATCGAATACCGACAAAGCGCCCGTAAACTGCAAATTGGTAAACATCAAATTGAGTACCGATGGCGGCGCAACGTTTCCAATTACCCTGGCGACCAACGTGCCCAACAATGGCCGCGCTTGTATCGCAGTGCCGAATAACCTGACCACCGCCGGTCGCATCATGGTTGAAGCCGCTGATAATGTGTTTTACGATATGTCGAACACCAATATTTCAATTCAGAATGCTACAACGGCGGCCTTTGGTATTTGTGCAGATGCGCTGAAGGCAATCGTTTGTTTACCAGGTACTTATACCACGACGATCAGCACTTCCAGCCTTGCGGGCTTCAATGGCCTGGTTGACCTGGGTGTAACCGGAATGCCTGCCGGTACCGTTGCGAATTTTGCGCCCAATCCGGTGCAGGCTGGTTCGGATGCGGTATTGACCCTTACTTTTGAACCAAATTTGCCTGAAAATGTGTATAATTTGACCGTAACGGGTACTTCCAGCGTGGCACCGAAAAGTGTTTTGTTGAATTTAGCGGTGGTGCAAAATAATTTTACTGCTTTTGCGCTTACCAGCCCTGCAAATGGTGCAGGTGGTGTAGACCTCGGCCCCGTACTTAAATGGAATGGTGTGCCGGATGCCGATGCCTATGATCTTCAGGTTTCGACCAGCCCCTCCTTCGCACCAGGTACCTTGATTGCAGAACGCAACCAGTATCTGTTAGACACATTTAAAATACCAATCGTGCTGGGTGATGGACAAACCATTTACTGGCGTGTACGTCCGGTAAATGCCTGTGCCAATGCGGATTGGACGGCACCGAACGTGTTTGTAACCAAAGTGCAAAGCTGCACGGTATTCAATGCCAACGATTTGCCAAAAGTAATTTCGGGCAACAGCACCCCAACCGTAGAATCGAAAATTTCGGTAAATAGCAACGCAATCCTGAGCGACGTGAACGTAACCAGTGTTGCAGGCAACCACAATTTCTTTAAAGACCTCGATGTACGGTTGATTAGTCCAAGCGGCACAGAGGTGCAATTGTGGAAAGACAAATGCCCGGGTACATTTACCTTTAACATTGCTTTTGATGATAGCGCACCAAGTGTGTTCAACTGCCCACCACCGAGCAATGGTACCAAATCGAAACCAGCCGCTGTATTAAGCGCTTTCAATGGCCAAAATGCCAATGGTATTTGGACTTTGCGCAGCAGAGACGTGGTTATTGGTTCTGGCGGTACGCTTTCCGGGTTCTCCTTGGAACTGTGCTCAAGCCAGGCCTTGAACGCGCCTTTTTTGGTAAACAACAACCCCCTTTCGCTGGCTTCTGGCACCAATGAAGTGATCACCTCCAGTCTTTTGAAAGTAGACGATGCGGATAATACCCCAGCCCAGTTGGTGTACACCTTGGTTACAACGCCTAAATTTGGCTTTTTGCAATACAATGGCATCACTTTACAGGCAGGCGATCAGTTCAGCCAGGAAGGCATCAACAATGGTGCATTGCGCTTTTTTGACTACGGTGTAAGCGGTGCGGAAGACCAATTCCGTTTTGCTGCAACCGATGGAAATGGCGGGTTGGTCGCGGATATTTTCAAAATTCGGCCAATTGTGGCTGCGCAGGAAGCAATTCAACAACTTGCCTTTGTGTTGTCTCCCAATCCTGCAACACAGTCGGTACAGTTGTTCTTCCCCGCTGCTTTGACGGATGATACGCAGTTGAGCCTGGTCAATATTGCCGGACAATTGATTTACACCAGCCAGTTGAGTGCTGGAACAACCGCGCAATTCCTTGATCTGAACAAACTGCCTGCCGGTGTTTATGTAGTAAGCCTACAAAATGCTAAAGGAAAAGGAGTACAAAAATTGGTGATTCGGTAAGAATTAAACCATCGTTTGTACATAGGAGTCATCCCGAATTTTGGTGAAAACTAAAATTCGGGATTTTTTATGCATTACCCCTAATCTTTGTGAAACCCAAAATTCGGGATGACGCATGTTTTTTATACACTTAGAATGCGCTTTTTTGACTGCTGTTTGCCAAATGCAGCATTTTTAAGGCACAGAACGCCCTTATCACTAACTTCGCTCCATAACAATGGTTTTATGATACGTCAACTGCTTTTTTTGTGCTGTTTTTGCAGCCCCTTTTTTCTTTCTGCGCAAAATACCTGGGTGCCGGTAGCACCTGCATCGATTCCACGTACGGGTTTGCAACAGATTGTTCCTCAGCAATATAAAACGATTCAATTTGATCTGCTCAAGCTCCAGGCCTTGTTCCTGACAGCGCCCAATCCAGCAGGACGATATGAAGGGTCGTGTTCCTTGGATTTGCCGATGCCCGATGGCCAAATTGTTCGTTTTCAACTCAATACGGCTCAGTTATTGGCGCCTGAATTGCAAGCGCGTTATCCCGAAATCCGGTGTTACACAGGCATGTCGGCATCGCATCCGGGCGCACGGATTCGTTGCGATCTGACCCAATGGGGTTTTCATGCCATGATTACAGGCATCGGTCCGGATGTAATTTACATTGATCCATTGATGCAGGGCGTACCGGAATACGCGATGGTGTACCAACGCAGTGATTACCGTGTACGGGCCGATGCGGATTATACCTGTGCTTTAACAGCACAAGATATTACTCCAAACCTGCAAGCATCCAAAGTACATGCGCGTTCGGCTGCGTCAGATGGGCAGTTGCGCACCTACCGCCTCGCGCTCGCGTGTACGGGGGAATATGCCGACTTTCACGGCGGTACCGTTCCCTTGGTGATGGCCGCCATGGCAACGAGTATGCACCGCGTCAATGGCGTATATGAAAACGAATTTGCTGTACGCATGCAGATTATTGCCAAAAACGACACCCTGATCAACCTTCTGAGCGGATCTGATCCCTATGATAATGAGGACGGTGGTACCATGCTCGGTCAAAACAAAATAGCCTGTAACACCCGGGTGGGGTCTGGCGCTTACGACATCGGGCATGTGTTCAGTACCGGCGGTGGCGGTATTGCCGGATTGGGCGTTGTATGTACGGGCGATAAAGCGTACGGCGTAACCGGCCTGCCTGCGCCCATTGGCGATCCATTTGATATTGATTATGTTTCACATGAAATAGGGCATCAGTTTTCCGGCAACCATACCCAAAATAACGATTGCAACCGCGCCGGACAAACCTCCATGGAACCTGGAAGCGGCACTACCATTATGGGATATGCGGGCATTTGTCCACCCAATGTGCAACCCAACAGCGATCCCTATTTTCATGGGGTCAATGTAGAAGAAATTCTAGGCTTTATCACCGTTGGAGATGGAGACAACTGCCCAATGAAAACCGCAACAGGCAATATAGCCCCTTCGGTAAATGCGGGTGCTGACTTTACCATTCCGCGCGGAACACCGTTCGTCCTCACGGCCTTGGGATCGGATATTGATTCGGATTCGCTGACCTATTGCTGGGAGCAAATGGATGCCGATGCAAGTACACAACCTCCTGTCTCAACCAATGCCTTGGGGCCCCTTTTCCGAACATTCAACCCAAGTACGGCACCGAGCCGCTTTTTCCCGCGCTTCCAGGATGTAATTGATCAAACAAATGATGATTGGGAAGAACTCCCTGGTGTGGGACGGAAAATGAACTTTCGGGTGACCATGCGCGACAATGATCCGGTGGGCGGAAGTATAGTTTTTGATGACATGTTGGTCACGGTGGCTGCCAATACCGGGCCTTTTGTCGTGAACATTCCCAGCGACACCACTACTTGGGCAACTGATGCCTATGAAACCGTGAACTGGAACGTCGCCAATACCGACCGAGCACCGGTGAACTGTTCGCAGGTAAACATCAGCCTGAGTATCGATGGTGGAAAAACTTTCCCCTACCTGCTTTTGCAAGGCGCACCCAATACAGGTCGGGCTTGTGTGCTGCTGCCTGAAGTTGCAAGCGACAGTGCGATCATTAAAATAGAATCTGTTGGAAACGTTTTTTACAACCTTTCAAAGTCTTATTTTGCGCTAAAGCCAGGTGTAGCCCCCACCTTTAGTTTCTGTCCAGGCGACCTGGAAGCACGCGTTTGTTTGCCGGGCAATTATCAAACAACCCTGAGTACCCGCAGTTTGGCGGGATTTAACCAACCGATCAGTTTTGAGGCGCAAGGTTTGCCGGACGAGGCAAGTGTTGTATTCAGTCCCAATCCGGCAATGCCCGGCGATGCAGTTCAGTTGGATATAGCCTTCCCAAATGGAACCGCTGCTGCAGATTTTGATTTTTCTATTTTAGCAAAAACCGATAGCATCAATTTGTCGGAAACGGTGCGTTTGCGCTTAATTTCCAATAATTTTGATGCCATGGCGCTCAAATCGCCAATAAACGGCCTCTCTGGTGTATCCCAAGGGGTGATTTTGCGCTGGGACGGAGCCATTGATGCCGAATATTATGAAGTACAGTTGGCGAGCAACCCCGGTTTTGATGCCAGCACCCTGATTAGTACCAAACTCAATGTACTGGCCGATACCTTTAAAGTACCCTTGGTACTGCCCAAAAGCCAGGTGTATTACTGGCGCGTACGTCCCATCAATGAATGTGGAGCAGGGCCTTGGATTGGCCCAAATGTATTTGCCACCATCGTACAAAGTTGCAATACACGTACTGCAAACGACCTGCCAAAAGTCATTTCCGGTGGTTCGACGCCCACTGTAGAGTCAAAAATTACGGTAAATGGCGGCGGCACCATCAGTGATGTAAATATTATACAACTCAAAGGTTTTCATGCGTTTTTTAGAGATCTACAGGCTACCTTAATCAGCCCACAAGGTACCCAGGTAATCCTTTTTAAAGATAAATGTGCCAATTACAACGGCAGTTTCAACCTGGGATTGGATGATGCAGCACCGGGCGCTTTCCCTTGTCCGCCTGCCAACAATGGACTTATTTATAATGCCCAAAACCCCTTAGCGCCTTTTAATGGCGAAAACTCAACGGGGGTTTGGACACTGCGGGTAAAGGATAATACCATCGGCTCGGGTGGCTCGATTACCGATTTTGCACTGGAAATTTGCGGACAAGAAATCCTGCCACCGCCCATTTTGGTTCAAAATAAGGTATTGCAGGTATCTTCCGGGGCCAATCAGGGCATCGAGTCTGCAAGTTTATTGGCCGAAGATGCCAACAATACAGCCGATCAGTTGGTGTTTACCATGTTAACGGTGCCGCAAAAAGGTTTGCTCCAAAAAAATGCGATAAGTACATTGCAGGTGGGTGATCAATTTACCCAAACAGACATCAACAATGGCGGTTTGCGGTATTTTGATTATGGGTTAAATACAGGAGCGGATGCTTTCCGCTTTACTGTAACCGATGGTGAAGGCGGATTAGTTGCCGATACCTTTGTTATCCAACCCCTGGTTACCGCTACCTGGCAACCACGCACACCATTTGCCTTTTCCCTAAGCCCAAATCCAGCCCAGGACGCTGTTTTATTGACGGCACCTGAAAATTTTGGTCCGAACACCCGCGTTACCTTGCTCAATATGGCAGGTGTTCCCCTTCGAAATTGGTTGCCGGCAACAGGAAGCAACCAACTTCTGCTGTCTTTAAACGGGATACCTGCAGCGATGTATATGGTTCGAATTGACAGTGAAAAAGGAACGGGCGTACAAAAACTGGTAGTACATTAGTGCCTCAAAATTTCGACCTTGCACTCAAAGTCAAAACAATCTTTTTTATGAAAAAAATATTCCTGCTCGTTTGTTTGGCCATCATGGCGATCCAATTATTTGGGCAAACTAATTATTTCTTTCAAGCGATTCCGGAATCTGCGGTGCGCCTGACAAAACCTTTGTTTCGAGGTATATTTCCAAATGCTTACGAAACCTATTCGCTTGATTACCAAGGTTTAAAAACAATTTTGCAACTTGCACCCATGGAGTTTACCCCGGCGGCCAATGCAGCCACTTGTGTGATATCCGTACCCTTGCCAGGCGGCGGCACAGAAGCATTTAGCGTGTGGGAAACTGCGATGCTCGATCCTGAACTTGCTGCAAGCGCACCCTATATTAAAACCTATGCTGGTCGTTCTTTGCGCAATGGTGCATTTGGTATTCGATGCAGTTACACCGCGCGCGGATTTCGGGCCATGTTGATGTATCCCGATTTGAGTTGCGCTTTTATTGAGCCTTATTCCTGGAATCAGGAGCAGTTTTTTTTAGTGTACAGCCAGCGTGATGAATTAAGCACGCCCCTCCAGCAACTGGAGCGCAAATGGATTCCTGGAAACGAAGGCACCACCGATACCCCTGTTTCTGAGCAGCCCTTTACACCGGCCGTGGAGGAGCGTGGTACGGTGCTCGACCCCGTGCGCATGAAGGTGTACCGGTATGTGGTGGCTACTACAGGCGAGTTTGCAGAGGATCATGGCGGAACCAAGCCCCTGGTGCTTTCGGCATTGACCGAATACAGCAATATGGTAAGCGGCTTTTTTGAGCGTGACATCGACCTGCGTTTGCAATTGATCAATGGTACGGGCAATGTGATTTTTCTGAACCCGAATTCAGATCCATACACTGGACAGGAGGTAGGCAACTGGTTGGATCAAAATTCGGGCGTACTAAACCAATATGTGGGTGCCGTTGCATTTGATGTGGGGCATGTGTACGCACGCTACATCACGGGCGGTGCGATTGGCGTAGCAGGTGGTATTACCTGCGGCAACGGCAAAGGCCGCGGTTGTTCGGCTGGAAATGGCGCGGGCAATTATGGTAATTTTTTCCTAAATGTAGTAGGGCAGGAAGTAGGGCATCAAATGAGCGGTGGACACTCCTGGAACCGTTGTGATGGTGGTGGCGGCCGTGCGGGCCTCACTGCTTTCGAACCAGGCAGTGGCAGTACCATCATGTCGTATGCTGGGGCTTGCGGCCCTGATAACATTCAGGGATACTCCGATTTATACTACCATGCAGGCTCTATTGAAGAGATCAAAAATTTCTATACGTTTAATGGCGGCACGGCCTGTGGTACTTTTTTAACCACCACCAACAATGCCCCAACCGTAACCTTACCATATCAAGATAACTTTTTCATCCCAATTTCTACCCCGTTTGAACTGACCGGCACGGCCACCGACCCGGATGGCGACCCGCTGGTGTACAACTGGGAGGAAGTAGATGCGGGCCCGGAAACGCCCCTGGGTATCCCGGAAGCAAATACGGCAACATTTCGTACTTGGCCAGCAGTAAACGTTACCAACCGGTATTTTCCGCGTTTAAGCACCGTGCTGGCAAGTGGATTCAGCGCGGCCGAGCAATTGCCTACCTACACGCGTGACCTTACTTTCCGACTTGCCGCACGCGATAACCGCACCGGTGGTGGCGGTGTCGGTTGGGCCGATGTGGCCTTCAAATCGTGGGCTGGTGCAGGTCCGTTTACCGTTCAAAGCCCAAATACTGCGGCAAATTCCTGGAAATCAGGGGAATATGCAAATGTAACCTGGGATGTATCGAATACCGACAAAGCGCCCGTAAACTGCAAATTGGTAAACATCAGATTGAGCACCGATGGCGGCCAAACCTATCCAATTGTACTCGCTTCAGGTGTGGAAAACGACGGCAGTCAATATGTATTGGTGCCTGATAACCAAACAAATAGCGCCAGGGTGCGCATAGATGCTGCGGATAATGTGTTTTACGATATTTCCAATACCAATTTCAAAATCGTAAGCCCAACCCAGCCTTCATTTACCTTTGGTTTGTCTAAAGACTATGCCAAAATTTGTCTGCCAAACGTATTTACGGCCGATATTCTGAGTGCGGGCGTGCTGGGTTTCAATACCCCGGTTCAATTGAGCCTCGAGGGCAACCTGCCTGCTGGCGCCTCGGCTACTTTTTCGGCAAACACCATCCAACCAGGCGAACAAACTACCCTGACCATTGATTTGAATAATGTCAATGAAAACGGTATTTTCTCGGTAAATGTGCGCGCCAGCTTGCAAGGCAGCACCGATACACTCATTCGACCAATTAGTTTCGAGCTGGTGCGCAATGATTTCTCGGCACTGTCGCTGCAATTGCCAAACGATGGTTCCGTAAACCTCGGGTTGGTGCAAATTGTGCGTTGGAACAAAGCCCAGGATGCTGAAACATACGATGTAGAAGTATCCAAAAGCCCAGCCTTTGATGTGTTGGTTGGTTCCAAATCGGGCGTTTTAGTCGATACCTTCAAAATACCCAGTTTGCTCGAAAAAGGGAACGCCTATTATTGGCACGTACGCCCACGCAACGAATGTGGTATTGCCCCGTGGAGCGAGCCGTTTTTCTTCTCGACCTATGTGGAAAACTGCTCCACGTTTGATGCCAACGATATGCCCAAAAACATCTCAGGGAGCAGTACGCCCACCGTCGAATCCAAAATTTCGGTCAATGCGGGCGGAACTATCGCGGATATCAACGTAAAAAAACTAAAAGGATACCACGAGTTTTTAAAAGACCTGAATGTCAAACTGATCAGTCCAACAGGCACCGAACTGGTTTTATTTGCCGATAAATGTGCGAATTTCAATGGCGCATTTGATTTTGCTTTGGATGATGCGGCCTTGGGTAATTTTGCTTGTCCACCTTTTAATAATGGCAATGCGATGCGCCCACAAAACCCGCTGTCGGTATTTAACGGACAAAATTCTACGGGTTTGTGGACCTTGCGTGTAAAGGATAATGTTGTTGGCGGTGGTGGCGGATTTTCGGCATTTAGCCTCGAATTTTGTGCAAGTGCAACCCTGCAACCACCTTATTTGGTGAATAACAATGTGTTACAACTTTCCCCCGGTACCAATGCGGCGATCCCAACCGGTTTGTTGCTGACCGAAGATGCCAACAACAGTGCAAACCAGTTGAAATATACCTTGGTAACTGTTCCGGAATATGGTCTTTTGGATAAAATTGGGGTAGGTGCCTTGAAAGTAGGCGATCATTTTACCCAGGAAGAGGTAAACAATGGCGCTTTGCGATTTTACGATTTTGGTGCTAATGCGGGACCCGATGGTTTCCGGTTTGTAGTAAGCGACGGCGAGGGTGGATATTTGGCGGTACCAAAGTTTGTCATCAATACCATGTTGGTGAGTACCCAGGATGCAGCCAAACGGCCACTCCATTTCGATTTATATCCCAATCCTGCTTCTGACGAGGTTTGGGTAAATATGGATCACTTGGAAAGCAGTGCTATGCGGGTGAGCGTTATGGATATTTCAGGCCGGATGGTGCTGGAAAGTCTGTTGCCAGCAGGTGCTGATCGTTTGCGCCTGGCCACTGGGGCATTTGCCAGCGGTATGTATGTGGTGCGGGTAGAAGGCGCTCAGGGCGTTGGGGTGAAGAAACTGGTTGTGCGCTAAAATTTTGTTTGTTTTATAAAAATGGAAGGGAGCCCGCAACACAGCAGGCTCCCTTTTGCTTTTTCAGATTGGTATACGTATGCTTATGGACGTTGTGGAAAAACACCTTGCAGCGCAATGATAAAATTCAGGGAAAGAAAAGGCTGCATATTGGCATGCGGCATGTTATTGCCGGTCAAACCAATGGAACCTTGATTGAAATTTACATTGGCGTTTCCGCCTGAATAGATGGCACCACCGGAAGAGCGGGCAATGCTATTGCCAGTGATTACATTGGTATCGCCCGGATCGGCAACCGCCATCACATTGTGGGAATGTGGTGGAATTTCATTCGTTGTAAGGGTAACCGTTTCTACGCCCCCTGTTTCACCTTCCACATATTTGGTAAGATCCCTTCCTTGTCCATAAAAGACAGGAATACGTCCGCGATAATCAGGAAGGCCGAAAGTAGTTTTCCCGTCGCCACCATACAGGGTGGTTAAGAGTGAAAACAGGGCTGTATTTTGTCTAATGGGGAGGGTTTGGCCTTCACAAACGGCCCAGCCAGTTGGTGGAAAATTGAAACCGACAATGCGGATTTCACCCAAATATGGTTCTGACATAGTTATAAAATGGTTTATTTATGAATGTTGTGGGAAAATGCCCTCATACGCAATGATGAAGGAAGTCGTCAGGAAAGGCATTCTATTTTCATGCGGCTGCGAACCACCAACAAGGGTTAAGGCATTGTTTTGCATGGTAACGTTTGGGTTATCCCCAAAAAAGGCATTTACCTGTGAAGACTGTGCTATGTAATTATTGGCTGGGTTTGGTGTGTTTGCTATTGCACTTGATGCAGTTAGGGTGTGGGTATGTGCTGGTAAATGGTTTGGCAACAGCGTTTCGGTTTCATCGCCGAGTTGTTCGCCGATTACATAGTTTTGGCCATCTGGGCCAAAACCTTGGTGTATGGGCGTTCTGCTGCGCAAATCTGGAAGTCCGAAGGTATATACGCCGTCTCCCCCATAGGTAGTTCCAAGCAAGTTAAACAAGGCGTCATACGCTTCAATAGACAACAGACTTCCATCGCAGAAGAGCCAACCATCCGGCGCAAAACTTCCGGCAAATATTTTAATTTGACCAATAAAAGGTACCATATTGATTCAATTTGTGTTGTTAAAAATGGGGTTTTGCTTAGTTAGTGGAAGGGAAAATACCTTGCAACGCAATACAAAAATTCAGTACCAGGGAAGGCTGAAGGTTGTTGTGCGGCAGATTTGCACCTGTTTTGGTAACCGTAGCAGGGTTCGCCTGGGTTGGAGTTAAGGTGGCGGAATAAAACTCGGCAGGAGCGGAATTGGTATATAAACTGCCAGCCGGATTGTTGGTGTTAACGCTGGGATCCACGACAATCGCCATCATATTATGCTGGTGTTGTGGAAGTTGGGTGGTGTCAAGTGTAATGGTTGCGCTGCCGCCTTTTAACCCTTGCGGGAATGCATCGTTGTGGTGCATCGCTGCACGACCCTGTAAATCGGGAAGGGCAAAAGTGGATCGGCCATCGCCGCCATAGGTCGGGCCTAACAGGGCAAACAGGGCTGCATTCTGCTGTGTCGGCATCAATTGGCCGTTGCATAAAGCCCAGCCTTTAGGTGCAAAGTTGAAACCAGCAATCATGATCTCCCCCATAAATGGTTCTGACATAATAAGATTGTTAAGAATGAAAAAATAAAATAATATGACAAACGTGTTGTCAGCACGTTGTATTCAAGACAAAACCCAGCTCCACTACGGTGCCCACGCAGCAGTGACAAAATAATATTACGGGAAAAAGGAAGTATTAAAAGCGGATGCCACTCAACGCGCTATACGATGCATCCAATCTACAATCATCTGCTCAGCAAATGTATATTTACTTTTTCATTCATATCTTGTTTGTATAATAAAAATTTATTAAGTTAATTTTACTGATTTTTGGTATAAAATTTGGGGTTTTCGCCTTGTTGGTAATATAGGTAAACTTCACAATCAAGGTCTTTTTCGAAGATAACATCTGCCAAACGTTGCGGAATCGTAAGACCGCTTTCCCAAAAATCCAACAGAATTGAATCCGTGATTTTGATGCTGGTAAACAACATGAGTTGTGGGTAATCCTTGCGCAGCAACCAAGGAACAGGCACGATGGCCGTAATTGCTGTTTGCTGCAGCGATGTATTGGCATTTAATTGAAAAACAGGACTTAATCCAGCGTAAGAATCTCTCACCGTGGTCAAACCTAACAAATAAGCGTCTTCTTTCCCAGGGTGCAATAATCCCGCCTGAATCGTAATTGCTTGCGGAATCAACGTTCCACCAGGTACAAGTTGAGGAACCAAATGCTGCGTGATTGCCAATTGCGGTTCTGTTGCCAAACCTGCCTGCATGGTTTCAATCAGTAAAATGTGAAATGGTTGGGAGGCCTGGTAAATAGTCGCGTCGGTTTCTTCGATGGAATGTACAAAATCCTGCAATCCAAAAGCATCGATCACTTTATGCAAATGCCGTGCACTTTCCGGATGGGCTTCCAAGAGCGTAAAGCCAATTTCTGAAGGAGAAAACACCGTACAAAGGGGCAAAATCAACGTTGCAAAAGGACCCGTTCCGGCATATAACAAGTGCAATCGTTCACCTGGGAATCTTTTTTGGGCCGCGCTTACTGCTTCGAATACCCCGCGAGCAAACTTTTTAGTCCGCAATGGATCCTGAATACAGGCTGCTGCATAAAAAGGTGCCAGTGCTTTTCCAGAGGGAAGCCTCAATTCGGTCATCTGAATGGAATCTTGCGCCGACAATCCGGTACATTCCAATAACAAGCCATGCAGGGCCGCACAGGTATGGTAAGCCGCTAAAAAGTCGTCTGCTTTTGCTAAAAGTTGGCTGGATAAGGTGTGTAAAAGTACTTGTGCAGGTGTAAGCGCACGCATTAAGAGAAAATGGCTTCGTAACGCATGCCTTCGCTGTCTAAGCCAAGGGGCACCATAAACATCAGGATTTCACCTTTTTCGGGGTGTTGTACGCCAAAAATCGCCTGATTGTAATATGCGTCCTTTTGTTGGGTGCGAAAAATCAGCGAAAATGGTTTGCGTTCCAGTCCAGAATAGGTATTCAATGTTTTGGCCTCTATTAATTGGGCAGGGAGCGTCACTTCTTGCGTAAAACGAATGGAGAATTCCGTTTGCAGGTAAGGTTCAAAATCAGCAATGGAAAGGGTATCTAGCATGGTTGAGTCTCAGAATAATTAAATAGGCTGCTGATAAGTTTCAGGGGTACATTCCATTAAAAAATACACGCTGTTAAACGTGTCAATGTGTTTGAATCCAATTCGTTCGTACAAATGAAGTGCTGGGTTAAAGTGCTCTACATGAATGCTCACGGATTTTCCTTGTGCAAATGATTCTTGTATGATTTGCTGCAAAATGTAAGCGCCAATGCCCTGGTTGCGAAATTCGGGTAATAATGCAATATCAATGATACGGTGCGAGGTACTACCATGGTGCAAATATAAGCGCCCCACCGATTGTTCGCCCTTTAAAATAATCCAATAAAACGCATCGGAATACACCTTTAGGTAGTAATCATGCTGCGCCAGAAACTGTTGGTTTAAAAACGCCTCTTTTTGTTCGGGGGGCCAATCAACTTGGGCCAGTTCCGCTGTGCGGGTACTGGCATAAATTTGATTCAAAAGCGTTTCGTCTTCTGCCTGGATTGTCCGAAAACGAATGAGTTCCTGATATGCTGCCCCTGCTGCCATCGTTTACAACCACAAATTTAGCCTCTTGGCGGATAAACGCCTTGCAAAGCGATGCAAAAATTGAGGGTCAAATAAGGTTGCATATTATTATGCGGTTGGTCGCCGCCTGCCACACTGATAATACCAGGATTCATGGCAACTACCGGCGAAGTAGCGGCATTGTAAATCGCAGCACCGGATGAACGCGACAAAGCATTGCCCTGCGGGATATTGGTGTCACCCGGATCGGGTGCCGCCCGAAGGCCATGTGTATGCGCTGGTATTTCGGAAGTCAGTAGCGTTACAGTCTGAGAGCCGCCTTCTTCTCCCAAATCACGCAGCGACAACCCTGGGCCTTGGCCGGGGTGCATGGGCGCGTTTCCCTGCATATTAGGTAGCGCAAAGTTACTTTGACCATTACCTCCATAGATAGTCCCTAATAGGGAAAACAGCGCGGTATTTTGCGAAAGTGGAAGAAATTGGCCATTACAAAATGCCCATCCTTGTGGAGAAAAATTGAATGGGAATATTCTTATTTCGGCTACAAATGGATCTGCCATGGAAATCTGATTTTAATTTGGTGAAGGAAATATTCCGAACAGTGAAATAATAAAATTCACGCAAAGATAGGGTTGCATGTTGGGATGCGGCTGGTTTCCGCCTACACTGGAAACGGCGCCTGCGTTCATGTTTACGGATGGAGTGTCACCAAAAAAGGCATTTACCTGCGATGAAAGGGCCAAATAATTATTTCCTGGATTGGGGCTATTGGCAATATTGGTGGATACTTGAAAAGCGTGGCTATGGCTCGGTATCTGATTGGGAGTAAGGGTTACTGTTTCCACGCCGCCTGTTTGTGCCAACGTAAAACCACTTCCTTGATGAATGGGCAATCGTCCCCGCAAATCAGGTAATGCAAACGTCTCTTGGCCATCGCCGCCATATGAGGTGCCGATCAATTGAAAAAGCGTTTCATATTCTGAAATCGGCAATAATTGTCCCTCACAAAAAAACCATCCAGCCGGTGGAAAGTTGCCAGCAAACATTCGAATTTCACCTACATAGGGTTGTGCCATGGTATAAAAATTTAATGTTTGGAGTTAGTTTTGGCTTGGGAAAATGCCTTGTAAGGCGATGCAAAAATTGATCACCAAATAGGGCTGCATGTTAAGGTGTGGCTGGGATCCGCCAACTGAATTGAGCGTACCGGCAATGGCAGGTGCTAAGCCGCTCGCATTGTTGCTGTACATTTCAGCAGGTGCCGAATTGGATAGGAAATTATTGGTCGTAATATTCGTATTCGTTGTGTTATTGCTCGGTGCAATGGCATTCAATGAATGTATGTGCGCCGGAATTTCATTGATGTTCAGGGTATGGTTCTGCGCCCCGCCAGCCTGACCGAGGGTAAAGCCATTTCCTGAATGGATTGGTGTACGGCCTTGCAGGTTGGGCAATGAAAAATTTGTTTGTCCATTGCCACCAAAAGTTGTGCCCAGCAAGGAAAAAAGCGCCTGATTTTGATTGATGGGAAGTAATTGGCCATTACACAGCGCCCATCCATTGGGAGCATAGTTAAAACTCATCAACCTTATTTCTGATAAAAATGGTTCTGCCATGGTGTTCAGATTTTGTTCAGTGGTGCAAGATTGGGTGAACTGGTAAGGCAGTGTTTGGAAATAAACGTGTCGGAAAACACTGTTTCATTTCCAGATTTAACCGTTACCTGGGTTTTGCTTTGACTTCCTTCTATGTGGGTTTCAATACACAAAGTGCCCATTTTGGTTATAAAATGAGGGCGATTATATTGATTGGATACTTGCACGGAAACAGGAAGCAAATAATCTGCAAGGTTGAGCAATTGTGCATCCAACTTTTGCGCAGCATGGTGCAATGCTTCTAATTGGTAACCGGTCAGGGTAAGTGCATGGTACCACTGGCCTTCCGCATTTAAAGCGAGCATTGGCACCAATAAATCGGTAGCACCGGCACGTGCATTGCGCAATTGTAATGGGAAAAAGCAGGTATTTTCAAACGTTCCTGTAAAGAAAAAGCCCGCCCCTGCAACAGGCGCATAACCCCGTGCAGCAAAGTAGCGATTTAGATCTTCAACCAATGAAAGGAAAGTTTCAGAACCCCTTTGCGCCTGGGTACGCCGTTTGGTTTGGGCTAAATCTTTTAGATGTTGCATCCAGTCCCAGATATGGGTCTTGGTATTTTCAGCACCATAAGCAAAGGATGACTGAACGCTCACTCCCAGTGCGCCAACGGCTGCATTACGTACAAAAGTTCTTCTTTTCATGTATATTAGGTTGTTCAATCGATTAAAGGGCCTGATAAACAGACACTTAGGGGGGGCAGTTGAGGTACTGCATATAGAAATTGTACTTTATGCAAGGCAAATGTAAGACTTACATTCTTTTGTGTATCTGCTTTGTGTAAAATAAAATGTATTTTTTGGATATAGAAACCTAACATTGTTGTCGCAAGGCACGAACGCACTCATTTTAAAAGATTTAAAAAAAAACAGATTTAATGTAAATAAAAGTGCATTATAGGTTTGGTATCAACAATTCGCCTACTTACCTTTGATGGTAATTTTATTTTTTAATCTCATGGAAAGTCTCTCACACCGCGGCAATCGCCCGCCATGCACCTACGCATTATTATGGGTGCTTTCCATATTTTATTGTTCAATGGACACTTCATTTCCAGTACGAAACCTTTGTGTTTCCGTGTTTGGATTTTATTGCTTGATTTCAAACTAAATTCTGGCCGAATTTTCGGTCTTTTCGTTGTAATACCTCACACCGATAAGTTGTTATGAAACTACTCTTTACGTATTCTGTTTTTAGTGCAATGTTGTCCTGGTTTGGCGTACCGGAAAACAATCCGACGCCACTGACTCCCGTTAAACCTGCAACGGAGTCTATTACGCCACAATCTTCCTATATCCGCGTTGCTGCGGATTGGGGTTTGTTGTATGGCCATCTTGACCTGCCTTTAAAAGATGCGGCTGAAATCACACGTTTGGCCGACCGTGCTCCGGTTGGTATGGCACCGATTATTGCGGTGACCAAAACTTTCTCCATTTCAAACGATATTGGTTTGGCCGGTGCAAGTCCGGGCGATGAATTAACCTACACCATTACGATCACCAACAGCGGTGCGATGGATGCCACTGCACTGAGCATGACCGATCAGATCGATCCCAATACGACCTTGGTAGCAGGTTCGCTCAAAAGATCGCCAATCTTGTATGCCGACACCTATAATTGTATAGGTAACGTTGGACTAAATGTAAACACGACCGCAGGTGGTGTATTAGGCAATGACCTTGACCTGGACGGCGATGCCATTCAGGCTACAGCCCTTAATCAGGCTGGTACCCAAGGTTTGGTTGTAATGAATCCTGATGGTACGTTCACCTTTAAACCGAATGCAGGTTTTGAAGGTGCCACTACGTTTACTTATACAGCCACTGATGGTTTGTTTGCCAGCACCGGTACGGTTACCATCAACGTATCCAGAATGATCTGGTTTGTGGATAATAACGCCGGTGTAAATGGCGACGGTCGCCTCGGCACCCCGTTCAATTCGATGGCTAATTTCAATGCCGGCGCTGCGGATGATGCAGGCGATATTATTTTCCTGTATCGCAACACCGCAACCAACTATGCCGGTCCCCTTACCCTGCTGAACAATCAGTTTGTAATCGGTGCGGGCGCTTCGTCTTCCATAGCAAGCATCGCCGGTATCACGGTTCCTTCCTTCAGCAATACACTGCCTTCAACGGGCGGTACCAATCCGGTACTCGCGCATACCGCAACCAACCTGACCTTAGGCCAGAACAACAAACTGCACGGTTTTAACATCAACAACACGGTTGGCGGTGTTGCCCTGACCGGCAGCGGTACAGCATCCTTGCAAATTCGCGATATGACGATCGCACATACAGCAGGCCAGGCCATTAATTTGACCACCGGCGGCGCACTTGATGTGATTTTGAGAAGCGTTTCGGCGGCAGGTGCAGGAACTGGTATGTTGATTTCCGGCACGACCGGTAGTTTCGAGATAACTGGTACCGGCACAACCGACGGCTCCGGCGGTACCATTTCAAACATTACCAACCGCGGGGTGGATATTCAAAATGCAACGAACATCACCCTGAAAAATATGACCTTCACCAACGCCAATACCGTTGATGCAGGTACCTGTAATGCTGCAAATAACACCTTGTGTAATGCCGCCATCCACTTAGCTACGGTGACGACGGCTGTTTTAAACAATGTAGACATCAACGGTACAACAGAGCAAGGTATCAACTTATCTACCGTAACCGGCTTTAGCCTGATCGGCAGTACCCTGATTAACTGCGGGGTAGCGAGTAGCGGTACCGATACGGAAGAAAGTTGCTTGTATGGGGTCAATGTAGACGGTACCTGTGCGATTACCAGTTCCTCTTTAACAAAACCGAGCGAGCGCGCTGCCGTTATATATAATACGAATAAAACGCTTGCCCTTACTGTGACCAGCTCTACGTTCGGCGACAACCAGGCCAGTACTTTAGGCGCTGACGGTTTGGAAATTGACAACTTGGGTTCTTCCAATTTGACGCTGGATGTTGTCAACTCGACATTCACCATGCCGAAAACCAACGGCCTCCAGGTGATCAGCGACAACACGGCAGTAGCCAGTGTGGATATTACGGGCTCAACTTTTGATGCAGGGCCAACTGGGCTTGCGGCTGCCATTGACTTGGTAACTGCCGGTACTGCAAACATGGATTTTAACATCATCGGAAACCCTTTGATCAAAAGTCGGGGGATTAATGCGGTTAATATTAACGGCCAAGGCTCTTCTACTTTTCAGGGACGCATTCAGAACAACCCGAACATAACCACGTCTGCCGGTTCTGGTATTCCGATTCGGGTATTGGCTACAGCCAACTCGGTCGGTAAAGTGCTCATTCAGAATAACGTTGCGGTAGGCTTCGACGATTTCGGTCTTATTTGCGGTTCAAGCGGTGGTACGGGTCGTTTGGATGCCAATATCTTGAGCAATAATATCTCAATTGGCGCTTCGGGTTTTTATTGCATGCAGGCAATAGCCGGCGCTTCGAGCAGTGTGTTTACCAATAAAACTTGCGCCAATATTGTAAGCAATACGACCAACGCACCGGCAGGCTCCATTGGCAACGCCCAATATCGTTCCGCTACGGCCTCCCACCAGTTGTTGGTGCAGGGCGGCGGTACAACAGCTCCCACAAACTGGAATGCCAATACAAATTCGCCTTTATCACCTACGGCCTTTATCAACCAAAGCGGTGTGGGTCCCTTTACATTCGGTTCAACCTGCCTTGTGCCTACCAACCCATTGCCGTTGGTAGGCAATGATCCAGTAGCCGAGGTTGCAGTAGCCGATCCAGGAAATACGCCACAAACAGATACGCCTGCGGATGAAATTGAAAAATCAGCAGAACCTGTTAAAAATACGCCAACGGTAAAAGGTCAAAATGGCGCGGAAGCCATGATGTCGGGCGAAACGGTTACGACCGGCCCGGTTACCGTCCCTGCTAACTCTACCTTTAGAATTCTATTCAGGGCAACCATTGATTCGCCGTTCCCGGCGGGTGTTTGCAGCGTATCCAACCAGGCAAGCGTTTCGGGTTCCAACTTTAGCACGGTGCTTTCGGACGATCCGGATATTTCCGGCGCCTCCAACCCTACACTGACGCCCTTTGCTGGTATCGCAGTGGGCAATCTGGTGTACAACGATGTCAATCGAAACACGGTTTTTGATGCTGGCGATGCCGGGATCAACGGTGTTTTGTTGAACATCTACGTGGATGTCAACAACAATAACGCACTTGACGCGGGCGATGGCGCCCCGTTGGGCACCGCTACTACGACTACTGTTGGCATGCAGGACGGTACGTATAGTTTTGATGTGTGTCCTGGAACTTATATTATTGAAGTAGCACCCTCCAACTTTGCTATGGGAGGCGCTTTGTATAATAGCGGACAACCGCTGGTAAGCAGCCCGACCACCGCTGCGCCCGATCCGGATTTTAGCCCGACCGATAATGATGATAATGGCAATGCTGTAGCTGGCTTCGGGGTAGCTACTGCGGCCTTTTCCGTATCGGCGGCGATTGCCCACGTGGATTTTGGCTTTAAAACGCCTACTACTGTTACCATTAGCGATCTAACGCTCAGCGAAGGTAATGGGGGAGGAACTACTTTGTTTAATTTCACCTTGAACCGCTCTGATACTGACGAGGCATTCAGCCTGACGGTGAACACGGCCAACGGCACGGCGAGCAGCGCCTCCGACTATACCGCTGTTTCCGGTGGTACGGTATCCTTCTTCGCAGGCGGCAGCCCAACGGCTACGGTCACAGTGTTGGTTAATCGCGATGCAATGGTGGAGGCCAATGAAACCTTTACCGTCAACCTGTCCGGAGCGCCTACAGGGATTTATCTAACGGATGCTCAGGCATTGGGAACCATTAACAATGACGATGCGGCCGTAGTGACACTAAGCGCCGGCGTTCCCCAGAATGAAGGAACTAATTTGGTTTTCACTGCGACGTTAAACAACCCGGTGCAGGGTGGTTTTTCTGTGGCCTATACGACCAACAATGGCACGGCAACCACAGCCGGCAACGACTATACCGATAACGACGGTTCCATAACTTTTGCAGGTACTGTTGGAGAAACCCAAACCATTACGGTGCTTACCACAGTGGATTCCAAAGTAGAATTGGATGAAACTCTGACCGTGTCTTTGGGCGCGGTTACTAGTGCGCCTGCGGGTGTTACTACCGCCGGATCGCCACAAACCGGTACGATCCTGAACAACGACGCCGCTACGGTGACGATCAATAATGTCAGCCTTGCGGAAGGCAATGCAGGCACAACGGCTTTTGTCTTTACTGTAACCCTTACCGGAGAGGTGGACGCAGCGGTGAACCTCGACTATGCGACGGTAGACGGCACTGCCACGCTTGCCAACAATGACTATATGACCGCCTCAGGCGCTTTGGCTTCGTTCAATGCAAACGGCGGCGCTTCACAAACCCGGACCGTGACCGTGACGGTGAACGGCGACTTGACTTTTGAAAGCAATGAGACGCTCCTGTTACGTTTGAGCAATCTTGCTGCCTCCGGTCGTAACGTCGTATTCAGTCCGTCAGGCATTACCCTCGACGGTACAGGTACCATTGTAAATGACGATCAGGCTCCGGTGCTTATCAATGAAGCCGATTCGGATACGCCGGGTACCGACGCCGCGGAATTTGTAGAATTGTATGACGGAGGCGTTGGTAATACCCCGTTGACCGGCCTGGTTGTAGTGTTTTATAACGGGTCTAACGACCAGTCCTACGCAGCATTTGATCTGGATGGATTTACAACAGACGCCAACGGATATTTTGTTTTGGGTAATTCCGGTGTGCCGGGCGTTGATCTTGTATTTGGCGGCAACATCCTTCAAAACGGTCAGGACGGCATCGCGCTGTATAATGCCAATGCTTCCGATTTCCCGACTGGAACGGCTGTTACTACCACTAACCTTATTGACGCACTGGTATATGATACCGATGACGCCGACGATCTGGGTTTGCTGGTGCTGCTGAATGCCGGGCAGCCGCAGGTGAATGAAAGTGGCAACGGCGACGCTACTTGTAATTCGATGCAACGCATCGCCAATGGCAGCGGCGGTTTCCGCAATACCGCTACTTATCAAGCGCTTCCACCTACACCGAATGCGGCCAACTTTGTTCCGCTGGTGAATATTACCGTAAGCCCACTTAGCACGAACGAAGACGGCGTTACCAACCTCACTTATACCATCACCCGGACCGGCGCTACCGATTGCAGCCTTTCTGTGCCCTTCACCGTAACAGGCACGGCCGCTGTTTCTGATTATTCCGGCATCCCTTCCAGCCCCATCCTTATTCCTGCGGGCAGCGCGTCGGTGGTCATCACCGTCGATCCTGTCGCTGACGTTATTGTTGAACCAAACGAGACTGTGATCATCACGCTCACCGACGGCGCCACCTACGATCTTGGCGCCAATCCGGCGGCTACTGGTACCATCACCAACGACGATGCAGCGGTATTGACATTGAGCGGCGGAATTTCTCAGAATGAAGGCACTAACTTTGTATTTACTGCAACCTTGAACAATCCGGTTCAGGGTGGATTTTCCGTGCCTTTTGCAACAGACAACGGCACCGCCACCACAGCCGACAACGACTATACGGATAACGATGGTTCCTTGGTTTTTACTGGTACTGCCGGTGAATTTCAAACCATTACGGTCGTCAGCACCACCGATAACAAGGTGGAACTGGATGAAACCTTTACTGTTGCCTTAGGCGCCTTAACGGGTGCGCCTGCGGGCGTAACTACAGCCGGGTCGCCACAAACAGGAACCATTACCAATGATGATGCAGCAGTTGTATCTATAGCGGCGAATGTCAGCCAGTCTGAATCCACCACGCCACAAGCCTTTAGCGTAACGCTCTCGAATCCGGTAGATGTGGCAGTAACTGTGCAATTCTCCACCTCAAATGGTACCGCCACCACAGCGGATAATGATTACAACGCCATTGCATCCCAAACGGTAACCTTTGCCGCAGGAACTACCACGGCTCAAACTGTTAACGTTACCATTAATAACGACAATAAAGTAGAAGCGGATGAGGTGTTCAACACTTCTATTGGCACACTGGCTGCCGGTACCCGCAACGTCAGTCTGGGCACAACGACCCGCACGGGTACCATCGTCAACGATGACGCAGCCGTGGTGACACTCACCGGCGGCGGTTCAGCCAACGAAGGCAATAGCGGCACGACGTCGAGGGTATTCACCGTCACCTTGAGCAATCCTGTACAAGGCGGCTTTACGCTTCCTTATTCAACCAACGACGGTACCGCCACTGTTGCCGACAACGATTATGTGGATAATGACGGCCCTGCTTTGGTTTTTGCTGGCACGGCTGCTGAAGCCAAAACCATCACTGTATTGGTGAACGGTGACACCAAGGTGGAAGCGAATGAAACTTTTACTGTCGCACTCGGTGCTATCACCGGTGCCCCGGCGGGCGTGACTACAGCAGGTTCTCCTCAAACCGCCACCATTACCAACGACGAACTTGACTGGGGCGACGGTCCCGACACACTGCCTACCCTTTCATTTAATAATGGTGCACGCCACAATACCGTCCTTGGCTTCCAACTTGGCGCTGCCATCGACGGCGACCCGGATGGCCAAGGAACGAGCGGTAGCTTTAACAACCTGGCCAATGGCGACGATACGGACGCAGATGGCGACGATGAAGACGGTGTGACCCTGCCCGGTGTTTTTGTGCGTGGTACTACCGCCACGATAACCGTAAATGCCTCCCAAGCAGGTAAATTAGATGCCTGGATGGATTTTAACTGGAACCGAAACCTTGGCGATGCCGGTGAAAAAATATTTAACAATATAGCACTGGCTGCGGGCAACAATGTGCTGACGTTTGCTGTACCATCCAATGCAGTAGTAGGTTCTTCCTTCTTGCGTTTCCGCTTTAGTTCTGCAGGTGGCCTGTCGAACAGTGGTCTTGCCGCCGACGGCGAAGTGGAAGATTATCGAACCAACATCGTCGACAACCAATTCTCTATCAACAGTCCTAGTGTTGTGGAAGGCAACGCTGGCACCAGCAACTTAACCTTTACGATCAGTCGCACAACCAATACCACCGCCTCCTCGGTGAATTATGCGATCACGGGCGGCACGGCTACTTCTGGTACAGACTATGCACCCTTCGCTGCGGGTACCGTCAACTTTACTGCTGGCGGTGCGTTGACCCAGACGATTACGGTAACGGTCAATGGAGATGTAGTAGTTGAAAATGACGAAACGGTTGTCATAACCCTCAGCAATCCCGTTAATGGTGGAATCGCTGTAAGCCCTGGCACCGGTACCATCACCAACGATGACGCCGCTGTTGTAACCCTTACCGGTGGCAGTGCTCAAAACGAAGGCAATGCTGGCACCGTGACTTATACTTTCACAGCTACCCTCAACAATGCTGTACAAGGCGGCTTTACGGTGCCTTATACTACTGGTGGCGGTACTGCCATTGCCGGCAGTGATTATACCGACAACGATGGAACACTAACTTTTGCCGGTACCGTGGGTGAAATCAAAACCTGGTCGGTTAATGTGAACGGAGATATTACCGTTGAATTGGATGAAACTTTCCAGGGTGCGCTCGGCGCGCTCAGTGGCGCACCTGCTGGTGTGACCACCGCTGGTTCTCCCCAAACCGCAACCATCACCAACGATGATGCCGCTATGATCAATATAGCCGCTAATGTTAGCGGCCCAGAAGCAACAACACCACAGACATTCTCTGTAACCCTGAGCAATCCAGTAGATGTTGCAGTTACGGTTCAATTCAACACCGCAGACGGTTCAGCTACCACCGCGGATGTTGATTATACCGGTATTGTCAACCAATTGGTTACTTTCGCTGCCAACACCACTACGGCACAATCGGTAAATGTTGTCATTACCAATGACCCCAAAGTGGAGGCCAATGAAACCTACACCGGAACGATCAGCGGCCTCTCTGCCAGTGGTCGTAATGTGACCTTGGGTACTGCAACCCGCACAGGCACCATCACGAACGACGATGCAACGACTTTGTTCATTGCCGGCCCTGTCAGCCTCAACGAAGGCAACGCCGGTACCACGAATTATGTATTCTCCATCAGCCTGACCGCTCCTGTGCAAGGTGGCTTTACGGTCAACTATACTACCAACGACGGCACGGCTACGCTTGCCAACCTGGACTATGCGGACAACGATGGTACGCTGACTTATACAGGCGTATTCAATGAAACGAAAACCGTTACCGTGCAAGTAATTGGTGATCTGAACATTGAGAACAACGAGGTTTTCACGCTACTGTTAGGCGCGATTGCTGCGTCAAGCCCAGAGCAAACAGCGGCCATCTCCATCACAGGTAACAACCCTGAAACCGGTACCATCGTCAATGATGAGCTGGATTGGGGTGATGCACCGACTGCCGCACAAAGCGGTTTTGCAGGTACCTATCCGACACTATCAGCCAACAACGGCGCTCGTCACGCGGAAGTTCCAGGTGGATTGCGCCTGGGAGCAACGGTTGACGCCGACCTCGACGGACAACCCAATGCTTTGGCCAATGGCGATGGCGCAGATGAAGACGGCGTGACCTTACCTGGCGCTTTGATTATTAATGCTCCTGCCAACATCACCGTAAACGCCTCCGGTGCAGGTAGTTTAAATGCATGGGTTGACTATAACCGCGACGGTGACTGGAATGATGCCGGCGAGCAAGTACTGACAAATACCGCTGTGGTGGCAGGCAACAACGCGCTGAGCTTTTCTGTACCCGGAACAGCCTCTTTAGGCGGCTCTTTTGTGCGCTTCCGGGTGTCCACAGCTTCCGGAACTGGTGTAAGTGGCCTGGCTGCCGACGGTGAAGTGGAAGATTACGCCATCAGCATCCTAGACAATCAGTTCAGTATCAATGACCCATCCGTAGCGGAAGGCAATGCTGGTACCAGCAATCTGGTGTTTACGGTGAGCCGTACTACCAACGCCACTGCTTCTTCGGTAAACTATGCCATTACAGGCGGCACCGCTACCTCTGGATCTGATTATGCTCCTTTGGCGGCTGGTACGGTCAACTTTACGGCTGGCGGCGCCCTCACACAAACCGTTACGGTAACAGTGAATGGCGATCTGGTAGTGGAAGACAACGAGACGGTGATCATCACCCTCAGCAACCCGGTCAACGGCGGTATATCGGACAATACGGGTATCGGTACCATCAACAACGATGACGCGGCCAATCTTACCCTGAGTGGCGGTATTGCCCAAAATGAAGGCAATGCAGGCACAACGACATATACCTTTACCGCAACGCTCAGCGCTGCCGTACAAGGCGGCTTCAACGTGGTTTACACGACCAACAACGGCACGGCTATCACCGCTGACAACGACTATATCGATAATGATGGGACACTCAGTTTTGCTGGTAACTCTGGAGAAACGCAAACCATCACCGTGCTGGTAAATGGCGATAATAAAGTAGAGCTTAATGAAACCTTCACAGGTGCATTAGGGCTTATCAGTGGTACAACAACGGTTCAAAACGCTGCTATCACCTTAGCTGGCTCACCGCAAACGGCAACTATCACCAATGACGATGCCGCAATAGTCAATATTGCTGGCAACGTGAGCGGACCAGAAGCGACCACGCCGCAGAATTTCTCCCTTACCCTGTCTAATCCGGTAGATGTAAACGTAACAGTATTGTTTAATACCACTGATGGAACGGCTGCTACTGCCGACAATGACTACACCGGTATTACCAATCAGACTGTTACTTTCCTTGCCGGTACCACCACGGCGCAAACCGTTCCGGTGGCAATTGTCAACGACAGCAAAGTAGAGGCCAATGAAATCTATAATGTAGCCATTGGCTCTCTAAACGCTACAGGTCGCAATGTTTCGCTTGGAACCGCCGTTGCTACCGGTACCATTACCAATGACGATAATGCTACTGTCACCCTTTCCGGAAATATCGTAAATCCGGAAGGTAATGTCGGATTGACCAATTATGTGTTTACGGTTACATTGAATAATGCGGTTCAGGGTGGTTTTTCAGTAAATTATAACACGAACAACAGCTCGGCCAGTTTTGGCAGTGATTATATTGATAACGATGGGGATCTTGTATTTACCGGTACGGCCAATGAAGTACAAACCATCACCGTTCAAGGTATTGGAGATTTCATTGTAGAGAATAATGAATCCTTCCGGATAAACCTGAACTCCATTAGTGGTGTCCCCATTCCCGGTACAGTTGTCTTTGGCAATGCTCAGGCTTTCGGGGACTTGCTTAATGACGAAGTGGACTACGGGGATGCACCTGATTCTTATGGTACGTTGCTGGCTTCTAACGGTGCACGTCACAACGCATTCCCGACATTATTCTTGGGCAATGCCACCGATGGCGATGCGGATGGCCAGCCTACTGGTACAGCCAATGGCGACGATACCGATGCTGAAGGTGATGACGAGGACGGTGTAACATTGCCTAATCCGCTCATTACCAACGTCACTGCCAATGTGGTGGTCAATGCTTCTGCGGCGGGCTTTATTGATGCATGGGTGGACTTTGATAACAATGGCAACTTCAGCGGCGCTGGTGAAAAAGTGTTCAACGGCGTAGCGGTAGTGGCAGGCAGTAACAACCTATCCTTCCTTGTGCCTAACGGAGCAACACCTGCGCTTACCTTTGCGCGTTTCCGCTTAAGTTCAACTGGAGGTCTGAATTTTAATGGCCTGGCAAACAACGGTGAAGTAGAAGACTATCAGGTGCAAATTGTCAATACGCAGTTCTCTATCAGCGATCCTGTTATCACCGAAGGCAACGCCGGTACGACCAATCTGGCGTTTGTGATTACGCGTTCGAATAATGCCAGCGCTTGTTCGGTGAACTACGCCATCACCGGCGGCACGGCTATTTCCGGTTCCGATTATCAAGCATTGGCTGCAGGAACGGCAAGTTTCACTGCTGGAGGCGCGCTTACGCAAACCATCAATGTGGTGGTTAATGGCGATGTAACCGTTGAATTGAATGAAACAGTGGAAATGACGCTTTCCAATCCGGTAAATGGTACAATTCTGGATGGTACCGGATTGGGTACCATCAATAACGATGATGCGGCGGTGCTTTCAGTGAGCAGCCCGGTAGTTGTGGAAGGCGGTCCGATCAATACCGTAACCCTGACCTTCAACCTGACGCTTAGCAATCCTTCCGATGCCAATGTGGTGGTGAATTATGCTACGGTAGACGGCACGGCTACGATTGCCAACAATGATTATTTAAGCGCCAGCGGCAACCATACGTTTACGCCCGGTCAAACCAGTAAGCAAGTAGTTGTAACCATCGTTGGCGATTGCGTCATCGAGCCGAATGAAACCTTTATCCTTCGGTTAAGCAACTTAGTGAACAACGGTCGCAATATCACCCTGAGTGGCGGCGGCGCTACCACAGATGGCACAGGCACCATTACCAACGACGACTTTGCGCCTACCTTTACGGTAACTGGCGGCGGCGCGCGTTGTACTACTGATAATATTGGTTTGCCGGTTGGTTTGAATGGATCGCAAACCGGCGTCAATTATCAATTGCTGCTCAACGGCAACAATGTGGGTGCGCCCGTAGCTGGCACTGGCAATGCCATCAGTTTCGGTGACCAACTGGCCGTAGGTACTTATACGGTTGTGGCCACCATCACGGCAACTGGTTGTACCCAAACCATGCTTGGATCGGTATCGATTGCCACCTTTACGTGCAATACTACGATCTCTGACCCATGCGTTTGCCTGAACAACGCAACTAACCTGACCAATGGCCAATTCGGCGAACAAATCAAGGTAAATGCACCAAGTTCACAAGTGTGGACAGTTTCTGCGGTAACTGGTTTGTTCACGAACTTTAGCGCAGCGCCTCCAGCAGCGCCAACTCCAATTACGA
>JBBAVI010000019.1:0-69774 GCA_040397785.1 Saprospiraceae bacterium | reverse complement strand
TTCAAAATAAATTTTAGCGCATGCGCACTCATTTTTTCATCCTGCTTTGGGCTAGCACCTTTCTTAGCCTCCAATCCTGCGCCTCCTTGCAACAAAACGGGTGGCTATCGAAGCACCGTAGTAACTTGGAAAGCCTGGCGGCAAGCAACCTGCCCGCCGAACAAAAACTGGATGGCCTAATCAGTGATTACGTGTTGTTTCTTAACCAAGACCTCAAATTTGCCGATCCGCGCAAGGGCATCAAGTTTGTGCAAAAATACCACGACCAAAACCTGGCATCTATTGAAAAAATTCTGAAAGGCAGTGAAGTGTGGAAAGATCAACTCAATTTGAAGGACAAAGTATCATTTGGCGTGCGCATCGTGCAAAAACCCTACCTAAAAGACTTAATTAAACTGGGTCCAAAATTCAAGCGCAAATACAAGGAATACGAATTTGCGGTTAAAATGGCCGCGCGTATTTCGGGCGGCATCACCAAATTGGCAGGAAAAAACCTAGAAGATTAATAAAAAAAGGTGACACCTCCAATACCAAAAGTGTTAGAGTGGGAGGTGTCACCTCCTTTTTACTTTTCGTCGCCCTCTTCCTCTTCTTCAGGCTGATATTTTAAAAATGCGGCACGGCGGGGTGCAGGCATTTCACTGTGTTCGCCTTTGATGGCTTTCCACAATACTTCGTTGAACTCGCGCTCCGGAACGCGGTCTTCCTGGGCCAAGTTAAAGGCTTCCGAACGACGGCTGAGATCGTTTACTGCTGCATTGCGATCATCAAGGCTGATCCGTGCAGGCACCGCTTTGTACGGACTGAAGTCGGCTTTTGCCGTAAATGAGCGCCACATGGGGGTAGCTGCCGCATCATGCTGGCTCATGGGCGCCAACCCAAGAATCAACTCCATGGTACGCAACATCGAACTGGTGCTGTATAACGTATGGTCTACATAATTGCGACGTGTGTATGGACTCACCACAAAGGCAATAGACCGGTGTGCATCTACATGATCAGCACCATCTTGGGCATCATCTTCCAGGATAAATACCGCCGATTCTTTCCAAACCGGACTTTTCGATAGGTGCTCGATAAACAAGCCAACGGCCAGGTCATTGTCGGCAACCATCGACAAAGGTGACAAGGCACCTTTACGCAAGCCTTCTGTGTGGTCGTTGATCAAACGCAAAGTATTCAAGCGCGGCAAAGAACCGGTTGCGACCAGGGAATCGAACTCGCGCTTCCACTGTGTTACCCGGGTGGTATCTTTTACATCGGTATCCCAAGAAGTGAAATAAGGGCAAAAATGGCCCTCTAAGGATGGAATATTCGCTTTATAATCATCGGCAAACTCGCCATACGTGCGGTACGTGATGCCTGCGCGTTTGCAATGGTCCCAAATAAAGCCGCCTTTAGGCCAAGCCGTTGGGTTCTGACCTTCGTACACATATTCGCCCCCACGGCCGCCGTAACTGGTTACCCAGGTTTTTTCCGTGTAATCGTTGGCATAAGCAGCGGTAGACCAGTTGTGTCCATCGGCACTTACTTCTGCACTCACATAAAAATTGTCGAGCAACACAAATTCACGCGAAATTTTGTGCTGATTGGGGGTATATTTTTCAGGAAACAAACACAAACTGCTGTCGCCATTTCCTTCTGGCATGTCACCCAACACCTGATCGTAGGTGCGGTTTTCCTTTACAATATAAAACACATACTTAATCGGAGAAGGTGCACCCACTTTTTGTGGAATTGGATTGCCCGTTTCACCATCGGCCATTTTTTCGCGCGCTTTCGTGTAGGGCGTGTTTTTGAATACCTGTTTCGTATAATCCGCCAATTTGGCAACGGTAGGTGTTTCGATGATGCTCAAAGTGCCTTTCATCAGGTTACCAATGTATTCTACCTTCAACAAGGTTTCAATATCCCCTTTTTGATAAGCCACATTTTGCGCTTCGCTGAGTGGATTTGGGCCTGCAGGATTTGGGAACGAAGAAAATCCTTTGCCGTTGGCAACAAAAATTTGCTTACCAACGGTACGCACACAAGTTGGGTACCAGCCCGTTGGAATAAAGCCCAAAGAACGGCTGCTTCTTGGTTTGCTGATGTCATACACCGCGAGACAATTGTTATCGGCATTGGCGACATACAAGGTTTTTTCATCGGCCGACAAGGCCACACTGTTGGTCGTGGAGCCGGTTGGCGCATTCGGATATAAGGTAGCAACCAGGGTTTCGACCGTTTTCCGGCTTTTCAAGTCTACCACACTCACTGCGTTGTCATCGGAACAGGCGACATACGCAAACTGACCACTTTTACTAACCACCACATCATTTGGGCTATCGCCTACTGCAACGCGTTTTGCCACTTTACGGGTTTCGGTATTCCATACAATTAATTCATTACCACCCCAGTGCGTGATATACAATTCTTTGCGGTTCGGCGAAAGCACACAGGTGTACAGTTCTTTGCCCAGGGAATCGCGTTGCACCACGGCTTTGGTCCGGGTATCAATGACGTACAGGCTGTTGTTTTCTTTGGTCACTACATACAGTAAATTGCGCTGGTTGTCGAGGCAAAGTCCTGTTGGAGAAATTTTAACCGGCCAAGGCTGTCCCATGCTAATGGTGTCCTTGATTTTGAGTTGATTGTTATCAACGGTGTAGCGTAAAATGGCATTTTGATTGCCGCCCGATACGTACAGTGTTTTGTTATCTGCGGCAAAGCTCAAACCTAGCCATCCAGCAGGCATCAAGGTGTTGTGCACCAGGGTACCCTTTTGTGCGTCAATCAATTGCAAAGAATGCATGCCTTGGCCATTGTTGGTTACCGCCATCCATTTTTGGTTGGGAGAAATCGCAATATTCATCGGCAAATCACCCAATTCCAGCGAGCGACCTGCGGGGCTGAGCGACCAGCCATTGGGCAATAGGACGGAAGGGTCGGTTGCTTTGCCCGGTTTTTGCGCCATTAAACATAGCGGAGACAAGAGCAGCATCCAAAGGAAGTACTTTTTCATATCAAAAAATTGAATTGGTTTTAACCGTTTAAAGCACATTTTACGACAACAAAGCAGCCTCCATATCGTCGGCAAAAGATTCAATGGGTGCCGTCTGTATGGATGGATCCTTTGCCTGATCATCCCAAATACGCAATTGAACAGCCTGCTTGTAAAAAGGTAATTGTTCAAAGTCAGCAACTTCATCTTTGTGCATTGGACCGCCTTGCAAGGCCAAACTTTGGATAGAAGGCGCCGAAAGCAGTTGCAAATAACCGTTTTCGGTAGCGCATAGGTAACGTTTGGCTTCTACATGCAGGCGTACGGGCTCTACCACATCCGGGATAAAATGGGCAGCCAAAAACTGGGCAGCCAAATTTTCGTGCACATCATCGACGCCCTCATCGGGTGCATCCTGCGGCAAATCATGCAATAAATGACCAATATCATGGAGCAAAGCTGCCGTCACCAGGCTGGAAGGTGCTCCTTGTGTGCGGGCTAACGTGGCGCCCTGTAAAGCATGTTCAAGTTGTGTAATGGCTTCTCCGCCATACATCGACCCACCTTTTTCATTAAAAAGGGTAATAATTTCAGAAACAATTGGCTGCATAAATAGGATTGTAAACCCACCCGATATTGGGTATCTGCGCTAAGGTGCAAGAAAATGGACAAATAAATCGGGTAACTTATTTTAAGTTTAAGTAAAGGTTTAAAGAGGGCGATGGGCGTCCGTATTTTCGAACGCCCACCGCCAAGCAAACGTCTAATCTTCGTCGCCCAATTCCTGTACATATTTCAAAAATGCCGCCCTGCGTGGTGCGGGCATTTCACTGTGTTCGCCTTTGATGCCCTTCCAAAGCACTTCATTGAATTCTAAATCGGGTACACTGTCTTCGTGGCTCATATCAAACATTTCTGAGCGCCGGCTCAAGTCATTCACAGCAGCATTGCGATCGTCCAAATTGATGGTGCTAAGACACAATTTATATGGTGTAAAATCAGGTTTTGCCGTAAAACTGCGCCACATAGGCGTCGCTGCGGCATCATATTGGCTCATCGGTGGCATAGCCAGGATCAATTCCATGGTACGCAACATCGCGCTGGTGGTGTACATGGTATGGTCCACGTACTTGCGGCGGGTGTAAGGACTTACTACATAAGCGATAGAACGGTGTGCATCCACATGGTCGGAGCCATTTTGCGCATCGTCTTCCAACACAAATACCGCCGATTCTTTCCATACCGGACTGTTTGATAAGTGCTCGATAAACATACCCAGCGCCATGTCATTGTCGGCCACCATCGCAAAGGGTGTCAGACGACCTGTGCGCATGCCTTCCGTATGGTCATTGCCCATTCGAACGGTGTTGAAACGCGGCAGTGCATTTTTCGCCACCAGCGAATCAAACTCTTGTTTCCATTGTCTGAAACGGGTTGTATCCTTTACACCCGTGTTCCAGCCGGTATAGTATGGGCAAAAATGGCCTTCCAACGCAGGAATATTGGCTTTAACGTCGGCAAACTCGCCATACGTACGGTACGTAATGCCTGCACGCTTGCAATGATCCCAAATAAATCCGTTTTTCGGCCATGCTGTCGGATTTTGACCTTCATATACATATTTGCCTCCGCGGCGGCCATAACTGGTCACCCAGTTTTTTTCCGTATAGTCGTTGGCATAAGCGGCCATGCTCCAGTTGTGTCCATCTGCGCTGACTTCCGCATTTACATAAAAATTGTCGAGCAACACATATTCCCGTGCAATTGCGTGGTGATTGGGCGTAATTTTTTCCGGAAAAATACACAAACTCGAATCCCCATTGCCTTCGGGCATATCTCCGTGCACCTGATCGTAGGTACGGTTTTCTTTAATGACGTAAAACACGTATTTAATGGGCGATGGTTCACCTATTTTACGCGGAATAGGGTTGCCCGCTTCGCCATCGGCCATTTGCTCCCGCGCTTTCGTGTAGGGCGTATTTTGGTACACTTGGCGGGCATATTCGGCCAGTTCCTTTGCATTTGGCGTTTCAATGATGCTCAGGGTGCCTTTCATCAAATTGCCGATGTACTGAATTTTCATCAATGTTTCCTTATCGCCTTTTTGGTAGGCTACATTGTGCACCTTATTAACCGGGTTTGGACCATCGGGGTTTGCAAATGACGAAAATCCTTTACCATTGGCGACAAAGATTTTTTTGCCTAAAACCCGCACGCTGGTTGGGTACCATCCGGTTGGAATGAAACCGATTGCCTGGCTGCTTTTCCGGTTGGATATATCAAATACCGCAAGACAATTGTTATCCGCATTGGCGACATAGAGTGTTTTTTCATCGGGCGACAGGGCTACACTGTTGGACGTTGAACCTGTTGGCGCTTCTGGATATAAGGTAGCCACGAGGGTTTCCACGGTTTTCCCGGCTTTCAAATCAACGATGCTCACCGCGTTATCATCCGAACAGGCGACATAGGCAAAATCGCCATTTTTGGTAAGGATCAGGTCATTGGGACTATCTCCCACCTGGATGCGTGTACGTACCGCACGGGTTTCGGTGTTCCAAACAATCAGTTCGTTTCCGCCCCAATGGGTAATGTACAAGTCTTTTTTATTGGGTGAAAGCACGCAGGTAAACAGTTCTTTACCCAAAGAATCTCGTTTAAGGATGGCTTTGGTTTTGGTATCCACCACATACAGGCTATTGTTTTCTTTGGTTACCACATACATCAAATTACGGGCATCATCCAAACAAAGTCCGGTTGGCGAAATCCGGTTGGGCCAAGGTGCACCCAAGTTGATGGTATCCATCAATTGAAGTTGATTGTTTTCAACTTTGTACCGCAAAATATCATTTTTGTTGCCACCCGATACATACAAGGTTTTATCATCGGCTGCAAAAGCAAGCCCAAGGTATGCGCTCGGCAGTTCGAGGTTGTGCAGTAACGCCCCCTTTTTGGCGTCAATCAATTGCAAAGAATGAACTCCTTGACCATTGTTGGTGACCGCAATCATTTTCTGATTGGTACTAATGACCATGTTCATGGGTAAATCGCCCAAGGGAATAGAACGTCCAGCAGGGCTGAGCGACCAGCCATTTGGCAACATGACGGTTTGGTTATCTGATTTTCCAGGCAATTGTGCGTGGAGGAAAAAGGGGGCAAGCAGGATGGCCCCGAAGAAGCAAATGCAGTACTTTAGCATATCAAATTGTGATTTTGGCTAAGGTCTGCGAAAACTGGAACCTGACAGGCGGAACCTATTTTAAGTTTAGGTAAAGGTTGTGATTTTACTTAATCTCGACGACCACTTTCCCCTTCGTTTTTCCGGTTTGAAACAACAGGATTGCTTCTGGCAATTTGTCAAATGAAAACCGATGTCCAACATGCGGTGGCGTCAGTTGCAGGGCGTCCAGTTCTTGTAAAAGCGTGCGCATCAATTCAATGCGTTCGTACAGCCAGATCAGGTTAAAGCCCAATACACCCGTATTTTTTTCTACCATTTTCTGCGGATCCAGTTTGGGGCGGGTGAGGAATTGGTAAAATAGGTGGATATAATTGGGTTTGTTACCTGGACTGGCATACCGCGCCGATCCGAAAACGACGATGCGGCCCATTGGCTCCAGCAGGCGCAAGGGTATTTTAAAATAATCGCCGCCAACACTGTCCATCACCAGTTCGAGGGGTCGGCCATCGAGTGCAGTGCGCAAATCCTGTTCAAAATTGGGTCCGCGTACAATGATTTGGTCGTAACCCTGTTCCAAACCGAATGCTTTTTTACCTGGACTTCCGATTGTTCCAATCGTATAACAACCGTACGCTTTGGCTACCTTGAGTGCTTGCAGGCCAACACCTCCGACGGCGCTGTGGATCAGCACCGTCATGCCTTTTAGTAAATTTCCGAGGGTCGCCATGCCATAATAGGCCGTTAAAGTTTGCACCAAATAGGCTGCCGCCGTGGCGTCATCCCATGCTTCGGGCACGGGCAGCACATAACGTGCGTCGATATTCAGGTGGGTCGTATAAGCCCCGAAGCGGGTAATACCCATCACGCGGTCGCCTACGCGCACACTCGTAACGCCCTCCCCTACTGCGTCAATGCGCCCGGCATATTCCAGTCCGGGGGTAAATTCGCCTTTTGGCGTAGCGCCATAAAGGCCCCAAATGGCAAAAATATCGGCAAAATTGAGTCCAATCGCTGTTACAGCCACCCGCACTTCGCCCGGTTTGGGTGCCGTGGGTTCAAAATCCTGGCGTTTCATCTTGCGCAGATCGCCTGCTGTGAGGGTGTATTTTTGAGCGTTGGACATAAGTCGGTTTTTAAACTAAATGAATGCCCTGCCAAAGTACACCAAAATTTAATTGCTATTCAATTTACCCCAATCAATTGAAGCGCTTTATCTTACTTTACTTTAAAACTTCTAAAAATTAAAAAATGGAACAAGGCACTAAAGAAAACCCATGGGCATTGAAGACAGCGCCCGGTACAGCCGAATACACCATGTACCACGATACCGATAAAAACATATTGGTATGCAAAGTAGGCTCCACCACCTTGCATTACAACTGGCGTTGTGTGGAAGACCTGCATCAAATGCTGGTAACGCACGGCGACTGGATGGAATTGGGTGCGGCCGATGAGGGCAAAGAACCCAAAGCTGGCACGGTTGAAGCCTGGGGTCGTTCTCTAGAAAACCCGATCGGTGGCTGGTATGGCTTAAAAAAAGGATTTCGCGGTCGCTTTGGCATGTATGTTCCGCCCTTGTTGGAAGTGCTGGGATTGGTAGAATTGGAGCATTTGCCTAAGAACAATCGGGTGCGGGCGAAAGTGTAGTAAAAGGCGCTTTTTTGTCAATTTTTAACGGATTTTGGAGTTTGGGCTGCGTATTTAAAACTATACTTGGCCAAAAGTGGTACAAAAAGTACTGTTTTGGCCGGATATAATTTTTTATACTTGGCCAAAAGCGGTACAATAAAGGCACTTTTGGCCAAGTATAAATTTGTATACTTGGCCAAAACTAGTATTTTTGCACCAGTTTTGGCCAAGTATAACTTTGCAAAGATGCAACCATTCATTGGAAGAGTACCAGAAATCAAGTTGTTAAACGATGCTTTAGCGACTCCCCATGCTGAATTAATCGCGGTATATGGAAGGCGTAGGGTTGGGAAAACACACCTTATTCGAACGATATATGCCAAGCAGCTTGTTTTTGAATTGACTGGGTTAAAAGCAACCAATCTATCCGGACAGTTGGAAAACTTTTCGGATACCTTTTCCGCTGCCTTTTATCCAAACACCCGACTGGCTGACCCGAAAAGTTGGATGGCTGCTTTCCGCATGTTGGCTACTGCTTTAGAAAATATCGCTCAAACCGAAAAACAGGTGATTTTTTTGGATGAATTTCCATGGTTGGATACGCCACGGTCTGGATTCTTGTCTGCTTTCGACCACTTTTGGAATAATTGGGCCTCGCGTAGGGCAAATTTGGTGGTGGTCATTTGTGGTTCTGCTGCTTCCTGGATGATCCAGCATATTGTGCGCAACAAAGGTGGATTGCACAACCGAATTACCCGACGCATCCGACTTTTGCCATTCAATTTAAGTGAAACGGAACAGTTTCTCAGGTCAAACCGGGTTAACCTCGAACGTTATTCTATTTTACAACTTTATTTGATCACCGGTGGAATTCCACAATACTTGGGCGCTATACGTCCAGGAGAAAGTGCCACGCAGGCAATTGACCAACTTTGTTTTACAAAAGACGGTGCTTTACGCGATGAATTCAAATTCCTTTACCAGGCCCTATTTGATGAAGCGGATAAACACATAGAAGTAGTGCGTGCGCTGGCGCAACAGGCTTCAGGACGCACCAGAACTGAACTTATCGCAAGCGGCACATTTAGTTCTGGTGGGCGTTTAACGAAAATACTGGATGAATTACTAGAATCGGGCTTTATTATGGAATATATTCCTTTTAACAAGACCGTAAAAGATGCAATTTATAAATTGAGTGACCCTTATTCGCTATTTTATTTAAAATTTATCGAAAATAGCAAATCTATTGGTCCAGGAACCTGGCTGATGAAAGCAGGCAGTGCATCCTGGAAAAGTTGGAGTGGATTAGCATTTGAAAATATTTGTTTGCAACATATTCCTCAAATAAAAAAGGCCCTTGGGATTGCCGGGATTTACACCGAGCAATCAATTTGGAGATATGTTTCCAAAACTGGGGAAGAAGGCACTCAGATTGATCTTTTAATTGATCGTAATGACAACTGCGTCAATTTGATCGAAATCAAATTCGCTTCAAATCTGTATACCATTGACAAATCATATGCATCCAAGCTTCGTGCAAAGCGCAACATTTTTATCGAGAAAACGGGCACTAGAAAAACTGTTTTTCTAACGATGTTAAGCTGTTTCGGCGTAAAAACCAACGAATACTACCTAAGCCTAATTCAAAATCAAATCACGATGGAAGCCCTGTTTGAGCCGGGTTAAGCGGCTTCCGCAATCCCAGCCTGATTTCTTTATTCCGGAAATAAAAGAATGCAATGGCCGTCGAAATGACCGTAATTGCCCCAACGATATAGGAAACATACGTAATGTAGGTCAGCCAGTTTTGTTCTTTGGTGCCAAAATTTTTATAAAACAACACCCCTACGCTGCCCAAATACCCAAACGCATCCGTGACATACATCAAAAAGCCTATATTGCTTTTATATTGAAACAAGGCGATCCAGCGCTCAAACAACATCGTGTGAAAACTCACATAAGAGAGGTACATGGCAAATCCAGCCAGGATCATCCACGCCGCAGGATGTAGCATTTTCGCCTGAAATAAAGCAGTTGCAGAAATCAAGAGTAAACCACCCAACAGTACGATGCCGATGTTGGCATAGAAAGCCTTTCGATTATCTTTTATGAAAATCATGGCCCCAATAATGGCAAAAACACCCACTGCAATCGGAATTTCTGCCGTCAACAGCACCTGAGGCATATCGGGATAGCCCAGCAAAGACCAAATTTCTACCGCAAAATTGTCGCGCAACTCCCTGAAAATAGTAAGCGCGATATACACGATAATCAGCAGTATAATGCCCGGTGCGAATGTTTTGAAAAATGCTTTTCGAAGTTCCTTGTTCATCGGCACCCGTTCGGTGCGCAGGGCGATGTCTTCCGGGGAGGGCGGCGGAATTTTTCCCAACATCCACACCCCCAGCAGTAAAGGCAACAAAAAGATTAAACCCACGCCAAAGGGCATCCAAAACTCGGAAACGCCCCAATCGGTAATCAAATACTTACCTACTGCCTTCACCAAACCCGAGGCAACAATAAAACTGATGCTCATAGCCGCGCCCAATAGTTCTGTGTTGCGCCGGCCTTCTAAAAAAGCAAACACCAATCCCCAAATCATCCCCAAAGGCAATCCATTGAAAAACAACCAGATCCAATTGTAAGGATAGGGCGTGATCCCAAAAAGAAACAAAGCTGCCCACGAAATGCCAATCAATCCCAGGATATTTAAAATCCGTTTGTGCGGACTCATCTCCGAGATCACCCGAATGCCAATAAATTTGGACAGCATATATCCAAATACTTGCGTGATAATCAATATAATCTTATAATCGATGCCCCAAAGCGATAAATGCGCATAAGTACCGGCGGTAAAGGGCTTTCGGAATGCGTACATGCTGCAATAGGTAATAAAAGCCGCAAACATGCAAAACAAAGAGAAAGCGAGCTCCGAGCGGAATTGGAGTTTTTTATTGGTGTCGAAGAATTTCATTATTGTTTGTTGTGTTGCTACCGTTTTTGTTTGGCGAGGTGTCACCTTCCCGAGGTGTCACCTTCCCGAGGTGTCATCTCCCCGAGGTGTCACCTTCCCGAGGTGTCATTTCCCCAAGGTGTCATCTCCCCGAGGTGTCACCTTCCCGAGGTGTCACCTTCCAATGTCTACCCAATCCGCACCCCAACCCGGAAAGGATTGGCGCTAATGGCATATTCAAAAGCCTCATTTACCTGGTCCAAACAAAAATGGTCATGGATCATATCCGCGAATGGAAAATCCTGGTAATGTTGCTCGATAAACCGAACAGCGGTGATAAAATCAGCACCGTTATAATTATGCAAACCCTTGATGCTGTATAAATTACGTACAATTTTCTCCGCATCCACGCCAATTTTTCGCTGCGGAAAGGTCGCCCCCAACCAAACTGCAGTTCCGCCAATACCCATCAATTCGAGGGTGTTTTCCATCGCGGTGGCTTCGCCGCTCACCTCTATAACCACATCGATGGGCTTCAATTTACCAAAATGATGTTGCATTAAAGCAGGCAAATCGCCATCTGCGGGCAATCCAAGATTAGCCCCAAACTGAAGGGCTGTCTCCAGGCGACCCACATGAATATCCAAAGCAACCACATTGGCCGCGCCTTGGGCCTTGCTCATGGCACAAGCGATCATACCCAACATGCCCGCACCCGAAACCAATACATTTTTGCCCGCCACATCACCCGCTACCCGCATACCCCCTGCAATGGTTGCAACCGCACAATTGATGATGGCCGCAACCTTTAACGGCACTTTTTCATCAATTTTCATGATCGGCGTATTCGGTTTCAGAATAATGTACTGACTCAAACCACCGTGCAAGGTGCTGGTTTCGGTCAGTTTTTCGTGCCCGTACTTAAACAAGTCATCTGCTTTTTGCGGAATACCCCGCTTGGAGATTTCCGCCTCCGGGTTGCTGGAAAAAATGGCCCAACTTACCCGGTCTCCCAGGTTCATTTTTGCGCCACTCAGATCATTTTCGATGGCATCTGGACCAAAAGCCGCGATTCTTCCCACGATTTCGTGGCCTAAAATAGTTGGATTTTTTTCGATGCGCCGACCCGTATACGTGTAAATATCGCTCCTGCACAGCGTTGTATATTCGTTGCGCACCAGAATTTCACCCGATTTTAATTCCGGCACCGGAAGGTCTTTCAATTCGAAAGGATGCGCATGGTCGTAAAAGACCGCAGTAGAACTGGTTTGCATGTGCTGAAAAAATTTGTTGGCTTTTGCGCGGGGCTAAAAGCACATTAAATAATAATGAAATTCACTACAAAACAGCCAGACGGCCTCTGCTTTGGGCAATCCATGCGTTCACGAAGCGCTTTTTGCGAAGAAAGCGCCCTAAAAGCGCCTATTTTATCCTAAAACTGTGCTGAAAGTGAATTGTTATAGGGTTTTCACAAAACAAGGCAGAAAAGCCGACTTTACCAAATGGCCGCTGAGCGAAGCACCTTAAAGCCCCTTTGATCGACAATCAGCGCGCAGCATGATCATAGATGCTACCTTTTGGGCGGGACTTAGTACAATTGACAAAAATAGCTGCATAATAATGTACAATTCAACTACCCTTTAAAATGTATTTTTACCTTTGAGTGTTTTGCCTCAGGAAGTACCCATTAAACTTGTTGCGGTGGGAAGTCTATTCAAAAACCAATAAATCGTTTAAACCAATGAAACGCTCCTTGACCCTTGTCATCCTGGCCATGCTTTGCTGTTACCAGGCAATTTTTTCCCAAACCCAACTTACAGGCCAAATCTTAGATCCCCAAAAACAACCGTTTCCCAAAGCGACTGTGTTATTGTTGCACGCAAGTGATAGCACGCTCGTAAAAGGGGTAATTGCAGACTTAGACGGTCGTTTTACATTTGAGGCCATTGAAGCCGGTGCCTACCGCATCGAATCACAGATGTATGGTTTTGCACCATTAAATAGCAGCATTTTTAGGGTAGATGCTGGCACAAATGTTAAAGCACTCGGCGTATTTACCCTTGAACAAAATGCTGTGCTGTTGCAAGAAGGCACGGTGGTGGGTAAACGCGCGCCATTCGAAGTGAAAATTGATCGCAATGTCGTAAACGTCGCCAACAGTATCAATGACGCCGGGGGCAATGTGATCGATGTTTTGCAGCGCGCACCGGGCGTCCAAGTGAACCGGCTCTCTAAAACAATTTCGCTGGTCGGCAAAGCAGGGGTCGTGATCATGATCAATGGCAAGGTTTCGCGACTCCCTTCCGAGGCCGTTGTACAAATGCTGCAAGGCATGAATGCCAACAATGTAGACCGCATCGAATTGATTCACACCCCGCCCGCTAACTTCGAAGCGGAAGGAAATGCCGGAATCATCAATATTGTGCTTAAAAAATCGGCCGACGATGGGTTTAATGGCGGCTACTCTGCTAATATCGGGTACGGATTTGCCGAAAAATATGGCGCTGGGACCTATTTCAATTTCAGAAAAAACAAGGTAAACGTATTTGGTAGTTACAACTACGACTATAACATCAACCCCCAAAAATTCACCAACTACCGCGGCGTACAAGTCGGTAATGATTTTTTGGAAACTTCCACCAATAGTCGCAGACCATTTACCCCTACGAGCGTACACAATGTAAGTATTGGAGCCGACTATCAAGTATCGAAAAAAACAGTCGTGGGTGTATTGGGTACTTTTTTTGATAGTAACTGGTACATGCGCGCCTCCAATGACATTATTTACCAGAAAAATGGGGTGGAACAGGCACACTTACTCATGCCCAATACCGAAACGAACCACAACCGATCTTACACCGGCAACGTTAATTTGACCCACAACTTCTCCGAACGTGCTGCGCTGAATTTGGATTTAGATGTAATTCAATATAAAATCAACAATCCAAGCCAATATTTTGTCAATAATATAGATGCCGCGGGGTATGCCGTACCCCAGTATCAATTGCGCATCAGCAAAAAAACGCCCATTCAAGCAGTGGTTGCGAAAGCGGATTACAGCTATCGTTTTAGTGAAAAGTTCAATTTAGAAACAGGCGCAAAATGGACCGTGCTGAATTTCGAAAATGATGTCCGGGTAGACAGTCTGCCATTTGAAGGCGAATGGGTTGTCATGCCCGAACAAACCTCGGTTTTCATCCTGAATGAAGATGTCGCAGGTGGATATGTCACTTTTACCGCTAAATTGGACAGCAAAACCGACCTAAAAGGGGGCATTCGATACGAACATACCAATACCAACCTCGGTTCGGTGGAAATGCCCAATGTGGTAGACCGCAATTATGGCTCCTGGTTTCCCAGTCTTTTTATTGGTCGGAAACTAACCGAAACGAAAACACTCAACTTCTCTTACAGCCGCCGCATCAGCCGCCCGCAAATAAAATGGCTGGCACCCTGGCTCATTTTTTCAGATCCTACCACTTTACAAGGGGGAAATCCGGCGTTACAACCCTCGTTTACCGATGCTGTCAGCCTGGATTACGGGATAAAATCGCTCCATTTTTCGGTTGCCTATAGTTTTCAGGACGCACCTACTGCTTTCGTACCTTGTGTGGATGCCAAATCCAACCGTCAAATCAGTCGACCACAAAACTTAACCAATGCCAAAGTGTGGAGCGCCAACCTCTCCTTTCCACTGCATCCGACCAAATTTTGGGATATCCAAAACAATTTCTTTCTCAACCATTCAGAAACCAACCTAAAAATAGACGGCCGCAACATTCAACTATCCAATGCCAATTATGGCTTCAACCTGGTAAATTCCTTCAAACTTCCCAATAACTTTATGCTGGAGGTTTCTGGAAACTACAATTCTCCCGGATACTGGGGGGTAGCGCGGTGGCGGGCAACCGGTGCCGCAAACATTGGTATTCAAAAGGATTTTGGCGAAAAATGGGGTAAACTGCGGCTCAACGCCACCGATTTGTTCTTGTCTTCCAATTGGTTTGGCGTAACCAACCAACCTGAAAGCAATTTGCGGGTCAATGAATCCTTTCAATTTGCCGAACGGGTATTCATGTTGAGTTGGACCAATACTTTTGGCAACCGCATCCTAAAATCTGCCCGCCAGCGCCAAACGGCTGCAGCAGAGGAAGCACGGCGCATTAAGGGCTAATTCCTATTTATGCCGAAACCAACAATCTCGACGCGCAGTCTCATAGTTTTTAAAAACGGTGTTCACAGGCGCTCCATGCCACATGGATGCATGATACCTTGATCGAACCAAGTAATTAAATGCACCCATGTCGCCAGTGTACGCCGTTTTATTATCCACATTATAAGTCGTGTGCAAGGTGCAAAGATCTGCCAAAAACGACTGCATAATGGCAATATTGCCCCCAAAAACACCACAATTTAACAAAGTCGCTTCCTTAAAATCTGCTTCAAATGCCCCATAATCGGCTATTTTCGAACGCAAATGCGTGCTATGGTCCATCATCCAGGCATCTCCCAGCAGTTTAGGTTCATCGCCACAAAACAAAGTGCCCGTTTTTTCCAAAAATAAGGGCGCAATAAATGGATTTTGACAAACCACCACGTCACCCACATCGGTCACAAATACGTTTTGTATGAAATCGGCTTGTTGCGCCAAAAAATCGCGGTACACCAAATACCGAAATACATTGGGATTGAGCGGTGGATGGTAGGCTACTTCAAGAAATTGTACGTGCCTCGATTGGTGGCACGCACACGTTTCGGCAGAAAAATTATTGTGAAATAACACGCCTTGTAAACCAAGGGCCTCAATAGCATTAACCCAATCTTGAACCAACGAAAAATCATCGTCTGGCAAGGTCGTGCTGCGGTTTACGTCATAAATACCCGTGAAATGACAGGCCATGATCAAGTTTGGTCCTGCTTGGAATTGGTCCATCGCCGCTGGATTTAGGTGAGTGCAGGATCAAAAGCCGTTTTCAAACGGGTACAAATGCTGGTTGGACTGTTGCGATAGTATATATAGGTGCGCAATTCTACTTTTCGAACGGAAAAATACTGGGCCGCATACTCATAAAAATGGGAATCTGCGGCGTACATCTGCTGGAATTTTACCCGCATAAAGACTTCCCGCTTGCCAAAAAGCGTGGCAAAAAGCACACAATCATCCACATGTACCAACTGACTTAGGTCGTATTTGTTGGGCACATAGTAATCTTCCTCTTTATCAACGATGGTATGGGTGGTAGAGGCAATCAAATCAGCATGTTGCATCTCCGCTAAGCAAGCACGTAAATGGTTGGGTTTGTAGGCATCATCTGCATCCAAAATGGCAATATAATGACCTGTACTGTTCAAAATACCCCGGTTGATGGAATTGGCCTGCCCCCTGTTTTTATGCCATAGGTAAGAAATTTTATCCGGATGCAGCTTGGCATAATTTAATAACTGATTCGATAATTCGTGGGTACTGCCATCATCAATCAGGATAATTTCAAAATCCTGAAAATCTTGCGCAAATACCGAATCAATGGCCCTTTTGACAAAGGTAAAATCTGTATTGTAAACTGACATTAATACAGAAATGGTTACTCGAGACTCCATTTTTTAAAAATGCATAAAGACAATGGGTACAATAACCCGCAAGCATTAAGGTACGAAACACTAAACTACAATTCCTTGATTAAGTTTGTTAAATGAAGATGAATAAATTAATATCCTGCACCGCAGACGGATTTTGAGGATAAAAAGCCATCGTTACCCAAAGAGTTGCTCGCTTTGGTATTCGGCGTTCGATATTCGAACACCGAATACCGAACACCGAATGAAATTAAACAAGCCCTATGCAAGGGTGTGGAACCTAGGTCCAGATCACAATGGATTTGAAGCCAACCAAACTGCCATCGTCGCCAAGCCCCACTACATACACCGGATGCTCTGCCCCAGTGCTGCTATTGTCTTCACCTTGCACCACCATAATGTGCTGTCGCAGGTTTTTTACCATTAAATCAACAATCGCCTGGGCCTGTATATCAAGTCCGAAATCCATATGCTGGCGTACAAAAATCGGGAAAAACGTTTGTGCTTCCCGGTATCTTGCAATCACTTCTTCCGGTTTGTTTTGCTCCAAGCCCAGCGCCGACGCAAAAGTCGTTTCAGAAAGCACCGTTAAGTTGGAAGGAATATGCACTGCTTCAATCGGCATGCTGGCCTCCGAACCTAGGTAATCAAAAAACAAATCCTGGATCAGCCCCTGGATCTGAACAAATACCTGGGCTGCCGGAATTACTTGGCTGGAACGGGCGGTTTGATATAACTGGTGGGCCAGGTTTATCCCAGTTTTTGGGGCCAGTTCCTTCAAATTATCCTGATCTTTTTCACTCATAACATGCTCAGAAACAACATATTTTGGGAAAATTTCTTGTTTTACCTTAACAATGGCTTGTTCAATATCTTTTTCCGTAATGTGGTTGGCCCCTTGTTTATCAATTTCTACCACAAAAAGGTAAAGCGCTTCTGTTAAGTCGCGCATTTCACCGGAAAGGCTGTTTAATTTTTGGCGAATTTCGCGGGTAGACAATTTTTCGTCCTGTCCAGCGGCGCGCATCAGGTGTTTGGCAGCCTCTTGTAGGGCCGCATCGATTGATTGAATGGTGGTGCTTGTCATGTTAAAATTTTATAAATCAATTTGTTAGGAATGCATGTGTACTAGATGCCCTTTCGTCGGGTAATAAATTTAGATGCACAAAAATGATAAGCAATTGTTATTTGAATATTAATCTTTATCCGCAAGTTTAAGAAATAGTTCAGTTTTCAAAAATCATCTAATAAACACCCTGCTTATTGCACTTTTGTGAGATGCTTAATCACCACAAACTGATTTAATTCTATGCGTTATTACAAATTGATTGGCGGCGCTCGTTACGACCGCAGCCTATTGGAAGCCGCTCAGGTGTATGCCGAGGGGGCAGTAGGCCGCATTTCTTTGGTAGAAATGCAGGATTTGTTTAAAAAGGCCGCAAATGGACGCGGTATCACCGAAATCGAAAAACGAACCTTGCTGTACATTGTCGCACATTTTCAAATTGACCAAACGGCGCGTACCTGGCTTTCCGAACAGTTGGAGGGCGCTGACGGTAATGATACCCTGGCCATTTTGCAAAAGGTCTTGCGGCAGGAATATGGTTTGGCCAATGTCCGCTGGACGATCACCGATGAAACCGTAGCCGCTTATACCGCGGGCACACCTGGGCGCAATTGGGAAGCAGCCCTGCGTGGCGCTTTGGAAGGCTTATTAAAAGGCAGCCAAGGCCCATTGAGCTTGGAAGCCTGCATTGTACGCCGGGAAGGTCAAACGACCGAAGCCATTTTACGTACCTACCTCGACAAAGGCACCCTGCACCTGATACCACCTGGTTCAACGGCTGCTACCGATTTGCCTTACGATTTGCCACATGTATTGGATACAGAGAATTTCTGGAATTTTGTTTTGCAAGTACCTGATTTTGAGCCACTTGAATTTTTTTCATTTACCCACCGCACCCAAAATTTACAATTCAACAAAGGGCAGTTTTCTAAAAAAGCAGCATTGGAGCAAGTCATAAGCGCCGCAGTACGGGAAATTGGCCAGTTTGATCAAATGCAACTGGATATTCCCCTGGAGGAAGTGCAGCGTCAATTAGAAATCCTACCCAACCAGAATTTTGGAAACGCACTTTTTGCGATTGTTGATTCCGGTATTTTTAACCGCGAAAGCAGTTCCAGCTTTGGTGATGCACTCCGCAATGAAATTTGGGTGGAAGACGAAGGTTTTGACATCCCTAAAAAGATGCGCGATTATGCCAATACAGGCACATTGCACCTTATTCCGCTCGATTACCGGGCCCAAACCACTGCGGGAACGAGCACTTTTCCGATACCCGAACAATTTTCTTTCTGGATGGATGGAGAATGGGTATTTGGATTGGACATGCCCCAAAAAACGGATATTCAATTGATTCTGACTACCACGCGCGATGGAAACCAGGGCGACCAAGCCTGGAATGACAGCCTGTACAACGCCAATTTGCCGCTGGAGCAGCGCATACAACATATTGTAAATGCAGAATATGCCGTAGAAGGCCTGCAATTGAACGTGGATATTGCCGAATATGCGGCCCAACAAGCGCAATTCGGACCTGATGGCCGCGATTTGCCCGCTCTGCTGCGCCAAGTATTCAGCACCATTTTTTCGGATGATTTATCCAAAAATTCGGTGTTTAATGCCGTGGCAGGACGGAACAAAGCGACTGTTACGCCCGAACAATTTGACACCAAAGCGGCGTATGTCCTTGCTATTCAGGCATTAATCCGGCCTTATTTGGTCACAGATGCCGTGTTGAATATGCGCGCCAATGTGGAAGGCGAAAATATCGCACCCGGCGGCGAAACCATCGAACAAAACTGGATTTTCCAGGTGGTGATGGAAACTTTGGCAGATCATTGGTTTTGGATTATTGTGCCACGTTGGATTGAGGAGGGGCAACGGCCTTATGTGTATTTGGATTGATTTATCCGCCAAAGCAAAAGGTTTTGTGCTAACAGATCTAAAATAATCGAAATATTTAGCACAAAACCTTTTGCTATGGCGGATAAACCTAAAAATTATGTAACATCCTGTTGGTAAAGTGTAATGTTGCAGATAGCCATGCGGCCCACATTTGCAGGGCCTGAGGTTCCTTTGGCAACATTCAAACACAAACATGAAACACATTTCCTTATTTGTTGCATTTTGCCTTTTCGCAGGTACGTTGTTTGCCCAACAAACAGAAACGGAAGGAACCTTTTTGCGCCCCGTTCCCCGCAATTATGAAGTAAAAAAAGCATTTGAAATTGAAAGCCTGGTTCCCATGTTTTTAACAGGCGGCTACCACTTTGCCATTTGCTACCGCATTAACAAATTTCGACTGCGCGTAAGTGTAATCAATGGCGGCACCTACAATGCGGAACCGGCTGGCTTGACCAATAACTCCGCTAATTTCAAGCGCTATTACCGCACTTCGCCTGGCTTTTTCTTTGGCTATAACCTGTGGAAAAACTTGGAGTTGTACACGTTTTTGGAACTTCACACCTTTGGAATTGAGCAAAAAAGCACCGGCATTCAAAAAAACACCCGCAGCAATGATTATGGCGGCGGCTTGAGTTACCAGTTTTTTATTGGTCGGTATTTTTACATACAGCCTGGTGTGCATTTGTACGTTCGGAAAGATAAAACCGTCAATTTTAGCGAAGTAGCGTACCAAATTCCGAACATGGATTTGGCACCGGTCATTCGCCTGGGCGTGCGTTTGTGGAAAAAATACTAACTATGAACAGAAACGGATTTATCGGCGCGATCGCAGGAACCATCGTTATTGCCGGAGTTACTTACTACCTTACTAGCGATCGTCGTAATTTTTCCCGCACGGACTTCAAAACGGTTCAAAAAGGCACCATTGCGTTCCAACAAGATGAAAAAGCAATCCTTTTTTTGGCTTCGTTAGCCCCAAGTGGACACAATACCCAGCCTTGGAAAGTCTCCTACCTCGCACCCTATCATTATATCATCGGAAATGATACTACAAAATGGCTGCCCGGTGTAGACCCGACCCAACGCGAAACGATCCTGTCCATCGGTGCCTTTGCGCAAAACCTCGAATACGCAGCAAACCAATATGGCTATCAGTGTGTATTCGAAACCCTGGCAACCCGCAATCAGGACGATTCGATTCTTCGGGTAAAACTAAATAGAACAGTCAATACCCCTGCTTTTGATTTGGGAAAAATCAGGTCGCGCCGCACCATGCGTTCTAATGTGCAAACCACGCCCTTGAAAACAGCAGACCTGCATTTTTTAACGGATGAAGCGCCCGATGCCTTTTATTATTTCCCAAACACCAGCAAAGACTATCAATTGTTGAACAGCCAAACGATCGAGGCGAACCGTTTGCAAGCCTACCGCGATGCTGCGCAACAAGAATTGTCGGAATGGATTCGTTTTTCCAGCAAAGATGCGGAACAACATTTGGACGGACTGACCACGGCAGGCATGGAAATCAATGGTATGAGTGGGTGGATTTGCCGCAATTTTTACGGTCCATCCAATGTGATGGCCGATGATTTTCGGAATAAAAACATCGAAATTGCCCAAAAGCAAGTAGCCGAATCGGCAGGCTGGCTTCTGATTACGAGCAAAGACAACACGGTAGCAAGTTTGCTCGAAACCGGACGCCGGATGCAACGGCTTTTCCTGAAAGTGCGCGAAAAAAACATCGCTTTACACCCGATGACGCAAATACTGGAAGAGCCTGCAACCCACGCGCCCCTCCAACAATCGGTTGGTATCACGAATCCGGTGCAATTTATTTTGCGTTTGGGTTATGTGGATAAATATCCCGACCCGGTTACGTTGCGGCGGCCGGTGGATTGGTTTGTTTCGCAGGCAACATAGTTTTTTGACTTTATTATATTGAAAATCAATTCATTAAAAAAGCCCACGCAGGATCTGTTTCCTGCGTGGGCTTTTTCATTTCAATGCAATTTCTCTTAATAAATTGTTCCACAGATCATTTTGTCCTCCCTGCAATTCATTACAAGTTCACAATCCTGCCTTACACTGGATAGCAATTGGTCTATTCGACCTAAATTTATGCAAAACTCAACATCCCGATATAAGCTCAATCCTGCCTTACACTGGATAGCAACGGTACCAAATTACAGATTTAAAGTATGAAAAGTGCAAATTTAGCAGAGTGCCGCAATCCTGCCTTACACTGGATAACAATTCGACTTGTTCACAAAAACCTTTAAACCCTGTTTTGGTCGCAATCCTGCCTTGAATTGGACTACACTCGGCCGAAAGATTATTTTCGGCCCGTAAACTTACCACAAATGTCGCAATCCTGCCTTAAACTGGATAGCACTCGGCCCATAAAAATACATTCAACATGGAACCATCGTATTGTCGCAATCCTGCCTTAAACTGGATAGCAATTGGCCCTTTTAAATTTATGCACACCGCACGAAGGGTCGAAATCCTGCCTTGAACTGGAAAGCACGCGGCCCTTTTAAAATTCAAATTCAACAAGAAGATGAGGTCGCAATCCTGCCTTAAACTGGATAGCACTCGGCCGGTTATCATTTTTTTAAAACTTTTTTATGTCACAGAGTCGCAATCCTGCCTTAAACTGGATAGCACTCGGCCAACGCCGTATTTTTATGTTCATATCATTAACGTTGTCGCAATCCTGCCTTAAACTGGATAGCACTCGGCCAATGCGCCGAAATTTTTTGCCTATGGCAAATGAAGTCGCAATCCTGCCTTAAACTGGATAGCACTCGGCCTCATCGGTACTGCGGCGCTGATAATTGGTATGTTTGTCGCAATCCTGCCTTAAACTGGATAGCACTCGGCCCCCCGAAGCTCCTCCAAAAACAACACACCTTTTCTTTGTCGCAATCCTGCCTTAAACTGGATAGCACTCGGCCTAAACAGTTCACTAATAATGAAACAGCTGTTTGTGTCGCAATCCTGCCTTAAACTGGATAGCACTCGGCCCAATTTTTTTAAGATGGAAATGCAACAAGCATGGGTCGCAATCCTGCCTTAAACTGGATAGCACTCGGCCATTACTTTTTCGTAACGTATTGATTTTGAACACCTAAGAACGGGTATTCCACTACGTGCATGCTTTGTTATAGTAGAAACCATCAAATTACCCCCTGCCCCCGGGAAGGTAAATAGAGGTGGACGCAACAGAAGTGCGCAACTACCAACGTTGTTTATCATTTTTTTATGCTTTAATAAAACAACACATGTTTTATAACAATGCTACCACATGTGAAAATTACCTCGTCAAAATATAAGGGTGTCTATTTCACCGCTCAATTCTTCCGGTGTAAAGTCATTTCGGCCAATCACCAACATGCGCAATACTTGCTGTGCGGTAACCGGCAAAAAAATCAGGCTGTCATTGGGTTTACCCAATTTTACCATCCACTGGCACAGTTGGGTCTCCAATTGTGCAAGTTCGCGTTCTGTGGGCGCGCCCAAATATACGGAACGATTAATGCGTTCTAATCCGTATTCCAATATTTTTTTACTCAGGCGCGTGCGCAGGGTGTTAGACTCAACATCATAACAGATTAGGGTTGGCATATTATAGCGTTTCGGTTTTGCGCAATTTGGCGGCATACCTTGCTGCCAATTGGTAAATATGGGTTTTTACGGTTGTTTTTTTGCCTGCCCAGGGCCGCTCACTGCGCAACCATTGGTTAAACAAGGGTATAAAAAACAACTTCCCCTCCCGGTCAAGTAACACACCACCTCCTGCTTTTTTAAAAAAACCTGCCTTTACTTTACCTGCCTGAAATTGCTCAATCAACAACCAGTCAATCCAGGGCCGGAAAGGCTCAATAAAATCGAAAGCCAACACAGGTTTGTTGTATTCATCGGCATGTAAAAGTCCAAGGTGCGGATCCAGGCCTACGGCAAACAACCCACTTTCCACGACACTGTACAGCATGCCATACAGGTAATTGAGCGCAGCATTGAAATGATCTTGCGCGGGCATCCTGCTTCTTTTTTCAAAATTAAAATCAACTGGTAGCGTTTCTGCAAGACCTTGCCAGTAAAGGCGTGCCGCCACTGCTTCTGCAGCCATCAAATGAACACCGGCTTGCTTCAAAGGTTTGTCAATCAAAGCCTCCATTTTAGGTTCCTGGGCCCTTATTTTGGTCAAATAATGGGGCGAAACCTTCAATCGGCGCAAGTTGTGTTCCTGGTGTTGTAACTTGAGCAGGTACACCCCTACCATCCACTTGGTAGCATCGGTTGTGTCCGAAAACTGCACCTGCATGCGCCGCAACGAGGCAATGCTGCCAAAGCCCGGGCCATTTAGCCGTGCAATCACCCTACCCGTCATGTTAAAAAACAGGATCGGAATTTCATATTCCGCCGCAAGTTGTACCGCCGCCGAATTAATCCAGGCTGATTGGGTGACCGCAATACTGGTCACTTTTCGCGGACTGATGCTGCGCGCTACGCCATCGGGTGCCTCGATGAAAAACATATTGCGCTTGCGTACTATTTTTAGGTCCTTGGTATCCAACACTAATTGCATAATAAATTTAGGTTAAATAGTGAAAGCCTCGCCAACTCACCGCTGAAAAGTCTTCCTGCGGCGGCGTTATCGCAACATAAAAAGCATCCCGAATCCGTTGATAATCAGGGTGCCTGTTCCCTAAAACAAAACCCGCAAAAGTGATCCGCCCCCTTGTTTGTTGTTTCATCTTTTCTACCCAATGTGTTCGAATGTCCCCAAAATAATTTTGTGCTTCTACCACCTCGCCGAGGCGTTTGATTTCTGTTTCGAGTTCGCTCAAAAAACCAGGCTTTAATTCCCCTTTTCCTCGCAATAAAATACCTGTAATAATTTTTTCTTCATCAGGTCCGCTTAATTTTGTTTTGTTGTTATTGATTTCAAAACCTTCTTCCAGAATAATATTTCGAATTTCCGACAGACTTTCCTTAGGAAAAGGTTTTAACGATGAAAAACTCATGTCATCCGCATAACGGGTAAACACCCAAAGTCGGGCTTCCGCCAACGCATGCAAGCGGTCATCCAAATCGCGGCAGGCAAAATTGGATAAAACCGGGCTGGTTGGTGCGCCCATCGGCAATCTGTTCTGGTAGGTAGTCAGTTCGGAAAGGATTTCTGCCAGATCATCGCTAAAGCAGAATGGAGGTTCCAAAAAAATACGTTTCACCTTGTCAGCTGAAACGTAATGGAAGAAATCACAAAGGTCAATTTGAAGGAGCCAGGGACGCTTTAAGTGTTTGCGTGCGTTGGCGAGGATATTGCGCTTGTCCTGATCGTCGTCGGCATTGGCAACGAAACCATAACTGGCAAATGATTTTTCGAAGTAATAGGCGCTTTGGAGGTATTTATTCACAGCCGATTGTACCCGTTTGAGAGGCGGTGAAGGGTCTTCTATGAGCCTCAACGCACTGATGCTTTTGGGCACCTGGAACACTTTGTACTTGGGATGGAGGGCCAGCAGTTCCAACTGGCGTTTTTCCATACCGATCAACCTGGAAAAAGCGGTTAAAGATCGGGCCTTGCGCAAGGCAGCAAACTGCGCGTGCTTGTCGTCGAAGTTATTCATGTGAAGGGCGTCAAAAGTGTTTGTCTTTAATCCTGGTTGGTCCTGTTTCGCTTCGATCTGGAATATAAACGGAGCGACGAATTAATTGGTTCAGCGAAAATTCGCATTTTATTAAAGCGTATATATTTTCTACGGCTAAAATACACTTAAATAAAATATAATAATGTTAAAAACTTAAAGATAAAATAATCTATGTATTGCTTTGTATTTCGCTTCGGCACACGCCGAAGCCATGACTCACACCTTTTCCCAGGCCAATACCTTCGGGAAGTACCAAATTGGATTGAAACGATAAATCAAATCCCATTAAATTGATCCCAAGGAATCGGGTGCGTTCAATCGAATGGATATCCGTAATGCAAACTACGAGGCGCTCTGGCAGGCGCCAGTTGACCGCCCGGCAAAAAGTAAGAATATGTGCCGCAAGTACCCGCTCTAATTCGGCTGAACGGTCTTTCAGTCCCGCCATGCTTTGCCAGTTCTGATAATTTTTATCGTTGAGTGCAAGCCATTGTGTCAGTTTGTAGCGTTGAGGCTGCGCATGGTATTGTATTTCATATTCTTGTACATTCAGGTTTTCAACACGAACCATATGGAATTGTTTGTTCCATAGTAGTTGGTCGCCCGCTTTTTGATACCATTCAAAGATAGCATCTCGCCCTTCATTGATTCCAATCAGCGCTGCTTTCCCTTGTTCTGATCGGTACTGTACCATTGGATACCGGTATTGCACACTGCCATCTTCCCGGTGATTGTGCAGCAAATCTTGTTCATATCCAGCAGCACGTGCGATGGAGGCGCGAAAACCTGCAATATCACGTCGTTGAAGCGGAAGCTGAAATATAATGGAAATAAGGCGCATCATTAAATTCGTTGATTTGTTTTTTTTGTTTTTCTGTTACAAATTTATATGTTTGCAGGAGCAAGGTCTAAAATTAATATTACTATTCATAATACTACAAAACTGTCTTTTAAATTCAATATGACCATTACCTTTCATTGTACCTTGATACAGCCGCTTTTTTTAGCCGGGGCAGAAAAACAGATTCCCGAAATAAGGCCCCCTTCAATTAAAGGCGCTTTACGCTGGTGGTGGCGGGCGATGAATACCAACCTTACGCTCCCGGAATTAAAAGCAGCGGAATCTGCCTTGTTCGGAAGCACCAGCAATCGCTCCTCTTTAGGAATCCGGACTTCGCATCCGGTAATCGAAAGTTTGACCTTTGAAACCCGGACTGCCCAAGAATTGATTCAACTAAAAAAGGATAGTAGAGCAGATAATATTGTAAAATACTTGTTGTTTAGCCAAACGATGGGTGAAAACAAGTGGAATCGAGCATTCCCGACCGGTAAAATATTTACCGTTTCGTTTTATGCACAGGATGCACAGGTGCTCATCAGATCAATTGCTACTTTCTGGTTGTTGGCCCATTTTGGGGGCTTTGGCAAACGGGCACGCAGGGGCGGAGGTAATTTTAAAGTTACCCGAATTGAAGATCCCGGGAATCTGGTTGGGCTAGCAGGACTTGCGTTTTTGGGCGATGAGAATCAGCTATTGGAGGAATATTTAGCCTTGAACTATGCCAAAGTCAAACAGCTAATACAGGAAAAAGAGGAAGGTCCTGCGGCCGATCATTACTCCGGTTTGCTGGATGCAACATTACTGGTTGCGCCCATACCCGGCGGGTTAATAAGTGTTGCTGAAGTATTCCAATCGTTTCGAGCCAGTATTAAAGGTAAAAACAACCTGCTTGCAAAATCAGCACTTGGCCTACCGCTTTTTTCAGACAAGCCAGGTAATAAAGAGGTCGAAAAATGGCAAGTGTTTATGGATAAAGACAAAAATGATCGACGTGCTTCGCCTGTATTGCTGCGTGAAATACATTATCAGCGGCAAGATTATGGCATTGTTTTAATTTTACATGGCAAAATTTTGGAAAGCAGTGTTTCTTTTGGAAAAAACAAGTTTTCCACGATCGCAGGTCAAAGGAATCAAACCGTTGACGCAGATATTTTGGATACACTAAGGACTCATTTAATTGAACTTCGTTATCGCCCAATTACTTTATGAAATCATACCTATTCCTTTTCACGATTGGGCCTGTTCAGTCGTTTATTGCCCAAGCCCGTAAAACCCAGGATTTATTTGGGGGGAGTCGTTTATTATCTGACTTGTGCCGCATCGGGGCTCGGGCTTTCGAGCAATATGGCACGTCTGCAAAAGGAGAAATCATTTTTCCAAGTATCCAAAGTGCATCTATTCCCAATCGGTTTATGGGCAAAATTGACCTGGAAGACGATGAACAACAAGCAGTTGGAAAGGCGGTACAAACCGCGATTGAAGCAGCCTGGATGGATATTGCCAAAACAGCGCTGGAAAAATTTGGATTTGACATAGCGCAGGAGCCTTTTCTGGAAATGCAATTGAGCCAGCATTTGGAGATCCATTGGGCGGCACATTCTTTACCCAATGCGCAAGCAGAAAGATACCGCTTGGGATATAGAAAGTTGGTGCAGAACCTGAATGCCAATAAATTAGTACGCCCTTTTGAACAAAACATCTTTGGGCAAGGTGAAAGCGGTCGTAAATGCAGCATTGATGGGGAGCGCAATGTGGTTATTTATCGAAAAACACAAAGCCAGGAAAATGAATCTATATCGGTCCTACAAGATAAATTTTTGTTTTCTCGCAATAATAAAGTGGTGGAGTATAGCGGGAAAACGGGGGTAGCCTTGCGTTTTTTGCAGCCCGGAGAGGGCATGAGCGCCGTAAGTATTACCAAACGATGCTATCCCAATTTTGAAAAAACACAATTCGGTTCAACAGCTAACGTCGCGCTGTTGCAAACCCTTAAAGTGTGTACAAGCAACGCCGGGGATAGTGCCCTTTTTACGCAGTATGCACAACTGTTTGATAAAGAAGATGATGTCTTCAGTATGAACGGCCAGTTGCTGTATGAAGATAATCTTACCCCGGAATATTTCAGGAAACAAGGCATTAAACCTGATAAGTTAAAAAAAGCGAAAGAACAGCAGAAAATACTTTCTGATGTGTTGAAAAAAAACGGCCGTTCGTGGGATAAATACTATGCAATCATTGTGTTTGACGGTGACCAAATGGGGGCCTGGTGGAGCGGTCAAAATCTTCAACCAGAGGCAGTATTAAGCGATTTCCACAAGGATTTGAGCCATAAATTAGCCTTGTTTGCTGCACACGTCACGAAGGAGATCGAAGCAAACGATTTAGGGAAAGTAGTGTATGCCGGTGGTGACGACTTTTTAGGGATGTTCCCCTTGCAACACCTGTTTACGGTGCTGTTCATGTTGCGAAATCAGTACCATGAAATTGTGCATAAGCCCTTGGAAGGCTATCGGGCTGCTGGCGCTAACTTGACATTTTCCGCAGGTGTCAGCATTGCACATTATAAGGAACCGCTTAGTTTGGTTTTGACAAAAGCGCGTAAACTTGAAAAAGACGCAAAAAACTGGCGATCTCCGGCCAAAAACTGTTTAGCATTAGGGGTAATACCTGGTTCTGGTCAAATTACCGAAACCGTGCTGCCTTTTGAGCATTTGGAAATGATGCATCATATTTACGATGCATTAAGTGCAGACTTTTCAAGTGCCTTTATTACCAAATTGCGCAGGGAATGTAATACCCTGATGGGTCGGGAAGGGAAGCACGCACTACCCAAAGCATTAAGTACCCAGGTAATTCCGCAATTAGTAAAACGCTATATCGACCGAGCCTGTAACTTGGCAGCAGGAAATGACAAATTAGATAAAATCAAGGCAGATGCCATTTTAAATCTGCAAGCACAAGTGCATCATTTGTCGGAAATAATTGGTTTTAATGCCATGCTTGACACCCTGGAAATCATTGATTTTATGGAACGGCAAACCCGTTTGCAACCCATTCAACTATCCGCCCCTTCGCTATGACCTTACGCATTACCCCTTTTGATACTGTATTCTTTCGTGATGGAAAACCATTTATGCGGGAAGAAGAATCGTGGGCCGATGGATTGTTTCCACCACCCCCATCCGTGTTGCTTGGCGCATTGCGATCTGCGGCAATTGCCCAACAATTGCAACAGGAACCATTAAATACATTGATCGCCTTAAGTGAATCAATCAGCGTGGCCGGTACCTGGCTTCATGCTAATGACAAACAGCTCTTTCCTGCACCGCTCGACTTGTTTAAGGCAGATAAAGATGCTTTACCCCAGAGCATGCCTTTGCAAAAAATTGAATTTGAGTCTAATATACCCAGTAATTTATCCCATGTTTTTTTACCAGAAGTAAATGGGAAACAGGAAGAAGCAAGTGGTAAATGGATCGAAAAGTCCACGCTGACGCGCTATTTTCAAGGAAATGAGCCATTGGAGCATTGGTATGATTTAAATGCCTTGAAAACAGAGGAACTTAAGACCGGCATCGGAAGAAATGACGAAAAACATACCGCACAGGATGGCCAGTTATACCGCTACCAGATGCAAAGAACGGAAATATTGAACCCCCATTCTGGTTTGTTGGATGCATTAGATATTATAGTGCAATTTGAAAATTTACCGAAAGATTTCGCCGATAATGGCATGCTTCAGTTGGGCGGCGAACGCAAAGCAGCGGCCTATACCACTGAAAAGGAATGGAAACTGCCCCCATCCTCTATAAATTCTCGAATTTTTAAATTGGTCCTGCTCACGCCAGGTATTTTTTCAGGAACAGAAGGTCAGGCATGGTGGCCGGAAAAGATACTTGCTCAGCACGGCCTGAAATTACTGGCGGCCGCAACCGGGAAGCCTTGGTCTACCGGGGGCTTTGATATGGTCTTAAAAAAACCGAAACCCATGCGCAAGGTGGTTCCGGCAGGAAGCGTGTATGTGGTGGAAGCCGATCCACAAACAGATCTTTCAAAATTGGTTCAAGCCTTGCACGGTACATCCCTCTGTGATCAGGCACTCGATGCCAAGCAGGGATTTGGTATCGCATTAGTTGCGGCACTCAGCGGTAAACAAAAAACACTATTTTCTTAAAATAAAACAATTTACAATATGTTTCAGATAGCCAAACCACTATTTTTAATATGTGAATCTCCCCTACATGCGGGCGCGGGCGGAGGCGTAGGTACAGAGTTGCCGATCCAGCGTGAAGCACATACGCATTTCCCTAAAATTGAAGCATCCAGCCTGAAAGGTGCTTTAAGAGAAGCGTTTGAGTCGAAAACAGACAAATTAGATCCTGAAATGATTGCCATTTTTGGTCACCCCGACAAGGGTGATGAAAATGCAGGGGCAATTGGCTGGACCGATGCCCGTATCTTATTATTTCCGGTAAAAAGTTTAAAAGGCATTTTCGCCTGGACTGCCTGCCCCAGGGTTTTACATCGCTTTGCCAATGATTTAACTATTGGGTTGAACACTTTGACAGAAAACGACACTGAAAAAGAAGGTTTAGCTGCATTCATCGGACATTTAAAAAAAGCCGCAAAATTGGAAAATTATGTTGCCAGCACGTCTTTATTGACGATGGATAACGAAAATGTTTACTTAGATGAATTCAAATTGGCCGTGAAAGAAAATGAAGATGTAAAACAGGTTGCTTCCTTTTTAAGCGATGCACTTGGTCTTGATGATTTCTTAAATCGTTTTATATTGGTTTCCAATGAGTTGTTTGATGATTTTGTAACGAGATGCACCGAAGTTCATACCCGTATAAAAATTGGCGATGAAGGGGTTGTAGCGAATGGACAATTGTTTACGGAAGAGCATTTACCCGCAGAAAGTGTGTTATACACCTTGGTATTGGCAAGTCCGGAGTTCTCAGATAGAAAAGAGCGTAAAACAGCGGCCCAATTACTCCATAGTTTCAAAGTGAAATTGCCGCGTATTTTTCAAATAGGCGGTAATGCATCCTTAGGAAAAGGTATTGTTAAAGCAATCAAACTATTTTTATAATGAGTATTCAGCATTTACATCAATTAAGGGCCGTTTATGCCTTTGAATGCACCCAAAAGGGTGCAGATGACGATAAATACAATAAGGCTGTTCAGGAATTGCCAGCGCTTATTCGAAATAATGGGTTAACCAATACTTTGGCCTATCTATATTCAAAAGAAGGTGCACACCAAGACTTATTTAGCCAGATTCAAAAATGGCTAATAGGACAAGGATTGATTCAAGAAAGTAGGAGTCAGGAGCATGCTAAAGACATAAACAAAACAGCAGCATCAGCGCAATTTATGCATAAAATACTCAATCTAGATATAAATGAAGCACGTGTAGCACAACAGGAAGTTTTGTTGTTGGCAACCTGGTTGGTTAGACTGCTTAAAAAAGACAATGCTAACCCTTTAAATATGGAGGAACATGGAGCAAGTAAATAATTTAAAATTAAAAAGTTACAACGCAAAATACAAAACCGCAACATTTGATTTCAATAGGAAAGAGGTAGTTGCAAATGAAATTGCTTTAACTGGCGGGAAGTACGATATCCAAAGTTATGAATTTCAACGTAATCTTTTGGTTTTCAGGGATTTTTCCGGTACTATTTTTGAAAAAAATGGAAAATGGATCGCTCAAAGTGTGGAGGTAATGCCAACCGAAACGAGAGAAGCGCCCAACTATGAGAACTTTGCAATATTGCTCAACAAACCACCTAAAATAGTAGAAAATGCAGAAACAAAGGCTGTGTTGTTCTCAATACCCCAAAAAGATGAACCTACCTCCCCTGATTCTAAAAAGCCTTTTGAAATAATCAAACTGACGGAGCGATTCAAACCGGGAGGAGATCTAAATAACTTTCATTTCGATGAACAGTTTATTGCAAAAATACATACCCGGCAAAGTTTCAATATAGCAGATTTACTGGAGGCAGAACAACGCATGGAGCCGCTTGATTTTGTGCCGGATTGGCGGGTAGTTGTTGGACTTGGAGAAGCCTCTATTTATGAAACCAATATAACGCTTCATCATATATATGGCATTCCCTATATACCTGCTTCCGCAATCAAAGGTATATTGCATCATTATGCGAAAGAACAATTGGGTGAACGAGATACGTTGGTTCAGGATATTTTTGGCGCTGGCGACCAAGTAACAAGCAATAAATTACCTCAAAAGGGGAAAATTGTAATTTTTGATGCTTTTCCTACCCAGGCCCCACGCATCGAATGCGATGTAATGACCCCCCATTATAGTGACTACTATATGAGTGAGGATGTTTGGCCCGCAGATTGGCTAACCCCAATCCCAATTCCTTTTTTAACCGTTGGTAAAGGCACGCCGTTTCGTTTTAATATCGGGCTCAAAGGCAATCAAACGGAAAAACTTCTTTCAATCATCAAATCCTGGCTAATTGATGCACTTTCAACCAAAGGAATCGGTGCAAAAACCGCTGTAGGTTATGGCTTTTTTGAACTTAAACAATAAAACTACATGAAAAAGGAGCATTTTTTATACCTTATTGTTTGTGCAATTACGGTTACAATAAGCGTAATAATTGGCTTTTCTTTAGCTCAACGCTATTATGGTGACCTTGAAGCCCGCGTCGAATTGATAGAACAACAATTTAGGGATACACTAAAACCTGGCCAGGAAGTCAAGATGGACGAGTTAAAAGTGTATGTTGACAAAGAAACCACGGCTTTCCGAAATCAATATCAGGTCGTAATGATATTTGGTCTACCGCTTACCTTGGCGGCAATATTAGCGACCATCTTTTTTGCCTACCAATACGCTGCGGAGTTGGCAAAATCCAAAGCAGAAAAAGCCTTCAGAGATCCCGACGTTATGCTGAAGGAAAACTGTAAAATCCTTGTGATAACTCCTGATGTTAAAAATGACCTTTGGTTGGAAAAGTTTTTTCTACTCATGGGATTCCCTCGACCAGAATTTGTTTCGGCAGGCGAATACGATACCTTCAAGGATAAACAATTTGATCTTGCAATTTTGAACGTCCCCAATGATAAAGAACGCACGCTATCGTCACAAAATGACTTTATTGAAAAAATAACCAATTCAAAATCAGTATTTTACTTCGGTCCAGGAAGTGTCAATAATGAACTTCTAAGTAAAGATGGCAGGTTGTCTTTTGCAAACGCAAAATCTCAGCTATATGGCAATCTGATCAATGCTTTAAAGTTTCAAAAGATGCTACAATAGCAATTTAAATAGACTTGTTGCAATGGAAGAAAAAGCCCATTGATCAACTCATTAAAAAAAGCACCCGCAGGATCTGTTTCCGTCGGGTGCTTCCTAATTCAACGCGATTTATAATTTAATAAACTGTTCCACTGCTAATTTTTCCTTCCCATCTACCAACACCACCACGTACATGCCTGGTGGCAAAGAAGCCACGTCCAACACATTGGAATACACTTGGTCCAACCAACGGCGGCCACTTGCGTCATTGATCCACACGCGGGTTTCGTCGGTCAGTACACCATCCCATTGAAGATTCAACATGCGACTTACCGGATTCGGGAACATCTGTAACGAAACTTTTTCCAAAGCCGTCACAGTAATGGTACCATCCGATAAGGAAGCACTTTCTTGTCCTTGCTGAAATCCAGCAGGGGTATTAAGCGGCAATGCGGCCGAATAATCCGAACAATTGGCCTTTACCCGCCAGGCATAATTGGTAGACGGCTGCAAACCATTCAACGACACTTGGGTACTGGAAACCGTGCCCAGGGTGTAATACACATTGGAATTGGCATATTTTAATTGCAACGTGTACAAGCTGGCACCACTGACCGGCGACCACGATAATACCGCCGAAGTTGCTGCAACCGACACGTTGGTCAGGTTGACGGGTGCATTACAATTGCCATTGCCCGCAGCCAGGGTGGTAAAACTGGCAGTAGCCGAATATGCAGAGCAATTGGCCTTTACCCGCCAGTTGTACGTACTGGAAGCCGCCAAACCGGTAATGGTCAGGTTAGTCGCCACGACGGTTCCGCCACTCAACCAGGTACCGCTGCTGCTCAGCTTGTATTGGATGCTGTAATTGGCGGCGCCTTGCACGGCACTCCACGACAATCCGGCGCTGGTATTGGTCAGGTTGTTGCTCGTCAAACCAACGGGGGTATTGCAGGTACCACCGCCGCCGCTGTTGCTCAGGGTGGTAAAATTGAGCTGCCCCGAATAATCTGAGCAATTGGCTTTTACCCGCCAGTTGTAGGTGGTTGCAGCATTTAATCCACTCAAATTATAACTGGTACCCGCAGTATTGCCCGCAGTAAGCCAGGTTCCGCTAATGCTCGTTTTGTACTGCACCGTATAATTGGCCGCCCCTGATACAGTTGCCCAACTCAGGATGGCACTGCTTGTAGTCAGGTTGCTGGTCAGCAAACTGGTCGGTAAGGTGCAGGTCGTGCCGCCGCCGCCACTGTTGGTGGTCGTAAAATTCGAACTGGCACTAAACGCCGAACAATCGGTTTTTACCTGCCAATTATAACCCGTATTCGCCAACAAACCACTCAAATTCATGGTCGTGGTTGCCGTGCTCCCAGCGGTTGTCCAGGTGCTGGTACTACTGGTTTTATATTGTACAGAATAACTGGTGGCACCTGCAATAGCCCCCCACGATAAGGTGGCGGTGTTGCCGGTAATATTGGTGGTACTCAAGGATCCCGGCGCTGTACCCGACTGACTTAAACAACTGGCCGCCAACACTTTATTGCGAATATGGTTGCCCGGAACCGAACCAAAACCATTGTTAAAATTAATACCATAACTGGTTAAGTGACAGTAACTCATGATGGTTCCGCCATTGGTAGGAGCAGGCCCCGACGAGCAACTGCCTTCTTGAGCAACACAATTATCGAGGGCGCCGTTGGGCCATTGACAGGAATGGGTATGCCAAGAGCCCAGGTTGTGCCCCAATTCATGTGTTAACACCTCCACGGACCAAGAGTAAGTAGGTACATTTTGAAACGTATTGGTAATGGCACTCACCCCGAATGCGTATTGTTTGAGGCAAATCACATCCACATAGGCAATGCCGCCACCCAAGTTGCGGGTACTTAAAAAATGCGCCAAATTGCCATTAAAATTGGTGCCTTTATTGTTCCGAAAGGCATTCAGTACCGAACTGGTGCTCCCCAACGATGCATAAGGATCGGTGGAGGTCCAAACAAATATTTCGGAAATAGCGATACCAACGTTTTCATTGGCATACAGGGCCGCTACCTGGTTGAACAGAGAGGTCACATAAGCATTTACATTCGCCACACTGTTTCCCCGGTCTTGGAATAGTTTGAAATCGCATTCGAAATAAACCTGCACCGTTTTGCAGCCTACGCCGCGGTCGTCCACCTGAATATCACCCGACACATTTTCCACGGTTTCATCATTAAAACAAGTGTGGGGGGCCGGTTCATGCAAGTCCTCGCTGCGGTACAAAACGTATTGCGCCGAGCCATCTTCCATTTTTGCCACCTGGTAGGTACCGCTTTCGTCGGTGTACATGGCAACAATACCGTCGCTAAAAACGCTCAGGGTTGCAATAGATAGGGGATTTCCCTGCACGATGCCGCGATAATGCAGGCCGTTTTCTACTGGAACAGCCGTTTGCGCGTTATTACCCAGGGTTCCAATTTTAAAATCGGGTGAAAGAATGTCCACTTGCGCCATTTCCAATACCACCGGGATGGAATTTACCTGTGGAATTTGGAAAGCAACCGTAGTGGGGGCAGCCTTTTGAATTTTGGCTAATTGCGCTGCATCCAGGCTGAATTGGGTGAGGTGATCGGCCACCAAGGGTAAGTCCGAGCGATCTTGTGCCGCACGCAATAATTGAAATGCTGGAAAATTGCCCGACAATCGGTAACTTTCCAGCCAGTTTGCAATGTTTCCCGTATTTTGGGTAAACGAGAAAGCTGGCAAGCAAACAGACAACACCAGCAAAAGCACGAAGGATCGGAATTTGATTAAAAAAGTGCTCATAATGTGTAAATAAAGATTAATTGTGAAGAAATCGGTTTAAAATGGCCTTGAATTTCAATGGATTATTGCTGGATCAATGGCCTGCAGAACTTTGGGCGGTTCAGCGGGGATTGTACTTTGGGGATACTTTTTTTGAGTCGATCAGGGTATTTAATGGCCGCATTCCACTGTTGGAAGCCCATTGGGAGCGCTTATTGGGAGGATTAAAAGCAATGGATTATGAAATCCCATCCGAATGGACGATTCCGTTTTGGGAAAAAGAGATCCTGCGCGTGGCAAGGTCGCCCAATGCCCGCGTTCGATTGACCGTCTGGCGTGCACCAGGCGGATACTATTTTCCGGAAAATGACCAGGCGCAATTCTTGATTACGGCACTGCCGCTGGAATCAGCGCAATTCGAATGGTCTAATGAAGGGTTGAAGACCGGATTAATCAGGTCCGTTCGCCTGCCCGTGGATGCATGGTCGGGTTACAAAACCCTGAATGCGGCACGGTATGTAGCGGCGGCAAAAGAAGCGCATTCGATGGGGTGGGATGATGGTATTATATTAAATGCGTACGAACGTGTTTGTGAAGCCTGTAGCAGCAACGTATTTTGGTTTGAAGGACCCGTGTTATGTACGCCGCCGCTGTCGGATGGCTGTGTAACGGGAACCATGCGAAAAATATTATTGCTGTTAAGAACTACGAAGGCTTTGCCAGTACAGGAGAAAGCTGCTACATTCGCCACGCTAATAGCAGCAGATGAGCTCTTGCTTACCAATGCTATACGCGGCATCCGATGGGTACGGGAATTTGAGGGAAAGGTGTATGAACACCATAAAACGAAAGCCTTGTTTCAGGAAATGGTGGATGCCATGAATGCCTTTTAAGCCGCTTTTACGCATGTTTGCTATCCATGCTGTGTCCTCTTTTTTAGTTAAAAGTTTGATTGTGAGTCGTTAAAACTTTAACATTTAACGTACGTTAAAATTTTCAATTTCACTGTTTCATGAAAAAAATCCTTATTGCTAACCGTGGGGAAATTGCGCTTAGGGTAATGCGTACCGCCCGCCGTATGGGTATCAAAACCGTTGCTGTATTCTCTGAAGCCGACCGCAATGCCCTGCATGTACGCTTTGCTGACGAAGCCGTATGTATCGGTCCGGCTCCCTCTGCCCAAAGTTATTTGCTGGCCGATAAAATTCTGGAAGTAGCCCTTCAAACCGGTACCGATGGCATTCACCCGGGATATGGATTTTTGAGCGAAAATGCAGGCTTTGCCCAAAAAGTAGCCGACGCTGGCATCATCTTTATTGGCCCAAGCCCTAGCAGCATTGAAATGATGGGCAGCAAACTGGCCGCTAAAGATGCCGCCAAAAAATTCGGTGTCCCCATGGTGCCCGGTATCGAAGAAGCCATCACGGACATCGCCATGGCCAAAGAAATCGGTCAACGGGTAGGTTATCCGGTGCTCATCAAAGCCTCGGCAGGTGGCGGCGGCAAAGGAATGCGCGTAGTAGAAACGGAAGCCGACTTGCAAGAACAAATGGAACGGGCCATTTCTGAAGCGATTTCAGCGTTTGGGGATGGCGCGGTTTTTATCGAAAAATATGTGACCTCGCCGCGCCATGTGGAAATGCAAATGCTGGGCGATACACACGGCAATATTGTGTATCTATTTGAACGTGAATGCTCTATACAACGTCGACACCAAAAATTAGTAGAAGAAGCGCCTAGTGTCGTCCTCACCCCTCCACTGCGCCAAGCCATGGGCGAAGCAGCAATTAAAGTGTGCAAAGCCTGTAATTATGTCGGCGCAGGTACCGTGGAGTTTTTGATGGACGACCAGATGAACTTTTACTTTCTGGAAATGAATACCCGCCTCCAAGTAGAACATCCGGTTACGGAAATGATTACCGGCCTGGATTTGGTGGAAATGCAAATCCGCATTGCCCGGGGCGAATCACTGCCATTTACCCAGGAAGACCTGCGCATAAACGGTCATGCCATCGAATTACGGGTATGCGCTGAAGACCCCATGAACAATTTCCTGCCCTCCGTGGGCACTTTAAGCCGTTATCGAATTCCCGAAGGCTTTGATGTGCGGGTAGATAGCGGATATGAAGAAGGTATGGAAGTGCCCATTTTTTATGATCCGTTGTTGGCAAAACTGGCCGTACATGGCAAAACACGCGCCGAAGCCATTCAACGCATGAAAGAAGCCATTGCGCAATATGAAGTTGAAGGTGTGGCGACTACCCTACCCTTTGGTCGATTTGTGATGGACCATGAGGCCTTTGTTTCCGGAAATTTTGATACCAACTTTATCAAATATTATTATGCACCCGAAAAAATGCTGGAAAGTCACCAAGCAGAAGCAGAAGTGGCGGCCCTCCTGGCTTTGCGCGCTTATTTAGCGAACAAAAAAGGCCTGGTAGTTGCAGAATCCCTGGATAGTAAGTGGAAAGCGCGCGTGCATTAGACTTACTGAGAAAATAAATCTCCGCCTTAAACGTTCCCAGCCTCAACAAAACATATTTGATCACCCACCTCTTTTCAAAATTTGATTATGCAATTTAAAACTTTATTCCTGCTTTTCCTCGCTTTGGGAATCAGCCTTTCCTCTTGTGTTACCAAAAAGAAATACACCGCTTTGCTGACACAATTGGAAACCGCCAACAAAGACTTGGGCGCTTGTGGCACCAAACTCAATAACCTGATGAACCAACTCAGTGCCTGCGAAAAAGAAAAAGAACGCTTGAAAGGCGATATCAACGGCAATCAGGGTGCCCTGAAACTGAAAGACGAACAAATTACCGACCTGAAAGCACAAATTGCAGACTTGAAATCGCAACGCGACAAACAACTCACTCAAGTGGGCGATTTGACCGTTTTGTCTAAATCTGCCAACGATAATATCCGCGAAACCCTGTCGCAACTGCAAAACAAAGACAAATACATCCAACTACTGCAATTGGCTAAAACCAAAGCCGATTCGATCAACCTCGCGCTGGCAGTCAACCTGAAAAGTGTCCTGAAAGACGGCCTGGACGACCAGGATGTAGATGTAAAAGTGGATAAAACAGTGGTATTCATCAATTTATCCGATAAAATGCTGTACCAAAGTGGCAGCGCCAACCTTACGCCAAAAGCAAACGATGTATTGGCTAAAATTGCAAAAATCATCGCATCGCGTCCAGAATTTGAAGTGATGGTAGAAGGATACACCGATAATTTGCCGATCAAAAATGCCTGTATGGACGACAACTGGGATCTGAGTGTGAAACGCGCTACCTCCGTGGTGCGGGCACTGCAGGTTACCCACAAAATTGATCCAAACCGCCTGATCGCTGCAGGCCGCGGACAATATAACACCCTGATGGCCAATGATACCGAGGCAGGTCGCGCTGCAAACCGCCGTACGCGCATCATTATTTTGCCAAAAATTAATCAGTTTTATGACCTGTTGAACCCAAATCTGGTTCCTGGTAACTAATATAACCAAGTTTTGCAGCACAATTTGCCTAAAACAGGGCAGGTTGTGCTGCTTTTTTTTATAGAAAAAGTATAATTATCCCCGCCGACCTCTTTTATAAAAATATTTAAATACACCGACCACAAGTTTTGTCATTCATTAGCATCTTATTGTTAAAACGAATCCTGTAATTGACAGACGCGGAGCTCCTAGTACTTCTGAAGGATAATGATGCAACTGCCTACCGCAAGCTGGTAGATCGGTTCGGACCCTTTGTGTACAATACGGTATTGGGTGTTTTGCAACATCCCGGAGATGCTGAAGACATAACGCAGGAGGTTTTTGTGCAGGTTTTTCAATCGATTCACCAATTTAAAGCCGAATCAAAACTATCAACCTGGATGTACCGCATTGCCGTGACCAAATCGTTCGAACTACTGCGCAGCCGCAAACGCAAAAAACGCTTTGCTCATGTGCAAAGTTTGAACGAATCTGGGAATAATCAATTAACCATTGATCCGCCGCATTTTCAACACCCCGGCGTAATCATGGAACAAAAAGAACACGCCCAATATTTGTTTAAAGCCATTGAACAATTGCCTGAAAAACAAAAAACAGCGTTTATTCTACACAAATTGGAAGACCAAAGCTACCAGGAAATTGCAGAAATTATGAAGGTTTCGCTTTCATCCGTAGAATCCCTGATGTTTCGCGCCAAACAACAATTGCGCAAATTGCTGGGCGACTATTATGAAAACCTCAAACCCTAAAACTGCTTTTTTCATTTAATTGAATCATCTAATCAATATGCACACACACACGAAAGAAAATTGGATCGATGCCGCGATCAATTCCCTGGATGGAATAGAGCGGGCCACACCACCGGCCGATTTGTACGCGCGTATACTCGACCGCCAAAACATACCCCGTCAAAACGCCTTGCGCATCCGTATGACGCCCCCACAGCGCTGGATGGTCGCTGCGAGCATTGCCTTGTTGCTGTTTGTCAATATAATGACTTGCATCAAAATGAAACAACAATTTGCTGGAAGCCCAAATCCAGCCGGGGTGTTTGCAACCGAATATTTTGGTTTTTTAAAACCTGTTGACATTTAAGCCCTTTCCTTCCAAACCGAATTCAAATGCCATGGAAAACACTCGATTTTTAAAATTCCTGATTGGCGCTTTGTTGCTTATAAATCTTAGCACCCTTGCCTTTTTCTGGTTTGCCGGTCCGCCAAGGCCAAAAGGTGGACCTGGAAAATACCTGGTAGAGACCCTACAACTGGATGACCAACAACAAATAGCCTACACCAAAATACGGGAGGAACATCAGCAAAAAACACGGGCGTATCAGCAGGAATTGAATGCACGCCACAAACGATTGTTTGACTTGTTGGCCACGCCGGTGGTAGACTCTGTTCGAATGCTCCAAATTGCGGACTCCATCTCGATACGTCAAAAAGCAATGGAACTCTATACGTTTGAGCATTTCCGAACTCTTCGGGCAATTTGTCGTCCAGATCAACAGCAGAAATTTGATGCGATCATTGGGGAGGCCGTGAAACAAATGGGACCTCCTCCTGGGGGCAGACCGCGCCGATAAGTTTTGGAGTAACTTGCCCAACCTTTACAGAATGTTTGCGTATTAAGGGTATTCGTTACCTACTAAAACTAAAATCATGACGCATAAAAAATGGAGTACTTGGGTCATCCTTTTGATGATTTCATTGCAATGGAGCCTGTTTTCTTGTAAAAAATCGCCAGATCCAATAATTTCTGACAATTTCAGCGGTTTATACGAGTGCCACAACCTCATAAGTTGGGACAGTACCAAAATGAATCAAGCACTGATTGGTACCTGGAACTGGCAATTTATTGGCTGTTATTTCAAAACCAAGATAGAAAGTTTCGATACCTACAAAGGTTTTTCTGTCGAATTTAAAGCGGATCATACCCTGATCACAAAACAAGACGGCATAGATACAGATACTGCCATCTGGCATTTTATACCAACTAATTTTGGTGGTTTCACCTTGGAAACTGTACCCTTTGTGGGACAATTAAGGGGTATCGTACTTTTTTGTGATGATCGTGTGGAGTTTGCAGACGGGTATGTAGACGGGTGTGACAATTATTTTATTCGAAAGTAGTACGGTATATTTATCCATCCATCCCTCAAATCCATTTAAATCTGGGTTTAACACCATGAAATACTTGCAATTATCCATTTTTTTGTTCCTCTTTCTATGCCAAAACGCAATGGCTCAAACCGAAGAAGCAGCCATTCGTCAAGTAATTGAAGCAGAGAGCAAAGCCTACCATTTCAATGCGGATCGCACGGCGTTCTTAGCGTATTGGTCCATAACGCCTGAATCGCGCATGGTGTATTCAGAGCCTGAATTTACGATCATATTAGACAGCGCACAACTTTCACCCAAAAATCCGCAGCTTTTGCAATCGAAACCGGATTTTGCGGTGAATACCTATATCAATGCCGTAATTAAAGCGCACGGAACGGTCGCTTGGGCTACGTTGGATCAAAAAAGTGCGTTGCCAGATGGAACGGTCTCCTTTTTCCATGAATTTCGCGGGATGGAAAAGGTAGATGGGGTTTGGAAAATTGTGAATTCTTCGGTGCAGAAGTACAAGCCTTGATTTTTTGATTCTATTTTTCCCGCAATTTAAGGATTTATAGAAACCAAAATAAGGCATTTTTTCATAAACTAGCATTTTTTTTTGTTATTGCATGATGTACCTTACCTTGATGTCAAATCCAACATATCATGCGCATTACATCCTTCCTACTGCTAATTATCTGCTTAGCCAATGCCTGTCAACCCGCCCAACCCGCTTCAAATGCCTTGAAATCGTACTTTTCAAGCCCTGATACCGGCGTGCTTACGGGCGGTGTGCGTCTGATTCCAATTCAAACACCCAAAGGCACTTTCAAGGTTTGGACTAAACGTTTTGGCAACAACCCTACCACCAAAGTGCTGCTCCTGCACGGCGGGCCCGCCTGTACGCATGAATATTTTGAGTCTTTTGAAAGTTTTTTACCCCAGGAAGGCATTGAATTTATCTATTATGACCAATTAGGCTCCGCATTTTCCGATCAGCCTAAAGACACTTCACTGTGGGATTTATCCCGTTTTGTGGAAGAAGTGGAGCAGGTGCGGGTGGCCTTGGGACTAAATAAAGACAATTTTTACCTGCTGGGACATTCCTGGGGCGGAATTTTGGCCATGCAATATGCCCTGAAATACCAGGACAATATAAAAGGCCTGATTATAAGTAATATGATGGCCAGTTGTCCAAAATATGGCCAATATGCCGATTCGGTGTTGGGCAAACAAATGGACCCTGTGGTGCTCAAAACCATTCAAGATCTGGAAGCGAAAAAGGACTTTGCCAATCCACAATACATGGCGTTATTGATGCCCAATTTTTATGAAAAACATATTTTGCGCCGCCCTTCCGCCCAATGGCCAGATGCGGTGAATCGCAATTTTTCCCGGGTAAACCAGGAAATTTATGTCACTATGCAAGGCCCCAGCGAATTTGGCATTTCCGGTAAACTGGAAAAATGGGACGTGAGTGCGGAATTGAAAAACATCAGAACCCGCACTTTGGTGATTGGCGCAACCCATGATAGCATGGATCCTGCCTACATGGCCTGGATGGCCAAACAGTTTCCAAACGGACAGTTTTTATTGTGCCCGGATGGCAGTCACATGAGCATGTGGGACGATCAGACGCATTATTTTCCCGGATTGTTGGCGTTTTTGAAGGGGTAACCCGTATCTGCAATGTGCAAATTGTTACGCTGCCCCCAAACCGTCTATTAATTGGCACCTCGGAAGGTCTCTGTATATTACAAACGCGCACACAGATTTTTTCTAAAATAGCATTACCGGCACCTCCGGAACATCCGCGACCCATCGAATCCATTTGGAAACTATACTTCGCGCTGTATTGTTTTGTGTATGGCCTTCGACCTAAATCATTGACAATCAGCGCTCAGCATGACAATGAATGCAGCCTTTCAGGCAGCGTTTAGTATATTTAAAACCCACCATGGTGAGATTTGGGTAGCCAATGTTCTGAATATTGAGGTGAAGGGTGTATGATCGGCCGATGTACGATTGACCATCCTCAGTTCCATTGGCCAAATTGTAACCGATTTGTACAGAGGCGCGGTTGATGGTGATGTGCAATTCCAATGGACGCCAGTTGAATCAACCACGGATAGACTTTATTTCCTCCGATTTAATTATCGTAATACCTTGGATACCAAGGCGATTGTCAGAACGAAATAACGTATACATTAGTTAAAAAATTAACATGAGTCATCCCGGATTTTGGTGAAAACCAGAATCCGGGATTTTTTAGCGTTTTACTTAATTTCTGGTCGACTATGCCATTCATGAAACAACCCATCGGCGTCCCTTTGGGCCCTGATTTCCTGGATTTTTTTCAAATTTTCGTTCGACAAAAAAGGCGCGGTGCGCTTATGCAAACCCTCGTCTGCCAATTGAATACCCGTACTCAAATGGCTCATTTCCCGCATCAAATTGGCTGCCCAATCGGCATATTTGGGCGTATCCGCTGCGTTTTTCCAGTTGCCATACAGGGCCAGATATATATTATCTTCATTGGAATACACCATATCGGTTTGAATATTGCCAGGATGCCAGTTCAACCACAAAAAGTGGGCAGGGGCAGGCGGTAAGGTTCGGGCAATCTCTTTGATATACGGCATCAAGTCCTCGATGGACGCATGGGTCCACATATTATCGACACCCCAATAATAATTTTCGGGGTAATGCGTCATGACCGTTTTGTACAACAAATCAATACCAGGGTCGAAGGCTGGTGTGGCAATAAAGGCTTTCTTTTTAATCGGGCTGTTTTTCATAAAAGCCATGGCCGCTTCGAACTCATCTTTGGTGTCGGCAAAAATGGGCGCAACCGATTCAATGCCCGGCCCAAAAAAACCAGCCATTTTATTGCTCATAATCATTTGAAATTCAACTGCTTTGGGTATGCTTGGGCCTACTTCATACGCCCAATTGTACACATCTTCCAAATGTTTCATCAAAAAATCGTGTACAATAATGGCCCTGTATTTGGGTAATACCGACAATTTTAAATGAAAACGAACCACTACCCCAAAAAATCCGCCCCCCGAGCCACGCGCCGACCAAAACAAATCAGCATTTTCGGTTTCGCTGGCATGCAGGTATTCGCCATCGGCGGTGACCATATCAATACCGATTACATGTTCGCAGGCCATTCCTGTTTTTCTGCCATTCCAGCCATAACCGCCTTGCAACAAATAACCGCCGATACACACACCTTTGCAATGTCCCGCAGGGAAGAACAAATTATGCTTGTACAATTCCAGCATTAAAACACTGCCACCCACACCCGGACCGGCGGTTGCGGTCTTTTCTTTCACGTTCACTTCAAATTGGTTGAAGTGTTTCATCATAATCAAAATGCTGTTGTCGCGCAAATGATTCGCACTCCAACTATGTCCACCGGAGCAAACCGTCACCTTTTTACCGTGTGATTTTGCGTATTTTATAGTTTCGATGACATCCTGTATAGACTTGGCTTCTACCACTTTTACCGGTCTTTTGCCGGGGTCAATTTTGTTGAACAAAGAACCCATAATTACACTTTCAAAATCTTCATCGGTTCTTTCAATCACACGGCCTTCAACGTTGAGTTTTTCAATGGTTTGATTCATTTCAGCATACAATTTCGGCAAAAAAGCGGCCAAATGGTTCATTTCCTCCGAGCAATGCTTGCATAAATCATAGGCAAAAGTGGGCGGCAACTTTCTCATTTTCTGAATAAAGGAAGAAACCAAATCTGCCATTACACCTGCCTTTCGAATATGAATGTAATTTCCACCCATCCAAAAACGAGAACGCATTTCCGAACCACCTTCTACCGCGCGCACCTGATGTACCAAATAGCCATAATCGAGCGGTAAAGTTGGATGCCCAATTCTTGCACAGATATAAACCGCTTTTGAAGTGTTTGCTAATCAAATAGTTCAATATTATTTTTTCTTGTATTGGTTGCTAAGTCTATTACATCAAAACGTCGGATTTGGGTAAAAGAACCCATATCGGTATCGCTATTTATCAGTACTGCACCAGCAAGAATTACGTATTTACAATTATATTTTGTCTTGTCTACTAATTCATTGATGCGTTTGTCAATGGCTTCATAAATTACTTCCGTAGCTTCAAACAAAGGAGTTTGAGCATTTAACACCCTTTCTTTTTCATGGTAAAGGATTTGCTCAATCGTATTCATTTGGTAGTCTATCTCGGTAATGTTGCCTGCTATAATTTGATTGTTTATAAGTTTTCCTAACGCCCCTTTTGCAGCGCCGCAACAACTACTATTTTTAGTCTGCCCGAAACGTTGAATTTCGCCAATTATTCCGTCTTTGGTTACGCCGATATGTGGGCCATAATAAATAAACACGGCGCCATCGTCTGGGACATGGCTTGCAAATGCACCCATCCCGGTTAAACCGGTAAATGGAAAACCGTCTAAGCCACCCATTTTAAAAGGCCCCAAAAATTCCTGGGTTCGTACAGGATATTGAATGCTATTCACATCATCGCTACAAATACTGTCAGCAAGCATTACTTGTTTGGGCTCCAAGTCCAATTCAAATTCTACAAAATCGATGATTTTGTTTACACCGTCAATGGTGGTGATCGCTTTGGGATACCATTTGTGGATAATATCCAATTTTTCTCTTTTTTTCATTTTTTAAAATTTTTTGAATTTATTTGAATTTACATTAAGATGTCGTTTACAGGGGTAAGCGGCGCTGGCAGATTGCTTTCATCCAGCATATCCCGCAGGTCAATTTCAATGGTTCGGCTGAGGGCAGCCATCGGAATATCATTTGCACCACCTTCAAATGGATTTTCAGTAGCCTCTCCTATTTTTTCCATGGAAGTAAAAACCCAGGAAACGATCACTGAAAAAGGAATGGTAAACCAGGCAAAAACGTCTCCTAGTTTTTGAAATTCATTGAGCATACCAAAAGGCATCATCAATACCAATAACCATACAAAAAACAGATTAATACTGGCAAATTGTCTGGGATATGGGAAGTTTTTGATACGTTCACACCGGCCTTGATGCTCGTATAAATCAGCCAATCGCCTTTCCATTTCTACATATTCGTAGTGGTCAATTTTTCCTTCCGCTCTTAATGATTTTATATGTTTGGATTGTAACGAAATCAGATGTGTCGCTCTATTTTTTTTACTTAACACATACATGCGTTCGTCTTCTGGAAGGTATATTTTAAGTTCTTCTTCTAAATTCCCTTCCCATTCGGGGATCTTGAAATAATTGCGATATTCTTTAAAATGCGGCTTGTTGGTATTTTCCCAGGATTGTGGTTTTCTCAATTGAAAACGCAAGGCAGTAAGCCAGGCACAATGTCTATAAATAAGTTGTTGAATCTCTGCTTGATCTGTTTTTACAAAATCTTTGCTCATGATACCCCAGATGCGACTTGTGTTTACGATGGAACCCCAAATTTGTCGCGCCTCCCAAAGTCGGTTATAGGATTGCGTATTTTTAAAACCTACTATAAAAGCGGCTGCTGTACCTACCAATGCCACGGGCACCCAAGGAATAGCGATCCATTTGAAATTAAATACTTGAAATAAAACAGTTGGAATAGTGGCTATTAAAATCAAGACGTAAATATCACGTCTAGTCCAAACTAAAAACTCTAGGAACTTATAATGAGGTCCTGTGTGCATGAATGTTTTATTTTGACAGGTTTGTTGCGAAGGTATCTTGCTCTGTTTAAATCCCAAAATTTGGATTCAAATATTTTTTTATGTATGAGGTTACATATTCAAAAAGGCCATTAACTGTTTCCCAATCTCCTCAATGGTCATTAAAACCGCTTCCTTTTGAATTCTGTTGGTTGCTTCATTATTGTCCAGTTCGTTTTCTTGTTTCCTGGACAGTTGGTCTTTGGTTACAATGGTCGAAAATGGAACTAGGCCCGTTCTAACATCTAGCATCAGGAGTTGTGTGGTTGCAAATGCTTTAATATCCGGCTTTGTAAATAGTTTGTATTTCGAATAGATGTCGGTGGTTATGGAATAAACCAGGACAACATCTGCCTGGAGTCGTACCGCCGCTTCACGAATATTGGTGAATGTTTGCGGCTTTGCCAGCAACAAATCCGGGATGGTTGCAACAGACACTACCCTTTTCGACTGCTTTAACTTTTCTGCAAACAGGTCTAAATAAGACTGTTGTGTTTTTAAATATTGCTCATCGTTCCAATAATTCCAATAATATCGTCTGTTGAGTGATGCATTGTCAACGGACACCACGGCTACCCTTAATTGTTGGGGTAGATTGAAATTCCCGTCCAGAATTTTTTGAATATTTTCCTCAGAGATGGTCGCGTTTTTGTCGCTGAAGAGTGATTGCGTGATGGGTTCACCATTGTCGGAAAACCTTTCTGCTTGCTGATTTGGGGCACCCGTGTATCTCGGGGCCGAACAAGCGGTGAAAAGCAGGATTGATAAAAGGATGCAGTGTGTTTGTTTCATGGTGTAATCTTTAGCTTTTTACAATTTGTTTAACAACGCTATACGCATTACATCTTTATAAAAATCTTGATATTCTGCTTTGTTATACTTCGTGCTCATAGCGCTTAATACATCAAAAGCAACCAGGTGCGTCCAGTCCCAAAGCATCGTGTCAAAGTTGTATTTTATCATTTGTGTTCCGAGTGCTTGTCGCAATGAAAAAACGAATTCCTCCGTCAGTCCGTATTCCGCCAATAATATTTTTAACCGTTTGTCGGTTTCGTCCGTAAATTCGGTATCTAAAAACGGTTCAAGTATCCAACTCCAAAGATCGGGTCGATCTACCGTTGTAAGGTTGTTGTCGGCTGCGAACTTTTTCAAGGCGTCCTGTTGTGTAGCGCGCACAAAAAGTAGTTCGTTGCCAATTTTAACTGTTGGTGGATAGCTTGTAGGGTCTATGTTGTCAATCTCTGCTGCCGTAATTGTTGCATGCTTAAATGCGACAGACGGTTCGAATGGATAGTTCAAAAAAGTGATGGTATCTTGTTCAATGATTACTTGTCCTAAGTCCACAAACAATGCGGTTATTTCTTCTTTTGAGGTCATAATGATTATCTGTTGTTGAAAGCCGGATTTACATTTGGTTCATCGTTTATTCTTCATCGTTTTCCGATTCGCTCGCATTTATTTCACTTACCAGCAAGGCTTGCAACGCTTCCTTAGGCAGCAAAAGTTGGTATTCCGCTACACCAATGGGCTTATTGATGTCTTGCAGGGCTATTTCCACGTCTAAGTGGTCTCTGTCAGCACAAAGTATTATTCCAATGGATTGGTTTTCGTTTTCGCCCTTTTCCAATTTATCGAGCAAGGAAAGATACAAATTCATTTTGCCTACATATTCGGCTTTAAAACTTCCAATTTTCAATTCAATCGCTACCAAACAGCGCAAACCTCTGTGAAAGAAAAGCAGGTCTACAAAATACGTTTTGCTGTTGTACTCCAAACAATATTGGTTGCCAATAAAACTAAACCCTTTGCCCAACTCTAAAATAAAGTTTCTGATTTTTGCAATGAGCCGTTTTTCGAGTTCCAACTCTTTTACGGGTTCGGTAATGCCCAAAAAGCCCAGATTGTAGGTACTTTTAAATACTTCCTTGGCATAGTCGGCGTTGGGTGCAGGAAGCGTTTCGCTGAAATTGTTTGTAGCGATTTGGCTTTGCACCTGTCCATAGGTATCCATTTTTATGGCATTGAGCAACAAATCTCTCGACCAGCCTTTTGAAAGGACTTCTTGGGCATAAAAAAGCGCCTCGATATCATCTTGGGTTTTTTCTAAGATCAACAAATTATGTCGCCAAGGCAAAACTGCAACGCTGCGTTGCAGTTTTGTATCTGATTGATAATAACGCTCATAGAAGCGTTTCATGTGCCATAAATTGCGAGATGAAAGCCCCATATCAGGGAATTCATTTTTCAAATCTACAGAAAGTTGTTTGACCACTCCGCTGCCATAGCCTTCTTCCAACTGTTTTTCAAAGAGCAATTTCCCCAAACTCCAATAGACCGAATTAGCGGCACTGGTCAGTTGCTTTGCAACAAGATTTCGTGCTACCCGGATTTCGGCGACGGCTTGTTGCAAAATTTCGGTATACTCAGTTGGGTTCATATTCAATGAGTTATGCATAGGGTATTGTTGTTTTCGTTAGGAATGTGCTTTCCGGCCAGGCACTTTTCGTTTTCTTTCCATTTGAACCTGTAAGTAAACCTTACAAGCAACGGATTCATCCACATTAAGATTAGTTTCATATTATCATTTTGAGCATGGCGACTAAGCGAGGCCTAATTGAGCGTGCAGGGATACAAATATAAGCTGGATTTATATTCATTTTATAGCCTGTAGCATCAATCAATTTATCAACAAAATCAGCCCGGTCAAGTATGGTATACTATTTGTACAAAGCCCCAAAAAAGATCATTTATGGAAAACAACTTCGACGCCAACAACGAAATGCTTTTTGAAACCGGATTACTCACCCAGGTAGAAGACGCTGGTTACCCCATGGTAGGCCTGTACTTCGATTTCCCGGAAAGGGACTTTTCTGAATATTTTTCGGTTAATTTGGAAGAAAACCACGCTGTCGATATCAACATCCTGGAAGGTTCTATCGATCGATATGTGCATTTTGGGTACACCAGTGTGCTGGTAAACGAACTGGTTGATTTAATGCTTGATGATGCATCGCTCTTAGACGAGCCCATGAACGTCGGCGATGATGTGGAATTACATACCATTACTGGTGTCCTAAGCAACGCAGAAGAAGTAACTTCCAGCGATCTTCCGGGGGAAATCTATGTGCAAACGGAGGAAGAAATTACCGAAACATTCCCTTTTTACATTACGCCAAGCATTGTAGAAGCAAATGGTAGTACCGTGGTGGCTATTTATGTACAACGGACGGTGAATACTATATGCTCGTTTGAAGTACAATAGTTTGGGCTCCTTTTTAATAAATCACAATACGTTCAGTTTTTTTGTCCATAAAACCCTGTCGCACAACCATAAAAATAAGCATTAAATGTAGTGTCTAATCCCGACTTTGCAAAAATCGGCATCGCATTTTTTGCGTTTTCAAATTTAGCGGTATACAGCCACAGCATTTTATATTCCTCGGGATTGTAAATATTATTTTCCATATTTAGCAAAAGTAAGTCAAGCGCTTCTGAAAATTTACTGAACGTGAGATTCAATATTGAATAATATATAGAGCAATCCCCTCTTTTATACCCAAATTTGCAACATGAACCAACTCCTATCCGAAATCCGAGCCTGTACCATTTGCCAAAGCGCCCTGCCCTTGGGCCCGCGCCCAATTATCCAGGCTGCTGAAAAAAGTAGGTTGCTCCTGATTGGCCAGGCACCGGGCTCAAAAGTACATGCTTCCGGCGTGCCCTGGGACGATGCCAGTGGCAACAACTTGCGCCAATGGTTGGGACTGGACAAAACACAGTTTTACGATGCGGATTTGATTGCCCTCATGCCCATGGGATTTTGTTACCCAGGCGCTGGAAAATCAGGGGATTTGCCACCCAGACCAGAATGTGCACCCACCTGGCACCAATTGTTGCTGGATCAAATGCCCAACATTGAGTTGACGATTTTGATCGGACAATACGCTCAAAATCGCTATTTAGGTAATAAAATGTGCGAAAATCTTACGGAAACGGTGCGCAATTGGCATACCTATTTCCCGAAATACCTGCCACTCCCCCACCCTTCTCCCCGCAACCAGATCTGGATTCGGAAAAACCCCTGGTTTGAACAGGAATTGTTGCCCGTGCTAAAGGAAAAAGTTGCAGCAAGCATCTCATCGAAGCAATAGATCCTGCTCAGCCGCCAAAACCCGCTCAAACCCAAATCCACCCAACACTTCCGCTTTAACCGCTGCAATTCGGTCACTCTCCAAATTCCCAATACTACCTTAGTTACTAAACCCAACAGGGCAAATGTAACAACGACCTTAAAACAGTCCGGCCCCACAGCAACACGCGCGATTTTCGAATGTTGCTGCAGGGCCGGCCCAGGTAATAAAATATTAAACGTTTATCGAACGAGGGTCACATCACCTTTATAAAGGATTTTACGACCATCAATCAACAAAATTTCAGCATAATAAACAAACACTGCAGGATTCGAAACTTTACCGCCGATGGTTCCGTCCCAACCATGACTCGGATCGTTGGGCAAGAAATTCTGGTCGGTAAAGACCAAAGTTCCCCAGCGGTCAAAAATCTGGAATTTATCTACCCGCACTACCTGATCGCCATCGGCAAAAACGTAAACCAGGTTGTTATTCGTATCATCATCGTCTGGTGTAAACACGTTCGGAATAAAGATATGCGGCTCATTGTCAACCCGAATAAATATCCGGTCGCTGGCCTGGCATCCATCCACACTTACCAAAGTTACCACATATTCGGTTGGCTTGAAGGGCTTGGCGCCCGGATTGAGCAAACTAAACACATCCGTACCTTTAAAATGCAACCCATCCGTTGGGGTCCAAATCACGGTATCCACTAAATTAAGGGGATAACCAACCGGCAAAATAGCCTGAAGCGACAAGGAGTCGCCCAAAACGATGTCAAAATTCGGTGGCAGCGTAATGGAAGGATCCAGTGCTTTGGGCACATTCAAAGGCTGGTTGAATTCACAACCATTTACATCCTGAATCCATAAGTCGTATTGGCCAGGTGCAATATTGGCAAAATCAAGGCTCGGCACATAATTTTGGCCATTGTTGATGGAATATAAATAGGGGCCATAACCGCCATTTACCGTTCCAAAAGTAATCACCCCATCATTGTCTCTGCACGAAGGACGATCCAAATTCACCTCAAAGCCGGTCGGAACATTGGTTTCACGGAATACCGCAACGGTATCTATTTTTTTACATCCCGTGGTCGTATTCAATACGGTCAGGGTGTATAAACCTTCCTCATTTACCACCGGATTCAACAAATTACCACCTGAAACAATTTTTCCATCGGTTGTTGACCAAGTGTACTGATAAATGGAGCCCGCCGAACCTGTTCCCAGCAAGGTAACTTTATCAATAGAACACGTAAGCGTAAACGGCGCACCCGCATCCGCCAATGGCAAGATGATGTTGTCACTCACCACGGCTGTAGTACTGCTGGAACAACCATTTGCATTGTTTAACACGGTGAATAAATACGTACCGGAAGCATCCACGACTACTTTATTATTGACGTCACCGCCCACAATATTTCCGTCAACCGTACTCCAACTAAAGAGTATGTTACTTCCACCTTGGGAGGCACTGCCATCCAGGGTAATTTGAGGCTTGGTACACGTAATAATAGCCGGGGAAGCGATGGCGATGACTGGCGCCTGGGTATTTACATCTACCAAAACCTGATCGGTTGCAGTACAGCCATTTATATTGTTTTTCACAAACAATTGGTAGGTGCCACCCGCCACGATCGTGGGTGTCAGACTATTTGCTCCAACCAGGATTTGGCCATTGTTGGTTGACCATTGATAGAAATAATCCCCTGTTTGACTCGAGCCTGTACCGTTCAATTGCAAAGAAGTAACCGCGCAGGTAAGTAAGCCATCCGTTCCGGCTTGCGCGACCGGATTGGCAATATCTTGTGGCACGGTGGTCGTAACCGTTTGCGTACAGCCATTGTCATTATTTTTAATCAACAAGGTGTATGTGCCTGGCTTGTCGGCTATAGGCGCTAATGGATTGCTTTGGTTTGTCAGGTTGCCTCCTGTGGTGGTCCATGTGTACGACATGTTGCCCGTGCTGGAACCGGCAGCGTTGATGGTTACATTCAGGACGGCACAAGTTAAGGATGCCGGTGTTTGAATTACAGCAGTTGGCGGCACTTGATCCACATTGGCGACCACGCTGGCCACACTGGAACAACCATTTTGTTGGCTGGTTACCGTGAGTTCATACGTTCCCCCAGCATTGATGGTTGGGGTAAGGGTCGTACTGCCATTTAAAATATTAGCGCCTGCTGGTGCTGACCAAGCATAGGTAAATGAACCGTTGGTAGCAACCGTACCCGTCAATTGGGCAGTTGGATTGGCGCAGGTAAGGGTTGGTGCAAGCCCGGCATCGATGGATGGAGGCGTAATGTTCTGATTGACCGTTACACTGGAGTTGGACACACAATTGTTGGTCGTATTGATAACCGAAAGCGTGTACAAGCCTGGTTTATCAATGCTTGGGCTCAACGTATTTACGCCGTTTACAATATTACCACCCAGGGTAGCCACCCAATTGTAGGTAAATTCAGCGCCCACACTAGAACCGGCACCACTTAGAGTCAGGCTGGTTACAGTACAAGTCAATTCCGGCGCATTCGCGGCAATTGCGACCGGTACATCCGCAGCCTGGGTAATTTGGGCCGTCGAACTCTGGGTACAACCGTTGTTGGTATCAGTCACCAACAAGTAATAATCGCCCGAACCATTCACGGTTGGGTTTAAAATATTGCTTGGTCCGACAAAATTACCGGTGTTGGTCGTCCATTGATAAGTGAAATTCGGTCCAACACTGGCCGTTGCGCTCATGGTGTACGTATTCTGTACACAAGTAAGTTGGAATCCTGGTCCGGCATTGGCCTGTGGCTGCGCAAAATCCGTATTAATATTTACGTTATCGGTGCTGGTACAACCATTGGTGGTGTTGGTCACCACTAAAACAAAAGCGCCGCCCTGATTCACAATGGGCGCAGCCGTGTTAACCCCTGATAAAATGCCTGCGCCTGTCCAAGCAAAGGTGAAATTAGCACCGGTTGGATTTCCAGTGCCACCGACCTGAATTTGCGGGTTAAAACAATTGAGTATTTTATCCGCGCCTGCATCAACGGGTGGTTTTACAATATCCTGTGAAACCGTAACGGTTGCTTCAGAAGAACATCCATTGGTCGTGTTGGTAATCACGAGGGTATAATCGCCTGGTGTATTGGCCACTGCATTCAAGCTGGTGCCACCGCTGGTGATGCCCGTTCCATTCCAAATATAGCTAAAATTGGCACCTACAGATGAACCGTTGCCATTCAAATTTACCTGCGGGGTAATGCAATTCAGGATCGCTGGCGTAGCAATGGCCACCACCGGGTCATTGGCATCCCCTTGAATGCTCACATTGTCACTGGCCGTACAACCATTCAACGTATTGGTTACCAACAAGGTATAAACGTCAGGGGTGTTAATTTGCGGATTCAAAATATCGGTTGCAGACAAGAATACAGACCCGTTTTGTGCCGACCATTGATAAGTGAAGTTTGCGCCCGTGCTGGAGCCCGTTCCATTCAGGGCCAGGGTTGGCACGGTGCAATCCAAAATTTGTACCGGACCTGCTTCTACCGTTGGTGCAACCAAATCGGCATCCACATTTACATTAAACGTAGCCGTACAGTTATTTACGGTATTGGTTACCACCAGGGTATATTGCCCAGGCAAGGTTACAGCAGCCTGTAAAGTACCCTGACCTGTACTGATATTGCCATTCACGGTGCCCCATTGATAGGTAATGGTTCCACCTGTGGTAGATCCTGCGCCATTTAAGGTGATCTGTTGTACGGCGCAAGTCAGGATGCCACTCGGTACCGCGATCGCGGTAGGCAGGTTGGCATTGCTGGTTACGACCGCCGATGCAGCGGAAGTACAACCATTGGAAGTATTGGTTACCACCAAGGTATAAGTTCCTGCAGCAGTTACGGTGGGAGAAAGGGTTGTTCCACCCGCGCCGATGCCGCCACCACTTGAAGAACTCCAACTGTAGGCAAAATTAGCACCTGTGCTAGAACCGGTACCACTCAACAACAAAGCCGGTGTGGTACAATTCAATTGGCCAGGTTGTGCAACTACAGCCGTCGGATTGGTGATATTTTGGTTGATTACCACACTTGCCGTGCTGGTACAACCATTGGTGGCATTGGTTACAACCAGGTTAAAGGTGCCTGGGTTATTAATCGTCGGTGTTGGAGTGGTGCTGCCGGATACAATACCGACACCCGTCCAGTTATAGGTCAAATTAGGCGCGATGGTAGCAGCAGAATCACCTAAGGTCAAAACCGTAGTAGCACAGGTAAGGGTTGCTGGCGACCCTGCGGTTGCCAAAGGCGGCTGAATATCCTGACCCACCAACACGGAAGAAGTAGCGGTGCAATTGTTGGTCGTGTTGGTCACCAACAAGGTATAATTGGCCGGGGCACTCACCACCGGATTGAGGGTTGTTTGGCCCGAAACAAATACGCCACCAGGCGAGGAAGTCCATTGAAAAGTGAAATTAGCCCCGGTTGAAGAGCCCGCGCCACTGATGGTCAACTGTTTGGTCGTACAATTTAATTGACCACTGACAGCCGAAAGCGCAACCGGAACCGAATTATCCTGGCTCACCACTACTTGCTCCGTATCGGTACAGCCATTGATGTTGTTGGTTACCCGTAAGGTATAAGTGCCTGGTTCACTGATAATTGCGTTTGCTGAAGTTTGACCCGAAACGATAATACCATTTGCGGTTGACCATTGGAAAGTAACACCACCGGTGGGTGTAGATGCATTCCCGTTGAGTGTCAGGGTGTTATTTTGACAAGTAAGCAATCCAGGCGTAGCAATTGCTGCATTCGGCACGGTGGTATTGCTGTTAATTACCACATCATCCGATCTTGTACAGCCATTTGTCGTATTCGTGACTACTAAGGTGTAAGTTCCCACGGTTGAAACAATCGGATTGAGGGTTGTTCCGCCTCCGATAATGGTTCCACCCGCGCTGGCCGTCCACAAATAGGTAAAATTAGCACCTTGCGAAGAGCCGGAGCCATCCAGGGTAATGTTGTTCACTACACAAGTGAGGGTTTGGTTTGGCCCTGCATTGGCGGTAGGTACAGCAACATCGGCGATGACCTGTACTGGATCGGAGGCCGTACAACCATTTCCGGTATTGGTTACCACGATTGTATAGGTCCCGGCCTGGGTTACGGTTGGCGTGGTCGTGGTGCCACCACTTTGAATATTGCCTGGATTGGCCAACCAATTATAGGTAAAGCCCAGTCCACTGCTTGAATTGGAGCCGTTCAGGACCAAGGTAGGGTTCGCGCAAGAAATGGAACCGGTCACGGTCGCATCTGCAATAGGCGGTGTAAAGTTGCCCGTTACGGTTGCTGTGGCTGTTCTTACACAACTGCTTTGGTCTGTAATGGTCACCGTGTAAGTACCAATGGGTATATTTTGTGGATCCTGACCGGTAAAACCATTGTTCCACAAATAAGTATAGGTCGGCGTACCTCCTGTAACCGAGATGTTGATCGCTCCGCCATTTGCACTGGTACAGTTGGGGCTTACGATGTTATCTACCACGGGAAGAATCGCCCCAGGTTCTGCTACATTGAAGGTGAGCGTGTTCTGGCACCCAAAAAAATCGGTCACTGTTACCGTGTAAGTACCTGCCAGCAAGTTCGTGGGGTCTGGCACGTTGGCAATGGTGGTTGGGCCTTCCCAAGTATAATTCATCGGTCCTTGTCCGCCCACAACGGTAGTATTAATCGAGCCATTTGTCTGACCAAAACATTTTACATTGGTAGCAACACCGGTCATCGTTAAAGAAGAGGTAATCACCAACAAAGCGCCTTGACCCGGCCCTTTACATCCCAAACTATCATAAACTGCCGCAATGGTGTATAATCCGGGTTGGTTGATAATCAACATGTATGGATTATCCGTGATATTTTCAATAATGGGTTGCAAATCGCCATTGAGTGCGTACTCTAGCATAAATGGCCCTGTTCCTGTAAATTTAACCTTGATTACCCCCTCTTGTCCCGGACAAAGTTGCGGCGCAGGAGGCTGTAATTGCGCAATAGGTGGAGGACGCACAATAATCCGTGCAGTTGCAACCACTGTTTTACCGCAAGCATCGGTTACTGTTACTCTATAATTGGAAGAAATAGATACATAGGGAGAAATGGAAGACTCAGTTCCACCATTTGACCAACTGTAAGAATAGGGTTCAACGCCTGAAACCACCGTTACACCAATGATACCCACCCCCGGACCACAAATCACAACTGTATCGGGTGTAACTACCAATGCAGGCAAATCCTTAATCGTTAGGATTTCCTGAGGCATGGTACATGAACACGGATTCAACAGGGTTATAATGATCGTTTCATCGCCTTCAATAAGCAAATCATTCGCGATATTCACCGTCAAAATCAACTTATCCTGGCCGGAAGGAATAACGGCAACGCCGGGTATTCCACTATAATCCAATACATTGGTAGCAGTCCCCGTAATGACATAGGCCACAGCAAGCGGAATGTTGAGGTTACCGCCAATCCGGTCAAAAATGATTTGAACTGTTCCACAACCTTCATATACTTCCGTGACATCCGGGTCGCCATTGACAACGAAATCGACGGAGGCATTACCACCCGCATCAAAAGAACCGTTTTTCAAAAATACCCCAGAGTCGAAAATACCATCGCCAACGTCCCCTACCTTCAGTTTCATATGATAAACCTGGCATGGAATTACATTGGCAACCGCAGTCATACGGCGGGTGTATCCGTCAAATTGCAACTCATTCACAGAAGCCAGTACCGATGCGTTTTGGCCGCATAAAGTGCCGGTAGCAGGCGTATTGTTGTTGTAAAACCCGGTGTTGGTGATATGATTTACACTATTGATCGTAACCGGACCACCACCAGGCAAGGTGGCAATGTTCTGTGTGCCCGCAATACCAGGCCCAGAAATAAAGAAGCCAAAAACGTCATTAAATTGAGAGTTGACGTATTCACAATATTCTTCTGATCCAAACACAAACTCAAAGGTGAGCGGCGTTTGGGTAGGACTAAAATCAAATTCTACACCGGCGCGGTCAAAAATGGTACCGCCCGTTAAAGTGCCAAGGTCGCCATCGCCCGTGGCAATCCCGTAACCTGCACTTGCATTATCTGAGTCATTGGGACCAACCACCACCGAAATATCCCCCGTTGCCATCACCATCCCCGTGGCAAAACCTACATTGGTCAAGCCATTGCTAAAACTACCAATCTGGCCGCCTTGTCCCTCGAAAGTAACGTTGGTAATGTCAAAACAGTTACCACCAATCAAAACCTCCTTTACCAACTCCTCCGCCGTTTGTCCACTAGCAACCTCAATCGTCGCCATATCCTGCATGACGTCTTTCAGTTTTTTCTTCACACAGGTTTCGCAAACCAACGAAATGTAGTGGCTGGGTGGGTTACTGGTATTCCAACTGCAAGCATAATCAAGCCGAAATTGCATCGTCGCTTTGTTGGCAACAAACCGCAATTGGCGTAATTGTTGATTGTATGAAACCTGCTGTACTGCCGGATCCAGCGCTACTATATCCGGAACACAAAGACCCAATTCCAGGTCTTCCGGCACCATGATGCTGTAAGTCTGGTTGGGAATCATCTGTTCGAAGGTAACAAAAACATGATCAGCAGGCGGAGCAATCTTATGACGTTGCTGATGACCGTCCAGCACAAGCGGTTCCGTGTTGGAAATACCCGTTTGTGCCTGCAATGGACCAGCCATCGTCAAGATTAAACCCCAGCTAAAAAAAAGAGCGGTTGAAGTCAGGCGCATATGTTCGTAGTGTTTGGTGCTAAAAAATTGTTTCGTTGAGCGCGATTCCGGGATGACTGCAAGGAAAGGATTACAAAAAGAAGGTGCAGATAAGATGATTCCGGGATGCTTTTTGGAGTCGAACCGATGGATTAAAGGATATTTTTCAATATTCAAGATGCAATTATACAAAAACATTGTGGACAATATGGTACAATAGACAAAGATACTACCACCCTATTAACAAATCCTTAAAATAGCCAATCGTCAATACCCCACAATGCAGAACAAAATTTCCTACAACCTTTCTTAACCTATAATTAACCAAATATTATTCGCCAGTTTAATTATTTTTTTCGGCAAATGATTAACACAGACTTGTTTACCAAAGAATCACGGCGTAAGTTTGCACCGTCGGGTTGTTCCTGATTTTTTGATCATTCCTCACTTTTTATCCTATGGACGGTGATCCGGTACTATACACGCGAAAAAAGGCGGCTCGTAGCACTCAGCGAGCCCGAGCCAGGCTGTTGGGTAAATCTTACCCCACCCTTTGCTCCTGACGAATTGGAGGAATTTGCCCGCCGATTTGAATTCGACCCTGTTTTTCTTACAGATTCCCTGGATTTGGACGAACGCGCACGCTACGAGCGCGATGAAGATATCCGATTTATCCTGATCAATACGCCGGTAAAAAATAAAAATGCCCAAGGCGAAAACGAGGCCTATTTTATTACGGTTCCCATCGGGATCATCCTTACAATTGAACATGTAATTACGATTTCAGCCTTTGAAACGCCCGTTTTAGCCAAATTTTTAGACAATAATGTGCGTAACTTCAATCCAGTAGATGAAAAACGTTTCGTGCTCCAAGCCCTGGAGCAAAATGTTTACCACTTCCTTTCGTGCCTGAAAACACTCAATCTGCGCCGTAACCGCATTGAAAAAGATTTACTGAACAGCAGCCGAAACTCGGATTTAAAACAATTGCTCTCGATCGAAAAAAGCCTGGTGTACTTTGTCAACTCCCTCAATGCCAATGAGTTGCTTAAAATGAAAATGAAACGCACGGACTTTTTGCACATCAATGGTGATGAAGACCTGGCCGATCTGTTTGAAGACGTAATCATCGATAATTCGCAAGCACTTTCCATGGCCAATGTGTACACGAATATCTTGAACGGTACCATGGATGCATATTCCAGCATCATTTCAAATAACCTGAACCAGGTAATTCACCGACTCACCATTATTACAGTAATACTCATGGTGCCTACCCTGATTTCTTCGTTCCTGGGCATGAACATTCCCAACGGTTTGCCCGAAAATCCCCTTGCATTCTATGGGGTAATTATTTTCTCTGGCCTCTTCACCGGGGTGCTCTATTGGTTTATGCAGCGCCGCAAATTTTTATAAATACTCCACATTCGGCTGAAAAACCAACGCCCTGTTCGTCAAATCAAAGGCACATAATTGCCCCAAATGCTGGGAATTGTAAAATACCGCCCCGCAATCAACATCCTGCACGGGTAATTCGTCATGCCGCTTGAACATCGTTTTTGCTGCTTCTACCGAAATGGGCGTAGGACCATGCACAATCAAACGCTCTCCCAGCCATTCGCGATTCAAATCGTCGTACCAATCGCGCATCCAGATTAAGGAATCTTCGTTTGAAAATGGATCCTGTTCGTTAAAATTTAGCCCGGCATGCACCAAAATATACCCGGGAATTTCCATAACCCGTGGCAAATCACGCATCCAGTTGATGTATTCCACCGGAATATCCATCAAGGTCCGGGCAAAAAAACTATAAAGTAAATGGGCCTCTCCCAAACCTGGCCGACTGGTAAGCCGCACATGTTCATAGTCTGAAACCGTCATGGCCTCATGGTTGCCCATCAAACAATGCAGCTGGTAACCTTCTGATTGCATGCGCCAAATGGTATCTATTACGCCCTTGGAATCGGGTCCACGATCAACATAGTCGCCCAAAAAATAAAGTGTATCCGCCTTACTTACAGCCAATAAATCCAACATCGCAAGCAGCGTGCGGTTGCAACCATGTATATCTGAAAGTGCAATTGCACGTGCCATAAAGTACTTTTTTGGGTAAAACTAATCCATCCAAACCTATCATCAGCGGCAAATTTTGCCAGCCATCAAATATTTACTCAAAAATAACAGCGCCCGTTTCCATATGCATTTCATTTTCAATGCGATAATAATACACCCCAGCGGGCATCTCCAACCGATCGATGGAACAAGCTGCCTCGAATTGCTGGACCAAAACCTGATTTCCCTTCACATCAAACAAACGGAAGGTGGCCATTCCTTTCCAGGTAGTCTCTACCCGCAAGCGTCCGCCCAAGGGTACCGGATTCGGATATAACAAAGCGCGTATTTCCGTTGCCTCCCGCTCCATGCTGGTTTCAGGCATTTTTGGCACCTCAAAACTGGCTGGCGCTGAAAGGTAAAACTGCGCACTGTTTTTGATTTGATTGCTCGCGCCAAATGTCACGGTAGCGTTTTTGCCCGCCGTCACATAATCCGCCGAATCCAACAGGGTCCAGGGCAAACCATCCGCCAAGGGCCCACGCCGCCAAAGTCGCATTTTGGATGCCAAAAGATCGGCCGGTAAGGTGCCATACTGCTGAAATAATACGGTTCCAGGGGTGGTAAACGTTGTATTCTGACCATAGTTATCCAAAATCCAGTACTGCGACAAACCCTTCTGGGTTGCCAACAAGGTATCCGGCCGTGTTTGCAAACGGGTTACAACCAATTCGCCATTTGGTAAGGTAGCACCGGTCGAAAAAGCCAAAACCAAGCCCGTTCCATCAAAAGCATGGCGCTTGCCACTGGAAAGGGTTTTGCGAAAACTCCGACCCGGACCAAATGGCCCCGTGCTGCCTACACGTAAAGCACCGCCACCCAAACTCAAATGATTGGTCCCAATCCGATCCAGCGCCGGGCCACGCGATTCGTTCATTTGGTAATACGATACCAAGCCCGTTTGACTGGTGTGGGTTTTGGTCAGGTGCATTTGCGCGCGTATTTCTGCCTGACTGAGTGCTTTATTATAGATACAAATTTCATCAATATTTCCTTTGTAATACCGCGATCCGTTGTCGTGCCCTATTTTGAAAGGCGCATCAAAAGCTTCTATCGCGGTCGTGGTCGTATGCACGGCCGATTTTCCATTTACATACAAGGTCACTGCATTGGGCGTTACAACCATCGCCACATGCGACCACTGATTATCGGGCACAATCAATCCCGAACTGAAATTATACCCATTGTCATTCCAGTGGTAACGCAATTCATTGGTGCTGCGCAAACTCATTCCGGTTGTGGTGCTGCCACCGCGACAAAAAACCAACCCTGCCCAATCATTTTGGGTACCATTGGGCTTGATCCAGGCACTTAAAGTAAGGGTATTGGTGGCCAGGTTTAACGCGCGGGCCGCCACCAGATAATCGTCAGTGCCATCCAGTTGCGCTGCCTGTCCGGGCAAACTATCCGGCGCACAGCCATTGCCCACCTTCAACTGCAAAGTGTCGTAAAAAATACCCTCTGGCGTCGAAAGCGTCATAATCGCCCGTTTTAAACCAGCCTGGGCAAAAAGGACTTTAGGCGTTCGGGTATCCGCCCCTTGCACCCATTGGACATCTTCAAACGTCCAGGACCAACTCACCCCCACATGGCGCGTCACCGAGTAATCATCAAATAAAAAGGTGTCGCGTGCGCAATCGCTTTCGAGCTGATTGGTCATCGCTTGTGGAATCACCGCCGATGCTTCAAAGAGTGGCGCTTCCCACACCCCGAATCCCCAACAACCATTGCGTATTTTGCCATCGCGGTAAAAGGGTTTCAAGCGATTGGTCTCCGCCGAAAGGGGCAAGCCCGCACTGTATACTTGCCATTCGGTATGAGTATTATTTCGGTAAAAAATGCCGCCGTTGGTGCCCAAATAGATACCGCCATTGGTACCATATTGGGCCATAATATTGGTAATGGTAAGGTTATTGAGCAGTGATGTGGTCAAATTGACCCAAGTTTGCCCGCCATTGACGGTTTTATAAATTTTTTTGCCATTGGAGCCATACGTGACAGCGGCCCACAATACATTTGCATTTTCGGCACTTACCGCCAGTTTTACGCGATCGTTGTTGTTGGGCAAAGGCAATAAAGCGCAGGCATTCCAGGTTTGCCCCCCATCGGCACTGCGCCAAATGGCATCGTCCGTGCCATTCCATTGCGAACAATACATGACTTGCGGATTGGAGCGGGCGATTTCGATGTCATACACGGTATTTGCGGCATCGCCTGGAAAGGTGTAAAGTGCCGTCCAACTTTGTCCGCCATCCTTACTTTTCCACATTTTTTGCTCATATCCAAGAAAAACCGTGTTCCAGCAGGCCGGATGCCACACCATTTCCGAATTGGCGTAATAAGCATAACTTTCATTGGGAAACAACCCGACCGAAAAACCCGAAACGCCATTTTGAAAACCCGTTTTTATAATATGGCCTCCAATATCGGAATGGTAAATTTTGCGTTCCGGCCCCGGATTTACATATCCGGTAGGAGCCTCCGCCCCACCCATGCGGTAAAATTTACCCTGCGGAAAACTCTGGTGGTAAGCCATGTTACCGTTGTGGTACCGACCACCCACCAAAATATCTTCATTCCAGCCGCTGTCAAAACCCCATAAATCGGCCCCGGAAATGCCATTCATGCGCGCCTCTATCGTAGTCGCCCAGTTGTTGGAATAATTGATCCCGCCATCCGACGTAATCCACAATTCGTTGCCAACCGCCACCGTCGCCTGAATATCCGGATGACTCCAACTCAAACCGCCCACATAACTGCCCAGGGCCGTCCAAGTTTGGCCTGCATCATTGCTGCGGAACCAGGAAGTACCGCCCGCAATCAATTGGTTGGCATTGCTTGGATTGACGACAATCGCCATATCGTAAAAACCCTGATCAAACCCTGTGGTTCCATTGTGCGACATTAAGTTGCTGTGTGCTGGAATCGTGTACGCCACCGGACTATTACCTACCGCATTGGATGGATGGGTATTGGTCCAGTTCTGGCCCGCATTGTTGCTTCTAAAAACACCCACATACCCATACAAATTGGTGCCATTTCCGCATAAATAGGCGTAAATTCGGTCTGGTTCGGACGGACAAACCGCAATAATGGCCCCGCCCACCGTCTCACCGCTCCCGGGCAACCACCAGCCTAAATTGGCCGTATTAAAGATTGCCCCGCCATCGGTCGATTTCATAAAATCCGAACCGGAACCATTTTTGCGCACCGCAAAAACGGTATTTGGGTCATTGGGCTTGTGCTTAACCGTCCATGTTTTATTAGTAAATACCTTATTCCAGGTTTGTCCGCCGTTTCCACTGCGCAACAAACCCTGGTCGGATGCCGCAAGGATAATGTCCGGATTGGCCGTTGAAATGGCAAACTCGTTGACCCACAAATTACTTTCGGTGTATACAGGGCTCCAGTTCAGGCCGCCATCGGTCGTTTTAAGTATTTTACCACCGGTAGCAGCGTAAACAATGTTCGGATCTGTGGGATGAATTTTTACCGCCCCAAAAGCGCCATGCGTGATATTGGCACTTAAAAGGGTCCAATTCAGCCCTTTATCCGTCGTTTTCCACATCCCGCCCGATTCGCCGCCTGCGTACAAGATATTCGGATTAGAAAGTGCTACATCCAAACTGTATATATTGGTTTGCCAGGTAACGATGGTGGTACCATTGATGTCGTAAGTTTGATTAGGCCCGGCAAATGTCCAGGTATTTTGCGCCCCTTCCGTGCTGTTTTGGGCCTGTATGCGCCGCAATTGCAACAACCGTTCTTGTTTTTCGGCATCTTCCGCTGGACTTGGAAACAACAACGACCCATCGCCTTGCACGTAGGTGCGCGCCCAATGCATCCAGCGTTTGTAAAACTGGGTGTATCGGTTCTTTTCAGAGGGCCGATTGCGGTAATAGGCGGCGTGTAAACCTTGAATTTCAAAAACATTTGGGTTGTTTTCCATCATTTTTCGCATCCAAAGCGGCGCATCGGGTGCTACAAAAATTGCTGGCGGCGCTTGTTGCGCAGTTGCGTGTGCAAGGAAAATGCATTGAATCAGGCAGACAAAGAATAAGTGTTTCATACGCAGGAAATTAATAAGAAGGCGAAGAACGTAAAAAGTACAGAAAATCCAAGTCCTCCGCACTTCATTTTGTTAAACACCGATTTTGCTTTCCATTTTGAGCACTCCTTATTATTATTGCAGTATGAAAACAAACATAGGCCCTCTCCAACTCGCGTTTATACTCGTATTAGGTAAAATTGCCCTGCATTTGGCCACCGCCAACAACCTCGGCTTTCAGCGCGATGAATTTTTATACCTCGCTTTGGGGCAGCACCTCGACTGGGGATATTGGTCAAACCCGCCCTTTATTGGCGCGATCAGTTGGCTTTCGCAGCTTTTGTTGGGCGATAGTATTTGGGCCACCCGATTTTTCCCGGCGCTCAGTGGCGCAGGCATGTTGTGGGTCATGGCTTTATCGGTACGCAGCCTCGGTGGCGGATTATTTGCCCAATTACTAAGCGGTCTGAGCCTTTTTTGCTCCATTGCCTGGTTGCGGGCATTTTCCATGTTTCAACCTGTTCCGTTCGACATCTTTTTCTGGGCCTGGCTTTCCTATTTAAGCCTGCAATGGCTAAAAACCCAGGAGGCCAAATGGTGGTATTACATGGGTATCGTTGCAGGTATTGGTTTTTTAAACAAATACACCATCGGTTTTTGGGCGATTTCACTGCTCCTTGGCCTGTTATTTACCCAAAAACGCAGTGTTTTAGGCACCCGTGCGCCTTGGTATGCGGTGGGTATCAGCCTGCTGATCCTCCTGCCCAACCTGATCTGGCAATGGAAAGCCGGTTTTTCAGTATTTGAACACCTGAAAGACTTGCGTGATTCGCAGTTGCAATACGTTAAAGGTTCCGATTTCATGATGAGCCAGTTGATCGTCCATGGTTCATTTTTATGCATCTGGTTGGCCGGACTGCTGGTTTTGTTACAATCCAAAAAAATGCAAAACTACCGGGCGCTGGGCTTGCAGTACCTGGCACTAATCGGGCTGTTGTTGCTTTTGAAAGGCAAAGACTACTATACAATGGGCGCCTATCCGGTTTTATTTGCAGCGGGCGCTGTGTACTGGGAACGAAAACTGCAAAAAACAAGCATGCGTATTGTATTTACCAGCCTGCTTGTATTGTTGTCTATTCCCCTGATCCCCACCGGATTACCTTTATTTCCTGCCACCAAATTGGTTGCCTATTTTAAATGGCTTTCGCAAGACCTCGGCGTAGAAGGGCCTTTGCGTTGGGAAGGCGGAAAACTGCACGCTTTTCCCCAGGATTACGCCGATATGCTGGGCTGGACCGAACTCGCAGCCGCGGCCGATCGCGCCCTCGCGCAGGCGGGCGATCCCAACAACTGCATCATCTATGGCGAAAACTACGGACAAGCGGGCACCATCGACCATTATTGCCCAAAACCCCATCCTACCGTCGTCAGTTTCTCGGATTCATATCGGTTGTGGGCACCCGATTCCCTGGCACCAAATGTCAACACCTTTATATACATCAACGATGAACTGGGCGACGATGTAAAAGACCTGTTTCAGGATATTCAGCCGATGGGCGGCATTACCGATACCCTGGCCCGGGAATATGGGACGATGGTGTATTTGTGTCGGCAGCCAAAGCGTTCTTTTCCGGTGTTTTGGGCGGCGCGGATGCGGGAGGTGAAACGTTAAAAATCTAAAAAGAAAAAAACATGAAAACCCAAATAACATTACTCTTTGCCTTTTTCCTGCTCGGTAATTTGTTGGCACAAAACAACTTGTCCGTCATGACTTTCAACATCCGGTATGACAATCCGGGAGATGGAGAAAATCGCTGGCAAAACCGCAAAAGCCATGTTGCAGATGTGCTTCGTTTTTTTGAGGCCGATGTGTGTGGTGTACAGGAAGCCTTGGGGCATCAGGTACAGGAATTAGCGGGCTTATTGCCAGACTATGCCTGGACGGGTATTGGCCGGGACAGTACCGGCACCGGAGAATTTGCCTGTATTTTTTATAAAAAAGCGAATCTAACCCTGTTACAATCGGGCACATTTTGGTTGAATGAACACCCCGAACGCATTGGGCCGGGTTGGGATGCCAATTTGAACCGAATCGTTACCTGGGCTTGCTTTCGGCGTGCGACAAAGGGCGACACCCTCTATGTATTCAATACCCATTTTGATCACCAGGGACAGGTAGCGCGGCGGGAAAGCGCCAAATTGTTGCTCAGCCGCCTGAAACCCATCGCCGGTAACCATCCCGTAATCGTGTGTGGCGATTTCAATGCAACGCCCGACGATGAACCCATCCGCTTGTTGAATGGTCCGGGTGCACTGACCGAAACCCGATCGATCAGCGAAACGCCGCATTTCGGCCCGGAAGGAACCTTCAACGGCTTCGGCCCGGCGGAAACACGGGACAAGCCCATCGATTTTATATTTTTAAAAAACGCAGCTTTCCGGGTGTTGAAACACGCCACCATCGCGGCAGCCTGGGGCGGCCGCTATGCTTCTGATCACCATGCCGTGTGGGCTTTGTTGGCAGATTAACCCGGATGCAACGGTGCATACTTTACGCCATGCATTTGCTCCCATTTGCTCGAGTAAGAGGTAGATTTGCGGTATATTCAAGCATTGCCGGGCAAGCAAGCGCAAGACCACAGTAATATATACCCACCTTACAAAGAAGGGAATGGGTGCGTTAAAAGTCTGCTGGATTTTTTGGATATATAAAATGCAAGTAGTATATTTGTTTCCTTATTACCGCAACTGACGGAAGATAGGGGTTTTAAATTAAGTGCTTGATTTTTAAGGGGGTATTACTGCGTAGGTATTGGATATATACGTAATGTTGTTGCGGTAGTACGGAAGTTCAGTGTAAAAGCAATGAGATATAAATATTAATAAAACAAAATCTGAAACTTTGGATTGTAAACTCAGGTAAATAGTGTCTGTCCATAGAGTCGTAAAGATAAGTGAATCAGCAAATTATCTTTTTTTTTATTAGATAATTTATAAATTTGTGGTATGAAAATGTCGTTATTCTCTCGGTTAGAGACAAAATATGAGTCCAATATATGGCTAAACAACCCTGAACTTGGGTTATTTGACACGCTTTTAGAGGCACATCCAGAATTACTTGATCTAGTCAAGGACGATATTATGAGTGGTCAGAAATTAAGCAATTTTGGACGTGGAGATATGCCAAGTGTCGAACAAATTTTTCGGGCTGCGTTTTTCAAGGAATTTCATGGGCTTGATTACCGGGATTTAGAGTGGGCGCAAATTGATTCGAGGAGTTGTGCCGCTTTTATAAAATTAGAACCGAACCGATTATATAGTTTTCAAATGTACCAATCGTATATTTCGAAGATAAGCAAGGAAAGTTTAGATAACCTGATGATGGCGATCAATAAATTGGCGATTGAAGAAGGCCTTGAAAGCGTTGAGCAGTTTCGTCAAGACAGTTTTGTGGTAGAAACGAATGTCCATTACCCGACCAACAACTCCCTTGTATGGGACTGCATTAAAGAAAGTCACCGCTTGTTGGATCATTTAGCCCAGGAGGTTTCTGATCTGAAATATCAAGACTACCTTAAAGGAGCAAAGAAGACATATTTTAAGATAAACAATACTAAAAGTGGTGATAAGCGGTTAGATTTATTTTGTAAGCAGTTGATTTTGTTCACTAAAGTGATCAATAACGTGTCAAATGCGATAAAAAAAACCTCAAGCAGGTATAGTTGGCTGTTCCATTATCCAGGAAATGGAGCATCTATTGCCTTTAATGAGCCAGGTGTATTTGATGACATACCAGAAGGAAATAGAAGGCGAAGCAGTACCTAATGATAAAAAAATATTTTCTATATATGAGCTACATACCGATATCATCGTCAAAGGCAGCAGGGAAATTAAATTCGGGCATAAAGTCAATATCGGTACTGGAAAAAGTAACTTAATTTTGACGTGTGAAGTACTCAAAGGCAACCCTTCAGACAGCACTTTGTATCAGGACACGATTGATAAATTGGTTGATTCATACGACAAAGTACCCAGGGACAGCGCCACCGACGGTGGCTATGCTTCAAAAGCCAATGCCCAATACGCACAAGAGAAAGGCATCATCAATATCGTATTTAATAAGATTGTGGGCAGCCTGAAAAATATTGTGAGCAGTAAAAACATGGAGACGCGATTAAAGAAATGGAGAAGCGGTATAGAAGCCAATATTTCCAATTTAATACGAGGGTTTAATTTGAAAAGATGTAATTGGAAAGGACTTGAACATTTTAAAAGCAAAGTTTGGTGGAGTGTCATCGCTTATAACATCAGGGTGATGACAGCGGCCATAATAAAACAGGTCTAAAGGCCTTGATTAAGCGTTTTTTTAACGCTTGAATGGGAATAGTGTGCCATTATCACCCTAAAATTGCAAAAAAGCACGAATATTCAACAAGAAAAACCGGAAAGGATGGTTCAAAATCGAATCTGTATTGAAAACGACCATTACCAAGGCAAAATGAGTCACACCACTAAACAATGGTTACGACTAAATGGACAGACACTAA
>JBBAVI010000018.1:48139-70266 GCA_040397785.1 Saprospiraceae bacterium | reverse complement strand
AAAAAAACTACAGACCTATAAGCCGGATTCTGTCTGCCGCGATTGCTCGAAACAGCTCTGCCATTTATCTGGACCAGTCATCACTGACAGGTTCTGTTCTGCCTACCCCCCTTGATGCAATTCCATGCGAAACTGCTGCGTGCGAGCAACACACACCCGACAACCTCGAAAGATCATCCGACCCAAGGTGTACATGGCATTTCAACCCGCAAGGTTTATCCGCCCCGACCGTTACCGACCAGCGCCGTGCGCTCTTACCGCACATTTTCACCCTTACCCTGTTTCAATCTGTTTTACACAGACTGCTTCAGGGCGGTTATTTTCTGTGACACTTGCTATGCTTGCTTGCAGCACCCGAAGATGACAACCAACAAACTCCACCCGTTAGGTGGTGCGGTGCTCTATGTTGTCCGGACTTTCCTCCCCGCTTTTCCAAAAATTGGAAAATGCAAAGGCGGCAGAGCGGTCTGTAGTTCAAAATTCAAATAAAAACCAGGCTTTGGTCGTTTCATGGACTAAAATTTATAAATGTATAAATTTGACACCTTGTATGACCTAAAGATTAAAAACAAATGAATTATGTCATAAATCATGGATTACTTTTGCAAAGGTCGCTAAAAACACCCTATTTTGCAGGCCATCAGACAATCTATTTTGTTTTGTCCGATTTTTGACATATCCTTTTTATACGAATAGAGAATTTTAACCGTCCATTCAGTATTGGCGTAAACTTTGTTCTCCTACTTTTGCCGAAGGATTCCTTCGGGATAATCCCACAAGTATTACCCGTATGATGATTAAACGAGTGCTCCTTTATGGTGTAGTGTTAGCAATCCTATTGATGGTTGCTGTCAGTGCGGGACAGTGGGACAAAGATACTGCAGTCTTACAACAGCATGCCGATGAAATATCCCTGTTTTGTTCGGAACAGGAAATGCTTGCCCAAAATTGGCTAAAAGCACATCCAACACCAACACCTACTGATATCGCTGCCCAATCTAACCAAGCGTATACCATTTTACAGCATTATGCCGATTCGCTGCTTTTTTGGTCCAATACCCGCGTTTTACTCAGCCAAAAAGAATTAAAAAGCCTAGAATCCACCAGCGACCGGCAGGTTTTGAGCTTGCCTTTGGGCTGGTTTATGGCGGTTTCTAACCGTAATGATTCGACTACCACCACCATCCTGGTGCCGATTCGTTATGCCCTGGATGCACAAGTGCAGCATCCATTTCCCGCCGACGCTGCGATTTTAAACAATATTACGATCGGTACGGAAAAAACGGACTTTGCAATTCGGGTTGGGAATAAAGACCTCTGCTGGCTTGATTCTGATGGCGCTGTGCAGTCTAGTTGGTTGCAATGGATTAAATTGTTGGCCAGTTTGCTCTTTGTTGGCGTATTATTGGTGTTAATTGACCGCACAACAGATTGGCTTAATGCACAATTTGGTAACATAGCGGGCGTCTTGCTGCCTTTAACGGTGGTGTTTGCCTTTATAGGCTTCAACCTAAAATGGAATATTACGGGCCGGGAGTTTGGAAGTTTGCCCTTATTCGAACCGGTTTTTAAGGATGCTTCCTGGCTAGGACAATCCCTGGGAGATATGTTATGCCACATTGGGTTGGTCGTTTGGTTGATCCTTATTTTCCATCGGGCATTTCAGGTGATATATATTTCTGCCAAACAACCCGTTTTGTTACAAGCACTGGCTGGTACTGGCTACTTACTGAACATGTGCAGCATTCCGCTGAGCGTGGCTGTTTTTCGCAGACTGGTGATGCAGGAGCGCATTAATTTTAATTTTAATGATTTGCTTAACCTCGATGCATACAGTTTATTGGCTGGTCTTGGGTTAATTTTGTTGTTGTTGGGGCTATTTTTATTCAATCAACGTATAGCGTTGATATTGCAGCAAAGTGGGTTGTCGCGTGTGCAGCGTATTAAATCGCTTGCTGGCGCGGGCTTGGCATTTTCTATTTGTTGTGCAATCTGGCCAGATGGTTTTGTACTGTCCTTTTTAATTGTTGCCTTTTTCGGAGTTTTATACGCCGTTTTGCTCGATGTTTTTGTGCATTGGGAACAACCAGGTTTTGGTTGGATTATTCTTTGGATGTTGTTTTTTGCATTTTTTACTTCTTTCTTTTTGTATCAGTACAATGCATTGAAAGGACAATCGGAGCGTATCGCCTATGCAGAAGCACTTGCCGAGCCACGGGATGTCATGGGGGCCGAAGTGCTTTTAAAGGATGTATATACAGCGATGTTGCGCGATTCACAACAACTCAACATCTTGCTTAAACCCTGGCCCTTCAAGGCGGGAGAGGCAACGGCACACAATTATTTCAATCAATTTATTTTTAAGGAAAATTACCTGTTTCAACATTACCGGCTCAATGTTTTTGCTTTTGACAAAGAGCAACAACCCATGCTTTTAGGCCAAACCGGTAATTATGAACTGATTGTACAAAAAAACTGGGAACAAGGCAAGCCCCTGGAAAATGCACCGGGTATTCGGTATTACCATGACCAGGAAGGCAAATTTCGGTATATGCTGCAACTTTCGGCATTCCGAATGGGCGATCCCACCCAACCAGCACGGGTGTTTTGCTTCTTCGACCACGACTATCCGACACCTACGCAGGTGTATGCACAACTGTTTTATAATACGCCTTATAAAAATCTCTACCACCTAGGTCAATATGATTTTGCCGTATTACAAAATAAAAAACTGGTTGTAGAACAAGGGCAGGTCAACTTTGGCGTACTGGAAACACCCAGTGCGAACGGCACTGCTGTAATGGTAAAAAGCACCGACCCCATACGTTTAGATGCCGTGTATAAAAGTGCTGATGGCCAAACGGTCGCCAGTGTGGGCAGAAGGATGGGCGGCTGGTACAAACAGATTTACCTGTTTTCTATTTTATTTACAATTGGTGCGCTGTTTTTATTTTTGTTGGCCTTGTTAAATGCCTACCTCGGGTTTTTACCCGATTATTTTAAATTTAAATTAAGTGTAGGGGGCTCTTTAGCGCGCCGGATACACTTCTGGAATGTTAGTTTGATGGGGGGGGCGTTTTTAGTCATTGGTTTGATGACGTACCTGCATTTTACGGCTGTATCAAAAGAGTCGGAGCGTGCAAACCTGGATTACCGTACAGAGGCGGTGCTGGCAAACCTTAAAACCCAGTTGCTTAACACGACCCTTTCGGCCGATAGTATGCGCAAAACACTGCCGCGGACCTTATATACCATGGCTGCGAGTTTGTCTATGGATGCCAATTTGTATGGACAAAACGGTGATTTGTTATTTACGACGCAAAAAGACCTGGCTGGTTTAGCCGTACTGCCTAATAAAATGAATGCAGCGGCTTACGCAAGCCTGCGCAACAGCACCCAGCCGGAACGCGTAGAGCCAGAACAGGTGGCCGGTTTCAAGTTTTTTACCAAATACATGCCGCTGCACAATGGGCAAAATCAACTTTTGGGCTATTTAGGAATTCCCTACCAGTTAAGCGAAACCAAGGCTGGGCCAGAAGTATCGGATTTTATTGGCATTTTGGCCAGTTTGTATGTGTTTTTGCTTCTGATCGCCTATGTCGTGACGCTGCTTTTGGCGCGTTCTATCATCAAACCCGTGCGCCTGATTTCGGATAAAATACGCCTCCTGCGCCTCGAAGATAAAAACGAACCCCTCGAATATGATGGCGACCCAGAAGATGAATTACGTATTCTGGTAGACCGCTATAATACCATGGTGGATAAATTGGAGGATTCAAAAGTGCAAATGATTCGGCTCGAACGCGAAGGCGCATGGCGCGAAATGGCCAGACAGGTAGCACACGATATCAAAAATCCGCTCACTACCATGAAACTCTCCATGCAACAATTGGAGCGCGTTTCTTCCGATCCGGAACAGGCCGCAGCATACTTGCGCAAGGCCATCACCCGTTTGATTGAACAAATCGACTCTTTAGCGCAGATTGCCTCCGAATTCTCTATGTTTGCCAACTTGGATATTCGTGAAAAACATGATATGGTGCTCAATGAAGTGGTCGAAAATGTACACGACCTATTCAGTGAACAAAAAAATGTTGACCTCGATTTGACGTTGCCAAATGATCGTTTCCATATTTTGGGCGATAAAAATCACCTCATTCGGGTGTTTAATAATTTGGTAATCAACGCAATACAAGCAATTCCTTCCGATCGACGTGGACAGATACGGGTGTCTCTATATCGGCGGGATAAGATGGCCGTGGTGCAAATAGGCGATAATGGCGGCGGTATTCCAGCGGAAATTCAGCAGCGGGTATTTGAACCAAACTTTACGACTAAAACTTCCGGCAGCGGCTTGGGCTTAGCGATTTGCAAAAAAATTATCGAACAGCACGACGGGAATATTCATTTTGAAACCATTGAGAATCAAGGTACCAACTTCTTTGTTGAAATGCCTATTGCATTAACGCAAAGCAGATAAAATCGTATTTTGGAAGGCTTCGTGTTGATTTTACCCTTATTTTGTATACATTTGCAGCCGTGAAAGGTTTTTTGATTATCATACTATCATTTCATTTAGCGAGCGGCGGCATCTTGTTTGCCGAGCTGGCTAAACTGCCTTTTCTTTTCCAGCATTATACCGAGCACCGCAAGTTAAATCCGGAAATAAGTTTCACACAGTTTTTGTGGATACATTATGTGGTAAATGGGCATCATCACTCCGATGGCAATAAATGCCATTCAAAGATGCCGCTATGTTGTGTGCATTTTAGTGCCGCCGAATCGGTTTGTGCCCTTCCTCCTTTGGTTGATCCTTTTTTGTTGCAAGTTTGTGAACCGCGCTGCCAAAAGAGCAACTTCTCCACCTATCAGTTTCCTTTGCTCGAAGGAACCCTGTTCGGCATTTTTCAGCCACCTAAAATTGCCTGAAACAACAAATGCTGTGTTGAAGGCTGCATCTAAAAAATGCACGCTTGCATGGGGTATTTGATCTGCCGTCTACGATGGCACGCCGTTTCTAAGGTCTGGCTCTCTGTTCTGACAGTCAGTACAAATTGTTCAATTTCTTTTTAAAATATTATGATTCAGCATATTATCCAATATGCAGTACGCAACCCTTTGTTCGTATTGCTGGGTACCTTTGCGTTGATCGTGTGGGGAGGCTTTTCGCTAACGCGGCTCCCACTCGATGCAATTCCCGATGTTACCAATAATCAGGTGGTAGTGGCCACCCAGGCGCCCAATCTTTCAGCCATTGAATTGGAGCAATATGTCACCTACCCGGTCGAAATTGCCATGCGCAACATCCCGGGCTTAGAGGATATACGTTCGGTTTCCCAATTTGGTTTGAGTATTGTTACCCTCAATTTTAAAGAATCCGTCGATTTGTATGTTGCCCGGAGTCAAGTAAATGAACGCCTGCAAACCGTGCGCAATGAAATTCCAGCCAGTTTTGGAGTGCCCACCATGAACCCCGTAACCACCGGATTGGGCGAAATCTTCCAATATGTCATCAAACCAATCCAGGCATCAGATACATCTTGGTCGCTGATGGAACTGCGGGATGTGCAAGACTGGGTGGTAAAAAAACAACTTATCGGAGTAGAAGGGGTAGCCGAAATCAGTAGCTTTGGTGGACATCTCAAACAATGGCACGTAAAAGTGCGTCCCGAACAGCTACAAACCAATGGCGTAACCTTGCAGGAAGTATACAATGCTGTGGCTTCGGGCAACGAAAATACGGGTGCTGCCTATATTGAAAAAGATGCCCGCAATTATTTTATCCGGGGACTGGGTGTGGCAAAAGGCAAAAATGATTTGGAACAAATACTGGTAAAAGTGAACCAGGGCATACCTGTTTTGGTCAAAGATGTTGCCGATATTGAGGAAGGGAGTGCCATCCGATACGGCGCGCTTACCCAAAATGATCAGGAAGCCGTGGGGGGTATTGTTTTAATGCTCAAAGGCGCTAATTCTCGACAAGTGGTGCTCAATGTTAAAGAACGCCTTAAAACGATGGAGAAAAGTTTGCCGCCTGGTTTGAAAATTGAATCCTTTCTCGATCGAGAATTGCTGATAGACCGGGCCGTAGCAACCGTAAGTCGCAACCTGATGGAAGGTGGTTTGATCGTAATTTTTGTGTTGGTGCTCTTGTTGGGACATTTACGCGCCGGACTAATTGTTGCGTCGGTCATTCCAATAGCCATGCTTTTTGCCATCGGTTGCATGGTGACTTTTGGCGTTTCCGGAAATCTGATGTCCCTCGGTGCGATCGATTTTGGATTAATTGTAGACGGGGCCGTTATTATTGTAGAAAATATCATTCGGCTGTTGCACGAAAGGGTAGGGGGCGACCGCAAAAAAATTGTGGAAGAAGGGGCAAGTGGGATGGCACAATCCTCCTTTTTTGGACAAATTATTATCTTGATTGTGTATTTGCCTTTGCTGACACTTTCGAGTATAGAGGGTAAAATGTTTAAACCGATGGCACTTACGGTGGTATTTGCCCTGGCTGGTGCGGTTTTGCTTTCTTTAACCTATGTTCCGGCAATGAGTGCCATTTTGTTGAAAAAAGATCATTCCGGGCGGGAAACCTTTTCTGATCGCCTCGTGCGTGTACTCCTGCGCGTGTACAACCCGGTGATCGAATGGGCCTTGCTGTACAAGCGCTGGGTAGTGGGTGTGGCCATCGTACTTTTGATTGGAGCATTTTTATTATTTCGGCAAATGGGCGGGGAGTTTATCCCTCAACTCGATGAAGGTGATTTTGTCATCGAATTGCGCATGCTACCAGGCACAGCACTTTCCCAAATGGTGAAAAGCGAAGAAGTTGCCAGCGCACAGATTCTGCACAATTTTCCTTCAGAAGTGTACACTTGTACGGGTAAAATCGGTACTTCAGAGGTGCCAATGGACCCCATGAGCATTGAAGAAATGGATATGGTACTCACCATGCACGACCGAAATACATGGCAACGCTGTAAAAACCGGGAAGATTTTGAAGCCCAACTCAAATTGGTCTTAGATAGCATCCCGGGTATTTTTACCTCGATTCAGCAACCAATCGCCATGCGCTTTAATGAGTTAATGACAGGCGCCAAAACGGATGTTATTATTAAGGTGCTGGGCAACGACCTGGAAATCCTCGCTACAACCGCCAATCAAATTGTAAAAAACATCCATAGGATTCCGGGCGCAGTAGATGTAAGTGTAGCCAAAGCAGAGGGTTTGCCCCAAATATTTGTCGAATGGCGTCGGGATGCCTTGGCACGGTATGGCGTTTCTATTGCAGATGCTAATTTAGTACTCCGAATGGCCATGGCAGGGCAAAAAGCCGGGATTATTCTGGAAGAAAACCGCCGGTATGATGTCGTGGTCAACCTTAACTATGATGCCCAACAACCCTTGGAGTCCTTGGGTAAGTTGCAGGTAATGGGCGCAAAGGGGGTCATGGTACCCTTGCGTGAATTGGCCAATATTGAAATAAAAGACGGCCCTATGGCGGTATTCAGGGAAGACGGTGAACGCTGTATTAATGTAAATTTAAACGTGCGCGGCCGCGATGTGCAATCGGTCGTAAGCGAAGTGCAGGCGGTGGTGGACCAAAAAATCAAGGTGCCCATCGGATATCGCGTTACCTATGGGGGCCAATTTGAAAATCTGCAAAATGCCTCGGCGCGGCTGGCACTGGTGGTTCCTGCGGCGCTGTTGCTCATTTTATTGCTGCTTTACCTGAGTTTTGGCCGTATTCGCGAGAGTTTACTTATTTTTTCGGCCATTCCATTTTCTGCAGTAGGTGGCGTGTTGTCGCTTTGGCTGCGCGATATGCCCTTTAGTATCAGCGCCGGAGTTGGTTTTATCGCCCTTTTTGGCGTAGCCGTACTCAATGGTATGGTGTTGATTGGCTATTTTAAACAACTCGAACACGAATATCCCGACCAAACCATCCGGGAACGGGTGTTAAAAGGCGTGTTTACCCGATTCCGGCCGGTTATTATGACCGCAACTGTGGCTTCTTTGGGCTTTTTACCGATGGCTATTTCCCATGGGGCTGGCGCAGAAGTACAAAAACCACTGGCTACGGTGGTGATTGGCGGACTTATTTCGGCGACCCTGCTTACGTTGGTTGTGCTGCCAGTGATGTATGAATGGATCATGGTACGGGCAGCAAAAAGGCGCAAAAAAGGAATGCCAATGTTGATACTCTGCCTGATTTTTGGTTTTACGGGTGTTTCCTCTGCGCAACAAATATTGAGCGAAGCAGATGCCATTCGGCTCGCCCAGCAAACACATCCGGGCATGCAGGAAGGTGTGCTGCAAATACAAAAAGAAACAGCTTTGATGCCGACAACCCAGGCAATTGCGCCTTTACAGATGTATGCTTGGGGCCCGTTTAATCCCGAAATTGGCGTTTTGCAAGAATTAGAGCATCCCGCCTTGCGGCGGGCCAACAAAGCCGTACAACAGGCGCGTGTCGGTATCGCAACCGCCGAATCGGAGCAATTTACCCGAAGCCTGCGCCTGGAAGTTCGACTTACGTATGAAAATGCTACTTATTGGCAAGCCAAGCAACAATTATTGAACCAAAAGGACAGTATTTTGAAGGCTTTTGCCAACATGGCTGCCTTGGAACAAAAGGCCGGAGCAATTTCGGAAGTGTCGCGGCTGCACGCGCTGGCACGCGCACAGGAAGCACAACTCCTTGCCCAACAAGCAAAAGATCAGTTGGAAGCGGCAAAGGTTGGGTTACAACTGCTGCTTGGAATGTCTGATAACCCGATTGTGCTCCCGAAGTCGTTTGAGCAGCGCCCTTTTCCAGATACCTTGCCCTTGCAAAGTCTGTACGGAAGCCTGTGGCAAGCCGATTTGAATTTGATGCAAACGGAAAAAACGGCCTACCAACAGAAAAGCAAACCTGCGTTTACCCTCGGTGTCGTAACGAATGTTGATCCGTATAACCGCCTACTGCCCAATGCTTATGTAGGTCTGAAAATCCCGATTGCACAAAAAGCATACAAAGCGCAATTAGAAGCGGGACAATTACAAGTATTTATTGCCAAATCGCGGGCTGCACAACAAGCCCTGGCACTGCGCAAACACAGAAATGATATTTTGGCAATCGCCCAAACGGCCCAGGCAAGTTTGCAATTGCTCCAAACATTTGGCGTAACTCAACAACAAACGCTGTTAGAAGCAGCTGAAACGGAACGGAGAATCGGGGCAAGTTCAGCCTATGAGTATCTGGAGGCCATTTCAACAGTATTCGATTTGCGCCTGCACAAGGTGGAAGCAGTGCATGACTGGAACCAAGCGGTCATTCAATTGGCGCCATGAGTATTCGGTTGAGTGCCCCATTTTACAGATTGAGCGGTCCGTTTTCCAGGTCCGGCATAATTCAAGCAATAAATTCATGTTTTAAACCTATATTTATCATGCAAAAAGCAATTTTTGTCTTGTTTTTATACTTAACGCTGGCGGGCTGTGGCGCTTCATCCACCGCACCAGAAACAACCCAACAGCCAACAACCACGACACCCGAAACCCTTATCCTCAGCCGGGATCAAATAAAAATGATGTCGTTGGAAATGGGCCCTGCAATGGTGAAAACCATCGCAAATAACTTTCAAGCCAACGGCATGGTGGCCGTGTTACCACAAAACCGGGCTGCTGTGAGCGCTAAACTGACCGGCCGGGTAGAAGCAGTATTGGTGCACGAAGGCCAAAATGTAAGAAAAGGACAAGTGCTGTTTCGCATTGCAACCACCGCTTTAATTGAAATTGAACAAGCCTACTTGCATGCAAAGGCGGATTTGGTATTTCTCGAAAAAGAACTGGAACGCCAGCGGAGTTTACAGACCTCCAGTGCAGGTGCTTCCAAAAATCTGGAGGAAGTACAATCGAAATACCTGCGTGCTAAGGCTGATTTAGCCGGAAATGCTGCTAAATTGCAATATTTGAACATCGGAACCGAACAATGGAAGGATCCTGAGCAATTAAAAATGAGTCCGTTCTTTGACGTAACAGCCCCCATTTCTGGCAATGTGACTGAAATTCCGATCAGTATTGGCCAGGTAATTACGGAAGGCAATTTGCTGTGTAGCATCATCAATGCCAACGAACATTTGCACGCCCACGTGGAGGTTTTTGCACAAAATGCAGCCGAAATTCGGGAAGGTCAAGCAGTCGTGATTCGATTTCCTGGCGGACAACATGCCGATATGCGCACTGCCGTGGAATATATCAGCCGAGAATTAAATGCCGAGACCAAAACAATTTCGCTCCATGTGCCGCTGCCCGATGGAAAAGGAATTGTGCCCGGCATGGCTTTGACGGCTTTGATTGAACACTCCGGTAAACAATCGCCTGCCCTGCCCGATGTTGCCATTTTACAAGAAGGGGAAGCCGTTTATTGTTTCGTGGTGGAAAAAGAAGATGCCACGAGTGTCGAATTCAGGAAAGTATTACTCAGCACCAACGGCCAATCGGATGGATTCTGGGGCTTTTCTAACCCGTTTCCTCAAAATACCCGTTTTGTCCTAAAAGGCGCCTCCATTTTGGATGGCGCTTTGAAAAAGGATCTAATGCAGGAATAATTCAAATCATTTCTATTTTCTAGTCTTTAATATTTTTAAAAGATGAAAAAGCACCTTTTCCCATTTACCCTATTTGTGCTTGTAATTGTAGCATTCCTCCCCAATGCTTGCAAACACGAGCCTAACCTGATTCCAACCGACCCCAATGGACAAGACACGACCCTCGTGCCGGTTGATTCAGTAGATCTAAGCGGTTTTCCTTGTAGCTCGGATACCGTTTATTTTCAAAACCAGGTGTTGCCCCTGCTGATTTCACAGTGCGCACAAGCAGGTTGCCACAATGCCGCTTCCCATCAAGACGGCGTGTATATCACGGATTACGCCAAAATTATGCAGAACATCAAAGCGTTTAATCCCAACAACAGCAAACTTTACAAAGTGATTGTGACCACCGACAATGGAGATCGTATGCCCCCAGCGCCAGCCGATAAATGGACAACTGCGCAAGTTGATTTGCTGAAAAAATGGATCAATCAGGGAGCGCTCAACAATAGCTGCAATGAAAACTATGGTGCTTGCGATACTACAGGCATTACCTACACCAATACCATCAAACCTTTAATGGATAATAAATGTGTGGGTTGCCATCATACTTATTCTACCACAGGCGGCGGTTTTGACCTAAGTTCTTACGAAACCGTGAAGGCGGTTGGATTGAGCGGCGATTTGTACGGTGACATCGCTTACCTGCCAGGTTTCAACAAAATGCCCAAAGGAGGTGCTAAATTGTCTTCGTGTACCATTCACCAAGTAGATGCCTGGATACGCGCAGGGATGCCTAAATAGGCCGCCGCCTTCAGGGTGTATTCTGCCTTGTTCACCTGTTCATTTTCCGGTTTCGGCAAATCGCAGATATACTTGAGGTGTCTTTCCTGCGTTTAGAGCGTCTAATCATCAAACAGATTCAATCGACAGAATCAAACCAATTCACTAAATCACATACATTATTCTTTTACCATGTTGCAAAAATCATTTTTTTCGCTTTTTACCGCGCTTTTAATTGTTTGCTTCGCTCCGGCTGTACAGGCGCAAAAATACTTCAGCCGCAATGCAAAAGTGGCGTTTGACGCAACTGTAAAATCTTCGCCAGAGAAAATTGCTGCGGTGTCAAACAGTGGAACCATTGTATTGGATAAAGCAACCGGCTCCATTCAAACTGCCGTTCTATTAAAAGGACTTTTGTTTGAAAAAGCGTTGATGCAAGAGCATTTCAATGAAAACTATGTAGAATCTTCCAAATACCCGAAAGCAGAATTTAAAGGAAAATTGGAAAACCCGGGTGCCGTTGATTTTACAAAAGATGGCAATTACTCGGGCACTTTGAATGGTACGATGAGCCTGCATGGTGTGACGGAGGAGATGAAAGCACCGGTTTCTTTTACCGTAAAATCGGGTAAAATTACCGCAAAAGCCAATTTTGGACTGGTTTTGGCCGATTATAAAGTGGATATTCCTTCTTTAGTGGCCGATAAAGTAGCAAAACAGGCAACCATTGAAGTAACAACGACATTGGAACTACTTAAATAAGCTGGTTTGCCAGCAAATAAACACAAGTCAACGTTCGCAAGGGCGTTGACATTTTTTTTGTTCCATTTCCAACACAACCTGTTAAAACAGACAGGTTTGCATGCTTAAAAAAGAAAGCGCCCCCAACTGCTGCAGAAAAAGAAGCAATGTCGGAGGCGCATTAGTAAGCTGAGGTGGTAATGGTAATTCGGATGGCCAGAAACGGGTTGTTATTCTGCGCCGTCTGTTTGGGCCCGGGTTACGGCGAATCCGCCGATCTTTTGTCCAGAAAATTTACCAGCATCACAATCCATTGGATAGTGGATGCCGCCATAAACTCTTGATATAGATGCTTCTTCGGCCTGTTTGCTTAAGTTCGCCGCATCTGCGGGGAAAATATGGGCCAAAATCGTGGCAGCAGCCCAGGAAAAAGTGGAGTGGCCAGAAGTGTAGGCCGGGAAATTGGGCACACCAGTCAAGGTTTTAATATCTGGGTCTATTTGCGTAGGGCGTGGTACCATATAGAAGTACTTGGTGTCCCAGCAAGTGATACCTGCATCCATCAAACTCATCCCCAGCAAAGCGAAGGTGCGTGCCGCGCGTACTTCGCTTTGTTGGGCTTTATACACCAATTCTGCTGCGAAGTAATTCCAATGCCCTGGTGGGGTATAAGTACCCGTTCCATCGGCCCAGTAGTGCACAATTTTCATTTTATTGCGGTCATTCGGATCGCATTGGCTTTTTACCTCCGCCACTTGTGCCTGGAATTCAGCAGATTTGGTAGACGGCGGAGCCACTGGCCGCACAACAGCAATATCACTTGCAGCGAATAACCAGGGTCTTACTTGACCAAAAAGTGGCAACATCGGCGGACGCTTAGGGGAATCCAAGCTGATCCAAGGTGTTTCACCGCGGGTCACCGCAGATTGAGATAGGCTGTCCCAGATGGTAGCCGAGCCGATTGCAAATCTCATTTTATCCGCTTTTGCACGGTTCAAAACTTTGTTGGCAACCGCTTTACCCAGTGTCAAACCTGCGCTGATATCAGAGCTTACCGCAGCGCCTGCCCATTTTTTGTAATTGGCCGCTTCAGCTACTTTCTCGTTGATGAACGTGGTATCACCTGGGAAAAGGTTGCGCAAAATCACAAAAGCCGCACCCGCTGCCACCGCATCTTCATTGGGATAACCGGGCAAGTCGTTTTTAGGCACCAATGCAGCAATCGAAGCGTCGGTATTATAAGCCGAAGCGCGGTTGTACAGGTTTTTATAATGCCAGGCTGCTAATAATGCATCATATTGTGCTACAGCAGCATATGCATAAGCGCGGGCTGAATAGGGCGGGTTGGCAAATGGGAAAGTAGGGTAGTTAAACGGATTGGCAGCATCCGGAAAAGTATAAGTGTTATCGGCATTAGGCGCAGGTGCCAGGTTGTGTTTTGCAACCAATTCGCGCATAATTTCGTTCCAGCGCAACACACTACCTGCACTCCAGTAGGCAATGGCCTCTTTTTGTGCTGCGGTTGCATTGTTGACTGCGTTTTTGGTATCGGCCACTTCCTGCGTGTATTCTGCAGAATTGGCAGCAGTAGGGGCCGCAAGCGCTATCTCATCGGGGGCAAGCAACACCACTGGTTTCCAGTTTTTGGCATTCAAATCCTGATTGACAGGCGTCAACTGGTTCAGGGTTGTCAGGTTTTCAGTGATTTCCTTATCGCAGGCATAAAAAGAAAAGCTGGCTGCGAGGAATAAAGCTGCAAAAAGTGCAATTTTTTTCATATTTGTATTAAAAATTGAAGTACAGGGTAGTGAATGAATGGAGGATTCTTCGGTTTATTGTTTTTTAGCAAATCCGAAAAACTTGGTAACACCGGCCGACCAGGTAAGCGATTTGCCCATATTACGGCCTTGCACCGTTTGCATTACAGTACCGATTATTTGCAAATCGGCCAAGAATGGCAGGCGGTAAAAGGCTTGCGCGCCTACGCGGGTGGCGTCCATATTGTTAGAAACAAAAGGCATATCCTGCCGACGAATATCAAAGCCGCCCAGGGTTGCATTGTGTTCTGCGAGCAACTCTGCCCCCCACCGGAAACTGTAGTAACCACCACGAAATGCAAATTGAGCGGCATTCGGCATTTCTACCTCGGTGGAATAAATTTGTTGGGTGGTGTAATAGGAAGTACGGTCAATGTCCACATTAGAGCGGGCAATGTAGGTGCCACTCAGCAAAAAGGTAAGGTGCTTTTCGCCGATATAGTGCAAAACTCCGCGGCCAAATAAGGTGCTGCTCTGAAACCCAATAGAAAGTGGCAAGTAATCGGCCACATAATTGGTGGTTGGTAAGGAGGCACCCGCAACTACTTGCGCTGAAAATTTGCCACCCAATACGGCCGTTTCGTACGCCTTGTATTTGAGTGCAAGGGTAAGGTCTTGCAAACCGCGTTGCCCGCTAAGGGTACCAGCACTGGCTTCCGTCCACACCACCGGCAACATCGCGACCACATTCAGGCGGTTAAAAATGCCATAATTCGCCATAAGCGCGGCGCTTTGGGTAGTAATAGTGCCAATATTGCCGTTTTTACGCAATAAATCACCCTCCCAATACTCCTCCCAGGCATCGTGGTTGTATTGAACCCCAACGCAAAGAAACTTTTTATCCATAAAAACCCCATCGGTCAGCGATTGGGCACTTGCATGTAAAAACATGCTGGACAGTAACAACAGTGTTAAAAATTGCTTCATGTTTACCTCTTTTAAATTATTCAGCCACAAATACAATTGAATTTTTCCCGATTGGGCTTAATTTTACTTTAGTTTTTCCTTAGAAAAGTCTTAGAACCTCAATTTGTCCTATTTTTACCGCTCGAATTCGCACTGTCGCGACCATCTCATGTATTGATTATGCGCATATTAGTCATTGAAGATGAAGTAAAAACCCTGCAGTCGGTACGTCAGGGACTGGAAGAGCATGGCTGGACTGTCGATATTGCATACGATGGTGAAACGGGACTGCGATTGGGAGAACAAAACATGTACGATGTAATTTCATCCGATATTATCGTTCCGGGGATCAACGGCCTTGAATTGTGCCGACTATTGCGCAAAAAAGGGATTCAAACTCCGGTGTTGATCCTGTCAGCACTGGGCGAACTGGAAGATAAAATAACTGGCCTGGAAGCAGGGGCAGACGATTACCTCACCAAACCTTTTGAATTTCGGGAGTTTCTTGCACGCGTTAAAGCGCTGGCACGTCGAAAATCAACCGGTTTTCAAACAACCGAAAATATACTACGCTTTGCCACCATCGAATTGGACTTGGATGCCAAAACCGTGCGGCGCGAAGGAAAGCCCATCAACCTGACGCCCCGCGAAATGGCCCTCCTCGAATACCTGATGCGCAATCCAGGAAAAGTACTTTCCAAAGTTGAAATTGCCGAAAAGGTATGGGACCTCGATTTTGACACAGGTACCAACCTGATCGAAGTATATGTAAACTACCTCCGTAACAAGGTGGACAAAGGCTTCGAACAGAAACTGATTCATACCCAGTTCGGTCAGGGATATGTGCTGCGCTCAGAATAGCCTATGTGCATGCAGGCAAAATGGGGGCTTTTTAGCAGAAAAAATAAGCACATTTTGCTCATTTTAGTGTTGCGTTGCTATTTTTATTCTGAAATCAAATTTTCTTTATTTATTTGCAAAACGAATAGCGTTTGTTCAAAAACCTGTTTGATAAAAGTATTATTGGAAAATAAGAGAAAGCCCGTATGAAGCAATTCTACAAAATTTTGATTTTCAATTTATTGTGCCTGGTGTTCGGAAGTATTTCTGTGCAGGCGCAAGTGACCCTGCGTGGCAAAGTGCTGGATGCAGAAACCGGTGAAACCCTCATTGGGGCAGCCCTCGCGCTGGTAACAGAAGGCGGCGGCGGTACCATTTCTGATTATGATGGTAACTTTATTTTGAAGGTGCCAAAACTTCCTGTTACAATCCGGGTAGCATACACGGGCTATTCCACACAGGAAGTAATCGTGACGGAAGCAGGCCAACGCATTCAAATAAAAATGCAAACCAATCAAATTGTGATTGAAGAAGCTGTTGTGCGTGGACAACGGATTGATGACAAACAAAAAGCAGCACCCCTGACCGTCGAAAACTTAGATGCAATCGCCATCAAACAAACCGCAGCGGTAAGTTTTTATAACGGTCTCGGCAACCTGAAAGGGGTGGATTTGACTACTGCTTCGCTGGGCTTTACGATCATCAATACGCGCGGCTTCAACTCTACCAGTCCGGTGCGTTCACTTCAAATTATTGATGGCGTGGATAATCAGGCGCCCGGTCTTAACTTCTCTTTGGGTAACTTCCTGGGTGCTTCAGATCTGGATGTGCAAAAAGTAGATCTAATCGTAGGTGCCAGTTCGGCTTTTTACGGCCCGAATGCATTTAACGGGGTAATCAGCATGCGTACCAAAGATCCCTTTGTGTTAAAAGGGCTCAGTGTTTCGCTCAAAGGCGCCGAACGCAATTTGCTCGAAGGCGCATTCCGATATGCAGAAGCATTCAAGAATAAAAGTGGACATGATTTTATGGCCTTTAAACTCAATTTCTTCGCTTTGCGCGCAGATGATTGGCAGGCCGATAATTACGATGCCGTAACAGGGACTACCACGGGCAACATCTTCCAGCCCAATGAAAACCCGGGCCGCAATAACGGCGTTAATATATATGGTGATGAAACCTCTTACGATTTTACCTCTCCTTCCGATTTGTATTCTTCACGCGCAGGTTTGAACGTGTATCATCGCACAGGGTACAAGGAAGTTGATCTGGTGGATTACGACACAAAAAATATAAAATCAAGCGCTGCCCTGCATTTCCGGCTGCGCCCAAGTCAGGAAAACCAGTCGCCACAACTGATTTTTGCGTCTAGTTTCGGAACAGGTACTACGGTATATCAAGGCGATAACCGCTTTAGTTTGCGGAATATTTTGTTTTTTCAAGAGCGTATTGAGTTGACCAAACTCGATAAGTATTTCGTGCGGGCGTACGCAACGTTTGAGGATGCCGGAAATTCTTATGACCCGTATTTTACGGCACTGAAATTGCAACAATTCGCCAAAACCGATGCCCAATGGGACGCTGATTACCGGCGCTGGTGGGGTTTGAACAGCCTGGGCGGGGTGTTTAACAAAATGAAAGGCCTCGGTTATGGTCCGGGAGATTCACAAGAACTGGAAACCTGGCAGGCTGACAACCAAGAATTACTGACCGGTTATCACAATCAGGCAGCCGCTTTTGCTGATTTAGCCAGTACCAATGCGATCGAATCAAAAAATTTTTACCAACCGGGTACAGCGCGTTTTGACTCCTTGTTTAATGATATCATTTCGAGGAAATCGAATTCTAAGGAAGGCGGAACCCGATTCTACGATAAATCGGCTTTGTATCATCTACACGGCGAGTACCATTTTACCCCAACATTTATCGATGAAATTATCGTCGGGGCCAACGTCCGGCAATATCGTCCGGTGTCTGATGGAACCGTGTTTAAAGATACCAATGACATTAAAATTATTAACTCCGAATTTGGCGCTTACGTAGGAGCAGAGCAAAACTTTGGAAATTTTAAATTGAACGGAACCATCCGTGTTGATAAAAACCAGAATTTTGACTTAATTTATACCCCAGCTGCTTCGGTGGTTTGGAATCCAAGCCCAAATAATTTTTTGCGTCTGTCCTTTTCGTCGGCCATTCGCAACCCGACCCTGGCCGATCAATACCTGAACTTGAATGTAGGGCGCGCCACGTTAATTGGAAATCTCGATGGATTTGACAGTCTGATTACCATTGAATCGTTCAATGAATACCGCAACCTGTTGGACCGCAGCAAATTGGTTTATAACAATCTAAAGCCCATTCAGCCCGAAAAAGTAAAAACCTTTGAAATCGGGTATCGGACTACCCTGTTTGATCATCTGTATATGGATGCGAGCTACTATTATAGCATTTACAATGATTTCATTGGGTATAACATTGGGCTTACTGCCGACTTCAACAGCATTGGCTTACCGGAAAACATTAAAGTTTGGCGCGTCGCTTCTAATGCAACCCAAACCGTTACAACACAAGGATTTGCAATCGGCCTGAACTATTATTTCTGGAAATATTTTATGGTACAAACCAATTATTCCTGGAATAAATTGAATACTGCCGAAACCGATCCCATCATTCCTGCCTTCAATACACCGGCCCATAAATACAACATTGGCTTTTCGGGACGGGACATCAATTTGAAAATTTTGAAAGGAAATACGTTTTGGGGCTTCAATATTAATTATAAGTGGGTACAAGGATTTACCTTTGAGGGTTCCCCACAATTTACCGGACAAATCCCAACCTACGATATGCTGGATGCCCAGGTGAATTGCTTGATTCCAAAATGGAACATGACCTTCAAATTAGGTGCAGCCAATTTATTGAACAACCAACAATTTCAAACCTACGGTGGCCCAAGAATTGGTAGAATGGCTTATCTTTCAATGGTTTATGATTTTGCTAAGAAATAAAATCCCGAATTGCCTTTTCAATTAAAACGTGTTTATCACAAAATTTTTATTCACATGAAAAAATTAACACTCCTGCTTTTGTTGTGCGCTTTTGTCGGTCAGGCAAATGCACAACGTTACATTGAGCAAGTATTTACGGCGGCGACTAAAACCACCAACGTACCTTACGGCTCCAACTTTACGGCACTTACGCTTGCTATAACTGGCAATACAGCACGCCAACCACTGGTGATGAATTTGTATCAGCCTGATGGTGACGTTGAAACTGCACGTCCATTGGTTATTTACCTCCACACTGGTAATTTCCTGCCTTACCCACAGAACGGTTCTTGCGGTGGTACCATCAATGATGCTGCTGCTGACGAATTTGCTACACGCTTGGCGAAGATGGGTTACGTGGTGGCTGTTGCAGATTACCGCACAGGCTGGAACCCAGTCGCTACTGGTCCAACTGGCGAATTGACACGCCGTGCTACCCTGATCAATGCTGCTTACCGCGGTGTACAGGATGTGCGTTCTTGCATTCGTTACTTTAAAAGGACGGCTACAATTGGTGGCAATCCATTCCGCGTAGATACTTCTAAAATTGTAGTTTGGGGACAAGGAACGGGTGGTTACATCTCCTTGGCTGCGAACTCGCTCGACAAGTACAGCGAAATTATCACCACTTCAACACCGTTCAAATTCCAACTTCCTACCGGCCTGCCTGCACCAAACAATTGGTTGCCGATGATTTTGGAGGCCTACAACGGTAACATCTACGGAACAAGCGGCCCACACGTATCGGATGCATTTTACAATCAGGCAACGGGTGGCGCTTATCCAATTGGCGACACACTCGCAGTGCCAAACAGCCCTGGCTATTCTTCTGAATTCCAGTTGTGCGTACATACGGGCGGTGCCTTGGGCGACAGCCTTTGGATGGAAGCAGGCGACAACCCGATCATCAGCTACCAGGTTCCTGCCGATCCTTTTGCTCCTTATGGCACCGATATCCTGATCGTTCCTACTACGAACGAGCCTGTTGTAGAGGTTTCTGGCGCAGATGACGTTCAAAGCATCGCGAAAAAGTTTAATAACAACGCTATTTTCGACGGTATTCCAGCAAGTGTTGATCCTTACGGTGCGATTGCAAATGCACGCAGCGGTGGCCGTAACGGCTTGTTCCCATTGCCACAACTTGCTTCCAATTCTTCACCATGGGAATGGACAACTTACGCAAACCCTCCTGCAGGTTGTAACACAGACCCTGTATCTGCAAAATTGTACATTGATACCATTATACGTTACTACGCACCACGCGCATGTTTGGCACTTGGCTTGCCTTGCGGTTTCGTGAAAACCAAAGAAATTGCTGGTTTGGAAGTTGGCCTGACTGTAGCGCCAGTACCTGCTACTGCAGCAGTTGTTTTCAACGCGGAAGAAGCAATCCGCACGATCCTGGTATTTGATATCAACGGCCGCGTTGTGCGCACGTTCAACAATATCGATGCAGAAACCTTTACAATGCAGCGGGATGGATTGGCAAATGGCATGTATTTTGCCCAAATTCTGTTCGAACAAGGTTTTGTAAAACGCAAATTGGTGTTTGAAAATAACTAGTAAATTGGTTTAAAATCACTCAATAACTGGTTTTAAATAAAAAAACCACGTTGGGAAATAAAATAAATGGAGCCATCTCGATTCGTCGATGATGGCTCTATTTGCTATTTATAACATCTTTTGCAAAGGAAATCTTTGGCTTCCAATAGGACGAGGTAGATACGTTTTCGATAATCACACCACGGCTACTAGTACTGTGAATACATATAATACCGTTCTTATTATGCTCAGTAATAAGTGCTACATGCTGAATGCGGTTTCCATCTTTAAAAAATAAAAGATCGCCTGGTTTAGCCGTCGATAAATCAATTGGCTTGCCTTGTTTGGCCTGTTCTGAGGAAGCCGGTGATAAGGTAATACCATATTCTTTCATGATAAATGTGGTAAATCCCGAGCAGTCAAAACCGGTTTTGGGACTCCCGCCAGCGTATTTATAAGGGCTACCCACATAATTTTTAGCGTAACCAATGATGTCTTTGCGCAATTGCATTTCAGCTCCTTTGGGAGTAATCGGGGTTTTTGGTGTGGTTTTTACCGTGTTGCATGCACTGGTTGCTACGATTATAACCAGCAAAAACAGGGGAAATCTCATACGAATCATGTTTTTTTGTTTTTAATACAACGACAAATACTGGCCTAAGGTCATGTTCAAGGCCAAAATTTTAATTTATTTAACAAAATTTGTTCCAAATAAACCTAATTTTTAAATTATTGCAAATATTTAACATTTTAAATGTGTTTTTACAAGTTGTTTATTATCAGCACATTAGTATGTTTTTTTGCCGAAATTATTATTAATAAATGGGAAATACATTGTTGGCATGTTTTTTATTATTGCATATTATTTAATTCAAGACTACCTTTGCAAGATTAAAATAGACCAATCTTCAGCGTAATAATTTGCTTGTATATCAAGCATTTATACGCACATGCGACAGTTTTTGTCCAATTGGATTTGAACAGCAATATAATCTGTACAAAACCTATTGCGGCAGATTAAGTGGGCTCGGCAAAAAATTATGATTCTGATAAACAAGATCCTTGCACCAATGATTGGGTTTTCATCCAGTCATTTCTAATTTATATTAAGTTCATTCAATTCATTAAAAAATGAAACACTCAGATGCATTCCGTTATCCCGTAGGTAAATACGAATACGGAAATTCTTACACGTTCGATGAAACCCGAAGGCACATTAGGACGATCGCCGAACTACCAGATGATTTGAAAAAAATCCTAAAAAAACTAAATAGTGATGCATTAGATAAATCCTACCGAAAAGGTGGATGGACTGCGCGTCAAATTGTACATCACTTGGCGGATAGTAGCGTAAACGCATATATTCGAATGAAACTTGCGGTGACAGAAACTACTCCAATTATCAAGCCTTATTTGGAGGCTAATTGGGCAGAAACTGAAGATGGAAGATCGGGCCCAATCAAAATTTCCCTCAAATTAATTGCCGCACTTACCAAACGCTGGGAGTATTTCCTGGAATCTTTGAGCGCTGATGACCTCGACCGTGGTTATTTCCATCCTGAAATGAAACGCATTGTTATGCTTCAGGATGCGATTGGTGCTTATGCCTGGCATACACGACACCACCTTGCACACCTCAAATTGATTTTGAATGGCGAACAACACGAACCTGGTAAAGGTTTGTCTTACCGCGCTGAAGAGTCTACGGACAGTGAACCTACCATAGAAGTACCTTCCTTCCTGGAAGAAGGTCCAAAAAAACGCGGCCCTAAACCGAAATTGAAATCAGTTGTAGATACGCTTGTCATTGCAGATGAGCCAAAAAAGCGCGGTCCGAAGCCAAAAGCAGCGGCTGAAAACGGTGCATCAGTATCGAG
>JBBAVI010000018.1:0-48039 GCA_040397785.1 Saprospiraceae bacterium | reverse complement strand
AAGTAGCGGCTGAAAACGGTGCAGCGGTATCAAGCGAGCCTAAAAAGCGTGGCCCGAAGCCAAAAGTAGCGGCTGAAAACGGTGCAGCGGTATCAAGCGAGCCTAAAAAGCGTGGCCCAAAGCCAAAACCAAGACCTACAGTAGAACCAGGTACCGAAGTGCATAAGAAGCCACGCGGCAGAACCTCTGAAGAAATGGCAGCATTGCGCGCGATCCGGGATGCGAATCGATTAGCCGCTGGGATTGTTCCAAAAGTAAAAATCGTAGATCCCAATGCTGAGCCGAAAAAACGCGGACCAAAACCAAAAGAAAAGCCAATAAAGGTGATCGAACTCGGACCCGACGGCGAACCGCTTAAAAAGCGAGGTCAGTCACCAGAGCATATGGAAAAAATTCGTGCAAAACGCATGGAGAATCTTGCGGCAAAAAAAGCAGCCGCAGAAGCGTTGCTCGAAACCAATAAAAAGCCGACAGAATAAAATCCTGCAGGCATTGAAATTTAAAAAGTCACTCCAACTTTGGGGTGGCTTTTTTATTTTCGCAAAATTTTTCCCCGTATGAGCAGATTGATCGGACAATATACCGGAATTACACGTGGTGCCTTGGTTTTAGTATTTGGCGCTATTCATGGCAATGAAACGGCCGGACCGCAAGCGCTAAAAGAGGTATTCCGCATGTTGAAACGAGAACCCCTTGTTAATCCCGGATTCGAATTTAAAGGGCGTCTGGTCGGATTTACGGGCAATTTGCAAGCCTACAAGGCAGGGCAACGTTTTTTGCAGCACGACTTGAACCGTATTTGGACCGATGAAAACATCCAACGGATCCAACACGCCAAAGATTCCATTTTGGAGGCAGAAGACCGGGAAATTGCAGAAATTCACAGCGCTATTCAGATAGAAGTAGATCAGTATCAGCCCGATGCGATGGTTTTGCTCGACCTGCATACCACTTCGGCGGGTGGAGGTATATTTTGTATTCCAACCGACCAGTTTACCAGTTTGCGTTTGGCGAAGACCTTGCATGTGCCGGTAATTCTTGGTCTTTTAGAGGGCATTGAAGGGGCTTTTTTGCAATATGCTACCCGAGCGCATTTCCGAACCAGCAACGAACCTCTTACGACGATTGGCGTTGCTTTTGAATCGGGGCAGCATGAAGACCCCTTGTCGGTGAGCCGCGCCATTTCAGCCGTCATCAGTTGCCTGCGCGCCAGCGGCTGCATACACCCGGATGATGTCGACAATCGACATGAAAGCATGCTCCGAAAATATAGCCAACACTTACCCAAAGTAACCAAATTGAAATATGTACACCGCATTCAGGCAGGTGACCAATTTAAAATGCGGCCCGGCTATATCAACTTTCAACGTATTCAACAACAAGAACACCTGGCAGATGATATAACCGGGCCGATTTATGCCCCGATGAATGGCTTGATCCTTATGCCATTATATCAAGCAAAAGGCTCCGACGGCTTTTTTATCGTAGAGGCTCAGGATACAGCGCCGCAGTCAGGTTATTGATTGTCCTGTTTTTCAATGTTGGCCGTGCCTTCCACCTTTACAATACTGCTTGCATCGGCTTTTACCGTAGCCCGGTCTACCACATTCAAGTGTGCGGTGGAGGAGGTATTGGCCGAGATTTCGGCGTTGTTTGCCCGCCAGGTGCTGGCTTCCAAGGTCGCTCCATCGCTCAAACTGACGTGTAGGTCATTCCCATCGCCGGTCAGGTCAAGTTTTGCTTTATCGGATAACAGCAGGGTGAAATCATTCACATCCAGGTAGGCCTTAATTTGTGTTCCACCCCGGGCTGTAATTTTTGCGCTGCCTTCATCAAATCCCCTAAGTACAATATTGCCTCGTCCGTTGGTGAAAAGTGAAGTGAAGCGCGGGGCTTCGATCAGGATACGCACATTGCCAACCGGGACAGCGCCATTGGTCGTAAAGGTAATTTTATCGCCGGTGCGAATAACTTGAACCAGATTCCGATCCGCTGCACTGCCTTCAATTTTAAATTTAAAGTCATCATTTTCGCGTATCTCAGCATCCAAGTTGCCCTCAATGATGAAATTCTCGAAATCCGTATTGCCGTGATACCCGCTCTCACCCAGTTTTGGACAATCGACACACACTAACCCCTTTGTGGTCATGACAAACAAACGGTTAGGGTAATCGCGGATGTAAGGGCCGTCTCCTTCATCGCCATATTCGTTGCTGCGGGCAAATTCGAAAATGCCATCTCCAAAAACCACATATTTCCCAACGGGCACACTGATTTCGAGTTTTACTTCTTGTGCGCGCCATTTTTTACCTTTGGAAATCACCAAGCCTAAGGGTACTTTTAAGGTATTTCCCTGCAAGATGGGCGCAAAATCAACCATGGAGGCGTTTTCTTCGGCATTTAATATAGAACTTCCACGTGAACGCACCGTTTTGTTGCACTCAAAAGCAGCACCATCAGCCTGTTTTACCAAAATGGTGGATAGCCCTTTAATGCGCAGTTGCGTATCGTCAATATTTACCCCTTCTGAATGAATGCCCCACCAATGGGTATTGCCTTCGTCGTAATGCAGATCGGATGCTGCGATGTGCAGCGTATCGGAGTTCAGGCTGCTTAAGTCGATTCTTTCTTTGATAAAACCGCCCTGCCAATACTCTTTTGCAGCAGATCCACCCAAAATAAAGGCTAAAACCAGGTTTATACTCCAAAAAACAATCAAAATAGGGCTTAGCCAACTGGGAGGCCGTACCTTGAACAGTGCCCGGGTAAACGTAAGACACAAGCCAAGCAATGGAATAGAGATCAGGAAAAAGATATTGGTAAATCCAAGCCAGGTTGCCGTCATAGAGTAAGGACTAAAATACTCCAGGTAGGGTGCCGCAGTAAAAACACCAAAAATACTCACCACCCAAACCAGGGCAAAACTTAAAAAAACAAGAATTGCCACCACAACCCCAATTGCAATACCAAAACGGGCTAAAAAGCGCAAGACAAAAGCAAATATCTGACCTACTGCTGCAACGCCCGCGCTGATGGCCGCATTACCGGAAGAACCTCCTTTTTTTTTATTTCCATTGCCAAATTCGTTCACTTTATTGCCCAACCGTTCAAAGCCTTCTTCAATTTCGCGGGCAATGTTATCTACGTTGGCGGGTTCGCCGCGCATAGCCAGGCGGTCGGCTGCCGAACGCGCGGGTGGAACCAAAATCCAGAGCAATAGGTATGCAGGAATCCAGAATCCGGCAGACAGGAAGGTCAACAGTACAAAAATAAGGCGCATCCAAACTGGGTCGCCGATACCCACGTATGCCGACAAACCGGAGCAAATACCCGCCACCACGGTATCTTCTTCATCGCGAAACAAGCGTTTTCCGGTTTGGATAGCCGAAGGACGGCTGCTGCTGCGTTTGGATTTGGTGCTGGTGGCTGTGGGTTCGCCTCCAAAATCTTCGGGTTGGCCCATCACCTGCACTGCCGCCTGCACATCGGGCAGCATTACAATGGTGCGGTTTCCCATGCTGGTATGAATGAGTTCGCCCAAGCGCATTTCAATATCGTGTACAATTTCATCGCGGCCTTCACTTTCGCTAAACCGGTTGCGGATATTGTCGAGGTACGCCGAAAGAAATTCGTAAGCGTCATCGTCTATGGTGATGGCATAACCGCCAAGGTTAATATTCAGAATTTTATTCATGGTGTCAAAGTATGGTTGGTTTCTTCCGGAAAGCACCGGTTGTATGGTTGTTAAAACGGGTTTCAGAATTCGGCGTCGGTTTTGGGGGCTTCCGTTGCGCCGTTGTTGGCAGCGCCGTTTTGCAAGGTCTGATCTACCGATTGTACCAGTTTTTGCCAGCTGGCGGTAAGTCCTTCCAAAAATTGTTTTCCGGTTTCGGTGATTTTGAAATATTTACGTGGCGGTCCGGAATTGCTTTCCCGCCAAGTATAGTCTAATAGACCATCATTTTTAAGCCGCGTCAGGAGCGGATACAGGGTACCTTCCACCACGATCAGATCATTGGCTTTTAACTGGGCGATAATATCGCTCGGGTAAAATTCTTCTTCGTCGATGATGGCGAGAATACACAGCTCCAATACGCCTTTCCGCATCTGTGCTTTTGCATTTTCCAAATCCATATGTTACTTTTTAGTTGTTGTTGAGAGAGATACCGGTTTTACAATGGATTCCGTATGGTGAGACGGAATTTCGAGTGAAGATTCTGTCGGACTTGCCAGTTTTGAACTTACACCGATTCGGCCCGTACCCCATTGGGATAAATTGAGGCCAAAACTCGGGCGGTGTGCGCTTGGGTGGCAAGCACTCAGGGCAATACAGCCGAATAAAAGTAGGCAAGCAAGCGTATTTGGTCCTTTTTTGTGCTGTTTCATGTAAAATGGTGGTCTAAGTTGTTTTGATACAGCAAAGGTAATACTAAAAATAGTACTATGCAACACATAGAACCATCTTAGGCCGGGTACTTTCCTTAACTATTGAACCTTGTTACGCAATTGACATTGATAATCAATTAGTTGTGTTTTTTAAAATTTTTAAAAAAAAATTATTTTTTAATTTTTTTCAAACTTGGCAGATTGTACAACAAGTATTACCTTTGCAGCCCGATTTTCAAAATGAAGTGGCTATGAACGCTTTCGTCGCGTATTCCATCCCCATCATGGGTTTAAAGCTTGGAGTACACCAATATACTTACGCTATCGACACTGAATTTTTCAGCCATTTCGAAGGCACCCCTGTTGAGAAGGGTTTAGTGCATTTTGATTTGGTGTTAGATAAGCGGGCAGATATGTTGATTTTGGGTTTTGAGTTGCATGGCTATGTGGAGGAAATTTGCGATCGTTGTACCGTGCCCATCCATTTGCCTTTAGAGGATGTGCGTCAATTGATTGTCAAATACGGCGAGGCGGAAGGGGAGGAAGAAGATGAGGTGGTATTTATCAGCCGGGAAGCATCTGAATTGAATGTGGCCAAATACTTGTATGAATTTACAGTACTGGCCTTACCAATAACCAATACGTACGATTGCCAGGCGGATGCAACGCCGCCTTGTAATCAGGAAATATTGAAGTACCTGAATCAAAATCCCGATGATACGCCGACCAATCCAATTTGGGAAGCGTTGAAAGGGGGCAAATACAAATAATTCGCTTTTTTTATAGCATGCACAGGTTGCACCTGGTAGGCTTGAAAAAGGTTCAAATTACTTAGCGTTATGCCAAATCCTAAGTGGCGGCACTCGAAACGTCGTAAACGTGCCCGCCGTACGCACTACAAAACGGAAGTTCCACAAATCGCAACCTGTAAAACTACAGGTGAACCACACTTGTTTCACCGTGCTTACAAGGTAAATGGCGATCTGTACTATCGTGGTCAGGTTATTGTTCCGGGAAAACTTTCCGGTGCTGAAGCTGCCGAGGCCTAGATAGTTCTTTGCCATATTGCTTTTGAGGAGGCTCCAGTCCCGCTTGTCGGGGCGATGTGGGGCTTTTTCTATTTATACAAAATAGAAAAGGCCTCGCTGTGCCATTCTTTTTCCTTGCATGTTGCGGAATGGCTATCTTCGCGTTTTTTACAACTGTAAATTTGTTTATATGAAAACGATTGTAAATACCCCGGCCGCACCCATGCCTATTGGCCCTTATAACCAGTCGGTTGTGATTGGCCAACTGGTTTTTATATCCGGCCAAATTGCGATTGACCCTTCCACCGACGAATTGGTACTCGACAATATCGAGGCGGAAACGCATCAGGTATTGAAAAACTTGAAAGCCATTTTGGAAGCAACCGGCTCCAGCCTCGAAAAAGTAGCCAAAGTAACGGTGTTCGTAAAGGATATGAATATGTTTGGCCGGATCAACGCCGTGTATGCCGAATATTTTCAGGCCGAATTTGCGCCCGCGCGTGAGCTCGTACAGGTGTCTGAACTGCCTAAATTTGTCAACATCGAAATTTCTGCCATCGCCCACACCGCTTAAACGGTAAATCAAGGCCTTGTTTGCTATGAAAAATGTTTTGTCTGGTATCCAGCCTACGGGCGATTTGCACATTGGAAACTACTTCGGCGCGGTTCAAAACTGGGTGCGCCTGCAAGAGGAATACAATTGCTTTTTTTGTGTGGTCGATTATCACTCCATGACCATGCCTTATAATCCCGAAAAATTGCGGGAAAATACCTGGAACATGGTTTTCTGGCTTACTGCTTGTGGCGTGAACCCCGAACACCTTTTTGTGCAAAGTCTGGTGCCCGAACATGCCGAACTCGCCTGGGTGCTGAATTGTGTAGTGCCTTATGGCGAGGTTACCCGCATGACGCAATTTAAGGATAAAACAGACCAATTGCACGAAAAAGACAAAGACGCTTTTGTGAGCCTGGGCTTGTTTACCTATCCGGTGCTGCAAGCGGCAGATATCCTGATGTACCACGCGCATTACGTACCCGTGGGCAAAGACCAGGAACAACACCTCGAATTGTCGCGCAACATTGCACAACGTTTTAATAGCCAGTTTGGCAAGGAGTATTTCCAAATTCCGGAGCCGTTGTTTACGGATACACCTAAAATCCTTTCGCCCGCCGATCCGAATCGAAAAATGAGCAAAAGCCTGGGCGAAAAGCATTATATCAACCTGTTTGGTGAAGAAGATAGGGTGCGCAAACAAATTAAATCGGCCGTAACGGATACCGGTGACACCCCGGCAGGTGAAATGAGCACCGGCGTGGCCAATTTGTTTGAACTCTTGCGCGCCTGCAACAGCATGGAATTGCACGATAGTTTGATGGACGATTATAAAGCCGGTACCCTCAAATACAGCGCTTTGAAGGAGGCGGTAGCGGATGCATTGGTTGGCTTGATTAATCCCTTCCGCGAACGTTTGGCCGAATTGAATGCCGACAAACGCAAGGTGAAAGCGCAAATTCAGGAAAGTAGCGCCGAAATTCGCAAAACCGCGCAGCAAACTTTACGGGAAGTGCGGGAAATAGCGGGACTTTTGCCTTTAAAATAAAGGTCGTTTTCATATTGTGATTATACAGTTGTACGATTTTTGTAAAGTTTACGTTTAAAAGCATTCAACTTTTAAATCATTGTTTTTGACCGCCGCATGAATAAATTGCGCTTTGTTGTTTCGCTTCTTTGTTGGGTGCTGATGTTGTCGCCTGTATTTGCTCAAAAAGAAACCGTTAAGCCCGGAGGAAGTCCAGGACAAGTAAATAAAACGAATACAAATCCTGCCGCCAAAACAAAAACACCCGATCAGCTGACCGAGCGTGAAGCACCAGAAAGCCTTGAAATGGTGGATTTGGATGCTTCTAGGCCCAAAGCGATTGATACCACGGTATCTTTATCGGTCATTTCTTTTGGTTCTTGTAATAGGTTAGATAAGCCACAAACCATGTGGAATGCCGTTGCCACCAATAACCCCAATTTGTGGATTTGGCTCGGTGACATCGTATACGCTGATACTTCTAATATGAAGGTATTGGCTGGTTATTATAAAAAACTGAAAAATGGTCCGGAGTATAAAAACTTACGCGCCAAAGCCCAGATTGTCGGGGTGTACGACGACCATGATTACGGGTACAACGATGCTGCGGGTGGATATCCTTTTAAAAAGGCTTCCAAAAAATGTCTGCTTGATTTTTTAGATGTGCCTGCAAATCATATCACCCGGAGACGAGAAGGGGCTTATACTGCCTACACTTTTGGGAAACCCGGACAAAAAATCAAAGTGATCGTGCTGGATACCCGGTACTTCCGGGATACCTTGTACGCAGATCCTTCCAAGCAAAAACGCTATTTGCCCAATATGGAAGGCGATATTTTAGGCGCTGCCCAATGGAAATGGCTGGAACAGGAATTGCGTAACAGCCAGGCCAATCTCAATATCCTGTGCTCCTCGGTGCAGGTCATTGCCGATGAACACCCGTATGAAAAATGGGGTAACTTCCCCAATGCCCGGAAAAAGTTGCTCGGGTTAATTTCATCTGTCAAGCCTAAAAACCTGATCATTCTTTCGGGCGACCGCCACATGGCCGAGATTTCAAAAATGGATTTGCAGGGACTGCCGTATCCCTTGTACGATTTTACCTCCAGTGGGATTACGCACATCCGTTCCGGTACCACCGAAGCCAATAAGTTTCGGGTAGGCGATATGGTTGTCAAACGCAATTTTGGTCTGCTAAAAGTACAGTGGGAAGGCTCCAAACCGACCGTTACGATGGAAGTGCGTGGTTTGCAGAATGAATTGTTTCAGACGATTATGGTGAAGTATTAGGGAGTAAACTTAAAATAAAAAAGCCGGTCTATCCCATAAAAGGATAAGCCGGCTTTTTTAATGCCTATAGTTGCAATGCTACCTCTTAACCAATCGTCTCCGGCACATAATTCTTATACTTCCCGGCTTTCAAGTTTTCTCCAATGGCCGTAAATGCCTCTAAAGTCAGTTGAATATCTTCGTCGGTATGGGCAGCAGTAGGAATCAGGCGGAGAATGATCATGCCTTTAGGAATCACCGGATACACCACGATGGAGCAGAATACGCTGTAATTTTCGCGCATGTCTTTTACCAACGCCATGGCTTCTTCCGGTTCGCCTTGCAGATAGACAGGGGTTACGCAGGTATTGGTATCGCCCAGGTCAAATCCGCGGCTGCGCAGACCGTCCTGCAGTTTGTATACATTCGACCACAGTTTTTCGCGCAGTTCGGGCTTGTTTTTTAGCAATTCAAACCGTTTCAAGCCGCCTTCCACGATGGGCATCGGCAGTGATTTGGCAAAAATCTGGGAGCGCATGTTATACCGCAGGAAGCGGATGATTTCAGGTTGGCCTGCGATAAAGGCGCCGATGAGGGCCATACTTTTGGCAAACGTGCTGAAATACAGGTCTACATCCTCGGTAACGTCTTGTTCTTCGGCAGTTCCGGCGCCGGTTTTGCCGAGCATTCCGAAGCCGTGGGCGTCGTCGATGAGCAGTCGGAAGCCATACGTTTCTTTCAGGGCTACGATTTCACGCAATTTACCCTGGTCGCCGCGCATACCAAATACGCCTTCGGTGATCACGAGGATACCGCCTCCTGTTTCTTCCACGAGTTTTTTGGCGCGGTCGAGGTTTTTGGCGAGGCTGCTGATGTCGTTGTGGATAAAGGCAAACCGTTTGCCCAAGTGCATGCGCAAGGCATCTACAATACAGGCGTGGCTTTCTGCGTCGTACACCACCACATCGTGGCGGGTAAGCAGCGCGTCGATCACCGACATAATACCCTGGTAGCCATAATTGAGCAGGTAACCGTCTTCTTTGCCGACAAAATGGGCCAGTTCGGTTTCCAATTTGCGGTGCTGACCGGTTTCGCCTGACATCATACGCGCGCCCATTGGGTACGCGAGGCCCCATTTGGCAGCGCTTTCAGCATCAGCCTGGCGTACTTCGGGGTGGTTGGCGAGGCCTAAGTAGTTGTTGATACTCCAACAAATTACTTCGCGGCCTTTAAAAAGCATACGATTTCCCAATGCGCCTTCGAGGCGTGGGAACATGTAATAACCTTCGGCTACTTCGGCGTATTTGCCAAGCGGGCCGGATTGTTTCAAAATTCTATCGAACAAATCCATCTCGATACAGGAATGATAATTGAAAAAATGTGATTGAGTTTGGGCTGTACAGGCGTCTTGCGGTTTATTATGCCTCTACTGAAGCTACATTGGGTTCCAGGAATCCTTGTGCTTCCATCCAGCTGTCGCTGAATATTTTGCTGACATATTTAGAGCCGTGGTCGGCAAAGATAAGTACGATTACATCATCGGCGGTCAGTTCACTTTTTATTTGCTCCAAGCACTGGAGCGCGCCGCCGCTGGAATAACCTACGAGCATGCCTTCCTGGCGCGCGATGGCGCGTGCACGCAAGGCACTGTCTTTATCAGTTACTTTCACGAAACGATCCACCAGGCCAAAGTCGAGGTTGGCGGGAATGATATTTTTGCCGGTGCCTTCGATGCGGTAGGAATAGATTTCGTTTTCGTCGTAAATGCCTGTTTCATGGTATTTTTTCAAAACAGAGCCAAAGGCATCTACTGCGATGATTTTTAACGCGGGATTTTGTTCTTTCAGGTATTTGCCCGAACCGCAAAGGGTACCGCCGGTGCTGGTGCTTCCAATGAGGTGGGTGATGCGGCCGTGGGTTTGTTCCCAAATTTCGGGCCCCGTGCTCAGGTAGTGGGCGTCGGCGTTGTCGTGGTTGAAATTCTGGTTGACATAAAAAGCGCCGGGAATATCTTTTGCCAACTGTTCGGCGCGGCGGTAGTAAGAGTTGGGATCGTTTGGTTTTGCGTCTTGCGGACAAAGAATTACCTCTGCGCCCATGGCCTTGAGGTTGTTCATTTTGTCTTCCGAAATTTTGCTGGTAACGGTCAATACGCATTTGTATCCTTTGATGGCGCAAACCATGGCAAGGCTAAAGCCAGTATTGCCGCTGGTGGCGTCTACGATGGTAGCGCCGGGTTTCAATTGGCCTAACCGTTCGGCACGTTCGATCATGTGCAGGGCGATTCGGTCTTTTGCGCTTAGGCCTGGGTTGAAAGATTCCACTTTAGCGTACACGGTAGCTGGCATATGGGCTACTATCTGGTTTAATCGGATCAGTGGGGTCTTGCCGATTGTTTCAAGGATATTATTGAAAACCATTCCCAAAACTTTTTGAAATGAATACGGATAACTTGCCAATACAAAAATAGGTAATTTCTGAATTGGCAAAAGAAAATAAGCATTACATGAAAACAGGCAAGGGGATCGACCTGTTTAAAGTCGACAAGGTAAGTTGACTTTAGAGAAGACTGGATAATTCTGATGCAAAAATAGTTAAAAAGGAGCGAACAGAAGGCAGAATTTTTATTTTAAAACGAATTAACAAAAAAAAATCATTGATATGTACAATATGTGAATGAAACGATTCATCTTTGAGTGTTGATTTTATTTCATAATCTGTTTTTTTTAATCAAACATTATTTACTCACTTTCCAATCCGTTTCTATTATGCTTATTCTTTATGTTACAATCGCGGCGTTGCTGTTGGTTAGAGCGCTACCTCAAGTTGCCTCTTATTTGACAGCAGGTGTGCGCCGCTAAGGCCCCCGCCTGAAATTTTCCATTGCTTTAATCCAAGTACACCTTCGTGAAATTTGAAGGCTGCCAGTCCCCCGGCAGCCTTCTTCATTATTAGTGGGTTAATACGGTGGTGGTGGTGTTTTATAAAAAATTAAGTCGATGCCGTAAGGCGGAACTAAAAAGTAAATAAATTTTGCGTTTATCGGATACCCGGAAGCGTTTTTCTGCAACATGTTGCGCACTTGCTCTGCTGATTTTAGAAAACAGTTGGGTGTAATATTTATAAGCGAGGTACACACCAAACCGGGAACTTTCCGGCAGGCTGCGAATCCCTTCCAAGGCTTCATCGAAATCAGATTTGATATCGCGTTCAATCTGGAGTTTTTGCTCATTGGTGAAACTCTGAAAACTCACACCCGGGAAATACACCCGACCGCGTTCGTCAAAGTCACTCTTTATATCGCGCAGGAAATTGATTTTTTGAAACGCAGCGCCCAATTTACGCGCAGGTTCTTTGAGTTTTTGGTACGCCTCCTCATTGCCTTCTACAAACACCCGCAGGCACATCAAGCCTACTACTTCTGCTGAACCATAAATGTATTCGTCATATCCACTGGGATCATAAGCGTCATTGTGCAAATCCATTTCCATACTGCGCAAAAAGGCTTCAATCAGCTCGGGTTCAATATTATATTGGTGTACCGTTTGCTGGAACGCATGCAATACCGGGTTCAGGCTGATCTTTTCCTCAATAGCGAGATAGGTTTCTTTCCGAAAACGCTCAAATAAGCTGGATTTGTCATATTCGTGGAAAGTATCTACAATTTCATCAGCAAACCTTACGAACCCATAAATTGCGTAAATAGGCGTTCTGAGGCGTTTGTGAAATACCCGAATACCTAACGAAAACGAAGTTGAATAACGCGTCGTGATCAGTTTGCTGCATTCGGCGCAGGTAGCATGGTATAGCGCAAGATGATCCATGGTGTTTTATTTAAATTTTTGCTGAATTTCAGATGCAACCACTTGTCCACTGATCAAAGATGGGGGGACGCCCGGACCAGGCACGGTCAGTTGCCCGGTGTAATACAGGTTATGCAGGTGGCGGTTTTTGAGTCTGGGTTTTAAAAAGGCGGTTTGGAGCAGGGTATTGGCCAGGCCATAAGCATTTCCTTTGAATGCATGGTAATCCTGTATGAAATCGGCATGCGCATACGAGCGGTTGTACACGATATGTTCTCGAATGGGCTGTTCGGTAAAGTGTTCGAGGCGTTTAAGGATAATATCAAAGTATTTTTCCCTGATTTCGGGCGTATCTTCCAATCCGGGTGCTACCGGGATCAAGAAAAACAGGTTTTCATGCCCTTCTGGTGCCACGTTGGGGTCGGTGATGGAGGGAGCGCTCACATAAAAGAGCGGCTGTTCGGGCCACTTCGGCGTATCATAAATCTCTTTTGCATGCAGACCAAAGTCGGTGTCAAAAAAGAGGTTGTGGTGCAGGAGGTTTTTGAGGCGTTTGTTGACCCCTACATAATAAAGCAGGCAGGAGGGCGCCATGGTGCGACTTTCCCAATAGCGATCGGAGTAATTGCGTGCTTCCGGGGGCAATAATTTGGTTTCAATGTGATGGTAATCGGCAGCGCCTACAACTACATCAGCCAAGTAGGTGCTCCCATCGGTAGTGATTACTTTAGAAACGCGCTTTTCTTGTACTTCCAGTCGAGATACTTCCTGGTTTAACAAAATTTCTACGCCAAGTTCGGTCGCCATTTCAATCATGCCCTCGATAATCAGGTGCATACCCCCCGTCGGGTACCAGGTGCCCAGTTGCATATCGGCATAATTCATCAGGCTATACATTGCAGGGGTATTTTGCGGGGTAGCACCGAGGAATAATACCGGAAATTCGAGCAGTTTGATCAATTTCTCATTTTTGAAAAGTTGCCGCACATGCTTTGACATCGATGTAAACATCTGGAGACGAAACATGCTCGAAACAATGCGCCAATCTGCAAATTCCAAGATACTCAGGCTGGGTTTTCGCACAAAATCATTCATGCCCACCTGGTATTTATACCCGGCTTCTTTCAAAAATTTGCGCAATTGAGGGGTGCTGCCAGGTTCGTAGTGCTCAAACATGGCCTCCAGGGCTTCCATATTGGCAGGTACATCCATCTTGTCATCTTCACCAAACCAAACCCTGTAAGATGGATCCAGGCGGGTTAAATGATAATAATCGGATACTTTTTTTCCAAAACGGGCAAAAAACTGCTCGAATACATCAGGCATCCAATACCAGGACGGCCCCATATCAAACATAAAACCATCTTGTGTAAATTTGCGTGCGCGCCCACCAGGAACATCATTTTTTTCCAAAACGGTAACACTAAAACCATCAGCCGCCAGGCTGCATGCAGCAGATAAACCCGCAAAACCCGAACCAATAACAATAACTTTTTTCGACATAATAATGCAGATGGGTTTGATAGAAAGTGGTGCTTTCTAATAATTCCCACAAAATTCAAAAAAACAATACAATCCGGGGAGTTTAGGAAGGTTAATAATTCGCCTGCTCTAACAACAAACAGCTATTTTTGTTTAATAGGCACAAAATAAGGTTAAACAAAGTGATAAAAGTGAAATCTTTTTGAGTGAATTCCGTTTCTTACGGCGATAATTAAATGGTGAACCCCATCCGAAACAACACTAATACTCGAAATTACTGGACAAAATGGATATATACGCCCGTAAATCATCTTGGAAATGGTACCTGGCTGCCGGGGGTATTCTGATTGTATCATTGTCGCTTGTTTATACCAAATATATTGCAGACCAACTGGCCGCACGTGAAATTCAGCAGGTTTCAATTTGGACGGAGGCGCAACGCTCTTTGAACAAGGTGGAGATTGATACCTTTCAGTTTTTTCATTGCGATTTGACCCTCGAAGCCCGGGTGCTTGAGCTGAATACCACCATCCCGGTCATTTTAGTGAACCAATCGGGCGAAATTGAAGATGCCCTCAATGTGGAGGGAAGTGTGGGGCCTTCTATTGATACGACGAAGGTGCGTAAAGCGCTCAATGCCATGTTTGCAAGTGGTACCGTCGACTCTATTGATGCTTCTCTTCCGCGAGAACAGATTATTAAAAAGGTTTATTTTGCCCATTCTGTGTTGTTATCCCAGCTTAAATGGTATCCTTTTGTTCAATTGTTGCTGATTGGCTTGTTCATTGTATTTGGGTATATGGCTTTTAGTGCTGCACGCAGGGCAGAGGAGAATCAAGTTTGGCTGGGAATGGCCAAAGAAACGGCCCATCAACTGGGTACCCCTATTACAGCCATTTTGGGCTGGATAGAAACATTGCGCTTAACCAATGAAGATAATGCGTCGAATTTGGAGATGTTCGATGAGTTAGGGAAAGACGTAACGCGCCTGGAACTGGTTGCCGACCGTTTTTCTAAAATAGGTGCCCTGCCAGAATTGTCACCGGTCAATTTATATGAGCAACTTGAATTGTGTCGCGATTATATGCAACGGCGGGCACCGCGCAAAGTAGCCTTCGTTTTTCCAGACCCCCAGGCCGAACCTCCATTGATGGTGTCCATAAATCCGCCGCTTTTTGACTGGGTGGTGGAAAATTTATTGCGCAACGCCATTGACGCCATTGAAGGTGGAATAGGAACGATAACGGCCATCGTTTACAAGGAAGCCAACTTTGCCTGTATTGATATCAGCGATACCGGCAAAGGAATACCTGCGAATAAATTTAAAACGGTGTTCAAGCCAGGCTACTCAACCAAAACGCGGGGCTGGGGATTGGGGCTTTCCCTTTCACAACGGATTGTCCAACAATATCACAGCGGTAAAATATTTGTAAAGCGCTCGGAGCCCGGCAAGGGTGCCACATTTACCATAAAATTACCCATTTAAACCTTCCAAAAATGGCTTAAAACCCAGGAAAGTACCACCCAGCACGCCAATGCCGCGAGTGCGATGACTAGGGAACCTCTTTTTTTTATACTAAAATAAAGAAAACTTACTACGCTACAATATGTCCCCATCAGGATCGCCGAACGCAAGAGTGGTTGCCAAATGCCTTGGATACTGTACGTTACAAATATATCGACCGATCGAAAGAGTACAATAGCCAAAAAGCCACTCGCAAAAGATAGCCAGACCGCTCGCAAACTTGAAAAATTGGGCTGGATTTGGAGTGTATTGCGCGAAAAAAACAGCATACCAAACGTAAAGATTAAAAAATGAATGCCGGTATCGGTTTCAATTTGAATGCCATTCAAATCTACGCAAAACATCGGGAAAGGATCGTATAAAACGCGTAAGTTGTTGCCCAGCAATGCGATTGCCATACCTAAGGTTACCATGGTCCATAACTGGACCCGGTCTTGCTCTGTTTTTGTAAACGGTTTTTCCAGGGGATCATCAATAATCGGTTGCGTCATACAGGTTGCATTGTGGGGCAAATGGCTATTTTTGCCACGTCTATTTTAAAAGTAAAAAAACGATGAATTCAATTCAAAATTATATCCTCGGGCAATGGATTAGCGGATCCGGAGCAGGAATTCCTCAGTTTAACGCATACACTGGTGAAGTAATCAGTATGGTGCACAGCGAAGGCCTGGATTATCGGGAAATCTTGGATTTTGGCCGGAAAAAAGGTGGTAAAGTGTTGAGGCGTATGGACTTTCATACGCGCGGTCGCATGCTCAAAAGTCTGGCAATGTACCTGATGGAGCGCAAAGAGCAATATTACGCAGTGAGCCACTTGACGGGCGCCACCCGCCAGGATTCGTGGGTGGATATTGAAGGCGGTATTGGTAACTTATTTGCTTATAGTAGCTTGCGTCGCCGATTTCCGAATGAAACTTTTTTTGTAGAGTCCGAATCGGTGCGTTTATCTAAAGAAAATGGGTTTATCGGGCATCATATCCTGACGCCCAAGCACGGTGTGGCTATTCATATCAATGCCTTCAACTTTCCGATTTGGGGCATGCTCGAGAAAATTGCAGTCAATTTGCTGGCGGGCGTGCCTGCGGTCGTAAAAGCCAGTGAGCAAACTTCTTTTTTGACGGAAGCAATGGTGCGCGATATTGCGGCATCGGGTATTTTGCCCGAAGGCGCTCTGCAATTAATTGTGGGATCAGGCAGGGGATTGCTCGATGAATTAAGCGCGCAGGACGTGGTTACCTTTACAGGAAGTGCCGAAACGGGCAAAAAATTGCGGGTAGCACCCTCCATTGTACAACACAGTGTGCCTTTCAACATGGAAGCCGACTCGCTTAATGCGGCTATTTTAGGCACAGATGCGGTACCCGGAACCCCCGAATTCGATTTATTTATTAAAGAGGTGCGTCGTGAAATGGTGACCAAAGCCGGGCAAAAATGTACGGCGGTGCGCAGAATTATCGTTCCAGAATCTTTACTCGAAGCGGTGCAACAAGCGCTTACCAAAGAATTGGCCAAAACGGTGGTAGGCGATCCGTCCCAGGAAGGGGTACGCATGGGCGCGCTGATCAACCGCCAGCAACTGGATCGGGTGCAGGAGAAACTGGCACAACTTAGCGCATTTACACCTATTATATACGGTAATCAAACAGAACTACAAGTAATCGGTGGCAATCGCGCGCAAGGTGCGTTTATGTCGCCCGTTTTGATGCTCAATGCCAAACCTCTGGAAACCGTGCTTTCGCATGAAACCGAGTGTTTTGGCCCTGTGAGTACTTTGATGCCTTATAGAGACCTGGAAGAAGCCATTGAACTTGCACAAATGGGCAAAGGTTCGTTGGTGAGCACCATTTGCACCTTCGATCCAAAAATTCAACGGGAGTACATTACCGAAGCTGCAGCGTTTCATGGCCGTATTTTGATGCTCAACCGCGCATCGGCAAAGGAAAGTACCGGACACGGTTCGCCGATGCCTTTACTGGTACATGGCGGACCCGGACATGCTGGTGGCGGGGAAGAAATGGGCGGTATGCGCGGGGTGTTTCATTATATGCAACGTACTGCTATTCAAGGACATCCAACCGATATAACCAATGTGACCCGGCAATTTCAGGTGGGGGCAGCGCAAACCGAAACACCGGTACATCCATTTCGTAAGTATTTTGAAGAACTGTTTATCGGCGAAACCTTAATTACGGCCAAGCATACCATCAGTATAGCGGACATCCATAATTTTGCCAATGTAAGTGGGGATAATTTCTACGCACACATGGATGAAACGGCCCTGAAAGGCACGCCCTTCACGGGGCGGGTGGCGCATGGCTATTTTATCTTGTCTAAAGCCGCTGGATTGTTTGTGGATGCTAAAAAAGGGCCCGTTTTGCTCAATTATGGCTTGGAAGAATGCCGGTTTGTTAAACCCGTATACCCAGGTATGACCATCGGGGTAAAACTGACGGTAAAAGAAAAGTCCGAACAGGAATATGATCCAAGCCGCGAAGGTATTGCTGCAATTCCGCGCGGCATTGTGAAATGGCTGGTTGATGTGTACGATGAAACCGGCGAAACCGTTGCAATTGCTACGATTTTAACCATGGTACGCTGCCAGGTTTAATCGTTAAAAAATTGCGTTGGCCTAATAATCAGGTACTTGGTCGGTTATTTGCAAAAATTTATATTGGCATTTTGAGGGAAATCTGTACTTTCGATGCGCATAATTGTGCAAACGAAAACCTTTTGCTTTGAAAAAATTACAAACCCTGTTTTTATACTGTTGCATTTGTTTGGCTTCCACCATGCAGGCACAAACTTTTTTTGCCAATCCAGGCCCCCTGTACACGCAACAGGTTGCGCTCAATCAGGCGAATTTGTGTTTTATCCATTTCGATAATCCATCGGGGGATTCTCTTTTGCTGCGTTGGCGCAAGTTAGAGGCTAGCATGCCCCAAGGTTGGGATGCCGATATTTGTGATTATGGGACCTGTTATATCAATATTCCCAACACCGCATTAATGCATTGGGTACATGATACCATTCAACCTTATTTGAAATTAATTGTGCAGCCCGGGGCGGTGGAAGGTGCTGCGTGGTTTTGGTTTCGCGTTTCAGAAGAAGGCAATACCAGCAATTTTGTGGATGTGTATTACGATTTGCACACCAGTGGCGTAAGCAGTACACGGACGCCTGACAATCAGGTATTTGCTGTGTATCCAAATCCGTCGAATGGCGTTTTTTTAGTAGAAAACAGAACAGCGTATGCTACCATGGCCTATTTGAGCGATCAAACCGGGCGTTTGTTGGCTACGCAAGTATTTGAGCCAGAAACCGCAGCCCAAATTTTGATCGATCCGCTTGCGCCAGGTGTCTATTTTTTACGGATAAATGGCAAGTATCAAACACTCATTGTCCAAAAATAGGGGATCTTGCCCTACCAGTTGTCTACCCATTATTATTTCAGCCAATAAAGCGTTACGCATGAAAAATTTAATTACCTTTTTGTTGTACTGTCTTTCTATCACCGCGATGATCGGTCAGGTAACCAGTCAAAGTCGATTGGTGGTACAAGCGCCAACGCTTTCTGAGTCGACCATTCAATACACCTTATCTGGTGTAAATCAATATGCAGTGACAACAGAAAAGGGCACCGCTTATATCATTCAAGTGGATAAAGGCACGCCCATGTTGGAGGCGGGTACGCCAGATTTGCCCAAAGTAGCGGCTACTTTGATGATTCCTGCCCAAGGCAGTATGGAAGTTGTGGTTGCTGAATCCGAATTTCAGGATTTCCCAGGGGTGCTTGTTGCGCCCTCCAAAGGCAACCTGCTCCGAACCATCGATCCGGCAACGGTTCCGTATACGTTTGGTTCGAAATACGAGCATGACGTATTTTTCCCGCAAAATTTGGTGTCCCAACAAGATCCGTTCATCCTGCGGGATGTGCGCGGACAAGCGTTCTGGATCCACCCGGTGCAATATAATCCGGTACAAAAAGTACTTCGGGTGTACACAAAAATAACGATTCGAATAAAACAAACTGCTACACCGGGCGTCAATGAAATGGGCCGTTCTATTGAAAAAGGCTCCAGTCGGGTGTTTCGCGATATGTACCAGAAGTTGTTTTTAAACTATAAAGCAGGGTTTGTAAGTTCCAGTAGATCGGTGCAAAATCCAGAGCAATTGCTGGTTATTGCAAAGGATGACCTGGTTCCGGGACTGGAAGAATATGTGCGCTGGAAACGCCAATCGGGCATCCAAACCACGGTGGTTTCGGCCTCTGAAGTGGGTGGGCAGGATTCGTCGGCCTTGTTTAATTTTGTAAAAAACTACTACACTGAACATGGTATCAGTTACTTATTGCTGGTAGGCGATGAATATTCTTTGGTGCCGCTGGTTCGTCCGGGCAGCACCTATTCGTGCGACAATTGCCTGGGTTACATGGAAGGCGACGACCATTTTCCGGAAATTTTGGTGGGCCGCTTTCATGCTGCAAACCTGGATCAGCTGAAAATTATGGTACAGCGCAACCTCGAATATGAAAAATCACCCTTGGTTGATGCCGAGGCCAACTGGTGCGCAACGGGTATGGCATCTTGTTCGGCGGAGGGTCAGGGTATTGGCGATGACAACCAGGCCGACTATGAGCACGGCAATGAATGGAAACAGAAACATTTGGCCGATGGCTATGAAAAGTACTGGGAATTTTATGATGGTGATCAAACTGCGATTTCTCCAACACCCGGCGATGAATCTTCAGATAAACCAACCAGCCCTGAAAATACCGAATTGGTAGCGCTGATGAACAGCCGCGGGGTGAGTTTGTACAATTATACCGGACATGGCTGGGAGCAAGGCTTGGCAAGTGGTAATTTTAACACAGAAGCCGTTGCAACCCTGCGCAATGTGCACCGGTACCCAATCGTGGTTGCCGTGGCTTGTTGTGCCGGTAATTTTACCAATAATGGTGGTGGCGACTGCTTGGGCGAGGCATTTCAGCGCGCCGGGGATCTTTCAAGTGGTACGCCTTATGGTGGTATTGCAGGCTTGTTTTCGAGCGATTTTCAGAGTTGGGCCCCACCGATGGAAGGGCAGGATGGCATGAATCAATATCTGGTAGATGCAGACGGCGTAACGTTGCACCCGAATTTAGGTGCAATGGCTGCTTTTGGCAATGCTTTGATGATTGCGGCATATGGACAGGGCGGTATTGACATGGCAGATGTTTGGAACCCGTTTTTTGATCCAACCACGGTGCCACGTACGCGTTTGCCGCAAACATTAACCGTCAATCACCCCGCAGAATTTGTGGTTGGTTCTACAAGTTTGACGGTGGCTTGTGCGCAGGAAGGCGCGCTCGTAGCAATGTATCAAAACGATCAGGTAGTGGCCGTGGCATATGTGGAAGGGGGCATTGCTACCTTGCAATTTCCTGCACTGATTGATGTTTCAGAGGTGATGCTTACCGTAAGTCAGTTCAATTTTATTCCATATCAAGGTGTTTTACAATCGGCCACTATTGCTGGTCCGTATGTAGTAAACCAAAGTGTTGTGCTGGATGATGCGCTAACAGGAAACAACAACCAATATGCAGATTATGGAGAAACGGTGGCATTTAACGTAAGTTTGTTGAATGCTGGTGGACAAATTGCCAACGCAACGACCGCTTTATTAAGTACCGAAGATGACCAAGTAGTGATTACGGATGCAACCGAATTGTTTGGCGACCTTGATGCTGGCACGGTGAAGGAAAATATAGCCGCATTTACATTTACCGTAAAGGACGATGTTGCGGATGGTTATGTGGTAAAATTCAAATTGAGTATTTCTTTCGAAAGTGGTCAAACATTGGAAGTGCCGGTACAGGTTGTGCTTCAAGCACCAAAACTGGAAGTGGGTACTTTCACCATGCTCGATTTACAAGGCGACGGAGATGGCCGCTTCGAAAGTGGCGAGGTTGCTACGGTGACGATCAAAAACTTGAATATCGGGCAAAGTAAAAGCCCTTGGGCAACCGGCAAACTAACCACGACCTCTCCCTGGTTGAGCATCAGTGATGCCTTCCAATTGGGTGCGCTGGATGCTGTGACGGGTACCGCCGATGCCACTTTTTACGTATCAATTGCCGCAAATGCTCCAAAAGTAGTGCTGGCCGAATTAAGTTATGAAGTGAACGCAGGCAACTACAACGCCAGCACAACCTTCGACGCATTCTTGATTAACCCGATTGTAGAAGATTTTGAATCGTATAATTTTACGGTTTATCCATGGGTAATGGGCGGGAATAAACCCTGGGTCATTACTGCTGGAAATACTTTTTCTGGTGGTTATTGTGCACGCTCTGGCACCATCACCCACAACCAGCAATCAGAAATGCTGATGACGCTCGATTTTGCAGTAGATGGCGATATTAGTTTCGCGCGCCGGGTCAACACTGAAGAAGAATTTGATTTTCTTATCTTTTCAATAGATGGCGTTGAAATTGAAAAATGGAGCGGTGACATTGCGTGGAGTCTGGTAAGTTTTCCAATTTCAGCAGGGGTACACACCCTGAGTTGGATTTATAAAAAGGATGAAATTGGCAACCAAGGCTTTGATCGTGTTTGGGTAGATGATATTTCTATGCCGCCTTACCAGATCGTAGTGGCAACGAACAACCCATTGGAAGGCGATTGGCAGGCTACGATTGCCCCTAACCCGAGCAATGGTCGCCAAACGTGGTTGCAAGTAGAAATGCCCACTGCTCAACAAGCAAACCTTACTTTATATGATTGTGTAGGACGGATAGTGCGTATTTATGCTTCTGAGGAATTATTCCTGGAAGGTAAATACAAGGTAGCACTTGACTTAAATGGATTGACTCCAGGTATGTATTACCTTGAATTGCAGTCCGATAACAGCAGAAAAATGTTAAAACTGGTCAAATCAAATTGATTTTAAAATAAGCGCATCGTAGAAAGCATTCGATGCAGGTAAGCCCAACCCGACAAACTTGCCCAGGCAAATCCAAGGGTGTTCAGGCTGCCATGCCAGATTTTCATATTCGGAATATTTACCCAATTGATCGGGTACACAAATCGAAGGGCGTATAAACTCGCCAAGGTAGCGCCGGCGCATAAACACAATGCGCCGGCGCCCCATAACCACCGCGCAGTGGGCGGCATATTGGTGTTAAAAACCAAACGCAGTTGCTGAAATACGACGCCCAACGCCATAACCGCAAAGCCAATTCCCGCAATCCATTCAATCACTGGACTATAGCCTAACTTGGTAAGGGTTATGCCGGTTGCTACCAAGGGCATTCCGAACAGGGAAGCGCACGCAAGTATTCGGTTAAACGGGGATCGATCGGATTGATAGAGGATGGCAACAATAAGTGTAAGCACAAAACCCGCCAGGTGAAAATGCGCAGCCGTAAGCCCAACAATGGTCGCATCAAATCCCAAAGGAGCAATTTGAGCAAGCCAACAGAGCGACCAAACCGCCCCAACCGTCCAATAAATTAAGGCTGCACATTCCACTACTTTTCCAAGGCTGCGCGCTGGATTGGAAAATACCTGGATAAAAAACTGGAGGCTTGTCCTAGCCGCAATGGCCAAATAAGGAAGCGCCAAAATGGCTGCATAAGGATTAGGATATAATAAATAGGCCAGTAAAAGGCCAAAAACAGCGATCCAATTGGTATTCCGCCACGGTAATTTCAATAATTCAAATCCCAACGGAACCAAAACAAGGGCCGCAAATACAACCAAAGCACCTTCCCAATGCGATTGTAACCAGGGGAGTCCCGCCATTAAAAGGAAAATACACCAGGCAAAAGGACCAATAAAGGGTTTCATAGGCTGGCTTTTTGGACAAATTCAACCATCGCAGCCTTGGAGTCACGCTGGAATTTTCGCTGAAAAACACGGGGCAAAGGGTAGGTGAGTCTTGCCAGCAAATGACGTGGACGAGAAAAGGCTTCAAGTCGGTAATAGACTTTTCCGGTTTCGTCGCGTTCTACTAAAAATAGTTCTTCGCCTCGTTCTGCATGCCCGGGCAGGGTACCATAAGCAAACCCAAAACGATTCGACTCATCAATCACGTACACAATCCTGCAAGAATTGATCCACCACATCCCCATGACCCGGGCAAGCATGGCGATGGTTTGGTTGGTTTGAATAGGCGCATACTCCGGTGCTATTTGGGTCCAGGGTGCCGGAAACATAACCCATTGCTGTACTGCAAGTTTAGCAGCCTCCCAGGCTTTATTCCCTTCACCCAACAGAAACAAGTTTTTATCAACATCAAAGTTGGGCGGCGCTGAGGCTGTTTGGGTAGCGCCCACCATGGGGTAACTGAAGGCAAGCGGTTCCTCTTTTGCAATAAACTGCGCAACCTTGGATCTTGAAGGCTTAAATAAGCGGACCATATGGATCTTTTTTAGGTGATTGGAGACCTAATATGAAGGCACCCACTAAAAAAACACCGCAGTTTTATAGTTGTTCAATATTTTCAGTAAAAAATGAAAGATTGGTTTTTAAAGATCAAATTTGAGGTGTTTTACTGTTTGACCCCTGGTAATCAGTTGTTTTAAGGAATCGACGCCAATGTTGAGATGGATATCTGCGTATTTTGCCGTAACAGCTTTATCGCTCTCCTGGGTTTTGATGCCTTCTGTGGTCATCGGCATATCGCTCACGAGCAGGAGTGCGCCGGCGGCTATTTTATTTTTAAACGCGGCAACAAAAATGGTGGCTGTTTCCATATCGATCGCAATGCAGCGCAGGTCGCGCAGGCGTTGTTTGAAATCTTCCCGATGCTCCCACACCCTTTTGTTGGTGGTGTACACGACGCCCGTCCAATAGTCCTGCTCGTAATCGCGGATGGTGGTTGAAACGGCCTTTTGCAAGGCAAATGCTGGCAATGCTGGCACTTCCGGCGGTAAATAGTCATTGCTGGTTCCTTCGCCCCGGATGGCAGCAATCGGCAAAATCAGGTTGCCAATGTTGTTTTTACCTGTTTTAAGGCCACCGCACTTGCCTAAAAATAATACGGCATGCGGCTGTATGGCCTCCAACAAATCGATGATCAAACCTGCATTGGGGCTGCCAATCCCGAAATTGATGATGGTTATGTTTTCGGCCGTGGCGGCTTGCATGGGTCGCTCGAGCCCGGAAACGGGAACTTGATGCTTTTCGGCAAACATTTTTACATAGCCGCTAAAATTGACCAGTAAAATATACTTGCCAAATTCTTGCAACGACATACCGGTGTACCGGGGCAGCCAGTCGCTTGTAATACGGTCTTTGGCGGCCTTTTCGCGCAAGACGTTCTCCTGAGCAACGGCATCCAGGTCTACTTGTTTGATGGGATCATGCTGATTTTCTGCTGTGGACATGGTGGGTGTTTTTGTTGTATGCTTATTTTTTGATAGCCTGATAAATTATGCTTTGAAGGCGCGGCCGGTAATTTCCCGAAATCAATTTGTTGTTTTCCATGGTCGGATAAGTCCGGTTAGAACAAAAAATGAAGATCAAATTTTGATCGGGGTCGGCCCAGGCACAAATACCCGTAAATCCGGTATGTCCGAACGTATTTGGACCCGCTTTTTCACTCATGTTGCCCGTAGCTTTCGGATCGAGTTCTTTCATGTCAAAAGCAATGCCTCGGCGGGTGCTACCGGGATAACGGATGGTCCAGGCATTGACGGTTTCGGGTCGTATGTATTGTTTACCAAAATAAGAGCCACCATTGAGGAACAACTGGAAAATTTTGGCTAAGTCATTGGCATTGCTGAACAACCCGGCATGCCCGCTTACGCCCCCCAACATGGCTGCACCCATATCGTGTACATACCCCTGTATCCGATGCTGCCGAAAATACCGGTCTTCTTCGGTTGGAACACATTGGGCACTTAGTCCGAGTTGCCAGGGATTGAACGAGGCACGCAATCCCAACGGTTTATAAAACTGTTGTTCGGCATAAGCGTCTAATTTTTGGTTACTCACCCGTTCAATTGTCCGCGCTGTGAGGTATAGCCCGAGGTCGGAGTATTTATAGCCTTTTTCGCTGCGTAAGGGCGACAAAAAGATAGCATTCCATACCGTATCTACCCAATTGTTGTCCATGTACATATCGGGCGCCACCGGAATTTGCGAATCTGCATCTAATTGTCGGTGGTAAATATGGGCATCGGGCAGACCGTTTTCCAGGGTTTTTTGGTAAAACGGAATCCAGGGCTGCAAACGCGCCTGGTGGGCCATAATATCCCGCAATTTGAGTTTTTCTTTGTTGGTATTTGCCAATTCTGGCAGGTATTTTCCGATTTCAATGTCTAATTTAATTTTTCCGGCATCGTACAATTGCATGGCGCACAACGTGGTGGCGGCTATTTTGGTTACTGAAGCAATATCGTATAAATGGTCGTTGCGCACCGGGGTGATCGGCTCATAGGTAAAATTGCCATACGATTTTTGCCAAATTACGCGGTTGTTCCGAGCAACGACAATCTGACAACCGGGTGCTGCGCCAGCCGCGATCATTTCCTGCACCAGTGCGTCCATCTGGGCGAGGCTATCACTGCTCATGCCCACCGATTCTGGGATATCATAAGCAAGGCGTTTTTCCGGAAATTGGGTGCGAATACCTTGTCCAAAATAAGCAGATAAAGACGCACTGATGGGCAATTTACCTTTAAAATCGAGGGCACCAAACAAGCCCTGTGCCGCCACCCGTTGGGTCATGGGGTCTTCGTTGTACGCTTGCAACAATACTTGCGGATCATTGAAGTACTTCAAACTGTACGGATTGCCAAAAACCGTAAGCACGACCGTATGTTGTTTGCACAATTGTTGAATCAGCAAAACCTCGTCGGTGGTGATGCCAAAATTGTCGGCCGATCTGGAACGCATTTGATGCAAACTCAGCAAAATGACGTTAAACGGCCGCAATTGTTCAATTAACTGGGCATTTCGCAGCGAATCAATGATTTTGGGCGCATTAAAATGCGTCATCGGGGCGTAATACCCGCACGTTGTTTGAAAAACGGTCTGATTCGTGTCGCCCAATGCCAAGGTGGCGAAATTGTATTGTTCCAAACTGTCAAAACCCACTAAGTTATTCGCATCCCGCACTAGGGTTAGGGCGTTTTCAATCAATTTTCGTTTGAGCAATTGGGCCTGGGGACGGTTTAAGTCCTGGCGCAGGTTGTTCAAATCTACCCGCTGTAGCTTGGTAAGTCCAAGGCGGTATTTCGCACGCAACACGCGTTTTACACTCACTTCAAACTCTGCTCGTGGATATTCGCCGGTATTCAGGGCATTTTGCACGGCTTTGATGGCAGCACCCACATCGCCGGGCAACAGGATGACATCATTACCCGCCTTCAAGGCTTCTACTTCCGCGAATCCAGGGGCAAAATACTTGGCAACCCCCTGCATTTCCATGGCATCGGTCACAATCAGTCCGTCGTACCCCATTTTAGTACGCAAAAGGTCGTAAATGGCTGCCCGACTTAAGGTGGTAGGCCGGTTTGGACGGTTATCGAGCGCCGGAATATTCAGGTGTGCGACCATAAAAGAGCCGATTCCACTGCGGGCCATGGCACGAAAGGGATACAATTCGAGGCTGTCGAGGCGTTGCAGGTTATGTGCAATGATGGGTAAATCCAAGTGCGAATCGGTATTGGTATCACCGTGGCCCGGAAAATGTTTGGCACAAGCCATAATACCGGCCGCCTGCATGCCGCGCATATATTCAATGCATTTGGCCGTCACATTGCTGCGATCTTCACCAAAGGAGCGGTCGTTAATCACCGGATTTTCCGGATTGTTGTTGATATCGGCGACCGGGGCAAAATTGAGGTGAATGCCCATGCGCTTGCACTGACGGCCCACTTCTGCACCAAATTCATACACCAGGTAATTGTCCTGAATCGCGCCAAGCATCAGCTGCTTGGGGTATGCAATCGTGGTTTCTTTCAACCGCATGCCCAGGCCCCATTCGGCATCAATCGATACCATCAACGGAATTCCACTCGCGGCTTGACAACGGTTGGTTAACTCGGCCAGCATTTCCGGACTGCCCTGAAACAGGCAAATACCGCCCACCTGGTAGCGTTTCACCAATCCTTCAACTTCTTGCTCGTATTTTGGACTGCGTTCATCGGTTGCCCGGATGGTCATCAGTTGCGCAATGCGGAGGGTGTCCGCCATGCTATTATACACAGAATCGACCCATGCCGATTCTTTAAAATCAAGGGCATGCGAAAAATTATATCGAAAATTCCGATTGGCACTCAACGAAACCAGGGTTGCCACAATCAGTAATAAAGCAGGATATCTCACAGTGATGTTATATTTTAAGAGCGGGGTTGGTGCGCAAAGTTCAGAAAAAACGCTTATTCTCGTATGAAGGATTCAAAAAGGGGATGTAACTTTTACATAAAGTCCATCGTAATTCAGGGCCACTTTGGTTTCTTTGCATAAAAATACATCCGATGCAAACGTATATTCGAGTAGGTGTAGTGCAATGGGAGGCCAAAGTATTTGATCATTTTGAAGCCTTTTGCAGCGAAATTTTGGGAAATATTCGCGCCTTGAGTGTCTATAAACCCGATTTTATACTGTTTCCCGAATATTTCAGCCTTTGTTTGGCCAATCGAGCCAATGCGGGCAGTGATTTACAAATGTTGCATTATGTTGCTTCGTTTTCTGAACGTCTGAAAGTGGCTTTTCAGGAGTGGGCACAGCAATTTCAGGTCAATATTATTGCCGGAAGTATGCCTGTAATTGAGCAGGAAGCGCTTTTCAACATCAGTTACCTCTGCCACCGCGATGGTCGTTTGGATCAGTATGCCAAAACGCACCTGACACCGTTCGAACGGAGTTGGCAACTTACCGCTGGCGATGCGATTGATATTTTTGAAACGGATTGCGGCCCTATCGGTATTCTTATCTGTTATGATGTGGAATTTCCGGAAGCAGCCCGCAAACTTGCTTTGCAAGGCGCCAGACTACTTTTTGTGCCATTCCAAACCGATACGATCCATGGCAACAACCGGGTGCGTTTTTGTGCCCAGGCCCGCGCGGTTGAAAATGAATGTTATGTGATTGCCAGCGGTATGGTGGGAAATATGCCGCAATTGCCTTTGGTAGAGTTTCAATATGCCCAATCGGCGGTTTTTGCGCCCGCTGACCATTATTTTCCCGTCAATGGGGTAGTAAACCAGGCCAGTGCGAATATTCCAGGTGCATTTTATGTAGAATTGGATCAAACGCTGCTCACGCGCCTGCACATCGCAGGGAGTGTGCGCACCATTACCGACCGCCGACCTTCTTTATATTAAATCATGGAGCACCTTAAAATTGAAGCGCTCACCGGGGTTGCGGCGCGCGTTTATGCCGAGGACCTGGCCGCACTGCGCATTGCAGTTTTTGCCGAATGGCCCTATCTATATCAAGGTAGCCTCGAATACGAGCGGAAATATATTCGCACCTTTTTGAAGGCGCGGGATAGTGTGCTGGTGCTGGCCATGGCGGGTGAAAAAGTAGTGGGCGCTTCCACCGGTTTGCCCATGCTGCGGGAAACCCCCAATATTCGCAAGCCATTTCAAGACCGGGGTGATGATTTATCGCAGATTTTTTACTTCAGCGAGTCTGTTTTGCTGCCCGAATACCGCGGAAAAGGCATTGGATTGGCATTTTTTGAACATCGGGAAGCCTGGGCGCGTACGCATGGGTACCCACGCGCGGTGTTTTGCGGGGTAGTGCGTCCAGAAAACCATCCCTTGCGGCCAATAGACTATGTGCCGCTGGACACTTTTTGGCACAAAAGGGGTTTTGAAAAAATGGAAAATGTACATTGTGCAATTTCCTGGCAAGACTTAGACGAACCCCAGGAAACCACAAAAAAGCTCGCTTTTTGGCAAAAAATGCTTTAAAAAACGTTAAAACTCAATTTCATAACATCCAGCATCCGGTTGTACGACATCGCGGGTTTTTCCATCTAAGTCTGTAGTAATCCCGCCAATTGGCACAGCGTACCGATTGGCGATGGATTTGAGCGTATCCAAATGGAAGTCGTTTTCATTCAGATCCACAAAAATTACATCCTGATTTGTCGCGTTCAGACAGGGCTTGCAGTGGTCAAAGAAGTCGGGATAAGCATTGGGTTTGATCAAATCGCGCACTTTTATAATACAATTTTCCAGTTTGTAGTTAAATTGCAAAGGGTTATTGATCCGATCTACCAGGGTAATTTGGTCGGTTCGGCTGCCTGTAAAAATGCAATTTTTGAATCGGGCGAATAGCGTATTGATCAAAAAGTTGGAACACGATTCATCCAGGCAAAGCACGTTGCCCATTTTAACCGCCTCTCCATCGACGCCATAACTGGTGGCCGTACAATAATTGAAAGTATAATTGCCGCCGTATTCCAATTGAATCGAATAGCCGGTATTTTGGTAAAAAAGGCAGTTTTCGGCGGTAATTTTTGCATGAATGCCAATCAGCCCACTGCTTGCCGTATTATAAATTTGGCTATTTCGGATGGTCAAATCGGCTGCCGAATCGACCCGGACACCAATAATGGAGTTGCGGATGATGCAATTTTCGATTTTATGCCCTTTCGTGCCTGCCTGCAACCAGATTCCGGTCCATTGGCCTGCCTCCTCGTCAAATTCCGGCTCCAGGCGATCGTCTTCAAAAATGACGGGATTTTCTTTGGTGCCTTCCACGATTAATTTTCCACTGCCCGCAAATGCGATAAAGCCATCGTTGTATCGATAGGAGAGTCCGGTTGCCGGGTCGATGGCTTTGGCCAGTCCCCCGTGGGTGTACACGCGCGCGCCAGCCGGGATGCGTACGGTGCATTCATCAATGACCAGCACACCGTATATTACATAAGGCCGTTTATCGTCCCACACCCATTCGCCGCCATTGCAGCCAAAACCATTAACCGATCCGGCACCAAACCGGGAGGGCAGGTACACCGCATTTTGTCCAAATGCTTCCAGGGTGACGGATTGCACATTGCCATTGGTTTCAAAAATAATGGCTTCATTCAGCACAAAAGGGCTGGAACTCGGTGGTTCGTTCGGATTGATGGTCACCTCAGCAAATACATACATGCTGTCGTTGGGGGCAATTTCGAGGTTGCTGTGTTCATCGCCGGGAAGGCCATCCACGTTGAGGTTAAAACGCGAAGCAGCGCCTTTTTCAAGGTAAATTTTGGAAATTCGGATGCTGCTTTTATGGCGGTTGTATATTTTAAGGATACGCGTCGCGGAGCCGAGGGAGGTAAAAACCGTATCAAAACGCAAGGTATCCGTGCTGAAGGCAAGTTTGTCTTCGGGGTTGGTGGTAAACCGTTCTTTTTGACAAAAAGAAAACAGGAGCGCAACGCCCAGCAGCACAAAAAACAAAATCGGGAAATGCTGTTTCATCATGTTGCAAAAGTAAGCAAGATTAAAAGTAGATCATTCGGAAATTCCCGTATTTTTGCATGTTGTTAAAAATTATATTTTGCCAGTATGGTGATGCAAAGTATAATTTCCTTTCAAAACGGGGCTGTTTACAAAACTTTAACATCTAATTTTGAAAGCCTTTTAACTTTTTCTTAACGCATTCTTTAACTTTGCATCGGCTTTGCTGAAATGTCCTTGCAAAAAACAGCGCTTGGGTACAAACTGCGGAAAATTTTATTCGGAATTTGTGTCTAAGTGTTTAAGAATCAAATTTTTGTAGTGTAGGCATGTTTGCAGATCCAAATGGGATTCCGGTTATTGATGTGATTATACCGGTGTACAATGAAGAAGTTGCTTTACCATTCGTATTGGCGGGCATTCCGAAAGCATGGGTTAGACAAGTAATTGTGTGCAACAATGGTTCGACGGACAAGACGGTAGCAGTGGCGTTAGCGCATGGGGCAATTGTGGTAGAACAACCGTTACGCGGATACGGCAATGCATGTTTGGCGGGTATTCAATTTTTGAAAAACCTGCCAACATCAGAACAACCCGAACTGATCGTTTTTATAGATGGCGATTATTCGGATTATCCGGAGGAGCTTCCAAACGTGGTAGCACCCATTTTGAAGGACGGACAAGATTTGGTTATCGGTTCACGCAGCAAAGGCGGGCTGGAACCGGGAGCGATGACCGTGCCGCAGCGATTTGGCAATTGGTTGGCGCCCTTCATGATCCAAATCTTTTTTAAATATCGTTTTAGTGATTTGGGGCCTTTTCGTGCTATTCGATGGGATAAATTGCTGGCGATGGACATGCAAGACCGCAATTTTGGTTGGACGGTGGAAATGCAGGTAAAAGCGGCCATTATGCAACTGAAGTGTACAGAGGTTGCTGTAAGGTACCGCAAACGCGCAGGCGGCAAAAGCAAAGTATCTGGAACCATAAAAGGCTCCGTGCTGGCTGGCTGGAAAATCATTTCGACTATTTTTAAATTAAATAATTGGAAACCAACACTTTAATCCAAAATTAACAACACGCTTCGGCTCATTCACTGCACTTTCAACTCAAATATTATATGTACGGTATCCATTCGCTTTTTCAAGCATTCGAGTATCAGGCTTTTGTAGATTTTGGTTACCTGATGCTCCTTATCTATTTCGTCGCCATGAGCGCAGTAACCATTTACTGCCTCTTGCAATTCCATTTGCTGTACCTGTACAAACGCTTTCACCGGGAAAATCCGAGCATCGAGTATCGTCAATACGATCAAAACGATGAATCCGTACCTTTTGTGACGGTGCAGTTGCCCATGTACAATGAAATGTATGTGGCTGAACGCATCATCGACTTTGTTGCAGCACAAGAGTATCCGAAGTCACGCTTCGAAATACACGTACTGGATGACTCTACCGACGAAACGGTTGATATTGTTGCTAAAAAAGTAGCAGCACTCCGCGCAGAAGGATACAATATCGAACATATCCACCGCGTAAACCGCCAAGGGTACAAGGCAGGTGCTTTGCAAGAAGCCATGCCGCGTTCTAATGCCGACTTTATTGCGATTTTTGACGCAGACTTTACACCACGTCCCGATTTCTTGCGTACGACCATGCCTTATTTTGAAGATGAGAAAGTGGGCATCGTACAAACGCGTTGGGCACATATCAATGCCGATTACAGTCTTTTGACCCGTTTGCAAGCGTTGCAATTGAACGTGCACTTTACGGTAGAACAGGCAGGTCGCTCTTATGGCAATTTGTTGCTGCAATTCAATGGTACTGCCGGTTTGTGGCGCAAAAAAGTAATCAATGAAGCCGGTGGCTGGCAAAGTGATACCCTCACAGAAGACCTTGATCTGAGTTTCCGTGCACAAATTGCCGGTTACAAAATCCAGTATTTGGAAAAATTGGAAAGTCCGGCCGAGTTGCCTGTAGAAATGAATGGCTTGAAAGGTCAGCAGTTCCGTTGGAACAAAGGCGGCGCACAAAATGCCCGCAAATTGCTGCGCCTGATCTGGAACGAAAGCAATGGCAAACTCAATATGATGCAAAAAGTACACGCTACCAGCCAATTGTTGGCGTATGGTGTGTTCTTGTGGGTATTTATCGCTGCCTTGAGCAGTATTCCACTCGCATTTGCTTTTAGCGAATTGGGTATTTCTACACACTTCCTGTCATTCTCGGTATTGGGTTTGTTCTCTGTAGTAGGCATTTCTTACACAGCCAATATTACAGCGGTGTTGCACCGTACTGAACCGGCTACTTTGTGGGAAAAAGTGCGCTTTTTCGGTTTGTTTATCTCGTTTATGCCGATTTCAATGGGTTTGTCGCTGTACAACGCGATTGCGGTAATTGAAGGTTACCGTGGTAAAGCATCTGGTTTTGTGCGTACCCCAAAATATGGCATCAATGGTCAACAAAAGAGTTTCAAAAGCGCAAGCTATGTCGCGAAGAAAATTTCCTGGGTAACCATTATCGAAGGTGTCATGGCCTTGGTGTTTACGACTTCAGCCATTGTAGGCTTGTTGACCGATAATACCGCGTTTTTGTTGTTCCACTCCATGTTGGCAGTAGGATTTGGTACCATTTGTTACTACTCTATCAAGCATTTGCAAATGCGCTAAGGCTTGATTTTAAGATATTTTTTTGACCGCCGCGTTTGGGAGTTTGCTCCTGGACGCGGCGGTTTTGATTTTAGTTGATTACATCTGAGCCAGGAAAAGCTTGAAGCGGTATCGCATAAATATGCTATATTGATTTTTTTAGATTATTTAATTTGGTGGATTGAGGTAAAATTTTTACTATTGTGTGGGCATTCGGGGAAAATCATTTTTCATGTATGTTACATGGTGGCTAAGGTTTTGTTTGACTTCAAATTGCCCAAAGGTGTTTATTTTTTGACGATCTCATCTGAGGGTATTTCCCTAAAAACGGTTTTGCTGCTCAAATGATGTCCTTGGTTGTGCAGGGAGTATATCCTTGCACAACTTTTTTTCACCTAAATAAAAATATGTCATGCGGATTCTTTCAATATTTTGCATCGTAGCAATCATGCTACCTGCCTGTAAAAAAGATCATTACACCCCAGATTATTCAGATGGTCGGATTTGGGGATTAAAAAACGGGGTGAACTGGGAGGCAGAGGCTTACGCACGTGATTACAACGACAGAACTGTAATTGTGATAAGCCGAAAAAGCGATCATGGTTTTTACCGTGAAAGTATGACCATTGGTTTGCTCCCTTTAACAACTGGTGAGCACGCGTTATACGACTATACACATACAATGTTTGGAGATTCATTAATAAAGGTATCCTACGCAACCGTTCAAGGTGATGGAGATGTTGTGGAAGATGCTTACAAAATCATTGAATCAGCACCTAAAAGGTTTGTCAAAATAAGTAAAATTTCAAATGATAAAAAATGGTTGGAAGGCGAAGTTTCTTGTTCTTTTGTTTTGATGCCCCCTAAAATAAATTTAAACAACCCTGATACATTAGTATTTCAGGATTGTAGGTTCAAGGTTAAAAGAATCAGATAACGAACAAGGCAAAATATTGCATGGCTGTCCATACCTTCTAGGCGTTGGTACGGGCAGCCATCTTTTAATCAGGTTGTGAAAAATGTCCCCCGATTCATGGATTCGTATTGTATGCACGAAACGGTCATTGCCTACTCAATCTCCCCCTCTCCCTCAAAATACCCCCGCACCTTTTTAGCCGCCACTTTCCCGATCAAAGTCTCCAATTCGGCAGGATCTGTTTCTCGTACCCGCGCAATAGAGCCAAAATGCTGCAACAGTTTTTCGGCTGTTTTGGTACCAATGCCGGGTATTTCAGTCAATTCGGTTTTGATAAAGTCTTTGCTGCGCTGGTTGCGGTGAAACGTAATGGCAAATCGGTGTGCTTCGTTCCGGGCCTGTTGCATCAATTTCAGCGATTCTGATTTTTTATTGATGTACAACGGAACAGGATCTTCCGGGAAAAAGATTTCCTCCAGGCGTTTGGCGATCCCGACCACCGTTACTTGTTGATCGATGCCCAGGATGCGCAAACTTTTCATGGCTGCACTCAATTGCCCCTTACCGCCGTCAATGATAATCAATTGAGGCAAGCTTTCGCCTTCCGCGAGCAGGCGTTTGTAGCGCCGAAACACCACTTCTTCCATGCTGGCAAAGTCGTTAGGCCCTTCCACGGTTTTTACATTGTAATGCCGGTAGTCTTTTTTGGAGGGTTTGGCATTTCGAAACACCACACACGACGATACTGGATTGGTTCCCTGTATGTTAGAGTTGTCAAAGCATTCAATGTGCAGGGGGGCGGCTTCCATTTGCAGGTCGGTTTGCAGGGTGCGCAAGATCCGTTCAGCCGAGGTTTGACGCCCGGTCTGATTGGCTGCCTGACGCTTCCGTTGCATCAAATGGTATTGTACGTTTTTTTCAGAAAGATCGAGCAGTTTCTTCTTGTCGCCAATTTTAGGCACCGTAATAATCAGATTTTCGCCATTCGGAATGACCAAGGGAATGGGCAGGATCAGTTCGGCCGTAATGGAATTGAACCGTTCACGCAGGTTTTCAATGGCAAACAACAACAACGTTTCACGGTCTTCATCCAGGTTTTTGGTCAACGTAAGGGTGTAGGTAATAATCACCGCGCCATTCACTACTTTGAGGTAATTGACAAACGCCTCTTTTTCATCTTCTGCAATGGCAAATACATCAACATCCTTGATATTGGGGTTAACGACGGTACTTTTCCCCTGATAATCTTCAAATAGCAGCAGTTTGTCTTTCACCAATTGCGCTTGTTCAAACTGCAAATTTTCGGCAAAATGCTGCATTTCATCTCTTAAATGCGCCTTTACCGCCGAAAAATTGCCTTTAAGCACGTTTTTGATCTGTTCAATTTTCTTGTTGTAACTTTCTTCACTTTCGTAGGCTACACAAGGGGCTGCACAGTTTTTGATATGATATTCCAAACAAGGCTTAAATTTGCCTTTATCAATATTTTCTACGGATAAATTGAGGGTACACGTACGTAATTGAAATAGTTTGCGAATTAATTCAGTTATTTGTTCTACGCGAAACTTGTTGAGGTAAGGGCCAAAATAGGTGGAGCCGTCGCGGATGGTTTTACGGGTCAAAAATACCCTGGGGAAACGCTCTAATTTGATACAAATGTAAATCAAAGGCGATTTTTCGTCCTTGAGCATTACATTATACCGTGGAAGGTGTTTTTTGATCAGGGAGTTTTCGAGCAGCAGGGCATCATATTCGGTTTCAACGATGGTAAATTCAATGTGCTGGGCGTGTTTGACCATCACCTTGGTTTTAGCCAACTGGTGCTTTTTTTCTCCAAAATAAGAGAAGAGCCGGTTGCGCAGGTTTTTGGCCTTGCCGACATATAAAATAACCCCATCCGGCGCGATGAATTTGTAAATGCCCGGATCACTGGGAATGGTGGGTGAAAAAGCCTTAAACTGCTCGTTGGTCATGTGTAATGCACCTTTATTATGGTCAACACCTGGTGGTTGTTGGTCGGAAGCGCAAAATCTGCGTTTTCCGCCAATTCAAACCTTGTTGGTGCGCAAAGATGAATGTCCTTTTTTAATCTATTTCATAAATCATCGACAACTTAACAGAATCCCATGCGGATGTGTTTGTTTCGCCTAGTTTTATCCTGCTGTTGCTTGTTTGGTCCGCACCGCGTGTTGCATGGGCAGGCTTTTCAAAGGGTATATGCCGACCCGGGTGGCCGCTACTTGATTGCGCACGATGTACAGCAACAAACGGCGGGTAGTTTTTTGATCAGCGGTGAATACCGTGATCAATACGCACATGCATTTATCCTCCGAACAGATACCATGGGCGATCCTTTATGGTCAAAAATCTATTATCCACCTGATACGACCTTCGAATTTCCAGCGGGTTGGAACGTGCGGCCCATGTCGGATGGCGGGGCCTTCGTACACGCACAAAAATCAATCAATGGCGCTATTCGAGGGCAAATTTTGTTTAAAATCGATGCATTCGGTGATGTAAGTTGGGGGGCTTTTGCGCCTGCCATCCTGGATCGGTACAGCCTGAGTGTCCAAACGGACGGGTGTTATTTGGGGGGCTACAACCGTCCTGCAGAACAACTTTTTTTAGGGAAACTCAATTTTGCCGGACAAACCCTGTGGGAATACCAATATACCGCAGGCACCTTTGATTTGTACCGCATTTTTTGCCAGGAACCGTTTGACGATAAATTGTTGCTTGCGGTGGGCGTAGAACAAAAACAGCCCGGTGGTGGTTCATTTGGACCCAATCATACGGTAATGATGCAGTTGGACGCGCAAGGTAATGTGCTGAACAAGGCCTTTTTTCCCAATATTTTTATTCAGGCTTTAAAACCGCTTCCAAACGGAGATATTGCTTTTTTGGCGCGTTCGGAAGGGATTGACTGGGTAGGTATTGGGGTCATGGATGCCAGTTTTAACTGGAAATGGTTTAAAGAACTGCGTTTGGGCGGTGGGGGCTTAATTTTAAAAGACATTTCCAGCGGCCAATTGAGTCTTTCAGGCGATGGCAACTTGTTAACCAGCATTTTTTACCTGGGCGGCGGCGGTAGTCTGCTCCTGCGGCATACCCTGGATGGACAATTACAAACGCAAAAGGTGTATTTGGCAGGACGATTTGGGAATACGCTGTGTAATGCAGGCACCCAGGACTTCATGCGCATGGCTAATTTATCGTCCGATCGATTTGTTTTTAGCAAACCCGATGGGGAAGGATCTTTGCCCAACTGTGTCACCCAAGAGGCATGTGGGCTAAAATTGGTGGATACGATCTTTAAAAGCAGCCCGATTGAGATGAAGCGCAGCGTTTTTTCCTGCATACAACCGGAAAGCGTCCTCGCCAAGGACCTAAGTGTTTCTATCGGCGATTTTTGTTACGATCCGGGCGATTTGGATGCCCGTTTTAGTATGGCTGATTCGGTGATTTGCCCTGGGGAAGCGATTCGTGTAAAACGCTTGCTGGGGGTAGAAGATTACCCCTTCGGCAGCTCTAATTGGCAATTTGGCGGGGCGATTCCTGCTACGGGATCGAGTGCTGAAGTAGGGATTGTGCGGTATGAAAAACCGGGTAATTATGTTGTTTGGCATCAATTTCAGGTAGGCGGATGTTTGGATACGGCTATTCAATATCTGGCCGTAGATACGCCACCCGAGGTTGTACTTGGGAGTGATTCGCTATATTGTGCAGGCGATTTGGTTTCGCTGGAGGCCGGGTTCAACCCGAATTACCAATATGCCTGGAATACCGGCGTGGCGTTATCTTCCATTGTTGCCAACAAATCGGGGCAATATGCTGTTACCGTTACGGATCAGGCAGGTTGTTTTACTACGGATGACTTGCAATTGACATTTTTAAGCCCTCAAACGGTCGCATTAGGCAAGGACACCCTGGTGTGTAATGGCCAAATAATCCAGATTGCGCCCATTGAAACTACCCAGGGCATTCCCTTATTGTGGAGCAATGGGCAACAGACCCCTTCTATCACGGTAGCAACCTCGGGCAGTTACACCTTACAAGTACAAACACAAGCCTGCATCTTTCAAGATACGATTCAGGTTGAATTTACGGATTGTCCGGAATGTAAAACATATACACCTAATGTATTTTGGCCTGATCGTGAAGGACTTAATAGTGTTTTTCAAGTGTTTAGTGATTGCGCATTAGGCCAGATACAAATTCAGGTGTATGACCGTTGGGGGAGCCTTGTTTTTTCCAGCAGCGGGGCAAATCCTTATTGGGATGGGCAAATTCAAGGGCGTGCTGCCTTGCCTGGTGTTTATATGTATCAAGCATTGATACAGTTCGAAGGTGCTGATCGACCAACCGTTCAAAAAGTATTGCAGGGGCAAGTGACCTTGCTTCGGTAAAATCAGTCTAAATACCAGTTTTGCAGACGTACGGGCAAAATTAATACCGGAGGAAGTCTGGCAATTCGATTATTTGCCGGACTTTGCGACGACATTTCAAAACATTCTTTTTGAAAGTCATGAAAGCGTACATTTAATTTCATCTTACCGTCGGCAAACGAAGTAATAGATGGTCTGTTGCCGGGGTCATTTTCACCGTATTTAACGCATGGGAACTATCCAACCACAGTACGATCCAGCAATCCTAAAAACACTTCCAGGTATTGTTAAATCGTATCAATTGCCCAACACCAAGAAAGCCGTTATCCAAATTTTAAATTCCTTTTTGCCATTTGTTGCCATTTGGGTTGCTATGTACCTGCTGATTGACATTTCAATCGCAGCAGTCGTTGGTCTTGCTATTGTAAATGCCTTCTTTTTAGTGCGAATTTTCATCATTCAACACGATTGCGGGCACCAGTCATTTACAACAAACCGGAAAGCAAACGATATCATTGGCCAGATCTGTAGCTTTCTGAGTTTCATTCCTTACCGGTATTGGGCAAAGGCGCACAATTTTCACCATGGACACAACGGTGTTTTATGGGAATACCGCGATATTGGTGATATTCAGATATATACCGTGGAGGAGTACAAAGCCCTGACCTCTTTTCAGCGGGGCAAATACAAGCTTTACCGCAGTTTCCCAGTTTTGTTCTTAATCGGACCGATGTGGTATATTTTAATAAATAACCGCATTCCGCTTATTCGTTTGAAAGGTTGGGAGCATGCACACCGTGCATTGTTGCTCAATAACATTTACCTGGTGCTGATCCATGCAGGTATTGTTGCATTGCTTGGTTTCAAGGCGCTATTGTATGTACACCTGCCAATTCTGGTTGCATTTGGCATTATTGCAATTTGGTTTTTCTACGTGCAACACCAGCATGAAATGTCGTACAAGCAATGGAAAGATCGCTGGGATTATGTAGTGGCTGCTATACAAGGTAGTACGTATTACAAATTGCCAAAAATGTTTCAGTGGCTCACAGGTAATATCGGGTATCACCATATTCACCATTTGAATCCGTTGGTGCCCAATTATGCCTTGGCACAATGCCACCATGAAAATCCGATTTTTGATCAGGTCGCTAATAAAATTACGTTTTGGCAAAGTTTGCGTTGTATTTTCCACAAACTATGGGATGAGGACCAGCAGCGCATGATTTCCTTCCGTGAATTTTATCGCAGGTATCAAAAATAATTAGACTTGTTGCGGTGGGAAGTAAAACGACAAAAACAGTCCATTTTTTGGCCTTCAAGGCTTTTTTTCTTGTGCGTAGCAGCGCTACGGACAAGAAAAAAAACGCAGAAGGGCGGAAAATGGGCGTTTTTACGTCGTTTTCAACTTCCCACCGAAACAAGTCTATTGGTTAATATCCGCGTTAAAACGGCCTAATTTCAACAACAACGGCTGCACACCTGAAAGCGTGCAGCCGTTGTTGTTGGAAAAACCTACTTTTGCGCCAGCAAGTCCTGTCGAACCCGCAGGCTGCAATGGGTTTGACCCGGTTACTAACAATGCTTCCTTATGCAATTAACGCCTTTACTCGTACTTGGTATCCTCTTCCTGTATTTTGCTATGCTGGTTGGCGTTGCCTGGTTTACCGGCCGGAATGTTGGTAATGAAGGTTTTTTCTTGGCCAATCGGAAAGTGCCCTGGTATGTAGTGGCCTATGCTATGATCGGTACCAGTATCAGCGGCGTAACCTTTATATCTATTCCCGGGAAAGTAGGCGGAACAGGCCTGAATATGGCCTTTTCTTACATGCAAATGGTCATGGGATATCTGGTCGGTTATTTGGTCATCGCAACCGTGCTGATGCCCATGTATTACCGCATGAACCTAACCTCCATTTACGGATACCTGGAGGAGCGGCTTGGACATGCTGCCTACAAGACTGGTGCAGGATTTTTTATTCTTTCGCGCACCCTCGGTTCTGCAACACGTATGTTTTTGGCGGCAACTGTTTTGCAAATGTTTGTTTTTAGTCATTTGGGTGTACCCTTTCCAATCACGGTTATTTTAATGCTGGCCTTGATTTATGGGTATACCTACAAAGGTGGTTTAAAAACAATCATTTGGACCGACACCATCATGACGACCTTTTTCCTGGCGGCTTTAATTTTTACAGTAGCCACCATCGGGAAAGCGTTGAACCTCAGTGCGGGAGAAATCATTCCAGCTGTTATGAACAGCCGTTATGGCAAAATATTTTTCTTTGACAACTTTTTGACCGACCCCAATCATTTTGTCAAGCAATTTGTAGGGGGTGCGTTGATTGCAATTGTGATGACCGGGCTGGACCAGGATTTGATGCAAAAAAACCTCGCTTGCAAGAACATAAAGGAAGCACAGAAAAACATGCTGGTTTTTTGTATTTATCTGGTGCTTATCAATTTCCTGTTTTTGGTATTAGGGGCGCTCTTGTACCTGTATGCGGGTTCACTTGGGCTGGAGATTCCTGCAAGAACGGATCATTTGTACCCTAAAATAGCCTTCGATCACTTAGGGGTTGGTGCGGGTATTTTCTTTATTTTGGGGTTGATAGCCAGCACTTATGCGAGTTCGGATTCTGCTTTGACGGCTTTAACTACCAGTTTTTGTGTTGACTTTTTAAATTTTGAGAAAAATAAATTGGAAGCGGATCCTTACGCTTCCGACTGGATTGAGCAACAACGCACACATGAGCGGCAGCAACGCCGAACCCGAACGTTTGTACACCTCGGATTTTCGGTACTATTCGTGCTGATTATACTGTTACTCAACGTGTACAGCAATGATGCGGTGATCAACCTGGTATTTCGCATTGCGGGGTACACCTATGGTCCCTTGCTTGGGCTCTTTATGTTTGGCATGTTTACCAAATTTCAGTTGCATCCTTGGGACATTATACTGCCACTCAACCGGCTGGTGCCAAGTTGGCCGAAGGTGAACATTTCAGTGGTGACGCTTGTGTGTATTGCAGCGCCTCTTTTCAGTTGGTTGATTGAAATCGGCATAAAACCCTGGTTTGATGTAGGTTTTTTGACCATTTTGCTGAATGGCTCCATTACCTTCCTTGGATTGTGGATGATTTCTTATCAGGAAGATTAAAAACATTTTGTTTTTTATTTTGTATTGTGAAAACATAATGTTATTTTTGTGCGTGTTTAGATTTCAAAAAACCACCATAAATCAAATAAAAAAACGCAAGATTCGAAGATGGCAGAAGTTCGTTATACGGAAGACGAGATCAAATCCCTTGACTGGCGCGAACATATTCGGTTGCGTCCGGGTATGTATATTGGCAAATTAGGCGACGGTTCCAGCCCTGATGATGGTATCTATGTATTGGTAAAGGAGGTATTAGACAACTCAATTGATGAATTTGCCATGGGATATGGCAAACAAATTGATGTGAGCATTAATGAACAAGGTGTTACGGTGCGTGATTATGGCCGCGGCATTCCACTTGGAAAGGTGGTGGATGTTGTCAGCAAAATCAATACGGGCGCAAAATATGATTCCAAAGCCTTCAAGAAATCGGTAGGTTTGAATGGGGTTGGTACCAAGGCGGTAAACGCACTTTCTGAATATTTTCAGGTAGAGGCGTACCGGGAAGGTCAGTGCAAAAAAGCAGATTTTCAGTTTGGAATCCTGAAAAGTGAGAGCAAGTTGGAGGCCACCAAAGAAGAAAATGGCACCACCATTCGCTTTCGGCCGGACAATGGTATGTTTCGCAATTTTCGCTGGGTTTTTGAGTTTGTAGAACAGCAATTGTGGAATTATGCCTACCTAAACGCGGGATTACGGATCAATTTTAATGGTAAAACGTTCATTTCGAAAAATGGGCTGTTGGATCTTTTGGGAAAAAAGACCAGCGCAGAAAACGTTCGATATCCAATTATTCACCTGCGCGGGGAAGATGTAGAAATTGCCATGACGCATGGCGATCACTATGGGGAACAGTATTATTCTTTCGTCAATGGTCAAAATACAACCCAGGGTGGTACCCACTTGGTGGCTTTTCGGGAAGCCTTGGTAAAAGTAGTACGGGAGCATTTCAAGAAGCAATTTGACACCAAAGATATTCGCGAGAGCATCATTGCGGCCGTAGCAGTGCGGGTAGAAGAGCCTGTGTTTGAAAGTCAAACCAAAACACGGCTCGGATCAGAACGCATCGCGCCCGACGGACCAGCGATCAAAGGTTGGATGGCCGATTTTCTGGGAAAAGCCCTCGACGATTTTTTGCATAAAAACCCGGAGGTCGCCAAAGAAATGCTGAAGCGGATTCAGCAATCCGAGCGCGAGCGCAAAGAAATTGCCGATGTAAAGAAAATCGCCAACCAAAGGGCTAAAGCGGCCAATATTCACAACAAAAAGTTGCGGGATTGCCGTTTTCACCTCAATGAGAAGGCTACCGAAGAAAAACGTTTGGCAAGTACCATTTTTATCACGGAAGGAGACTCTGCCAGCGGATCATTGACGAAGGCGCGCGATGTTGATTCGCAAGCAGTGTTTAGTTTGCGCGGTAAACCCTTGAACTGTTATGGGATGACCAAAAAAGTGGTCTACCAGAACGAAGAGTTTAACCTGTTGCAACACGCCCTGAATATTGAAGATTCATTAGATGATTTGCGTTATAACCGGGTGGTGATCTCTACCGATGCCGATGTCGACGGCATGCACATCCGCTTGTTATTGTTAACGTTTTTCTTGCAGTTTTTTCCTGATTTGGTGCGCAATGGGCACTTGTATATCCTGGATACACCTTTATTCCGGGTACGTGACAAACAGCACACTTATTATTGCTATTCGGATAAGGAGAAAAAGGCAGCCATCAAAAAACTACGCGGTAAGGCTGAAATCACCCGATTTAAAGGATTAGGAGAAATCAGTCCAAATGAATTCGCTGATTTTATCGGCGATGGTATTCGCCTCGATCCGGTAATCCTCCCGGAAGATACCAACCTGGATCATGTGTTAGACTATTACATGGGCAAGAATACGCCTGAGCGGCAGGAATTTATCATCGATAACCTGCGCCTGGAAATTGATATTATCGATACGCCGGAAGAGGAAGCCCAGGTGCAACCGGAACCTGAAATAATAGAGGCTTAAATCATTATTGTACGAAGCTGTGCCATACCGTTTTCAATTTAGCCGTTTTCGGAATTATCCCTGATGGCTTTTTTGTTGAATTGTTTTGCTAATTTTGGCAGAAATGTTAAACTATTTCCCCTGTTTTACTGTTAGACTGATCTGAAATGCGCCAAAAGTGCCTTTTCTTATTTCAACTTTCTTTGCCTAATTAAATGTCCTTTCATGGCTGCTTTTTTGCACGATGGCCACTATTCGGCCCATGCTGATTCTGACGATTTTGGTGATTTACATATTTCAACTGCTTCCGACACACCGATGCATCCAAATGCATTTGATTTGACGGATGCCGAAAAAATTGAGCAGATCACAAATCACTTTGCTCAAATTATGAATATCCTTGGACTTGATCTGGATGATGACAGTCTGAGCGGCACTCCAAAACGGGTAGCCAAAATGTATGTGCAGGAAATTTTTAAAGGTTTAAATACACAGAACAAACCTGCACTGACCACTTTTGACAATAAATACAAATACCGTCGTTTGGTGATTGAGCGTAATATACCGCTTCAAAGCACTTGTGAGCACCATTTTCAGCCTATTTTTGGCGTAGTACACATCGCCTACATTCCAAATGTCAAGGTAATTGGTCTTTCCAAACTCAACCGCATTGCAGATTTCTTTGCGCGTCGTCCGCAGGTACAAGAACGACTGACCATGCAAATTGCGGAAGAACTCAAGCGTGCTTTGCAAACCGATGATGTGGCTGTGTATATTGATGCCAAACACATGTGCGTACAAGCGCGCGGAGTGGAGCACCACGGCGCAAGCACGATCACCGCTGAGTACTCCGGGAAATTCCTGAATGAAGCAACAAAACAAGAGTTTTTGATGGCCATTAGTTCAAAAATGCCGGATTAGTGCTTGGGGGCATTTCATTTAAAATACAAAGTGTTGTTTATCGTGGTTAATAAAAAGGGTTGATTGCATTCCATTGCAGGAGCAACCAACCCTTTATTTTTTTAAGGTAATTCTATCTTAGAAGCACCAGCCATTGGCTTTCAACAAAGCACTTGCAATGAGGCGACGCTTTTCTTTGACATTAACTGCCGGATATTTCGTAAAGCGTTTCAGACCCATCAGGAAGGTTTTCAATAGATCGCCTTCTGCAAAGGAAGAGAGTGCATCGGTTGCGTATTTGGTCATTTTAGCCGTAACATCGTGGAAGTTTACTTGCAACATTGCATCATAAATTTCTTGCGGCTGTTCTTTTTCCATGTTGACGAGTTTTTCTACCCGCAATAACATCGATTCACTGGCAAACAGTTCGATGAGCATATCGGCACAATTCATCAAAATTTCTTGCTCGTCCTTCAAAACCAGTTTGCCATCCATCTGCATTTTCGCAGCCGCACCGGCCGTCATCAGCACAATTTTCTTAAAATCGGCAATTGCTTTATATTCTTCGGCGTACAAACCTTCCACTTTTTCAAAAGAAGGCATAGAAGAAAGTTCTTTTTGAACCGCCCAAGCTGGTGTAACAATATCCAATTGACCTTTGAGGGCGCGCTTGAACAATTGATCGACCATCAGCATGCGGTTAATTTCATTGGTACCCTCATAAATCCGGTTGATCCGGCTGTCTCGGTAAGCGCGTGCCGCAGGATATTCTTCGCTAAAACCAATACCGCCGTGGATTTGTACATTCTCATCCACACAAAAATCGGTCACTTCCGAGCCTAAAATTTTCAGGATGGAGCATTCAATCGCGTATTCTTCAGCCGCTTCGAGCATGGCTTGGCCATAAGCATCCCCTTCTGCTTCGGAAGCCGCTTTTTTATCCTGCATCAATTGTGAAGTGCGATAAGCTGCGCTCTCGGCCGCAAAATTGCGAATGGCCATTTCGGCTAATTTGTGCTGAATTGCGCCAAAGGAGCCAATTGACTGCCCAAATTGAAAACGTTCGTTGGCATAACGTGTTGCCATGTTGATGGTTTCTTTACAACCACCGATGCACATGATACCTAATTTATAACGGCCGATATTGAGTGCGTTGAATGCGATCAAGTGTCCTTTGCCAATGGCACCCAGCACATTTTCAGCAGGAACCTGTGCATTTTCGAAGAAAACCTGGCGTGTTGAGGACCCTTTGATGCCTAATTTATCTTCTTCAGCACCCAAAGTAAGCCCGGCGGTGCCTTTTTCAACGATAAATCCGGTGAATTTATCGCCATCAATTTTTGCAAAAACGATAAAGATGTCTGCAAATCCCGCATTAGAAATCCACATTTTTTGCCCATTTAGGACATAATGGGTGCCCGCTTCGTTCAAATCTGCACGTGTTTTGGCTGCCAATGCATCGGAGCCGCTACCTGGTTCGGTCAGACAATAAGCCGCTTTGAGGTCGCCGCTTATTAAACCAGGCAAGTACTTTTCTTTTTGCGCGTCATTGCCAAAGTAAAGAATTGGCAGCATGCCAATACCCGTATGGGCAGCAAACGAAACGATGAAGGAGCCCGATGGTCCGAGTACTTCTGAAATCACCGAGTTTGTATTGGTGTCCATTTCAGTACCACCGTATTGTGCTGGCATGTGTGCGCCGAGTAAACCCAGGTCGCCCATTTTTTTTAAAAGGCCAGGTGCCAAACCAGGTTCGAGTTTTTCAATGCGTGCACGCACCGGATCAATTTCATTTTTGATAAAATCGACCGTCATTTGCTTGACCATCAATTGTTCTTCACTGAGTTCTTCTGGGATGAAAATGTCCTCAGGTTTGCTGTCGTGGATCAAAAAAGCTCCGCCTTTGAGCACGGTTGTTTTTGCAATGGTGTCTTCCATAGGAATGTTACTGGTTGGTGTTTTATGTAATAGCGAATTTTCGCTACAAATATAAAGGAAATAAAATCACATTGTAAAAGAAAAATAAAGTATTTAACATTAAGATTGTGTTAGGCCTTAGCGTAAAGTGTACACTTTGGGGAAATTGGCTACTTTTGCATTGATTCTGTTGTGGCTATTTTGAGACGACAGAATATTTGTTAACCATCACAATTCACCCTTTCACGTTTTGTAATATGAGCGCAATCCGAGAAATATTAGCCAGAGAGATTCTCGACAGCCGTGGTAACCCTACCGTTGAAGTAGAAGTGTGGACCGAAACCGGTTTTGTTGGCCGTGCTGCCGTTCCAAGTGGCGCAAGTACTGGTGTACATGAAGCCGTGGAACTTCGCGACGAAGACTCCAATCGTTACCTTGGAAAAGGCGTTCTCAATGCAGTAAAAAATGTAGAGACGATGTTGCGTCCGGAGTTGATTGGTCAGGAAGTGACGGATCAGATTCGGATCGACCGTCTGATGATTGAGCGCGATGGCACCCGCAACAAAAGCAAAATTGGTGCAAACGCAATTTTGGGCGTAAGTTTGGCTGTTGCACGCGCTGCCGCAGAGGAATTAGGTCAACCATTGTACCGCTACCTAGGTGGCGTTAACGCACACGTGTTGCCTGTACCCATGATGAATATCCTCAATGGTGGGTCACATGCTGATAATGGTATTGATTTTCAGGAATTTATGATCATGCCAATCGGTGCCGAAACATTTGGCGAAGGTTTGCGGATGGGCGTAGAGGTATTCCACCACCTGAAAAAAGTATTGAAAAGCAAAGGTTACGCAACCAATGTTGGAGATGAAGGCGGATTTGCGCCAGGCATCAAAAACAACGAAGAGGCAATCCAAATGGTGATGATTGCCATCGAGGCTGCTGGTTTCCGCCCGCTGGAAGATATGGTAATTGCCATGGATGCTGCTGCTTCGGAGTTTTATGATGCAGAAAAACAAGAATATGTGTTCAAAAAATCAACCGGTGATCGCTTGTCACGCCAGGATATGGTAAGTTTCTGGAAAGACTGGTGCAACCGTTACCCGATTTATTCCATCGAAGACGGTCTGGCCGAAGACGATTGGGAAGGCTGGAAATTGCAAACAGAAACACTTGGCCACCGCATTCAGTTGGTAGGTGACGATTTGTTTGTAACCAACACCGAACGCTTGCAACGCGGTATTGATCAAAAAATCGCTAACTCAATCCTCATCAAAGTTAACCAAATTGGTTCTTTGACAGAAACCATCGAAGCCGTAAACCTGGCCACCCGCCACGCTTATACTTCAGTGATCAGCCACCGCTCTGGCGAAACAGAGGATACCACGATCGCCGACCTGGCAGTTGCCTTGAATACCGGCCAAATTAAAACTGGCTCTGCTTCACGCTCCGACCGGATTGCAAAATACAATCAGTTGCTGCGCATTGAAGAAGAACTGGGCGATGCAGCCACTTATTTGGGCCGTTCTATCTTTGGTTTGTAAAGATTTTGAGTAACACCTTATAATATTAAGTGTCCGCTTCGTCGTTTTCGAAGCGGACACTTTTTTTGAGGTGTCACCTCGGGAAGGTGTCACCTCGGGAAGGTGTCACCTCGGGAAGGTGTC
>JBBAVI010000017.1:0-70989 GCA_040397785.1 Saprospiraceae bacterium | reverse complement strand
CAGACTTAGGATCTGGCGCCGTGAGGCATGGGGGTTCGAGTCCCTCCGCCCGCACTCTCTCCGATTGTTGATTCATGGAACTGTGGTTGGTATTGCAATCATGGTTCAGTTTTTGAAGCAGACAATCAATCTGTCAATAGATCAATCATACCTATATTATGCCTAACGTTGTCCGTAAAGACCTCGACAACACTTCTGCGGTCTTGACTGTTACTGTCACCCGTGCCGAAATAAAACCAAAATTTGATGCCGAATTAAAAAAGTTCCGTCAGCGCGCAACCATTAAAGGTTTCCGCCAGGGCCAGGCCCCGATGGACTTTGTGAAGCGCATGTACGGCTCGGCGATTTTCGGCGATATTGTAAACGATCTGATTTCCAACGATCTGTACAATTATATCCGCGAAGAAAATCTAAACACCCTCGGTCAGCCGCTTCCGGTAGAAAACCAAACGATGTTTTCGTATAAGGCCGTTTTTGACGAGCAGTATTCCATTGATTTTGAGGTGGGCGTCGTGCCACCCTTTGAAATTCAGGGACTTACCACCGATCAAACTTTTGAGCGCCTGGTCATCGACAACCTGGACGCACTGGCTGCCGAAGATCTCGACTATGCACGCAAACGCATGGGCGGGCGCAGTAATCCTGAAGATGATATTCAGGATAATGATATGGTAAAAATAAAATCGAACGAGCTCGAAAACGGCGTTGTAAAAGAAGGCGGTTTGGAAACGACCGTTACGTTGCTCGTAAAAGATGTAAAAGACGAGGCCCTGAAAGCCGAATTGTTGAGCAAAAAACTCAATGATACCCTGATCTACCGTCCACGCAGCATCGAAGACAGCCAGGATGAACCTAAATACCGCAAATATATCCTGGGATTAGAAGCGGATAACGGCCAGGAAATTGGCGAAGAATTTGAAGGCACCATCGTGGAAGTAAGCCGTGTGGGTATTGCCGAGTTGAATCAGGAATTTTTTGAAGGTTATTTCGGTCCAGGTGTTACGACCGAGGATGAAGCAATGGAACAATTGAAAAAAGGGATCGCACAGTTTTACGAAACCCGTTCAGATGCTATTCTGTACCGCCACATCCAAGAGCATTTGGTGAAAAATAACCCGATTGAGCTGCCAGAACGTTTTCTGAAACGCTGGTTGATGGTTTCCAATGAAGGCAAACTTTCACAGGAAGATATTGACGCCGAATTTGATCCATTTGCCGGAAATCTGCGTTGGACCCTGATCAAAGACCAGATTAAAGATACCTTCGGACTGGAAGTGACAGATGAAGATGTGCGCAATGAATACCGCAATAAGGTACGCGCTTATTTCCAGGTAGAGTTGCCGGATCATTTGCTCGAATCGAGTGTAGACCGGGTTATGGCAGAGGCAAAAGATTTGGACGAAACAAAATCCAATATTGAGGCGGATAAAGTGTTCAAACAAATTGTGAGTCAGGTGGCGGTTGTTGAAAAACCAATTCATTCGGAAGCATTCCATGCAGTTCTGGAGTTATTGTCAAAAAATACCGAAGATGTTCCGGAACTTGACATGAATGATGACGTAATTGAGGCAGAAGAAGTGGTATAAAAACCGGAAAAAAGGATGGCCTGTGTATGATTTTCGTTCATCGGATGAAACAAGCGTTTCGTCTGGTTTTTTAAGCCAATTATCCAGCATTTCAGTTCCATTTTTTCAGATTGTAACCTATTCGCCAAATCGTTGTTTTATTTGCCTCAAATAGATATTCTATGTTCAATAAAAATGAATTTCAAAAGTACGCTACCAAGCATTTAGGCATGAGTAGCATGCACCTCGAAAAGTACATGGATGCGTCGGTTTCCGTACCGAATATCCAGGCTTTCACACCGTATGTCATTGAAGAACGCCAAATGAACGCCGCATCACTCGACGTTTTTAGCCGTTTGATGATGGATCGGATTATTTTCATGGGCGTTCCCGTTACGGAATATGTGTCCAATGTAATTCAGGCACAATTGCTGTTTCTGGAATCAACGGACCCAAAACGCGATGTGCAAATGTTTATCAACAGCCCGGGCGGCTCGGTGATTGATGGATTGGGTATTTACGACACCATGCAATACGTTTCTCCAGATGTAGCCACCATTTGTACGGGCTTGGCTGCTTCTATGGGTGCTGTATTGTTGGCTGCCGGTACCAAAGGCAAACGCAGCGCGTTGTTCCACAGTTATGTGATGATCCACCAGCCTTCTGGCGGCGCACAAGGACAAATGTCGGACATCGAAATTTCATACAAACTCATCAAAAAGATGCAGAAATCATTGTATGATATTTTGGCGCACCACACCGGACAACCTTATGAAAAAATTGAAGAAGATTGCGACCGCGACAACTGGATGAGTTCTGCCGATGCGCGGGATTACGGTTTGGTGGATGAAGTTTTGGATCGCAACAACCCACGGACAAAAAAAGACTAGTATTCGCGTCTTTTTCGTTCAATTTGTCCCGGAGAAACGAATTCAAGGAGTTCGTTTCTCCGGTTTTTTTTAGTAGAAGCACTACCTTTAGCGCCCCTGTGGATGTATAAAATATGCTTCCAATACTTTTTTTGACTCAAGTGCTTACTATATATGATCAAACGCGGTAAACCTACCCAGCATCGTTGTTCTTTTTGCGGACGCGGTGAAGAAGAAGTGATGATTCTTGTTTCTGGCATGGATGGACAAATCTGTGAAACCTGTACCGAAAAAGCACAGGAAATCATCAACCAGGAGTTGCGCAAGGCAGGTGTTGAACCACCTGCAGAAGAAAAACCGATCAAAAGCTCGAAATTCGGCGGTCCGGTTGAGCTAATTCCACCGAAAAGCATCAAAACCTTTCTCGATAAATATGTAATTGGGCAAGACGAAGCCAAAAAGGTGCTCGCAGTGGCTGTTTACAACCACTATAAGCGGGTTTCGCAACAAAAAACGATCAACGAAGACGGGGTGGAGATTGAAAAATCGAACGTCCTGTTTATTGGTCAAACCGGTACCGGCAAAACCCTGATGGCAAAGTCCATCGCCAAACTGCTCAATGTGCCCTTTACCATTGTAGATGCTACGGTGTTTACCGAAGCCGGATACGTGGGCGAAGATGTCGAAAGTATCCTTTCACGCCTGTTGCAAGTGTGCGACTACGATGTAGAAGCAGCCGAACGCGGCATCGTGTACATTGATGAAATTGATAAAATTGCCCGCAAACAAGGCAATCCATCCATCACCCGCGATGTGTCGGGCGAAGGCGTGCAACAAGGCATGCTTAAAATGCTGGAAGGTGCCGAAGTATTGGTACCCCCACAAGGCGGCCGCAAACACCCGGAGCAAAAATTAGTAAAAGTAAATACCAGCAACATCCTGTTTATCTGTGGTGGTGCATTTGATGGCATCGAAAAAGTAATCGCGCGCCGGGTAAATACCCAGGTGATCGGGTACAACAAAAAAGAGTTTGAAAAAATTGATCGGGAAAATCTCCTGCAATATGTGAGCCACCAGGACGTGAAAAACTTCGGGTTGATTCCGGAGTTGGTGGGGCGTTTGCCGGTCGTTGTGCACCTTGATCCTTTGGACCTGGATGCGTTGCGCCGTATTTTGACTGAACCTCGCAATGCCTTGCTGCGTCAGTATGAAGAGTTGTTTACGCTGGAAAACATTCAACTCATCCTCGAACCGGCTGCCGTTGATTTCATTGCCGAAAAAGCATTGGAATACAAATTAGGTGCCCGCGGCTTGCGCTCTTTGTGTGAGGCGGTCCTTACAGATGCCATGTTTGAAATGCCTACTCCAACAAAAAGTGCAGAGCAGCTTCAATTAATTATCACACGCGCTTATGCAGAAGAAAAACTGGAACGCTCTCGGATGGGACGCTTGAAGGCGGCATAAAAAGTCTTCATTGAAATGATGTTAAAAAAATCGCTGATGTGGAAGGTGTCTTCCCATCAGCGATTTTTTTATTAACCCTGTTTTGGCGATAAATCTAATTTACCAAAGTAACGTCGCCTTTCTTTTTGATTTCAAAAACCTGTCCGCAATAGGCTATTTTCGCAACTAAGTACCAGCCGCAGACACCGGGCTTGAAGTCTTTACTTTTAAAATTGCCGTTCCAGCCTTCATTGATTTGTTCGGAGTGGAACATCATATTACCCCAGCGGTCGAATACCTCAAAACGATAGTCCGTCAATTCAACCCCTACTGGGAAAAATGGATGGAAGGTTGCATTCTCCGCGCGACTTGCATTGGGCGTAAATACATTGGGCACATATACATAGGAGGCATCAAATTCAAAATCGGCCCAATTTGCACTGGCCTCGGCGCGCTGGGTTTCACAAACATTGCGCACTTCTACCCACACAATGCCAGGTTCTACTGCGGTGGTATTTTCCGTAGTAGCCCCGTTCCACCATTGATATAGAAGGTTATTTTGTCCGGCTCCAATAATGGGTGTAAGGCGTACACCGCTGGTATCACAAGGTAAAATAGCGTCTTGCAAATTGACGGTCAGTGCAGGAATAGACGCAATGAGGGTGTCTCTTTCAAACAAACAATCATTGCCGTCCTGCAGATATACGGTGTAATTGCCAGGCGTCAACAATTCAAAATTGGTGGAATCCTGAAAAACGGTACCATCCAGCGAATACATGTAGGGTGTAAGGCCTCCAGCAGGATTTAGCACTTCTAATTGTCCAGTAGGCGTATTCAGGCAAGATGGGCTTGATCCCAACGCAAAGGCAGCATCTGGATAGGCGCTCACACGGACCGTTACCGTAGAGTCACAACCTTCAAATCCTAAAAATGGAAAAGTTTGGATTGCGCCGGGCTGCAATTTTGTGCCATTGTAATCAAAGGCTGTGCCTGGGCAGACCGTAAATAACAAGGTATCCTGAGCGATGGGTTTTTCCAATACCGTAACGGTTACCACCGAGTCGCAGCCATTACCCGTACTCACCAAAGTAAAACTTTGCACGTCGCCCGCTACCAGGGTTAAATTTTCATAGGTAAAGGTTTCGCCTGGACATACCTTTTGCACAAAAGCGCTGGTAAATTCGGGTAAGGCGCTCACACTCACCGTTACCGTGGAGTCGCATCCGGTGGTTACACTCGATAAAGTAAAATCTTGGATGGTGCCGATAGCAAGGTCCTCCCCTTGATAACTAAAACTGGTAAGCGGACAAACTTGCGCTACAAAGGCACTTGCAAAAGTAGGCAACGGCGCTACCGTAACCGTTACCACTGAATCGCAACCGGTAATCACGCTCGATAAAGTGAAAGTCGTAACATCGCCCACAAGCATGGGGGTGCCAAAGTAGGTAAATGTGTCATTCGGGCAAATACTGACATTTAGGCTACCCGTCACCAAGGCATAAGCGCTCACGTTAATCGTTACGGTAGAATCGCAGCCTAAGTAATTGCTAAAGGTAAAATTAGCACTTTGGCCCACCCCTAATTGGGAACCGAAATAATTGTAAGTGGCACCATTGCATACTTTTACGTTGAGCGTACTGCTTGAGGTAGGTAATGCATTTACATTGACCGTTACAAGCGAATCGCAGCCCGTAAAATTGACCAGGGTAAAAATTTGCGTTGCGCCAACGGGCAGTTGTACACCCGCGTAATTATAGGTAGCGCCAGGACAAGTCCGAACATTCAAAGTGGTATTTGAAACGGGCAAAGCAGCCACGGACACCGTTACCAAAGAATCACAACCAAAAGCATTGGTTAGCGTAAATACCTGACTGGTTCCAGTTGCTACTGGGGTACCATTGTAGTTGGCAAAACTGCCCGGGCAGGCCATTAATGTTACATTAGCAGTAGACGGCGTACATACAAATTTTACCAAAAGGTCGCCCGATGCCACGTTATCACAACCCGTAATGCCCAATGGTTGGGTTCCGATTACCACCGCCCAATTGGAAGTAAGGGCAGCCGAGTCTATGTTGATCGAATAATTGGTAGACGGGATATTGGAAAATGCGACAGCACCATTTATATCTGAATTCAAGGTGTTAAGCACCGCACCGCCCGAAGAAAGCAATTGTACCGGAATGCCTGTAATCAGGGTGTCGGGAGCATCAATGATTCCGTTGTCATTTACATCCGACCAAACCTGTCCATTAATATCGCCTGTCCCTTGAAATAATTGGAGGGTGAGCGGATCGCTTTGTCCCGAACAGCCAAAAACATCACTCAAAACGGCCCAATAGGTTCCACTTTGCTCCGCAACAAAATTTGGCGTGGTCGCCCCCGGAATCGGCATGCCGTTTAAATACCATTGCCAACTGGTTATATTGGGTAAGATGGGCAGACAAATCGTATCGGGCGCACAACGGGTATGACAACCACCCGGAATGGAAGATACCGGCGGGCCTGGCAAAATAGAGACTGTATTGCTGCGGCCTTCACAACCAAATTCATTCACCACCCGAATATAATAAGCGCCCGAAGCCGTTGTGTTAAGGGTTGGGCCGGCCTCCCCATTGCTCCAAATCAATTGCCAATTGGCGGGCGTTGGCCCTGCATAAGTCAATGTGTTGGGGTTATTTGCACAAATACCACTCGTACTGATCGAAAAACCACTAGGAACAGGATGTACATCCACCACAAATGGATCGGAAACCGCCGTACAGCCTCCTGCAATATCGGTAATCGTGACGGTGTAAATATGGGTTCCAACCGTTAATAGGTTGCCACGGAATGCTGAGAAAAACAGATCGGCCCCGGTGCCATTCCCTCCCGACCAGGTATAATTGTATGCGCCATTACCAACCGCTACCAGGTGAACGTCTTCGCCTGCGCAAGTGCTCAAAGTCGGATAGGAAGTGCCAATGACCTGACCCAGTTCATTCTCCAGGAAAGCTTTGATCAAGGCATCCGGTGCCGGGGTAATGTTCACATCTACTGCCGGCGTGGCATAGGTGCACCCATTTGCATCGGTTAACGTAACGCGATAACTTCCTGCTTCACTTACGGTAATGCTTTGCGTGGTGCTGCCATCCGTCCAAAGGTAAGCCACTGCGCCAGCCGGTGCTGTGAGTGTTTGGGTTTTGCCCTCACACAAGGGGGCTGGGGTATTCGGTGTAATGGTACCAATGAGCAGATTGGGTTGAACCACAATATTTTTAACAAAACTCGCCGTACAGCCGTATGTATTGGTCGAAAATGCCGTAACGGTGTACGTACCTGCCGGGCCATAATTGTGGTAAACGGGAATGCCCGTGGCTGTATTGGCGCCGCCACTTGCCGGATCTCCAAAATCCCAGGTGATCATCGTGATGTCAGACGTACCTACAGCGGTGAATTCAAGCGCATTGCCCGCGCAAGTTGCTGCGGGTGGACTGTAATTGAGGGGTGCTGGCGCGGGGACTTCTACCATTTGGGTTTGTTGAGAAATACAGCCGCTTACTTCGGTGATGGTCAGTGTGACAAAAAAGAATCCGCCCGCATTAAAATTATGGGAGGGGTCTTGCAAAAACGAAGTATTGTTTGGGCCACTCACGGGGTCGCCAAAGTTCCAGCCCCAGGTGGTTACAGCAGCACCCGGCAGCAAGGTGGAAACGTCTTTGAAGGACGAATTCGCGCCAGGGCAATCCATGATCGGATCAAACTGCGCGTGCAGTAACACGTCCACCGAGTCGATGACAAAACAAGTGCTTCCATCCGTAAGCTGCACGGTTAAGATCGCCACATATTTGCCAGCATTGTTAAAATAAAACGCCGGGTTATCTAGATTGGACGTGCCGCTCAGCGACGCGCCAGATTGACCAAATTGCCAATTAGCCGAACCTGCAACATACAATCCATTGTTGATCAGGTTAAACTGAAACGAATCGCATTTTGCCGTTGGAAGGATACCGATATCAACGCTGTTCGGTGGACAAGCACCGCCACTGGCTGGAAATCCATATCCTCCACCGCCGGGACCACAATAGTTAAACAGCAAAACGGGGCCAGCCGTAGCACTACACCCAAAAAAGTTGCTCACGGTTGCGGTGTAATTGCCGTATTGATTGGTTACATAGGTAGGACTGTTGGTTCCCACGGGGTTGCCATCCTGAAACCACTGGTAGGTATAATCTACGTCGATGGAGCCCAGTGCTGTAAGGGTAATAAAATTCGAGTTATTACAAAAACCGGTAGGATCGGCCGTAGAAATGGTCAGGTTGGGCTGAGGCCGCTGATCAATGGTAAATTCGGTCGTTCCCACGCAGCCATTGCTGTCGGTTACTTGCAAGCCATAACTTCCTGCCTGCAAACTGGGGGTAGCGAGGGTACTCAAAACCACCCCGTTTACATCCGACCATTGGTAGTCTACAAAACTGTTGCTGATTTGAACAACAGCACTTGCACCGACACATAGGCCGGCAGGAGAAATGACGTTGGGGATCGGTGCTGCCAATACCGTTACCGGGTACTGGGCCGTTTGTCCACATACCGAAACTGAAATAACATGTCCGCCAGGTTCTGTCCAAAACAACCGAAGCTGTTCCGTGCCCTGCCCATTCGCAATTGCGGCGGCCGAGCTAGGACTAATATTCCATTGGATATCAACATTTTGAAGCGGCAGTATTGAATAATCAGAAAGGGTGTTGATACACACTTGCGGATCGCCCGTAATGGGCAGGGTATTAATTACAGAAATGTCTAAACGAAGGGTGTCAGAGCTACAATTGAGCCCATTAGTGCTTATCGCTGCTGCAGACAACCAACGAGGCCCATTGGCAGCCCAGTTTACAATGATCGGATTTCCCTGTATGGTACTAGGCGCGCCTGGGCCATTTTGTACCGTCCACACCACATTGTTATCATTCGGCAGTCCTTCGGCTTTGTAATTGTAGGTAGTGCCTGGACAAATGTTTTTTGCGCCTGTAATACTGGTTGGTTTACTAGGCAAGGCAGACGCAACCACCGTCCAACGTGCAGCATCGGTGCAAGATTCATTCAGATTGGCAGGCGTGGCCACCATTTGATAAATGCCACCTCCGGCAACAAAGGGCGCAGCAACATTGGCTGCAGCCGCTCCGGTCGACCAAACTACAGCGCCATTCGGACCGGTAAGTGTCCAGTTTGCCTGTATCGGTTGGTTGGTTGCGCTCAAAAAAGTATTGAAATTGCCGGTCGCGCCCGCACAAAGTTCTACCGGACCATTGATCGAAAATGGCGAAACAATCAACACCCCAATTGAATCCTGACCACCGCAACCCAGGTAACAGTTGTTATACTGTACTTGTATCCAATTGGTGAAGTTCGGATTGGGGAAGGTGTTCCAGTCGACCGTAATACGATTAGTGCCTTGTCCATCCACGATGGTGCCCGACCCTGAAATCGTCCAGGTAAATCCGGTGCCGCCGTAAGGTTCAATGGAATAGGTTTCGGTGCTGCCCGGACAAACCCGCTCGGGGCCACTTATTTCGGCATTATCACTGATAATCGGTACTTGAAAAACCGTTGGGGTTGGGCAGGCTGTTCCACTGCAAGGTTGGGCGCTTAGGGTGATTGCTCCGGTAGGGCCACTGTTCCACAATACCTGGACGGTATCCGAATTATTTTGTCCACCGCCAAGCACCGTACCATTGGGCGAAACCGTCCAGTTAAAGGGCGCACATCCATTCGATGCCGTGTAGGTAACGGTAGCACCCGGGCAAATGGTGCCAATACAATCAAGTGCGGGGGTAACCGCATCAATCACAGACACTTCCAGGGTTGTTGTATCAGCGCAAAGGCAACTGCTGCGTGCAATGAGGGTAACCAAATACAAGCCCGGATTTTGAAAAGTATGTGCTGGATTCAGGGCATTGGTACTGGATAGATCATCGCTAAAGTACCATTCATAACTATCGGCACCGGTACTTTGATTTTCAAAATACACGGTTTGGCCTTTACAAAGTGCCAGTGGGATGCCATTGGCTGGCGTTGTGGTAAATTTGGCAACGGGCTCAGGAATGATGGTTATACAAAGGGCATCTTCTCCACTGCAATTAGAGATTCCGTCCGATATTACCGAAACAAAACCTGTCCCGGCGCCTCCCCAGGTAACCGTAACAGATCTGTTGAACGGTGGATTATTAATAGTGTAACTGCTGGCTCCAGAAACTTGCCAACTGATAAAACTTTGCGTTCCAGCCTGCCCGAAATTTTCGATGGAATAGGTTACCGTGCTATTCGGGCAGTTTAACTCACAATTATCTTGTGAAAAAGCGGTAGTGTCGAAGTTACAAGGCGCAGTATTGCTGGATAGAATTTTAATTGGAATGAATGGGAGTATCTTGATTTCATGTGTATCTGCCGCTACTACGTTGCCATTCGGTCCCACAATTTGAAGAAAATATAGGTTGGAAGTGGAGGGCCCGCCACTGTTGGCCTGCGGGCATACGGTAATTTGGGACGCATTGGAAATGAAACCATTCGGGCCCGACCAGGTATAACTGATGGGTTGGGGCACGTTCATAAACAGCGCGCCTAACGTAGCGCAATCGCCCTGGCACACTACCGTTGGCCCAACGATGTTTACCTCGGAGACAGGGTCCGTTTGAGCGTGCACAAAAATTGGGATTAGGCAAAAAGCCAAAGCAATACAGGCGGGTAACAATCGGTTCTTCATGAATGAATCAGTTTGTTAGTTGGGAAAAGGACTAAAAATAGGTGAATAACAGCGATTGGGGCGCAGTTGTAAACAAGATACGCTGACCCTGTTCGCACGCTGCCGGGACAGGAACGTTAATTCTGTCTGTTTTGTACATAACACAAAAAAACCGTAGTTCAGCCGAGCGCTAAATTACGGTTTTTGAAAAGGGATATGGTACAAGTACATTAAAATTCAAAATTAATTGAGCTTAAAGGGTACAATCAGCTTGAATTCGGGAATCGTAACTTCAAAATTCGAGCGATCATCTGTGCGGGTCATTAGGTAAGCTCCCTGCATTTTCCCGATTTCAGCACTCAAATCGCAATACGAAGAATAAGAATAACTTTCTCCAGGTTGCAACACCGGTTGTTGACCGACCACCCCATCGCCTTTCACTTCGCGCACCGTCGTGCTGGCATCATGAATCATCCAGCGACGGCTCATTAATTGCACTGTATGTGGACTGCCGTTTTCGATGGTGATAAAATAGCCAAAAATAAATTTGGAAGCGCGCGGATCCGAATGTGCGGGTAAATATTGCGTTTCTACGCTCACTGTGATGCCATTGGTTGTCAGAATTTCCATTGCCTTTGCGTATGTCCGTGAGAGTTGATTTGGTTGGTGCGAATATCTTTACTCTTAAATGAAAATGATGACAAAAGTGTTCATTTTCTTTTAAAAGAATCAGAATATTAACGAATAAGCCGAGACCGGTCTTTACCGGCTCGGCCTAATACAAAATTACTAAACACGGGTATCTTTACACAAGCAGGTTTTATATGCCTGTTTTGTGCTTAAAAACTTTTTAAAACAGCCAACACTTGTTGTTCTGTTACAATTTGCGGAACCAGGCTCAAAGTCCCATTCGCTCCGGTTTCTGTTTCTTTACTTCCCAGCCAATATTGATTGCCGTATTTACTTACGGTTACCAACTTTACAGGGTACCCTGCAGGTATGCTGTTGGAGCAAAACTGCTGCGGATTAGATCCTGGTACCATGGCAGCCACGGTTTTTACGTTTTTAAACACCATATATACGACGGTATTTAACTGCGAAAAACCTTCCGGCAACTCCACACAAAAACTGAAATAAGGACCAGGTACCTTGCGGCTGTTCGAAATCCAACCCAGTTGTTGAACAATCAACTCATAACCATTAATCATTTCCAGGTTATCTACCGAAAGCCAGTCGGCCAAATAAACGGGTTCGCCACTGTTTTCCCAACTACTCAATTGATTTTGGGCAATTATTCCATTGTAAACAAATAAATCATCCCGCCGGTTGTTTTCAGGTACTTGTATTTTAATGGTACGGCCCGCTTTCAGGAAAAGTTCTTCGTTTCCACAAAAAAAGCGCAAACGAAATACCCCGGAAGTTTCCAATAAGGTACCGTCGGCACTGGTGGTCGGTATTTCCCGCACTGCCAAATCACCTTTTTTCAATACCTCCAGCAGTTCCATGGAAGGATTTTGGCAGGTGTTGAATGCTGCAGTTTGTCCATTCCCGTCTACCAACAGCGCACTAACATCGGTTAGGAAGATCCGAAGTCCGCTCGGGCTCAGGAGCATGGTATCTTTCGATAATCCTGTGAGCGAAAAAGTGGTTTGTACAGACGAACCAGGAACCTGCGACAACAAAGGTTGCAGATCCGCCAGCGTAGCAGGATAAGGATTGAAGTCGTTGACCACATCCTTACGACAGCCCCAAACACCTGCCAGTAAAAAGGCGTTTAGTAATGCGTACCGTATTATATGTCTGGTTTTCTTGCGCAACATAGTTTTTATTTAAATGCGGTTTTTTGGGGTCAGGCTATGGAAACTTTAAATGGATCTTCAAAGAATGCTGTAAATGAGATGCAGTTTTGTGTTTATTCGCTGCTTTAATGGTGTGTTTTTGTGACTTTTAGTAGCAGATGATCGGTTAAAGGATTTTAGTCAAACCCAAACTGATGCCACCGATGCCATATCGAGTACCTACCGGATGCGATTTAAGGTTGACAGGTTGCACGATTTGCCGAAAATAAGGTTCGATGTACACCCGCACACTCGGATCAACATGGTAAAACCATTGCACACTTCCCATGGCGCTCAAACTGGTGCGCTTTTGAAATGCCGGGGTGGATACATCCGCGCCTGGAGTAAAATACCGCGGCATACCTTGCGCAGAGAGGATTGCCCCACGTTTCCAAAACCATACATTGAAGGATACGCCTGCATTAAAACTAAATCCACTGCGACCTTTCCGCAATTCTACCCCTGCCTGCAACGGAATTTGAAGCATGCCAAAGCGATTGTATGTTTTTGTGTAATTGCTGCCGTAACTGATTCCAATCGTATCCCGTATAATCACCTGCTGACCATTTACAATGGTAATTACATCCTTGTAATTGATGGTAATAGAATTCGGATCAATAAACTCAAAGATCTCCGTCATTTGGTCGTAATGCAATCCCAAGCGCAACATAAAATGGCCATCAAACAACAAGGTCCCCCGCACGCCGCTATGAAATGCCCAATCCCGTCGTTCGCTATTTAAGCGCCGGTTCCGGTAATCTTTATACTCCGGGTTGTTGGTACTCAGTTCTTTCCAGGCAAAGGAAGGGCCCGCGTACACGTCAAAAAACCAGGCATTCGGGTGTTTGGTAAAATTGTAACAGTTTTTAGGCTCTTTTTTCTTGCGTATTACCGGGCGTTTCAATCCGCTTGGATCAGCAACCGTGACTGCTTGGGACAAAGCCGTTGGCAATGAAGGCAAAAACATAAGCGATGCAGGATGCACGAACGTATTAGATGCCATGGTCGGCGCAAAAGCATCCAGTCCCAAATCGGTTACAACAGCCCCATAAGTAATCGGGGCGATTGGCGTAACTACTTGTTCGGTTACTGCTGCTTTATTGGGATTGAAGAGGCTGCGTGTGGTATGATTTCGGTTGGTTTGTCCAGCAATATTTCCGTTTTTATGGGCCGAAACGTTACGCTCAACTCCAGGTAACGCTGGCTCAGTGCTGCTTTTACTTGCTGCAATAGATGTCGATACCGTTATTTCGGGGCTCGTTTCGGCAATATGCTGGTCCGCGATGGGCGTGGTTGTCTGGGCCAAGGGCGTCTGCTGAACGCTTTGGGTTTGCGCAGTAAGTACAGGTACGCCGCTGCCTGAATAGAACCGGAGCAATATTCCTGTGCCAAGCACCGCAACCCCTATACCGCTAAAGATCCAGAGGAAAGCACGGCGTTTGCGTTTTTGCAGCGCGGCTTCCACATTGGGCCACACGAATGCGGGCGGTGCCACCTCCGTGTCGTATAGTTTTTTGCGCATCAGCGCGTCCATGTCGGAATGTTGGTTCATACTGGTTATAATGATTCAGCAATGGGCTTTTTCGTGGCCTGGGGTTGCGTTATTTTAATGTAAAATGGTTTATTTGTCAAGTACCCGGCATTTTGTGCAACACTTCCAGCTGTTCTGTGAGCCAGCGCCGTGCTTTTGTTAGCTGAGAGCGAGAGGTGCTTTCCTGGATACCCAAGGTTTCGGCGACTTCCGCATGGGAAAAGCCTTCGATGGCCACCATGTTAAACACAATTTTGTATCCATCCGGCAACTTATTGATGAGGGTCAACAGTTCCGCCTCGGATAAACTCGCAATGGCATCGGCTTCCACGGGCGATTCGGGCAAGGTTTCATAACCGGAGCTTTCTTGGTCAAAGCGTTGACGCTGGTAGGTACGCAAGGCCGTATTGACCATAATGCGCCGAATCCAGCCTTCAAACGAACCTTGAAACTGATATTGCGACATCTTGGTAAACACTTTAATAAACCCTTCCTGCAAAATATCAGCAGCATCCGATGGCGTACGGGCATAGCGCAGACATACGGCATACATCTTGCCGGCAAACCGCTCGTACAACTGACGCTGGCATTGCGTTGAGCCACGCATGCAGCCCCGAATGAGTTCTGTTTCGTTCAAATCAGGGGATTATAAATGGGTACCAATATGTGAAGGGCTGGTTTTTCAGAGATTTTCCCGAAGGTATAGGCTTTAAAGATACTGCACAATCAAAAAATGCTGCTCAAAAAAACTTGTTTGTTAAATTTACAAGAATATATCATTTTTTTCAGATCCTTGTACCGCAATCGACGCACTTTAGCCCGACCCGTATTACCGCTTTCCATCCAATTGATACGCTTAATTTTTTACCCTGATTATGACTACCATACAAGGTCCCGCAATCTTTTTAGCGCAATTTATGGCCGACGAAGCGCCTTTCAATACCCTGGAAGGTATTTGCAGTTGGGCAGCATCGCTTGGTTACAAGGCAGTGCAAATTCCCACTTGGGAAAGCCGCCTTATTGATCTGGATAAGGCCGCCGAAAGCAAAGCGTATTGCGATGACCTAAAAGGTCGATTGGAAGCTTGTGGGGTGCAAATTTCGGAGCTCAGCACGCACTTGCAAGGCCAATTGGTCGCTGTACATCCGGCCTATGACCAATTATTCGATGGCTTTGCGCCCGCGCACCTGCAAGGCAACCCGAAAGCGCGTACCGAGTGGGCCATCCAAACACTGAAAAATGCCGCCAAAGCCAGCCGCAACCTGGGGCTCGATGTACACGCCTCTTTTTCCGGTGCCTTCCTTTGGCATACGGTATATCCCTGGCCACAGCGCCCCAAAGGGCTGGTAGAAACCGGTTTTCGGGCTTTGGCCGAACGCTGGATGCCGATTTTGGATGTATTTGAAGAACAAGGGGTGGATATTTGCTACGAAATTCATCCGGGCGAAGACCTTCACGATGGCGTGAGTTTTGAGCGGTTTTTGGAAGCAACCGGCAACCATGCTCGTGTGAATATCTTATATGACCCCTCGCATTTTGTATTGCAACAACTCGACTATTTGCAGTTTATCGATTTTTACCACGAGCGCATCAAAATGTTCCATGTAAAAGACGCAGAGTTTAATCCAACGGGTAAAAGCGGTGTTTACGGCGGTTTTCAGGACTGGATCGACCGCCCGGGTCGTTTCCGTTCCTTGGGCGACGGGCAGGTAGATTTTAAATCTATTTTTTCCAAACTTGCGCAATACAATTACCTTGGCTGGGCGGTGTTGGAATGGGAGTGTTGTATTAAATCGTCGGACCAAGGTGCCAAAGAAGGCGCTCCGTTCATTCAGCAACATATTATACAGGTAACCGAACGCGCTTTTGATGATTTTGCCGGCGGGACCGTGGATCAGCAATTGTTAAATAAATTGATCGGATTGTAATGCGCAACTTAGGCGTATTAATGCTCCTTTTTGTGCTTTTCCTGAGCAGTTGTGCCAGCGGAGAAGGAAAAATTTTATCCGATTTTTTGCAGCACTTACTCAGCCAGGACATTTGGCTGCGTTGGATCGTAAGCATTATTTTGGTTTTTCTGCTGGCACAAACGCTGCGTATTGTTTGGCTCCTCCTGCGGGTAAGCTGGCAGGCGCTGGTACATAGCCATCGGTTCATTTTTGGCTGGAGTCGACGCAATGTGATCGGCTTGTTGGTGCTGGGCACAGTTTTGTGGTTTTTTAGCAACAACCTGATCGATTTTATGCAGGATATAGAGCAGCGGTATATGCACCCTGTTTATGTAAATGCCTACAACGGACTTACTGAGGAGCATTTAACGGCCATTTATGAGGACGCGCTGGGAAAACAGGTGGATCCTTATCACAAGCAAATCATTATACACCGCACGCGCGAAATCGCCGCTAAAATCCAGTCCATCCCCCTGTGCATTTACGAAGCGGCCTACCTGGAATGTGGCCTGAATCCATTCACCGTGCGCAGCGACCATGTGGCAGCGGGCTGGATTCAATTTACGCGCATTGGCTTGGGCGGTTTAAAACTGAATGGCAAACAAGTCACCTTCGATCAGGTATTACAAGCCTGCGCCTCGAAAGATATTACCTTTATGATGGACCTCACAGAACTGTATTTGGTGGATAAATACATCCGCGCAGGTCGGCAGCCGCTCAACAACACCATCGATTTATACCTTGCCCTTTTTGCGCCCGTGCTCATTGGCGCGCCTTCTGATAAAATTGTGTACCAAGGTTACCAAAACCCTTCCTACTACAAAAACGATGGCTTGGATGGCTGGTACGTAGCGCCGGATGTGGATGGCCGCAACCAGATATTTCACAAATTGCGGCAAAAAGATGGTAAAATTACCATATATGAAATATTCCTGGCATTAGAAGCGAAAAAGGCGCGCTTAATCAAACAATACCTAAAGTAAACGATCACACTGCAAAATTCATTTAAAGACACATTTGGACTTATGGTAATTTTATATACTTTTGTTCAAATAATGAACAGCAGGACGGTTTTGTAACAATTTAAGACTTTTTGGCCCTTTATTTGCGGCAAAACCCGTGTTAAGTACGTGCTGTAGACGAGATTGGAAATGCAGTTGTAAAAGTTTAACACAAACATGATGAAGTTCCCTCCACTACTGCTCGCGCTCTTGTTTGTGTGCGGGCCACTCATGCTTTGCGCTGCAACCAAAACGCAGCAAGTAGAGCGTTACTTAGGCAAGTACCGCTATGAGCACGATCGCCCGCGTGGTATCGTCAAGTTTATTTTCCAAAAGGCGATTTTGAAGCGCAATGGCGATGGCTCCAAAACCTACGAGCAATTGCTTATCGGCGAACAATATTTTTCCAATGAGGCCAATGCGGGCAACCTGATTGGCATTCAAGTGCTGTATAAAGACCAGGTTTCGACCATTCGTCCGGAAGCGCCCGACAAGCCGGTGGTTATTCAAGAAAAGCCGAATCAAAAACCGCGCAGACAACCCAGTACGGTACAGCCCAATGCGCAGGAGGAACTTGCCGACGATACCCCTGCCGCGCCGCCGGTTGTGAGAGACCCGGTACGACCCAATGTACGGCGGCCGCAGGCCGTTTCAACGGCACAGCCTTTTTTTGCGACAGATTCGGTGGCGCTGGCCGAAAATATTGATGATGTAAAGGATCGGATTAATACCTGGCAAGGCCGCATGTGGCACACGGTACGCCCAATTTGGGGCTTTTTTATGTGGGTATTCAACAGCGTAATCGTATTGCTCATTTGTTTGGGCGGATTGTGCCGGTACGTTGCACGCACCGCCGCTTCCGAAAGCCTCATTAGTAGTTATGGTCGGATTATCGTTGGTCGCTGGATCGTTTCGGCCCATCAAAATGCCGCCGCGATGCTCCTGATCATTACCTGGATTATTGCGATTGTGATGTTGATAGATGTGTTTATGTGGTTGGTGTACCACAGTTTTCCGGTTTGGGTATTGATTTTGATCTGGTTCCCGATTTTATGGGTTGCTGAAAAACTGACGAGCTGGATTGTGCCGAATATTCCAGTGTTGGGTTCGGGCGATTAAGCTGCGGTTTGTTTTTTTCAGGCATTCCATAACCCAGGCATGGCTTCCCTAATTCTGCCGTAAACGCACTTACATGAAAAAACGGTACCCTGGTACCTTGTCTATTGGTGATAACAACACGGTAATTGCCCTTTCTGAAACGGAAGTTGGAAAAGTTTTTACTGGTGATACCCGTTCCGATATCGGCTCCGAAGCGGAGAAAATGAAATTTGCCAACTCGATTAATTCACTGATCGTAGGTTTTATCCGATTGGATGAATTGAACGAGGATACAGAATTGTTGGTCATGGAGCGCCTTTTCCCCATGGATTTCAGGGCCTATGAATTTGAAAAACGAGAACTTTTGCTCGATGTTTTTGAAGACGAATTACATGGGCTGCATCGGGGCGGGTTTGTACACCGCGATTTGCGCAGGCCATCGGACATGCCTGGCGAGCGTTTCGATAATATTTTTTTGACCAATCGCGGTCTTCGTTTAATTGATGTAGGCATTTCAGCACTCAAGCATCAGGTAGGAGAGCGGCTTTTTTCCCGGTTTGTGGAGCAAGAACTAAAGGAGCTTGAAGTTTTCCGCGCTTTTTTCCTGTCCAGGTAGGTAAAAGTTTATTTTTACCATCGGTACCCAACGCCCACCCTAAGCCCCAACGCATGTTTAGCACCGCTATCGATGCGCCGTTTATTCGCGGGCACCTGGTTTCCAATCAATGCATAGTCATACGCCAGTCCGATTCCCTGAATAGACAGTTGTGATTGGAGATCAAAAAACAAGTGTTTGTACGTTTTGATCAACTTGATGGATAAATACGGCCGAAAACCAAGGGCACGGCATTTAAAATCCAGCAAACCCGGTTCATTTGATTGGAACGTGTAGCGACCATTCATGAAAAAAGCCCCCACGCCATAAGCGAGGGGTATATTAAGAAACTTACGGCCCGTCAGCCAGCTGCGCTCGATGCCGATGCCCGTTTCATAGAGCGTTTTCAGGTTGCCTTTGACAGGCGCCTCGAAACCTGGGTGTCGAAACGAATCGTAGGTAATTTGCTGGTTATGATTCAGTACCAAAAACGGGATCGATACTTCATTCCACCGCCGATTAGTTTTGCCCCATTGAAAAACAGGGTTGAAAATACCAATGGGTTGTCGGTGGTTGAGTAGCATTTTCGGAAGGTCACGATCCAGGGTCGCCACATAATTTACCCCGATTTTGAAGGCACGCCATGGCTTTTCGGTGGTTTGGGCCTGGAGCAGGCAGGATGTTGCAAAAAAGAGGGATAAGGCTAGGTAGATGGTTTGCTTTTTCATGGGTTTTAAATTTTTTGAAATTTGGAAGAATGTACCGACTGGCCAAGCGCATCAAACAGGCTAAATATATAAAAACCCGAAGGAACTTTGGACAGGTTTACCGCACCTTGGCCACCATATTGCAGGCCACTGGAAAGCACCAAATTTCCTACAACATCGTAAATCTTGTAGGTGTAGGCATCATTTGAACCATTCAATATTTGCCAGTTCAAGGTGTTGGTTGCAGGATTCGGGAAACATTGCACTTGGAAATCATTAGGTGCAGGTTGCGCTTTTGTGCTAACCATCGGGAGAATGGTTGTAGTCACTTTGATGGTGTCGTTGCAATCATTGTTAAAGCAGCCGTTTGCATTTAATTGCACCACCCAATAATTTACCTTGTTTTCAACAACGGACTTGCTGTTTAGGGTATCCGCTGAAAACCCGCTCAATAAAATATCGCCATTCGTAAAAATGCTCCCGTCATATAGTGATGACAAGAAAATATTGGGCAGCGTAGTTTCCTTGATATACCTTTTCCAGATCAAAGTGCCATCGGTATTAAATTTAGACAACCAGTTATCATAGGCAATGTCCTGGCCTAAAACAAAAAAAGAAGCATCGTTGCCTGCAAAAACGCGCCTTACATAGGAGATGGGTATTTCCTGGGTAGGTATATAATAGGAGCCTACCAAATTGCCATCCAGGTCAAGTACTTCTACACTTAAACTGTTGGGATCGTTGGGATCCGCTGGATTGCCGTTCGCTAGCATGATTCGGTTGGAAGCCTTATGAAAATCAAAACTTTGGGGCCCATCAGGTGAGATATACTCCTTTTGCCAACGAATATTTCCTGTATGGTCTAAAGCGACCAAAAGTTTACCGACTCTTATTTCAGGTATCGAAAAATCAAAAAAGCGACAGTAAAAAAGGATTCCTTTTTCAGTATATACGGCATAATCGATGTTATCATAACTCCTTTCGTAGTTGGCAGATAATGGCAAACGAATTAAAACCGTATCGGCGATATTGCCGTCCAGGTCCATTGTGATAGAATATGCTGGCCAATAGTCGGGATTTTCGTTATTATAAGCAACTCCAATTGTTTTCAAACTATAGTCCTTTTGTACAGACAGGCTTGATACAAGGTCTTGAAATTTTTGCTTCCATAATAATGTACCATCGTCGGCATAATTCATTACGGCTGTACCTACTAAATAATCTGTAGGAGTCAATTCACTGTAAGTATAATTCAAAAAAAGATCGCCATCAATTGCTCTAATAGGTGCGTCATAAAATACCTGCAAAAGACCTTCGGCCTCCCCTTGTGGATGTACATCTTGTTTCCATTCTAATTGCTGGGTTTTATCAAATTTAAAAACGGAAAAAGCGGAGTTAAAATCAGTGATTTCCTCCTCGGTGCCTGAATAAGTTAGGTAATGTCCTACCAAATAAAAACCTTGCGAGGTTTGTGCCGCATAACAAGTTTGTTCATATTGCGTATCGGCTATAGCAAACATTAGAGAAAAATTGTTCTGGGAAAGACCGATGTGTAAGAGCAAGAAATTGCAGAGGAGAATAAAAATTAGTTTTTTCATGATTTTTTTATTTTGGATTTATGAAGCAGTACCCTTTTTTATGTAAAGGGTACTGCCCTAGAATTCGCTTTTAACTCGCAACAATTAAAGTGTGTTTTGTGAAATTAGGAAGGGTCAGGAATAATCATCCATGATGATATTTTATTATTCCACCTACTAACATTACCAATAAATGGGAGCAGAATAGTTCTTTGCCCAGAACCAAACCTTACTGTATGTGTTTTTGGCCAGCGTCCCCAAGTAATAAAATATGGGGCCCTCCAGGCTTTCAATGTAACTTCGTAACCAGGAAAGCTAGACCATCGATTGAAACGTACTGCTTCTGTGTTATCTTCACACCATGGATAGGGAGAAAGAAACCAGGTTGGCAGGGCTAAAGTTATCGGTAAGAAAGGCCATCCAGTACCTGTAGATCCATCTGAGTTATATTGCGTGTACCATTCACATCCTGTATAAGAAGGCACAACAGAAGCCGGAAATAAAGCATTATAAGTTGAAGTAACCAATGCATTATAATTCGCCGACAATACACTATTGGGAGTTCCACCACCTTTCACGATGCTGGTAATACCTAAACTATCCGAAATTTTTTGAATTCGATCATCCAGTTGATTGCTTTTTGCTACCGGGATTGCTTTGGTAGTTCCCCAGTATTCATACAAAGATTTGCTCGTAAAACAGTGACTTTCTGTTAGTAAAACAGAACCCGATTGCGTGGTTACATCATGGAAATAGTTCGTTGAATCCTTACTGTCGTATACATCTTTGCTTACCAAAAGTGTGTCAACAAAGTAGCTCACTTGAAATACTTCTCCTTCTCTTTCAGTAGAGATACCTTCATTTTGGGCCTTTGGAAGATTATTATTTGTTGGATCTTCTTTCAAACAGCCATATACAATTACGGAAAACAGTAGAAGAGCAGATATTAATATCCCCCCCCCCCTTAAGTTGAAAAATTTTAGTTGTGGTCATGAGTTTAATTTTTTAAGATGCGTGGTGTTACGAGTAAAAGCATTACAAATGTAATGCTTTGTTAGTTAACAGCGATACTGCCAATTTGCTATTTTTTTACATTTGGCATTATTTAACATACGCCCAACCACACCAACCAATCCGAATACAAATATAACAACCCAGCCCAATCCCGCAAACTTCTTTTCCACAATTCTTGCAATAGAAATCAAAAACGTATACCTTTGCATCATCGTACTAATACACTAATACATTTCAGATGCACACCACTACCGCTCGGCTACCCTACATCGACCCGCTTTTACATTATCAACGCATCCAGGGCGCTGCGCCTTCCTGTTTGTTTGAATCAGCCTCCACGGTCGACAAATCCAGCCGCTTGTCCATCATCGGAATGGCGCCCGCTTTGGAACTGATTGGTAAACAATCTACGCTCAGCTTGCGGCTTTTAGATGCCCGGGCTTTGCCTTTTTTCGATTTTGTGCGCAGCCAATACGCCACTTTTGTACAGCACCAGAGCGCCAATACCCTTCAACTGGAAATTCCGAAAATTCCTTTTAACGGCCCGGAGGAAGACCGGATCGCCCGCCAAAACATCGTGCAGCCCTTGCGCGCGCTGTTGGCAAAATTTCAAATCGCCGATAAAAACTTCATGGGTTTCTACGGGGCGCTTTCCTATCAGTTTGTGTACCTGTTCGAAGATTTGCCTTTACAAAAAGACTGTCCCGAGCCGGATTTCCACTTGTTTTTATTTGATAATATCCTGCTGTTTAATCATTTAACGGAAGACTTGAGCCTGTACGTCACGCGTGCGAGCACGGAAGAAGCAGAAACCGCTAAAGCGGAAATACTGCGTTTGCTGGAACAGCCGATTCAAGAAACAAAGCAAAACTTGCATATTGGCGAATTTTCAGTCACGCCTAACGACGCCACCTTCAAACAACAGGTAGCCCAAGGCGTGCAACTATGCTACGAAGGCGAATTGCTCGAAATTGTGTTGAGCCGCAAATTTACTGCCCCCATCCAAGGCGATTTATTGCCGTTGTACATCCGCTACAAAGCCATCAACCCTTCCCCGTATTTGTTTTATTTCGACTTTGGTTCGGAGGTGTTATTGGGTGCCAGTCCGGAAATGATGTTGCGGTATGAGAACGGGCGGGCTACTTTGCGTCCCATATCAGGTAGCGTGCGGCGCTCCGGCGACCCCATTGAAGACCACCACTTGATGATGGAATTGCTCAATTCGCCCAAAGAAAATTCGGAACTGGATATGCTGATTGATTTGGGACGGAATGATCTTTCGCGGATATGCAAACCCGGTATTGAAATTGACCATTACCGGATCATTGAAAAATACTCGCACGTGACGCACACGGTGGCGCAACTGAGCGGGGTGCTGGAAGATGCCTACACCGGTTTTGACGCCTTGATTGCCAGCTTGAATGCAGGAACACTCACGGGCGCGCCCAAGATTGCGGCGATGAACTATATCGAACAAATTGAGCAACACACCCGCGGATATTACGGCGGGAGCATCGGCTGGTTGTTGCTCAATGGGGATGTGAATACGGCCATCACCATCCGTACCGCCCATATCAAAGACGGGATGCTCGATTTTTCGGCAGGCGCAACGTTGTTGTACGAATCGGTGCCGGAAAATGAACTGCGGGAAACAAAGATCAAAGCGGGTGCTTTTATGGCGGCCGTTGCCGATTTTTCCAAACTAGCCCCCGTTTAAAATTCAATCGGTGCAACAGCGCGGCTTTGTACTTTTGTGCAAAAAAACAGCATGCAACCCAATTTTACAATTCGTCCCGCCACTGCAGCAGATATGCCCGCCATTCATCAACTGGTGTACGCGTTGGCGGTGTACGAAAAAGAACCCGAGGCCGTGGTTACCACCCCTGCGGAGTTTTTAGAAGATTTTCAAAACGGGTTATTTCAATGCAGCGTTGCTTTGCACGATGCGGAGGTCGTCGGCCTGGTGTTGTATTACATGGCGTATTCTACCTGGAAAGGGAAGATGTTGTACCTCGAAGATTTTATTGTAACAGCACCCTTCCGGCGCTTCGGTGTGGGGCAAATGTTGTTTGATGCTTTTTTAGCAGAAGCAGATCGGCTGGGTTGTCGACTGGTCAAGTGGCAGGTGTTGGATTGGAATGAGCCTGCCCTTCGGTTTTATGAAAAAAACGAAGCGACAATTGAAAAAGGCTGGTGGAATGGCAAGATTTTCCTCAAAAGCTGAAACTTTGCTCAAACAACAACAACCTTTGCAAAATTAGTTTGTCTTCTATGCTACACGCTGTAAGGGTAGAATGGGCAGTTTTTTGAATGGCTTGCCCGGCAAACTTGATCACAGCAGGAAAAATGAACCAACTTTATGCACTTTATGCACTTGCAGTCTTGTGTGCTGTAGGGGCACTTGCTTGCGTTTCTACGCCGCGTTGTCCTGAATTAGCAGGACGCTGGACCAACCATGAGGGTCAGGATTTTGTATTTCAAGCAGATGGAAAGGCCATGTGGCTGGTCAAATTTGGAAGTAGCTACGATACCGCCCATTTCCTATATCAAACCGATTGTAAAAAATCGCCGGTTCAAGTCGACATGCACCGCTTCCAATCGGGCCCCTATGTAGGCAAAACCGTATTTGGTATTGTAGAATGGAGCAGCGATTCCTCCTTCCGGCTACGGTATGAGTCAGGTACGGATGGTTATGCCCGCCCGAAAACCTTCGATAACGAACAAACGTTCCAGTTTTTTTCAGTGCATTAACCGTTTATCCCGTCCTTAATTTCGAGTTTCCAACCGGCATTTTCTACCATAAACCGAATTAAGTCGATGATTTTGGCCGCTTGTTCCTGGGCAGCGGGCAGCAAATTGCTTTTTGTTGCCTGGTCTCGAATCAGGTCTTTGGCCCGCTGGTTGATGCGGGTATAGTCTTCTGGTGTAAATGTGCTAAACAAGCCTTGCGATATATCGTAATAATCGAGGGTATGGTCTATCGCCAGGATTTGGGGTGCCCCCAGGGCATTCATGCGAATGATTTTATTGGCAGGATCGGCTTCCAGGTGCAGGTTGTTCAGGTCGTAGCCGGCAGAAACCGTTGCGCGCACCCGCACGAGGATTTTTTTATCCCAAAAAAAAGTAAAATACCCCTGGTACTCGCTGTAATTATAAATTTCGGAAAACTGGCCTTCCACCGTAACCAGTTTCGCAACGGCCTGTATTTTTTCCAGGAGCACACTGGAGGATTCGACCGCGTGGTTTTTGGGTGCAAAATATTGGTAACTCAGCCAGACGCCGGCAGCAAAAACAGCGATCAAGATAGCGGTTTGAAGAATACGTTTCGTCATAGGGTGGGCCGAAAGCCATTAATATTTAAGTTCGTTGTAGGTAAGTCTTTTCCGCAGGCCAGCCGCAAACTTCAACATGGCCGCGCGGGCAACGGGGGCCATATCTTCTACCCAGTCGGGGTTGCGCTCGGCTTTGGCAGCAGGTACAGCCAAGTAGGTCGATTTACCACTTGCTGCTTTATGAATGTACCGAAAAACCGGAATATAGCCGTTTTTTCCCACCCAGGTTTCCGAAGCGCCTTTGTTTTTCACCAAATCTACCTGGAAAAGAATGCCCCCTTCTGTATTGGGTTGTTTTTGGTTGGAGATAAAATTGCCCAGCGAATACGCCACAATCACTTCCTTTTGCGATCCATCGGGCATTTTTACACGCTCCTGCTTGATGGGTTGTACCACATGCGGGTGTGCCCCGATGACCAGATCGGCACCGTTTTGAATCAACAAGCGGGCAAGGTTGCGCTGTTCGGCGTTTTCCTGCAATTGATACTCCACGCCCCAGTGCATAAACACGATGATAAAATGGGGTTTGCGGGCCCTGGCCTCTTTCAAATCAGCCTTTATTTGGGCCGTATCAATCAGGTTAACAATCGTTGGCGCCTCAGTAGGGATGCCGTTTGTACTGAAGGTATAATTCAGCATCGCCAGTTTGAAGCCCTTTTTGTACACCATTAAGGGATAAAAAGCATCGCGGTCGCGTTGATCTTTGAACGTACCTGTATGCAAAAAGCCCAAATCGCGGAGGGTTTGTGCGGTATTTCGCACACCCAGCCCGCGACTATCATTTGAATGATTGTTAGCGGTTACTAAAATGTCGAATCCGGCCGATTTCAGGGCAGTTGCCAGGGCATCCGGGCTGCGGAACATCGGGTAGCCGGTGTAAGGTGGTTTGCCCGGGAGCGTTAGTTCCAGATTTCCGATGGCCAAATCGGCACGTTCCAAAAAAGGTTTTACATATTGAAAACAAGGCGTGTAATCGTATTCCTTGTTTTTTACTTTTTCGGCGCTGATAATTTGCGGGGAATGGCCCATGATGTCGCCGGCAAAAATCAAGTGCAGCGTATCGGTTTGGGTAAATGCTGATATAGGAAGGCAAAAGGTGCCTAGCAGCAAGGAAAGGCGGAGGTTCTGAAAAAAGCGCATGTCTTTTCTTTGTACAATGTTTGCACAAAGAAAGGACATGCGCTTCACAATATGGAATACTTGAATGTTTATTGACCGATCAACAACGGATTGCTATTCTTGCCATTCATGATAATTACCTTGGCATTGGGCGAAGTAGCAATTTCTTTTTGCGCCTTGATTTGTTCGTATTGCAACAGTTTGTCGGTAAGCGTCGAGGTAAGAATGCGCTGATAATCCGAAATACCCTGCGCTTCTACGCGTTTACGATCGGCTTCCTGGCGTTCTTTTTCCAGGACGAATTTCATTTTTTGCGATTCCTGCTCAGCATTAATTTTGCTCTCAATGGTCGTTTTTACCGATTCGGGCAATTGAATGTTGCGGATCAACAGATTTTCCAGCACCAAACCGCGTTCGGAAAATTCTTTTTCGATGGTTTGAAAAATTTTCTGCTGAAATTCTTCGCGCTTGGAAGAATAAAGCGCCACCGCATCATAAAACACGGCATTGTCTCGAATTTTGGTACGCGATACCGGACGTACAATTACGTCTTTGATTTCCAGACCAATGCTGCGCAAAATATCGGGTGCCTTCTCCGGAATAATGTGATACAACACAGACAGGTCGATCACAACTTCCAAACCATCGGCAGTAAGTACCCGGATGGCATCATCGCCCGCCTGGTCGCCTTCATCGTGTACGGCCGACATGGTGTAATTCTGGGTGCGTACATCAAATTTTACAACATCCACGAGCGGATTGATAAGATTCAAGCCTTCTGTAAGCAGCCCGGCCTGTACTTTACCGAACAGCGTTTGTACGCCCACCTGACCTGGTTCTATTTGAACAAAACAGGAAGTGCTCAAGCCAAGCACCATCATAGAAATAGCAAGGATGCGGCCAATGCGGGTAAAGGAAGAAAAACTGGAATTGGTTTTAGGGACGAAAAGGGTTCCAACGAGCAAAAAAATGCCCAAAAAGATCAGAAACATGGTATGTGTATTTGGTTAAATTCGGTTGCCCCAACTACTTGGAGTGTTTGACAAGCGAAATTTGGGCGTCTTCCTTGCAGATCTTACCGAACTTTCGATCAATCTGTTTGGAAAAACGGCTAAACACAAACTTCTCCCGGTGAAGTTATTTACCTTTTTCGTAATTTTTTAGATTGCAGCAGAAAACTGGCGTAAAAAGCGCACATCATTTTCAAAAACCAGGCGAATATCCCCGATTTCGTACAAACGCAGCGTTTGGCGTTCGATGCCCATGCCAAAGGCAAATCCGCTGTATTTGGTGGCATCAATGCCGCAGTTTTCCAGCACTTGAGGGTCAACCATGCCGCAGCCCAGAATTTCGAGCCAACCGGTACCTTTGGTCAGCCGGTAATTTTTTTCTGTATCGGTGCCCAACCAAATATCCATTTCTGCCGAAGGTTCGGTGAATGGGAAAAAAGACGGACGCAGGCGTATTTTCGACGCGCCAAACATTTCCTGTGCGAAATACAACAAGGTTTGTTTCAAATCGGCAAAAGAAACACCTTCATCAATATATAAACCTTCTACTTGGTGAAACTGGCAATGGGAGCGGGTAGAAATGGTTTCGTTGCGGTACACCCGGCCTGGCGCAATAATTCGAATGGGTGGTTTGCGGTTTTCCATCACACGGGCCTGTACGGGCGATGTGTGGGTGCGCAGGAGCATGCCAGGTGCATCCACCACATAAAAGGTGTCCTGCATGTCGCGGGCCGGATGGTCTTCCGGGGTATTCATGGACGTGAAATTGTGCCAATCGTCTTCAATTTCGGGACCATCGGCCACCGAAAACCCGATACGGGTAAAAATATCCACAATGCGGTTGAGCGTAACGGCCACTGGATGCCGCGAACCCAGTGCCAAGGGTTCTCCCGGGGCGGTCAGGTCGAACTGTGCCGCCGCTGCACTTTCTGCCAGGGCGTCCTGTATTGCTTTGAGGTGTTGATATTTTTCTTCGGCACCTTGTTTGAGTGCGTTGATCAGTTGACCAAATTCTTTTTTGCGCTCATTCGGAATCGCGCGCATTTCCTCCATTAAGGCCTTAATCTCGCCTTTGGTGCCCAAATATTGAATACGAAATTGCTCCAGCGCATCGGAGGTATCGGGCGTTGCCGATTCGATGGCTTGAAGGGTAAGGCGTACGGTTTCGAATATATCTGACATAAAATTCCGGATGCTGCTGCGCGAGGTGGTTAAAAACGCCGCAAAGGTAATGGATGAAGGTTTAAATATACCAGCTAGCGCCGATCTAGTATTTCCTGAAAGTATAAAAGTGCCAGTCGGTAGCCCTCCAGGCCCAAGCCAACAATGCTCCCCACACATTTTGCCGCCAAAAACGAATGCTGTCGGAAACTTTCCCGCTGGTGAATATTGCTGATATGCACCTCAAGTACCGGCGCAGGAATAGCCCCAATGGCATCCGCAAGGGCAATAGAAGTGTGGGTATAAGCGCCGGCATTGAGTACAATTCCGTCTGCTTCATAGCCCGCTTCCTGTATTCGATCAATCAAAGCCCCTTCATGGTTGCTTTGAAAATACGTGATTTGGTCGTTCGGAAAAGCCAGCTGCAAATCGTGCAGGTAGTCTTCAAAACTGCGGTTCCCATAAATTTCAGGTTCGCGTTTGCCCAACAAATTCAGGTTGGGGCCATTGATAATCAGGATCTTCATGGATTTGGAAAACTAGGGAAAGCAGGCAAATGGGCAAAACTGCTTTGTTCAAAATCGAGTTGGGCGCAATACGTCGCCAAACCATTGGTTACCACCATAAAGGGCGCTTTCAATTGCAGGTTGTATCGGGCGGCTTGTTCAAATACTTTTTGATCGACGGGAACTTTGGGTGATTTGCATTCAATCAGCAACCAAGGCTGTATATGTGTATCATAGACCACAATATCGCAGCGTTTTTTGAGTCCATTGTACTCAATGCCTATTTCAACCCGAATCCGGTGGGTAGGATAGCCCAGGTCTGCTAGTAAATATTGTAAAATCAGCTGGCGCACCCATTCTTCCGGCTGGAGCACGAGGTCTTTGCGCCGAATGGGATCATACACATACGGGGTCCCGTTCTCGAGCGAAAGCCGCAGTTTGGGCTGATATTGCAACAAATCGAGTTCGAGCATTTTAAACGAACAGCGGTTCTGGTTGTGTCTGAAATTGTGCCAGCATATCGCCATCTGCATTGAGGGATTGCAAATGGACCATGCCCAGGGTATTCAACAAATCTGGCGCAAAAGGAAGTTCCACCTTGATGTAGTTGTCGGTAAAACCAGTCAGGTATTGCGCGTTTTTATGTTGTTCGAACAAAACCGGTCGGGTAGTATCCAAAAACTGGGTGTAAAATGCCCGTCTTTTCATTTCCGACAAACCGCGCAGGGCCTGGTTGCGGCGTTTGCGCTCTTCCATGGGAACCGGGGCTGCCATGCTCGCTGCGGGTGTATTGGCGCGTTCGGAATAAGTAAAAACATGCAGGTAGGAAACGTCCAACGCCTGCAAAAACTGATAGGTTTCTAAAAAATCTGCCTCCGTTTCGCCTGGAAAACCGACAATCACATCACAGCCAATACAGGCATGCGGCATTACTTGTTTGATGTATTCGACCCGCGCAGCGTACAAATCCCGGCGATACCGACGGCGCATTTCTTTGAGTTGTTTGTCGTTGCCCGATTGCAGGGGTACGTGAAAATGGGGCATAAAGCGGGCACTTTCGGCCACAAACCCGATAATTTCGTCGGTGAGCAAATTGGGCTCAATACTCGAAATACGAAAACGCGCCAACGTATCCACCGTATCCAAAGCCTGAATCAGGTCAATAAACAACGCTTCTTTTTTGATGCGTTCGCCTTCAATGACCGCAGTGCCATTGCCAAAATCGCCAATATTTACACCGGTGAGCACAATTTCGCGTGCGCCCAGACTGGCAATTTCACGCGCATTTTGCACAACCTGCTCTACCGTATCGGAGCGGCTGGCACCCCGTGCTTGCGGAATGGTGCAAAACGTACATTTATAATCGCAGCCATCTTGTACTTTCAGGAAAGAACGGGTGCGGTCGCCAAAAGAAAAAGAGGCGGTAAACGTATTGACGTCCTTCACGTCGCCCGCATGCACCATACCCTTGCCTTGTGCTTTGGAAAGGTCATCGACGTATTGGAGTATTTTGAACTTTTCGCCCGCCCCTAACACAAGGTCGACCCCAGGGATTTCGGCAATTTCCTGGGGTTTTAATTGGGCATAGCAACCCGTAACCACCACAAAAGCATCGGGCTGGTTGCGCAAGGCTGAGCGCACAATCTTTTTGCATTCGCGGTCGGCTTGTTCGGTAACCGAGCAAGTATTGATGACGTATATATCGGCGCCGTCTTCAAATTTGACGGGCAAATAGCCGCTGCTTTCGAAAAGCCGTGCAATGGCGGAGGTTTCCGAATAATTGAGCTTGCAGCCAAGCGTATGAAATGCGACCGAACGAGGAGTTGCCATAATTTTTAAAAAGAGCGCAAAAATATAGGTTTTTGTGCTTAAAACTCAACTATTTTTTCGAGTAACCATTTTTTTGAAACCACGGCATTGCAACGTTCGATCTTAATCTTAATGTTTTCTACCATTTTTGGGTTGGAAGGGGGCAAGGTGGATAGTTTTTTGACAAAGCCCAGGAAGTTATTGTATTCCAGTTTTACACTTTTAGATACTTGTTTGTTGCGTCGCAGGAAAATTCGGAAACTATCGATCAAGGAGTCGAGCGCCATAAATTCATCTGTTTCGTAGTAGGTGCGCACTAAAATCAACTTCGCACTGAGGGCATACACCAAATCGCTGTATTCCACATTGCGCAGCAGTTCAATCACCTTATCGTGTTTTTTTTGATGCGAGTACAAATTGGCCAAATTGAAGGTTTGGGCATTATCGCGAATGTCGGCCGGTAAAAACTCGGAATACTCCCGTACAAAATTTTCGGCCCAACCGAATTCGCCAACACGCAGGCTTACCGTAATAATATTTTTATACATGCCTTCGGAAAGGTGGGTTTCGGTTAATAAAATATCATTTATAATCAGACTTTTAAATATTGTAAAAACTGCGCGGTAGTATTCGGTTTTGCCCTGATTTATTTTTAACGCGCAGTAATTTTGGGCAATATGGTAGCATTCGCGCAGGTCTTCTTTGCTGAGCGCATCACCGAGGGCTTCGAGATCGGTCATGAGTGATTGAAAATGGGTTTCATCGTTTGGATCCAACAGGCAATCTACCACCTTGCAATTAATCGCAATGATGGGTACTTCCGAAAAAAGGGGTTGCCGAATGTATTCCCAAAAGCCGGGAGGCAGGAGAAATGCTTCCTCTGTGGCGCGGAAGTTGCGAAAAGAAAGCCAGGCTATGTACATCTTGAGTTTTTGCACCACATAAAAGCGCTCCAGGTAATGATCGGCCGGCAATAATTTATCGATATAATTTGTGGTGGATAATACGGTTGATGCGCGGTTAAAAATGTTCCAATGTAATTGAAAACCAGCAAGATATATTTCTGCAGAAGGCGCTGTTGTTGTCTCCAGTTGTTTTTGTAACTGGCGTTCAACTGTATTAAGATGAGCCTTTAACGCAGGCTTTTCGAGTACTTTTTGAAGTTCTAAGGCTTCGGCCACATCGTTTTTTTGCCTTGCTTCGGCTACCATAAACTGCAGGGCCAGGAGGTTTAGGTCGGAACTTAAGCGCCGCAAGTGCGCATCATCCAAGGGGCTGTTTCCATACAGGTTTTTCCAGGCCTGCTGTTTAGATTGCTGGTTGACTTCTAAAACACCTTTGCGTATTTGACTGTTTAGCCATTCAAACAAGCGCAGCACATCTTCCTGATCATTAAAGTAGGGAGAGGACAAAAATTTGCGCAGGCGATTTAGTTCAGTTTTTGAAAATTCATTTAAAAGTGAAATTAGCTTCTTACTGGGCATTTTAAATAGTTGATTATCATTTTATTAAACCAAAGTCAATGAAAAAAAATGTCCGGCAAGTTAAGCAATTTGTACTAAGTGTAATCAATAAAAATTTGAATCTTTGTATCGTGGATAAAAGGGTCTGGCACAGATTCTTTGGTTGGTTGTGTGGTGGAGCATCAAAACAAACAAAAATACGACCCATGCGCAGTTTTTTACGGATTTTACCGCAGTCTGGCTTACTTCAAGTACGCGTTTTCATTTTCCTGTTTTTGGTTTTGGCAGGGCCTTCGCTTTCAGCACAGTGCGACCGTGTTGGAAAGGTGATCTCCGTATTTCCAGGTTGTGGCGTAACGCTGGTGGATGTCAACGATGGCTCGGTATTGCGCGCGGTGGTTGGGGGCGATACCCTCAGTGGTGGTCAATACTACGCCTTCAAGGCTGAAACCGTTGCATTGCCCAATGGGTGTGTATCCGACAATTTGCCGGTCGTAGGCCTTACTTGTGTTTCTTCGGTGTTGCCCTGCACGGCGGTATTTACCCATGTGATCAATAATGCGGGTGTTTTTCAGGTTGATTTTAACGCATCGTCTATAGGTGGTGCGGTTGCACAAACTTATTTTTGGGAATTTGGGGATGGCACAACGGCCACCACAAAAGATCCCAAGCATCATTTTCCGAAAGCCGGCAACTACGCAGTTTGCCTTACCGTTTCGGATGCAAGCGGCTGTTCTGATCAATTGTGTAAAACGATATCGGTCAATTTGCCCAACCTCAATTGCGGTTACACCCCCAAGGTAACAGCGGTTGGTTTACAAATGACGGGTGTTTTGGAAGCAGACGATGCTACTTCCCTTCCGCTTGCCTCCGTACAGTGGTACTCCAATAAAGGCACCAAAAAACTAAGTGAATCGCAAAATTTTAAAACCACCTTACCTGAATACGGAACTTATAAAGTATGTGTCAATTATGAAGTAGGCAATGTGCAGGCGGGTACCTTTTGTGCTTCCAGTGCTTGTATAGATTTGGTGGTTGCCGAAACGAATGATTGCTACCTGCCAGCTATGGCCGACCTAAGCAGCATTTGTGTGCCGCTGAATGTGCCCGTTTGTGGTTGCAATGGCCAAAGTTACGACAGCGAGTGTGAAGCCATGGGTGCGGGTTTGGTGAGTTGGTGGGCAGGTGACTGTGCAACGGTGTTTGCCAATAATTGCACGGCCGATATGGAGGTAAAAATCATCCAGGGTGATTTTACGAACGGTTACACTGCGCAATTTCGCAACCTGGCTTCGGGTGATTATGCTTTTGAGCAATTAGATTTTGGCGACGGCACGCCCTTTGTGACCGTTACCCAATGGGATACCATCACCCATGTTTATGCCAAGGCGGGCATTTACAGAACCAACCTTTCTGTTTGGCAAAATGAAACCTCCGTTTCTTCGATCACCAAAATTGTGGTTACCGATGCAGCGAGTATGGATCCCGAACAGTTGCCCAATGGAACCGATTATGTTATGCCAGGTGATGCCAATGGCGATAAAAGTGCCAATGTGTACGATTTGTTGAACATTGGCGTGGCTTATTACACCGATGGCATTCCGCGGCCCAATGCCTCTACGTCCTGGGAACCGCAGTTTGGTCCCAATTGGGAGGAGCACATCAATGGGGTCAATTACAAACACGTGGATTGTGATGGCAATGGCTCGGTGGATGATTTTGACGCAGGTATTATTTTGGACCATTATGCGCCGTTGGATACCATTTCGGTGCCGTATAAGGCCAGCGCACCCAAGTTGCGGGTTACCTTTGAGCAGGATACCATCACGATTGATCCCTCAGCGCCGCCCAGTGTATTAGAAATTACGGCAAATATTGAAATTGGCACAGCGGTACAACCCGCCCTCGGTTTGTACGGATTGGCCTTTACCATGCAATATCCAGCGTTTGTGAACCACGATTCGGATATTTTTTATTCCAGCGATTATTTTGGTTCGCTGATCAATATTTTGCCCATTACCAAAGACATCTACAGCCGCAGGCAAATTGATATGGGCCTGGTGCGGAAAAATAAAATAGCCGCCAATGGCTATGGCCTGATTGGTAAAATGACCTTGCGCTCCGATTATATCATCATCATTGATATTGCAGATCGGTCGGGTGGCGATAATAAAGTGCCTTTGGTTATTCCGATCACCGGAATTCGAGGAATCGATGCAAACGGCAACATCAAAGAAATTTCAGTGCCACTTCAGTTGGATACGGTTTGGATTAAAATTTTGGAACCCGCGGTAAAAACCCATAACCAGGCGGCGCTCGATACGCAGTTGCAACTATACCCCAATCCTGCTACCGATCAAAGTGCACTCTACACAGGCAATCTGAAGGTAGAAAGCATTGAAGTACTCAATACCCTGGGCCAAAAAATTTCCAGTATTTCCCCCACCCAACACCTTACCCGGATCGATACCCAAACCATGCAAAACGGCGTATACACCCTAAGAGTGCACACGCCTCAAGGAATTGCTGAAAAACGACTGGTAAAACAGTAGCCTGATTGCGATGGAGGTTTAAGGTGCTTCCATCGCAACTTCCGCTGTCAGGCAATTAGTTATAAAACATCCATTTGCCAATTTCCTTCAGTGTTACTTTTTTGCCATACAGCAGGATTCCGACCCGGTAAATCCGACCAGCAAGCCATACAAAGAAGTAGGCTGAAGCAACCACCAGCACCAGCGAAAGTCCTACCTGCCACCACGGCGGGTTAAATGCCATTCGGAAGGGCATCACAATCGGCGAAAATAAGGGAAACAGCGAGGCAAATACCATCAAACCTGAGTCGGGATTACGCACCCCCACAAAAGCCGTGATGTAAAACGCCAGGATAATTGGAATGGTTACTGGAAGGGTAAGCGATTGCCCCTCTCCCATATCGTCGCCCATGGCAGAGCCGATTGCGGCAAACATGGAAGCATAAATAAAGTAGCCCCCCAGGAAGAAGATAATAAAGGAACCCACGATCAGGGGCCAGTTTTGCTTGCTCAACTCCGAAAAAATCCGCAAAGCATCCCCTTGTGCCTGTTCGGGATCAATAGCGCCCGGCCCTTGTGGCATGGAGCTTTGCATTTGAGTCGGATCCACTTGCATTATCAATGGGAGCAGGAAGGTGACGGCACCGCTCAAAATCACCCAGGCAAGCACTTGCGTAAGTCCAACAGCACCCGCACCAATAATTTTACCCAACATGAGGTCGAATGGCCGCACGGACGACATCATAACTTCTACAATGCGGTTGGTTTTTTCTTCCATCACCGAGCGCATCACCATTTGGCCGTACATCAGCACCATAAAAAACATGATAAATGCCATAATACCGCCAATGGCCAGGCCCACGCCTGCGGTATATTTACTTTCATCCTCGCCCACTTTGCTGATGCTTTCTGGATCGATGGAAACATCAGTGTCCAGCATTTCCAGGCTTCCGCGGTTGATGTGGAGGGAGTCAATTTTGAAGTCGCGTATTTTTTCTGAAATTTTTCGTTCCATGGCACCGCTTTTTTCAGGGGCCAGTTTGCTGTCTGCATAATAAAACACGGTGTGTTCTTTTTTCTGCATGCTGCTAATTGGAGGGACCCGCAAGATGCCATTGATTTTGCCGTCGTTGACCTCCTGTTTGAGGGCATCGAGGCTCTTTCCGGACGAAAGGATGTAGTGAATGCCTTTATCGTCGGGCATTTGTTTGATCATATTGGCTTCATCGAGCACTGCTACTTCGAGTTTTCCGCCAGTTTCGTAGCTGGTGAGCCCAATGATGACCAACATATAAATGAGCAAACCCAGCGGCGCAAGCAAGGTGCCAATGATAAAGGATCTTTTGCGTACGCGGGTCAGGTATTCGCGTTTGATTATGAGTGAAAGTTTGGACATAAACTTATGAAGTTGAAAGGTTGTATGAGTCGCTTACTGAACGCCAGTTTCGCCAACAGTGCGGATGAATATCTCATTAAATGTGGGCAGAATTTCTTCAAAGCGCACAATACGCAGGCCTTGTTGCAACAGATATTGCAACACCTGATTGCTTTCAGAGTCGTCGGCCAACTGAATGGTAGCCGATTTTGGCTCCAGGTTTTTGATTTCAAAATGGCTACTAAAGTCCGCAGGCAAATCCGTTTGCGTTTCTACACGATACAGGTTTTGTTTGTACTCGTTTTTGATGCTCTGCACCTCGCCATAAAGCACATTTCGGCCGCGGTTGATGAGTACAATATGGTCGCACATTTCTTCAACTTGCTCCATGCGGTGGGTTGAAAAAATAATGCTGATGCCGGATTGGTTCAATTGGGCAATTTCATCTTTGATCAGGGTGGTGTTAATGGGGTCGAGGCCCGTAAAAGGTTCGTCGAGAATCAACAGTTTGGGTTTGTGGATTACCGTTGCTATAAACTGGATTTTCTGCTGCATCCCTTTCGAGAGATCTTCAATTTTTTTGGAAGCCCAGTCCTGAATTTCAAATTTTTCGAACCAGTGGGCAATTTCCTTGCGGGCATTTGCTTCAGATAGTCCTTTAAGTTGGGCCAGGTACAACAGGTGCTCACCGACTTTCATTTTTTTGTACAGTCCGCGTTCTTCGGGCATGTATCCAATGTGTTCGGGGCTATTGGCATTGAGTTTTTCACCATCCAGAAAAATTTGGCCTTCGTCGGGACCAGTTATGGTGGTAATCATGCGGATCAACGAGGTTTTGCCAGCGCCATTGGGGCCGAGCAAGCCAAAAACGCTTCCTTTGTGTACATCAAAGCTGACGTGATCAACGGCGGTGTATTTATCGTAGCGTTTTACGACGTTTTGTATTGAAAGTATCATAGGCTATGGACGGAGTGTTAGAAATGCAAATTGGTTGTGTGCCCGAAAAGTCGGTGCTTTCCAGTAGACGTAGTACTTTTTTTCGGCCAAAGATAAAATTGATCGGGTTTTAAGACATATAAATCCGACTAAAAACGCGGGCTGGAAGAAATTTAAACCGATTATTCCAAAGTGTATGTTTAAAAAAATCAGGTTCTTTGCCTTTTCGTTTCTAACGTTCAAATAATTTAAAACATGATCAAGTATAGTTGGTTTTTGGTGAGTATCATCGTTTTTGCGCTCGGAGCATGTAAGAATGATCCTGCCACCCCTAAAACGGAGGATGGAAAAGGCCAATTTGAGCTCGGGCATAGAAGTAAAACCAAGGTTACGGCCTACGAATGTACCCTAAGCAACGGGTATTTAATGGGGGTAAATATCGGAGCCGAAGTAGATTCTTTGGGAAAACGTTTCAAAAAAGGCTTTACGGAGGAAAAAATTGTGCGCGGCAAAGAAACGGTTCCCGTGTATCTGTGTACAGCGTTCAATGGCGAACAAATCCGCGTTTTTCACGAAACGGTTAAAGGCGTAAAACGCGCAAAACGGGTTGAATACGAGGGAAGCCTTTGCCGTACGGATAAAGGCATTGGAATCAGCAGCCGACTCGAAGATTTGTTGAAAGCCTATCCCGAACTAAATGTGCGCAGTGTAAACAGTCAAGGCCGGGTTACTTTGGCACAAGGCCTCCATGGTTGGCATTTTGTGTTGGGCACCGAAGGCGTTACCCAACCGGTTGATGTGAGCAAATTAAGCCCGGATGCGCGGGTTATTACAATCGCAATTAACCAGTAGACTTCCCACCACTACAATAACATGAGTCATCCCGAATTTTGGGTTCCACCAAAATTCGGGATGACTCATATTACTCTATTAAGTCGACTTTCTTTTTCTTATCCAATTTCAATAAAACCAACAGCTTTTCGAAGTTCCAGTACACAACGGGCACTACGATCAGCGATAAAAACATGGAAGAATTGAGGCCACCAATAATGGCCCAGGCCAAACCGTTTTTCCATTGCGCGCCAGCGCCTTCGGCAAATGCAAGGGGCAAAAGTCCAATTACCATCGCAATGTTTGTCATAAGCACTGGGCGGAAACGCAATTTGGTGGCGCGCAATAAGGCATCTTTCATCGAATAGCCCTCCTCCCTCAGCTGGTTCGCAAAGTCGACCACCAAAATGGCATTTTTACCTACCAGGCCGATCAACATCAACAAACCAAGGCCTGTAAATACGGTCAGGTTTTCCGACGCCAGCGCCAGTGCCAGGAAAGCACCAATCATAGACAAAGGAATAGACACCAATACAACAAAGGGGTACACCCAGCTGTCATACAAGGCTACCAGGATCAGATAAACCAGGGCCAGCGAAACCCATAAGGCAAGTCCCATGGTGCCAATGCCTTGTTGTTGCCGCTTGAGGTCACCACCATATTTGATGTAGGAACCCGTCGGTAAATCAAGCGCATCCAGCTGTTTTTTGATATCCCGGCCTACCGAACCATTGGGTCGTCCAATTACCTGTGCACTAAGCAACAAGGACGGAAGTCGGTCGCGGCGTTCCAATCGGGTAGGCGCCGAACTTTCGGCTACTTCAGCAAATTGTTTGAGGTAAAAAGTATTGCCCAGTGGGTTTACAAAAGATAATTGGTTGATATCGCCCGCACTGCGCCGATCAAAGGCATCCAATGCAATTCGAATGGGGTATTCATAATCACCTTCCCGGTATCGGGCATCTGTATTTCCACTAAAGGCGGTTTGTAGGGTAAGGCCAACCTGTGCCATTGTCAGGCCATAATCGGCCATTCGTTGCCGGTTTACATCCACTTTTACTTCCGGGTTGCCGCCTTCTACGGAGCTTTCTACCTCTACGCAGCCAGGCACCTGGCCCATTATTTTTTTAATTGTATCGGCAGCGATGAGTAAACTATCCAGATTGGGGCCATTAAGCATGATTTCAATGGGCAAAAAGGAAAGTCCAAGAATATCAATGGGGGAAGTTTTGATTCTGGCCCCGGCGATCACTTCTTCCAGTTTTACTTTGGTTTGTCGGGCAAAAATGTCTGCGGCTAGTGTACGACCTTCGTCTTTTGACCGTAAAAACACCAAAATCTCGCCCACGTGCGCGAGCGTAAGCCCAAAAGACTTGTTGTTGGTGCCCACCGAGGTAAAAGTGCTTACTACATCGGGTTGTTGTCGAAGCCAGTCTTCCACCGATTTGCATACGGCGTCTGTTTGGGTCAAGGATGCGTCTTTGGGCAGGTCAACTTGTACCAAAAATTCGCCACGATCCCCCGGATCAAAAAAGGCATTTCCAATAAAGCCAAAGTAAATCAGTAAAAAAGAGGCCGCAAAAGTGCCCGTCGCAATTAAAAGGGTTGCGATGCGTGTCCACCAGTTGTGCAAGGCCCAACGCAGGGCGGTTACGAAACCTTCCGCCAGCCATTCCAAAAAGGCTTCAAACTGCAAAACCATGCGGCCCACCATGGATTTTCCTTTAAACCGGTGTGCTTTTGCCAAACGCGAGGTAAGCCAGGGAACCAGGGTAAAAGAAACAAACAACGACATCAGGGTGGAGGTCAAAACCGTCATGCAAAACTGCCGCAACAAGTTTGGTACAATCCCTACGGTGAAAATGATGGGCAAAAAGATAACAACGTCAATCAGGGTGATACTAATGGCCGTAAAACCAATTTCCATCCGGCCATCGTAACTGGCTTGCACCCTGTTTTTTCCCATTTCCAGGTGCCGATAAATGTTTTCAATCACGACAATTGCGTCGTCGACCAAAATACCAATGGCGAGCGACAAGCCCAGCAACGACATCAGGTTGAGCGAGTAGCCGAACAACTGCATCATCACGAAGGTGCTTACAATCGAAGTCGGGATAGACACCAATACAATAGCAGCATTGCGCAAACTGTGCAGAAACAGCAGCATAACCAGGCCAACCAGCAAAACGGCGGTAAACAAATCATGAATTACCGCATCGGTGGCGCGTTTGGTAAATTTACTGCTATTGGCTACAACCTGAAATTTGAGGCCTTCCTTGGCGTAACGTTTTTCGAGGTCTTGTACTTTTTTAATGACCAAATCGGCCATTTCCACGGCATTGGCATCACTTTGTTTCCGAACGGTGATACCCAGGGAGGGCCGCCAATCGGTCCGGCAAATTACTTCCTGATCACGTGCGCCGTCTTGCACCTCAGCAATATCCCGGATGTAAATCGAAGAACCAAACCGGCTTTTGCCAATGACCAGGTTGCGAATTTCATCGAGGCTGTGGAATTTTCCAGCCAGTCGAATACGCATTTGCCCTGCGGCATCGGTTACTTTACCTGTCGGGAAATCCAGGTTGGCCATTTGAATGGCCTGCGAAACCTGCAACAGCGAAAGTCCGTATTGTTCCAGGCGTTCACTGTTGATATTGATTTTTATTTCGCGCTCTTCTCCACCCAGGATATTCACCTGCGCCACGCCTTTTACCTGGGCAATATCGGGCAGTACGCGGTTTTTAATCAAATCCGTAAAAGCGGTCCCGGTAATATTGGCAGAAGTCCCTAAGCGTACAATGGGTAATTCGTCGAGTGCAAATTTATTGACCACCGGCGTGCGCACTTCTTTGGGAAAAGTCGCCTGAATTTGGTTGATCTTGCGGGTAAGTTCCTGGACGGTCTTGTCAATGTCGACGGCCTGATCCATTTCGACAACCACAAAGGAGGTGTTTTCGTTGGAGCTAATCTGAATTTGATCGATCCCCTCCAAGGAAGAAATGGCATCTTCAATGGGTTTGCTGACTGCATTTTCAACTTCGGAGGGCGATGCGCCGGGATAAACCGTAATAATGGTAATGATGGGTGCGTTGAATTTGGGCACCAATTCAATCGGAAGACGATAATAGCTCGCCACCCCCATAAAGGTCAACACAGCAAAAACCACAATAATCAGCGAGGGGCGGCGGATGGAAAGCGCAGTAAGATTCATACACAAAGGTAATCAAAATCAATAGGCGCCATAATAACGCCTTAGGAACCATTCGGCTGCCAACAAACCTGCCAGCAACGCAAAAATCCATTTCAGGTTGATTAATGGATTCGTTTTGGTTGTTTGGTAAATAACGGGTTTTACGGTTTGATTGGCTTTTATTTTTTCACCGATGCTGGAAATTTGATTCGTATACACGGTTTCACCGCCATATTGGCTGCTCAATTGACGCAATACGGCATGATTTGCGGTGGTTTCAAACAATTCCAATTCAATTGGGCGCACACTGAATTTGCCTTCAAAACTCAGGGCCTGTCCGTTGAAGTTCGTATTGGCTTTGAAAGTGTAATTTCCGGTAGGTAAAATACCGGCATTCAGCGTGTATGCCTTTCCGAGTTTATTAAAATTATAATTAAAATCCTTTCCATCCTTGTTGCGTACCAAGATGTTGATATCCGGTTCATTGGTCAGTTCGTAATTGTCGTTGTACAATTCTGCGCCAAACGTAACGGCTTCATTTTCATCAAAAATGCTCTTATCCAGGTTGATCCGGAATTTGCGTTTATCCGCTTTAAGGGATAAGTATTGCACGGTTTTGCCGATCAAATCGTCAAATATTTCATGGTTGTTGTGCTGGAGGAAATCAAACAGGCGCCATTTCCACAAACCTTCTCCTACAAATATGCCGGTTTTGACCCCATTTGTTTCGCCTACTGCCAGCAAAGGTTGGTCGGTGTCCACCATGCCGATGCGTTTCCAAAGAATTACCTGCGCCTGCGCGGTTGCGCCAAAACTTCCGAATGCCGATGTAACGGGATTGAATTTGGGTAATTCTTCACTCACCCTCGGATCGAGCGCAAAGGCAGCAAATTGCGGCGAAACCTTGCCTTGCACATCGTCGGTTTGCTGGCTCACATTTTGGATATTAACAAGCCCTTGTTCTTTCGAAAGACTGGTAAAGCCCGTTTGCAAACCTGCAATGAACAGGCGTGGAATGCGCTTTTCATTCATCGTTTTTAGGATGCCCGAAATATCATTGCTTACAGATGGCAAATTGTGCAGCACTACAAAATCATATTTCGTTACATCCAGCCCCGGATCAGTAATATAGGATAGAAAAACCTGGTAGTTTTTATTCGACTCCAGGGTTTGTCGCAGGGCGCTGAGGTCGGGGTTCGGACTATTGGCCAGAAACAGGATTTTTTGACGGGCATCTAACACGTCAATAAACAGTTCTTTTTTATTGTTGACGGTGGATGCCTCTCCTGGAATGTTCGCAAGGCGCACGACGTATTGTGCCACGCCCGCCTGATCGGCTTCAATCACCACTTCTTTGGTGGCAAAAAAGTCGTTGTTGGTGATGCTTACCGGAATGGATTGCAATATGCGCGTTTGGTCGCCCGACACTTTCCCAACGGTTAGGACAGAAGTCGCACCCGCACAATTGGTCGCGCTCACATCAATTTGTACGGTGAATTTATCCCCCAAATAGGCAATTTTATTATTAAAAACCCGCTTGATCAACAGGTCTTTTTTGGGTATGGTATCCCCCAAGGCAATGGTATAAACGGGTGCGGTTAGTTGCGCACCACTGTAAGCCGGGTTGCTGCCTTCGTTGTAAATACCATCGGATGCGATGACGACAGCCCCCAGATTTTGGGTGCCATACATATCGTAAATGGATTGCATTGCCTGCGAAAGATTGCTCACCTTATCCTGAAAATTAAAATCTACCCCTTCGCGTACATCGTCGCCCAAGGCTAGTTCGTGTACCTCATAGTTTTCTTCCAGTGCCGTGCGCAGCGATTGCCAGTCTTGCTTGTATTGTTCGAGTGCTGGCCCTTGCAAGGTTGCACCGATGCTTTCAGATTGGTCTTGTGCCAGTACAATAACCGGCTTTTTCGTATCGGTGATGATCGATTTTAGCAGAGGGGACAACAACAAAGCGCTCAGGATCGTAACGGTGAGCCAGCGCATGATCCCAAGCACCAGGGGCAGGCGTGGTGCGCGTTCCTGAAACGTGGTATCGCGGAAATAAAGCAATAATGCATAACCCAGCCCCAGTAAAACACAAAGGATCAGGAACCATGCCGGGTATTGAAAGGATAAATTGGCCATATTGTGGAAATATCGAAGTGCAAGGTTCAACTTTTAAAATTCCTTGCAGCGAATAAGGACGCAAAATTGGCGAAATTGTTGCGAATCCTATGCAGTTGCGTATAAGTTGCTTTTAAATTCTCGACTGTTAGGTACCTGGTTACTGTAAATGACAATGATCTGCAACCAGTCTATTAGACATGCGTCCGACAAAAAGCCATTTAAATTTTAACTAAGGTATCGATTCCCTTAATTTTAAAGCAAATTCCATATTCAAAAATAACACCCAATGAAAAAACAACACTTTTTACTTTTCGTACTTTTTCCTTTGTTTTTATCCGCACAATCGGGTATTATTCAAAAAAACTATCCGGTTTCAAGCGGATATGATGTGGGGCGTGCTGTGTTTCCCAGTGCATCCGGTTACACCCTGTTTGGCTATGGATTCCAAAGCAACAGTACCGCGCTGCAAGACCTGTTTATGCTCCAGGTCGATCAATTGGGCAATCAACTGAGCCTGAAATATTATGGTACCCCCACTACTTCAGAGTCGATGGGGCGCGGGGTACTCCAATTGCCCGATGGGGGCTGGTTTTGGGCATGTGGCAGTGCCAACCAAGGTTATTTGTTGCGGCTAAACCCTGCAGGAGCGGAACTTTGGAGCAAAAAAATTGCAGGCGTTGCTTATTTTTCTGACATCGCGCCTTTGCCTGATGGCGGCTACATTGCGGTAGGCCCGGCACCTGCTTTGGGCGGTCTGGTGGCGATGCGCCTCTCAGAAAATGGGGAGATTGTCTGGAAAAACAACTATCCCGCCTCCACCCCCAAACGCATGTACATTACCCAGGGTGGTGGTGCTTTTTTGGTATTGGCAGGAAACAGTGTTTCGAAAATTCGAACATCAAATGGTCTTACGATATGGAATAAGGGCATCGATGACCCGAAGTACAAATTTGGTGAAGGCTATTCTTTTTTTGCTGTAAATGACTTGGTGCCTACCGCCAACGGTCAGTTTGTCTTGGCGGGCAATGTGTATAGCGATCAGGTAACCACCTTGTACTCTGCTTATTATGCCGCGTTCTGGGACGAATCTGGTCAGGTACTCTGGACAAATTTTTACAATGATAAAGATACAGGGTTTGACTACAGCGAGGGTTTTTCCTGTACCTATTTGCCCAATTCAAAAAATATCCTGTTTGCGGGTGCCGAATCGGGCAATAGTAAAGTATATCGCCTCAACTTGCAGGGAAACGTGCTTGATTCCCTTGATTTGGGCATTACAGGTTATAATGTTACGCCGGTCATGCATAAGTTTGGCGGCTATTATGTAGCCACAGGAGGCACCCTGGCAGCGCAGGGTATGAATACTTTTTTCTATCGTTCGGCTGGAAATATTTTCCGCGATGAAGCACCGGTCGTTGCTTCATCGGTTCAAGCAGACTTGTTGCTTTACCCGAATCCAGCTACTGAAAGGGTGGCGGTGCAACTGCAGGTACCCTCCGAACAAACGGTGCGCGCACAGTGGATCGATGTACTGGGCCGGGTGGTGCAGGAAAATTCGATGCTCCTCACGCCAGGCCTTAATCAGGTAATGATGGATATTGGTCAATTGGCGCCGGGTGCTTATTGGCTGGCTTTTCCAGGCTTGCCCATTGCTCCGGTAAAGGTTTTGATATCTAATTAAAAAAAAGTGGCTTCCAGCGAATATGCTAGAAGCCACTTTTTTATTTTAAAACCCACCTTTCCAATTACTGCCTAAAGCCTGGGAGGCTGTTCGGCGCATTCTGGTTTGGAATGTAAGGTGTAAATTGATCTTCCAATTCTTTCAGCAGGGCCTTGTCGTCCATATCTTCTGCAATACGCAGGATGGTTTGTGCCGTACCCAATGCGTACTGGCCGTCTTGCTGGTAGCCGCGTTGGAACGTAGGCGACTGTGATTTTACAAAACGCAACTGTTGTTCGATCGTTTTGGCAATTTCGCGGATTTTGGCTGCTGCCTTTTCCTTATTACCAGCCCGAGCATAAATATCGGCCATAAAGGCAGTAAACTGATCGTAGTTGAAGTTGTATTGCGGGAATGCTTCAAAATAGCGATCGGCCAGTGCCATGGCTTTTTCATTTTGTTTTTCAAACACCAACTGACGGGCTACCCGAATCATTGTCACGCGCATGGTTTGGAGGCTTGGCAGGTAAGAACGGTCAATATACGTCCGTTCTTTATCAAAATTACCCCAAGTCCACTTTTCCATGATGTTGCGGTACGCCAAATCGGTATCCACCCGGCCGCAACCGATGATGCCATAACTTTCGGTGTTGCTTTTATTTTTAGAAGCGATCAAACGCAAACCGAGGCCTTCCAGTTGGAGGTAATCTTGTAAGCCCAGGAGTTTTTCATCGCGGCAGGTAACGGCCCAGTAAATGGGGCGTTTCCAAATATTCGAAGCAATGATGTCCATAATGGCCAAATCGTCTTTAATAATATAGGTCTTTTTCTCCCCGATATTAAAGTGAATGGTATCCACCATGGTGCTATCATTGGGCGAAAGGATTTTATTGGCAATACCCGCTTCCTTATTTACCGGAATAAACATTTTGCGCGTAGGCAGGTACGTATCAAAGCCGCGTCCACTACCTTGTTGCTGTGGATGGTCTTCGCCCAGGAATTTCATCACCTGATCGAGGCTCATTTCCTTTTCAGGGCCTTGACCGCCGCCGTAAGGAATTTGTACGCGTTTAAAGCCTTGAATCTTTTCCTGCGGGATGCTCATTTCAATTGCAGGGGAGTTGTTTACTGCCCGACGCAACTGGCCAATGTACCAGTCTACCGCAATCAGCGAAAGGTTTACCACCCGCACATCGGTACGAATGCCTTCCGTTTCCTGACAATACCACAGCGGGTAGGTATCATTATCGCCATAGGTGAAAATGATGGCGTTGGGCTCGCAAGATTCGAGGAAGTTGCGTGCATAATCGCGGCTGGCATATTGTTTTGCGCGGCTGTGGTCGTCCCAGTTTTGGGTAACCATGAGCAAGGGTGCTACCAAACCGATCAATCCTGCCACGGGTGCTGCGATATTGCCCGCCAATTTTAGGCGTGCAACGAGCAGGTCGAAGAGGGCAAAAGCCCCCATCCCGATCCAGATAGCATAAGTAAAGAATGAGCCTGCCAATACATAATCGCGTTCGCGCGGCTCGTTCGGTGGCTGGTTGGAATACACAATGATACCTACGCCGGTAATGATAAATAGGGCAAACAAGGCAAAGAAGTCGTTGCGGCGGCGGCTGTAATGGAAAAACATACCCAACAGGCCCAACAAGAAAGGAATTAAATAGTACTTATTATTGGCCTGGTTGTGTTTCTGAAAATCAGGGATTTCGCGTTGATTGCCGATACGGCGTTCGTCCAATGCGCTGAAACCCGTAATCCAATTGCCGGCAGTTGGGTCCCAGGAGTAATAACCCTGCTCGCCATTTTGACGGCCGGAGAAGTTCCACATAAAGTAACGCCAATACATCCAGCCGATCTGGTATTTCCAGAAAAACTCAATATTATCGGAAAAAGTGGGTTTTCCGGTTGGCTTGTCGATCCATTGTCGGTACAGCCGCGGACGATCCTGCGAATAGTCGCCCATCCGAGGGAATAAGGTTTTATCATTGGGGGAAAACTCATAATCCACTTTTTCGTCTACCACTTCATAGCGGTTGCCGACGCGGCCGTAGCGTTCAGTAGACTCGACACCCACGGGTTGGGCATCAAAATCCGGGCCGCTTAACAACGGACGTTCGCCATACTGCTCGCGGTTGAGGTAAGGCAACAAACGCATCGGATCAGAAGGGTCATTCATATTGATTGGTGGGCTCGCGATCGCGCGCAGGATCACCATACCATAACAGCTATAGGCAATTACAATTACGGCAAACGAAACAACCAGGCGCTGCATCAGGCCATTGTTGGTTTTGCGGGCATAATGCAAACCGTACCAAATGCCGGCCGTAAACAACAAAATAACCGGAATGATACCGCTGTAAAAAGGCAAGCCAAAGTTGTTTACCATCAACATGTCAAACCAGGCCCACATATTCGGAATACCTGCAATAACCACTTTTTGAATGACAACAATGAATACGACCCCTACAATCGCCGAGGTCAAAGCACCCAGAAAAGTTACTTTTTTTGCCTTCTTAAAATAATAAAACATCGCAAGGGCCGGGAATGTCAGCAAGCTGAGCAAATGGACCCCGATAGACAATGCAATCGAGTAAATGGCGAATACCAACCAACGATCTGCGTTGGCCTCATCAGGCAAATTGTACCATTTGAGTACCGCCCACAGCGTCATACAGGTAAAAAAGGTAGACATGGCGTACACCTCACCTTCCACCGCTGAAAACCAAACGGAAGACGTAAAGGCGGTTACCAAACCAGCAATTAAGCCAGCGCTCAAAATTGCAATGGTATGCGCCGTTGCTGGCTCCGTATTGCGGTCGGTAAGGGTAAGGCGCACCAAAATGGTGGTACTCCAACAAATAAACATGGCGCCAAAGGCCGTGCTTAAGGCCGACAACAGGTTGACGCCATAGGCTATATTGGAGGGGTCGTTCGAAAACAACGTGGCGACCCAGGCAAACAAGCGGCCAACCAACAAAAATACAGGCGCACCAGGCGGATGCACAACCTGAAGTTTATATGCGCCAGAAATAAATTCGCCGCAGTCCCACAAACTACCAGTAGGCTGGGCGGCTAATGCCAGCACGATTCCGGTGATGGCAAACGTAAGCCAGCCGGTTAGGTTGTTGAGTGTCTTGAAAGATGCATTCATGATAAAACGATCTGATTTGCTGATGGGCAAAGTGGGTAACATAGAACGTGGCAGGCTGCTTGCACCACCACAGAAAGCGCAAAACTAATAAAGTCCGACTATCGACCTATTCATTTTCATACAATCCCGCTAAAAAGAGCACGGTCAGGCAATAAAGTTGCCTGACCGTGCGGAAAAAATACGCAATATAAATTTTAGAGGCCCAATTTTTTCTTTACGATGGCTGTGACGTCATCGGTATCACTGGCAAACAACATAACACCCGAGCTAGTGTCAAAAACCATCAGGTAACCCAATTCGGTAGCAACTGCCTTGATGGCCGTATCGATTTTGGACAAAATAGGTTTCAATAATTCTTCCCGGCGTGCAGCAACTATTTGTTGTGCCTCCTGTTCAAACTTTTGAATATACTCTTGTTGTTTTTGTAATTCAGCCTGACGCTGTTGAGATTGCACCGGCGTGAGTACGCCCGAATTGTATTCGGTTTCCAGTTTGGTGTAAGCGGCCTGAAACGCTTTGGTCAGCGAATCGTCTTTTGCCGTTAATTGATCGGTGAACAGTTTCAATTGGTCATTTGCTGTTTTGGTTTCGGGAAGCGATTCCAGCAAATTGCCAAGGTTCATATGTCCGTATTTTGGCGCGGTTTGCGCTTGCATTGTAACGGCGCCTGACAAAAAGGCGAGCAGAAAAAAGAAATTGATCGAACGAGACATCGTGTGTAAAGAGGTGTTTTTAAATAAAGAAACGCAAAACGTTGGCAAAGGTAACAAAAACACGTGTTGCTAAGTGGAAGTTTTATCCATTCTTTCGTGGCACAAGGCATGTAAAAAAATGCAAAGCCAGCGAATGTTGCGCTTAAAACGTTTAAAAGTGGGCAAATGATGCAAACATGGCCCATTTTGGCTAAGTTAAAATTGCGTTAACCTTTTGCACAACAGCCGTTTTTAATCGTTCTTACAGTCAATTCTTTCGCGTACCTTTGTTTTATAGCCAAGGTAGCTGGTTATGAAAGTCCTGAATTTAAAATTTTATAGCGTGAAAAAAAGTATCGCATTTATCATCGGTATCCTTTGTTGCACCTTCCTACATGCGCAGGATGCACAATCGGCTAAGAAAGAGGAGCAACTCATCCAGTTTTCTGGTATGTTAATCACCGAAGCAGATGGTCGGCTTTTGCCTGTACCGTACGCTACGGTGCATATACCTAAAAAAAACAGGGGCAGTTATTCTGACTACCGTGGGTTTTTCTCCATTGTAGTTGAAAAAGGCGATAAGGTGCGTTTTAATTGCATCGGTTTTGAACCGGTTACCATCACGATTCCCGATACCCTTACGCAGGACCGCTACTCTATTGTTCAGTTGTTGTCGCAGGATACCATCAACCTGCCCATGACGGTTATTTTTCCGTGGCCCTCTAAGGATCACTTCAAAATTGAGTTCCTTAAAATGGATGTAACGCCTGAGTTACAACGCCAGGCAACGAAAAACCTCGCCAACGAATATTTAACCGAAGCACGGAAAAATCCGGATATTGTACCGCACAGTGGACGTGAAAGCGCCAATTTTTATCTGCGCCAGCAATCGCGCGAGTATGTGTATATTGGCCAAACGCCACCCATGAACATTTTCAGCCCGCTTGCTTGGGGACAGTTCTTTAAAGCCTGGAAAAATGGCGATTTTAAAAAGAAATAGTAAGCGCGGCCTTACTTTCCGCTTTGTAAACGCATAAAGTTTCGGAATCCTTCCCGGTCAATAACGCCCAGCACCCCTTGTGCATCGGCAACTGCAATAATTGGTTCGCCCGATTGCATAAGTAATTGATATACATAACCCATGGATTCCTTCGGGTGCACCACTTCTACGGTTTGCATATAGTTTTCTACCGAAGCGCTAAAATCGTTCTTTTTCTGCGCCTCCAAGATTTGTTCTTCCGCAAGGGCACCAATCAACTGGTCGTTGATGTTGAACACCAGAAAGTGCCGTTCCAAACTACCCTTCAGCATATCAATGGGGGTTTGCATCCAATCGTTGGAGGAAAGTCGGGTAAAGGCAACGCGTATAATGTCCGAGGCATTGAATCGACTCAATAAATCGCTGAGTTGTACCATGTTGTTCTCGGTACGCGCCATTGAAAAGACAAAAAAGCCGATTAATATCAGGGTAATGCCGCCTTTTGCAAGGCCAAAAAGCACAAAAATTAGCGCAATGAACTGACCTACCCGGGCAGCCCAGCGTGTAGCCGTCACCCTGCCTAAGCGCATGGCCAGCAGCGCCCGAAATACCCGGCCGCCATCCATCGGAAAAGCCGGGATCATGTTGAATACCACCAGCCATAAGTTAACAGAAAGCAATACAGGCATAAAAAACAGGAAACTACTGACGTTCAGTTCCGCTTCGATCGCCACATCGGCAGCCTCGTTGGAGCTCCAGCCGCGGGAAAGATTATCCCAAAAATCGAGTACGCTCAAATTACCCAACAGCAAGGCCTTGGCATCGCTAAAAAAGCCAAGAATGCCGCTAAAATAGTCGACAATGGTTGCGGTAAAAAAGGCCCAATCTGGTCCGGAAAACATGATTCTACCAAGAATAAACAGAATCAGGGCAATCACGACATTTACCATAGGTCCCATAATGGCCACAAAAAATTCCTGGATCGGTTTTTCGGGCATTCTTTCCAGCCGCGCAATACCACCAATGGGCGTAAGAATGATGTCCTGGGTATTCACCCCGTATCGTTTTGCCGTAAGTGAATGGCCAAATTCGTGCAACAAAACGCACCCAAATAAAGCAATAAACAAGCCCATGATCCATAAAATGCCGACCCAACCAGCGCCTTGTGCGTTTCCGATATAAAAAGCGTAAATAAAAATAAGACCAAATGACCAGTGCAAGTGCACGGGAATACCAAACCAAGTAAAAAGTTTCAGAGAACTGCGCATAAAAAAGTAGTCAAATACAACGCTGCCCAAACGTGGCGCGCGGTGCATTATCAAATGATTATTGTGAAGAAATAGGCTTGGATGCAATGATAATGTACTGATAGTCGAGCGATTCACGGTCTATTTTATCGATCGCAAACCCTGCACGTACCAGTTCTTGTTCCACCTGGCTGAGCGCAACCTTGAATTCGTCGGGCGGGCCAATGGGTAAATTGTTCTTTTTAAAATCAATAATCAACATTTTTGCGCCGGGCGACATGCCTTTCCACACGGTTTTGAAGTATTGTACGCGGTGTTCGATGTATCCATAGGTATTAACAATCACCACGGCATCGGCCTCCTCGGGTGCGAGCAAAGGGTTGTCGGGTTTAGCCAAGCGCGTTTCAAATCGTTTGCGGTACACTTCGGGCATGCGTACTTTCACACTGTCCATAAACTGGATGAAGCGTTGATCAATGTCGATACCGATTACTTTTTTGGCGGTAGGAACCATGCGGAAGGTGAAATAGCCGGTTCCGGCCCCAATATCTGCTACCGTTTTGCCTTCCAAGTTTCCTAAAAGCGAAATAACCATATCCGGTTTTTGCCAAATACCGCGGTCTTTGCGTTCAAAATCGGCCACCAGGTTTTCAAAATTACCCATCCCTGTTTTGGGCAAAGTGAGGGGTTCTCCCGACTGGTTGTTGGTAGGCGTAGGTTTGCCCATCATGAGCGGAGGCCGCTGTTCCTGGCTGACCGGAGTATCTTGTCGGCAGGCGGAAACCATCAGCATTAATGCAGCAAAGCAATAGAGGTAAAAGCAATGTTTCATGATCAGGTATATAGAACAACACAAAAGTAGGGAAGTTCGGGGAACAAGTTTTGGAAAAGAAAAATTCCCTTCCCCTGCCTTATCTTTGCCCGTTATCGCTCCATGCCGGTTGCGGACCTTCGCTCGACTATCTCAGCATTAGAATCATTGGAAACCCGGAATTACAAACAATTGCTCACGCCTTCGGGCCTTACCCTTTTTGCTGCTGCCCTGTTGGTGAGCAGTTTGGTGACTGCTCCGTTTTTGCTATCCGTGAGTATGTGGCTGTTGGTTGCAGCGGGTATATGGCAGGCTACGGTATCAGCGCGCCTTGTTCACCCACACGCGCATTTGCTGCATGGCTTGCGGTTTGCCTTTGTACAGTTTTTTCGGAGCCCGGTTTATGTGGCGCTTTCCTTTTTGTTGCTGGCACCTGCAATCAGCTACTTTTGGTCGGAAAATACCGCTTTTTGGGCCAGTCAGGTGCGGGTCAGAATTCCATTTTTTGTACTTCCGCTGGCTTTTGCCAATTTACCGGCCCTTTCCACTCGGCAATACCAATCCGTTTTGTATTTATTGGTATGGGTCATGTTGTTGTTGAGTATTGGGGTTGGTATTAATTTCATCCTGCATTACGATACCATCATTGCCGATTTGATTCATGGTCGTCCGGTGCCGGTACCGCGCAATCACATTCGCTTCAATCTTTTATTAGTTACCGCGATTTTATCGGGTGGTTGGTTGTGGAAACGCGGTTTTTACTGGCGGTATTCTTGGGAGCGTACGGTGTTGGCCCTTACGGTGCTTTCCTTGTTTGTCATGATTCATTTGTTGAGTGTGCGCAGCGGGTTGGCCGCTTTGTACATTGCTTTGTTTTACACGATTGCTTTGGGGATTGTTTCGGCAGGAAACCGGCGTTTGAGTATTTTGGCCCTGGTGGTGGTGTTGGCTGCGCCTGTGATCGCGTATCAAACCATGCCAAGTTTGCAACAGCGCATTGGTTATATGCGGTACGATTGGGAAAAATATCGGCAAAACCAAGGCGGCACTTATTCGGATGCACAGCGGTGGGTATCGCTCGAAATCGGGATCCGTTTGTGGTTACGTGACCCGCTTTTGGGTATTGGGGCCGGTGATTTGCCGGTTGAAGTACAAATGATGGCCAACGACCATTATCCGAGTTATTCTTTAGATCCACGTTTGCCACACAATCAGTTTATTTATATCCTTTGTGGCACGGGTTTGTTGGGTTTGTGCCTGAGTTTGATTGCCTTATTTGCACCGCTCACGGTGCGTACCGCGCGTCGATTTTATTTGTTTGCGGCCTTCCAAATCATGATGTTTGTATCTTTTTTGGTAGAATACACCCTCGAGACGGCCATTGGCGTTGCTTTTTACCTGTTTTTTACCCTCTGGTTCATGCAGCTGGGCCAAGCCTTGGCGATGGAAAAAACGGCCAAATCTTCTTAACTTCCTAAAATACCAGGTATGCAAGCTAAAAAATCGTACGGACAGCATTTTCTTAAAGATGACCACATTGCTTTGCGCATTGCCGACAGTTTGCAACGCACTGGCGAATGTGGCCGGGTGTTGGAGGTTGGTCCGGGGATGGGTATGTTGACCAAACATTTATTGGCCCACACCGATTATGAGACCTATGCGGTGGAGGCCGACCGAGACATGGTGGAATATTTGCATAAAAACTATCCCGGTCTCACGCCGCGTTTAATTTTGAAGGATTTCCTGGATTTTGACCCGACAACGGTGTTTGCGCAAGATCCTTTTTGTTTGATCGGCAATTTTCCTTATAATATTTCGACGCAGATTTTGTTTAAAATGCTCGATTACCGCGGCTTGATCCCGGAAATGGTGGGGATGTTTCAAAAAGAGGTGGCCGATCGGGTAGTGTCCAAAGAAGGTGGAAAAGTGTACGGCATCACCAGTGTATTGATGCAGGCGTTTTACAAGGTAGAATATTTGTTTTCGGTAGCGCCCGGTTCGTTCAATCCGCCACCCAAGGTACAATCGGCGGTGATCCGCTTAACCCGTAAAGACAATTTTGAATTGGGTTGTGATGAAGCCGTGTTTCGGCGGGTCGTAAAAACGGCATTTAACCAGCGCAGAAAAATGCTGCGCAATACCCTGAAGCCCTTTATCGCCCAGGAGGTTTTGATGAGCGATCCATTTTATGAAAAAAGGCCAGAAACCCTTGGTTGGGAGGAATATGTGCGTTTGGCCAATTTGATCAAGCCGATATGAACAAAGCGCAGCCTACTTATTTCGATTTGGTATATGCGGTGGTAAGAGCGGTACCCAAGGGGCGCATTACCACGTATGGTGCCATTGCCGATTTTTTGGCACTGGGCGCTTCGCGGATGGTGGGTTGGGCGCTCAATCATTCGTTTGCGCAGGACGGAGTGCCTGCGCATCGGGTAGTAAACCGGAAGGGTGAACTGAGTGGACGGCACCATTTTCCCACACCAACGCTGATGCAGGAATTATTAGAGGCTGAAGGTGTAGAAATAAAAGAAGATAAAGTGGTGCAGTTTAAATCCCTGTATTGGCACCCGGTAGAAGGTTTGGGTGAAGACTGGGAATATAAAGATTAGCCTTAAAAAAACTACCAGGACATTTCGTCGTCGTCTTTGCGGAAGGGCGATTTTTTGTCGTCGGTTTCGTCGGTTTCGTCCTTTTCTTCTGCTTGTGCATTGCGCACTTCTGGTACATTACGGTCGGCCGGTTCATCATTCCCGCCGTCTTCGTCTTCGTCGAAGTCTTTATTTTGTGCTTCCCATTCTGCCTGGCGACGATCGAATTCTTCGTAATCGAAGTCGGGCATCAGATCCGTTTTAACATGGTTTACTACTTCCGTCAGGGAAGCAACAAAGCGGTTAAAATCTTCTTTGTAGAGGAAAATTTTGTGTCTTTTGTAGCCGAAACCATCTTCACGACGGGTACTTTCCGTGATGGTGATGAAAAAGTCGCTACCTTTAGTTTTGCGTACATCAAAGAAGTACGTGCGGCGTTTGCCAGCGCGCACCCGTTTGGAAAATACACTTTCTTCTGGTTCCCGATCACTGCGTTCGCCCCGTTCGCGCGAGTCACCGCGCTCACGAAATCCACCTTTGTCCCGGTTGAAGCCGCCTTTGTCGCCACCACGATCGCGGAACTCACCGCTACCCCGCTCACGATTGAAGCCACCCCGATCGGCACCCCGGTCACGATTGTCATTCGTCCGATCGCGATCCCGAAAATTCCCATCTCTCCGTTTAAAATTCCCGTATTCCACCTTTCAAAATTGTTTTGTGAAAAATATAAAAGTTGAATAATTGCCAGCTAAGGTAGATTTTCCTTTTAAACAAGTGCAACGTTTTGGTATAAAATCTATTGCATAAACACTACTTTCCCGGCAATAATGGTTTTGAGCACTTTAGTTGACCTTATTTCTGTTGGCGGGCAGGTCAGGAGGTTGTTTGAGAGCACCACCAGATCGGCCAATTTACCTGGGGCCAACGCGCCTTTTTCCTGTTCTTCAAATGCCGCAAAGGCGTTCCAGGTAGTGTACGAGCGCAAGGCTTCTGCGCGTTGCATGGCCTGTTCTGGGAAAAACTCCAGTCCACTATCCACCCTTTTACGGCTTACGCTAGCATATAGACAGGCAAATGGGTCAATTTCTTCTACCGGTGTATCGGTGCCATTGGCCATGCGTGCGCCCGCATCGAGCAGGCGCCTCCACGCGTATGCGCCCGATCGCGCCCGCTCCAGTCCAAGTCGTTTCACCACAAAAGGCGCATCACTGGTACAATGAATCGCTTGCATGGAAGCAATAACGCCGAGTTGCCCAAACCGTGGAATATCTTGCAAATCAATATGTTGCGCATGTTCTACCCGCCAGCGTAACGCGCCGCGTGTGGCGCCATAAGGGGCTTTTCCAGCCGGAGTTTGGGGTAAGAAGGCATCAAATACATCCAATACTTCCCGGTTGGCACGGTCGCCAATGGCATGCACACAAAACTGCAACTGCTGCTGGCGACATTGTTCGGCGAGGGCGCGGATGGTGTCGACCGGGGTTGTATTTTGGCCGTAAGTATCCGGTTTGTCGGTATACGGCGCTAAGAGCCAAGCGCCGTAAGAACCCAGTGCGCCGTCAAAATATGCTTTTATAGCGCGGGCGGTGAAAAAGCCTTGCCCGATACCGATTTGTGGGAAATTGCGGAGTTTATCAAAATCATTGGAACGCGGCTGCATGATCATGGCCCAGAGCCGAACACCCAATTTACCGTTTTCGGCAAGGCGTTTGTATTGTGCGAGTTCCCAAAAATCGCTGCCTGCATCCTGAAAAGAGGTAATGCCCTGTTGCAGGCAATGTTGGGTAGCCAATTCGATGGTTTTTTCGAAGGCGGCTATTTTTTCGGCTTCCGGGCGTTTGTTTTTCCATGCCGTGTATGGCTGTTCGATCAAATCCATCGCATTTTCCTCCAGTACACCCGTAAGGCGGCCCGACGCATCGCGTACAAGGTGGCCACCCAGCGGATCGGGCGTTTCGCTGCTGATGCCCGCTAAGTCCAAGGCTTTTGCATTTGCGATTAGGGCATGTCCACTTGCGTGGTATAAAATGACCGGATGTTCGGTAGAAACCGCACTTAAGGCATCGTGGAAAGGGTAACCCTGCACCGTCAATCCGGGCGATTCGATCCATTTTTCCTGATGCCAGCCACGACCTTCTATCCAAGTTTCCGTGGGGGTATTTTTTGCTTTTTCAGCTACTTGCGCTACCACAGCAGCCCAACTTTCGGTGTGTAAAAGATTGATGTTCTGCAAACTGCGGCCCAGGCTGGAAAAATGTCCATGGCCTTCAATGAGACCGGGCATGACAAAAGCGCCGTTTAAATCGATCTGTTCTGTGCTTGAGCTGGCCAATTTTTGGATTTCGGCATCAGAGCCAAGCGCAAGAATGCGATCCTGTACGATGGCGATGGCATGGTGGGTTTGTTGGCTCGAATCGGCGGTGAAAAACACGCCGTTATACAGGATGAGTGTGGCCTTGGGCGCTGCCGTTTGTGTACAGGCATTGCACAATAACAAGAAGATCAGACTGGCAGGGAGCAGTATTTTAAGCATATGCACGTTCTTTTTTTATTAAACCGTGCCATAATTGCGGGTGCGCCACACCGACATAAAGAGTCGGACAGCCAGCACGGGCGCTGTAAAAATGCTGCCAGCGCCGAAAAAAAGCATTTCTACCCACAAATAGGACTCGATCGACTTTTTTTGCGCAGGCGGAAGATGGCCCGTTAAAGGATCCCAGGTGTAGTTTTCGATGGATACCATGAAATTGTGCAGGTTATCAACCAGCATAAACACCAAAGGAAACATGGCAAGCATGATCACAATTTTGAATACCTGCCTTTTGGCAATCAAGGTATGTTTAAGCAGGAAAATATAGCGCGTCATGGTGACCAATGTCACGACAAAGAATATATTATATCGCTCAAATATCCATACATTCATGGCTTTATGAATGGGATAAAGTACAATAAGTACAATGCCCGCTGTGATAACCCACCACAGTAGTTCGAGTGCGAGCAACAACGAAAAGCGTTTTTCCATAGCAATACGGGCGGTAGCAACCTTGCGCCCATCAAGGGGAAATGGCCGCGTTTAGGCTTGCGCGGGCGGCGTATTGAAATTCATAGGCGGCAACTGCTGTTCTTGCTCGTCAATTTTGCCAAATTGCTGCTCGTATTTTTGCACATTATCTTTCAAGGCAAACAACAAACGCTTGGCATGTTGCGGGGTAATAATGATGCGGGCTTTCACCTTTGCTTTGGGCACATTGGGCATCAAACGGATAAAATCGACTACAAACTCCGCGTTGGAATGCGAAATAATCGCCAGGTTGGAGTAGATGCCTTCTGCCGTTTCTTCCGAAATTTCGATGTTGACTGCCGGTTGTTGGATGTTTTTATCTTGCATAGGTGGATCAATTGAGTGGTGGCGTAAAAAGTATTTTTGTGTACATGTCAGACCCTTTCCACCCAACAACGGCGCTCAATTTTAGTTGAGACAATTGTGCGGAAAAGGAAGCTGCAAAACTATGGATTCATGCGCACAAATTGGCGACGAGTTTTGAATAGCAGTCGTAGTTGTATAAAAACCGGCTTTTTCAGTTAAAAGCGCAAAATATCGTGCAACATAACGGCGATGATGATGCCAGCGGGAAAAAAGAAAATGGCGGTGTGCAAACTTGGGAACACGGCGACACTGAACATGGCACCCATTAAAAAACTGACCATGACGATTACGCGGAGCAAGGCCTCACGTTGGATGATGCGTCGTTGCTCGCCCACCGAATGAAATATTTCGGCAATATCGACGCCGAGTTCGTTGATAACTCCGGTCATTTGGCTGGCTTTGATGAGGGAAGAGGTCGTCAGGCTCACCATGGCATTTTGGATACCAATGGAAAAGAGCACCAACGCGGGAAAGATGACCGGGTGCAGGGTGTCCGAATTGGTGCCTGAAATGGCCACTATAACAAACATGCAGGCAACCGCAAGCAGGGGCAGGAGGTGTAGATAGCGCCACTTGAGCAGTTTTTCGCGCTCAACACACCAACCTGCAAAAAAACCGCCCATAAAAAAGGCAAACAACCACAAAAAAATGGACCCTGCCGTATTTAATTGCCCCTCATAAAGGTCCTTGGCAATTTGCGGCAACAATCCGGTTACATTGGTAACCACCACGGAGAAGGTCATCAGTCCTGCATAAATCACAATACCCGAACTAAAAGGATACACAAACGCATAGAGCATTTTGACCGGAAATGCGCGTCGGTTTGTTTTTTTAATGTTGGGTTGAAAGTACATAGGTGTAGGGTAGCTAGATGTTGGACGCGTTTTGCGGGCAAAATTGTAATGTCAGGGAATTATTTGACGGGGCAAATTTTTTTAACATTTTTAACAGGATCAGATAGGCTACGGGAACGGATAGGGCTATAAGGTTGAAATTATGGTTTGAGCATAGCGTAATTTACTTGCGCAACGCCAAGGGCATATTTTAAAGTTTAAAAATGTTTTATTAGTCAAATTTTTGATTTTGGGGGTTGGCAATAGTAAACTTAAAGTGCTTCGCCAATGGCTGCCTTATCATTACAGACCGGAAAATTCGGCAAAAATGGCCAACCCAATTTCTATCTGCACACCTTCTTGAAGTTTTCCTATTTTTGCGCATTCTTTGACGATCCACCCATCTTATTATTTTGCAAAGCAGCTCCCGCGTCAATATTATTGTACCCTGCTACAATCCGCCCCCCGACTGGGAAGTAGCACTTGCAACGCGTTTTAAACAATTCAGTAGTATGCTGGAGGGCCTCACTGCGGCGCCCGGCTTGATTGTGGTAAACGATGGTTCGCCGAATAATGCGACCGAGGCTAATTTTGAAAAATTAAAATTCCTTGTGTCGGAATCGACCGTCATTAGTTATACCCAAAACCGCGGTAAAGGATACGCTTTGCGCCAGGGTGTGGCGGCTTCGGATGCCGATTTTCATATGGTAACCGATACCGATTTTCCCTACACCCTCGAAAGTATGCGAAAAATTGTGGAAACCACCCTTTTACAAGGTGGTATTGCTGCGGGCAACCGCGATACGCGTTATTACGAAAAAGTGCCTTACTTCCGACGGCAATTGTCGCGCTCGCTGCGCTGGATGTTGCGCCATGTATTGCGGCAACCGATCGACGATTCGCAATGCGGGCTGAAAGGCTTCGACAACAGCGGGAAGGCCCTGTTTTTGGAAACGACCATCGATCGTTTTTTGTTCGACCTCGAATTTTTGATGTTGGCAAAAAACCGAGTAAAAGTGACCCCCGTGCAGGTTGAACTCCGAGAAGGCGTGGTGTTCAGCAAAGTAGGTTGGAAAGTACTGGCGGCAGAAGGGAAAAACTTTATCCGTTTGTTATTTAAATAATTGAGCATACGCAATCACCTACCCGAACACATGAATAAGCACCCTTTTCAACAGATAGAACACAGCCTGCAGGACTTGACACGGCCTAAGCGTTCGCATACTTTTTGGGGCTTTTGGTTGGTGCTCGTGTGTACCATGGTGCTGCTTTATCCGAAAAACAGCACATGGCTCGCCTATCCCAATAATTTTATGATAGGCGATTCGGTCGACGGTTTTAAAAACAACATGACCACCGCCTGGCATGTTGGGCGCGATACAGCCTATGTGCATTACCGTGGCATGAATTACCCCAACGGCGAGCATATCCTGTTTACCGATATGCAGCCGATCTTTGCCATGACCATGCAATGGTGGAACCATAACATTTCGGATATCAGTGGAAATACCGTTGCAATCATCAATTTTTTGCAGTTGTTTTCCATGCTCTTTGGGGCGGGCATTATTTTCCTTTTGTTCCGAAAATTGCATGTACCCGTTTGGTATGCGGGCCTGGTATCGATCGGAATGGTGTTTTTATCGCCTCAATACAACCGTTTTGATGGGCATTACGGGCTTTCACATACCTGGGTCATCCCGTTGTTGCTGTTATTGTTGTCCAATTATGAAGCCCGTTACAGCAGGCGATACCAAAGTTTGCTGATTGGCTTGCTGGTATGGGTCGCCGCGCAAATCCATTTTTACTACCTGGGTATTAGTGCACTTTTTTTGGGGTTATATATGGTGTACCAATTGATACTCGACCCCACCTTGCGCAATTTCAGGGTACGCATCAGCCATTTAATCATCATGGTGATCGTGCCGTTTGCCTTGCTCAATATTTGGATTCACTGGGCTAATTATACCCCCGATCGTCCGGGGTATCCGCAAGGCTTTTTGGCGTATGTGGGCCGTATCGAAGGCGTTTTCATGCCCTATGAACAATCGCAAGTGTACCAATGGTTTACTAAACATGTTTTCAAAATCAAAGGGCTCGATTTTGAAGCCAAACAGAACATTGGGTTTGTAGCATCGGCCTTTACCGTTTTTCTGTTGTTTGCCCGCTACCGCATGTTTGGCAAAAACTGGTCGGAAGCAGCCTACCACAGGGTGAACAAAAACTTCCTGCATGGTATCCTTTTTTCGGCTACCCTCTTGCTCATTTTTGCACTGGGCTTTCCGTTCGACATCAAAGGTATGGAGTGGATGGTAGAATATATGGGGCCATTGCGGCAATTTCGTGGACTGGGGCGTTTTGTATGGGCCTATTATTATGTGATCAATGTGATCGCTTTTTATGTGTTTTGGAACGTGAGCACCCGTTTTAAAGGTTTCAAGGGGCGTGCACCTTGGTTTAAATGGGTGATTGCGCTGGGCCCCGTAGCACTGCTTGCCTTTGAAGCGTACACGTTCCAGCAAATGAAACCCCTTACGCTGTCGCCCAATTTTGCAAAACGCAGTATTGCCGTGAACAGCCCCGACCATTGGATCAATAAAGTAGATTTTAGCAAGTTTCAGGCTTTGATGCCCGTTCCATACTACCATATCGGTTCCGAAAACCTTATTTTGGACATCAACTACTGGCTGTACAAAAAAATGTACTATACCGCTTATCATACCGGCGTACCCGATTTGGCTGTAAACCTGAGTCGAACGCCCTTGAAACAGATGAGTAAATCGGTGCAACTGAGCCTGGAAGCCTGCGAAGCGCCCGCCATCTTGGATGATTTTCCAGATAACCGCCCGGTTGCCATCATGATTGAACCCAAAGAATGGGAAAAAACGAAAGACCATTATGCACATCTGACCGAAAAAGCCACCTTGGTGTATGACAGCCCTGAAATGCGTATTTTATCCATCGAACTGGATAGTATTCGGGCCTACCAACGGCATTTGGCGCGGATCGTGTACAACAGCATGTTGAAAGAAACTTTGTATCCAGCACAAAAGCCCTGGACATCAAATCGTCCTAACAGCCATTTTTACTATCAGTCGTACGACTCGCTTACTACAACCGATCTGATTTTTCAAGGGAAAGGCGCATACATGGGGCCATTTTCGGATTCTATTATGGTGTTCGACGCGCATTTGCCGAAGGGACATTATAATTTATCCATGTGGTTGAAGTCGGACCGCGACATGAACATCAACGCGACGGCCAAGTTTTTTGAAAAAGACCAAACCGATGGCAAACAACTGCGGTTCCAGCACGAAGGTTTGCGTTTCAGTTTGCGCTCCATTGTACAGGGTTGGGGCCTCATCGATCTGGGGTTTGAAGTAAAGGGCGATAACTCTACGGTGCGCATTTTCATAGAGCCGCGTTCCGTGAAAGGCAACTTTTACATGGATGAAGTGCTGATTAAAAGTGATGACTATTATTTGTACCGCGATGAACCCAAATGGGTGGTTCGCAATAATTATTGGTACAAACGCGAGTGATTTTTACATTTTTAACAAACCCTAAAACCTGCTAAATCCACCAGCATAAAAATACTGCACCATGCAACGCCTGCTTAAAAATGTAAAAATTGTTGATGAAAAATCGATTTCTGCACCGCTGGACATCCTGATTCGGGCAGGTGAAATCGTACAAATTGGTACTGGAATCACAGCCCCGGATGCTGAATTGTGGGATACACAAGACGCGTGTGTTTCAACTGGGTGGCTCGATCTGGGCACCCATATTGCCGATCCGGGTTTTGAGCACCGGGAAGATTTGCACTCGGCAGCCATGGCAGCAGCAGCAGGCGGATTCACCGCGATTGCCTGTTTTCCCAACACCCAACCGGCCGTGCATTCAAAATCGGAGGTGTTTTACATAAAAAACAATACTGCAGCGTATCCGGTTCGGTTTTTCCCGATCGGGGCAATTTCGGTGGACGCAACAGGGAAAGACCTGGCAGAATTGATAGACATGCACCATGCAGGTGCGGTGGCTTTTTCGGACGGTGCAAATGCGGTGCAGGACGCGGGCCTCTTGCTCCGCGCTTTACAATACGCCAGTGCCTTTCATGGACTTATTTTGAACGAACCACATCATAAAACCATTGCCGGGGGCGGCCAAATGCATGAAGGCCTCATCAGTACCATGTTGGGTTTGAAAGGCGTGCCCGCTTTGTCGGAAACCGTGATGATTCAACGCGACCTCAGCCTGCTTGAATACGCGGAAAGCCGTCTGCATATCCATCTGGTTTCTACCCGGAAAGGCGTAGAATTGATCCGGGCTGCAAAAAAAACTGGTGCAAACGTGACCGCCTCGGTGGCGATTGCAAACCTTTGTTTTACCGATCAGGTACTCCTGGGCGATACACCGGAACACCTTCAACCCATCGAGGCGTTTGATGCCCAATGGAAAGTCATGCCTCCGTTGCGTAGCATCGACGACCAGAACGCTTTGTTGGAAGGACTGTTGGATGGCACCATTGATGTGCTGTGTAGCAACCACCTGCCCTGGGATGAAGAAATGAAAAACCTGGAATTTCCTTATGCCGCGTTCGGAATGACCGGATTGGAAACGCTTTTCCCATTGTATGGCCGCTTTTTGTACAAACAACTCAGTTTGACGGCTCTTGTTCAAAAACTCAGCGTGCAGCCGCGCCAGTTGTTGGGCATTCCGATACACCCCATTGAAGTCGGGGCACGCGCCGAACTTACCCTTTTTGATCCAACGGCCGATTGGACCTATACATTACAAAACATGCGCTCCAAATCGAAAAACTCGCCCTTATTGAACCAGCCGCTCAAAGGCCGCGTTTTGGGCATTGTGCAGGGAGATCAGTGTTATAAAAATTAGAAAAATTTATCGCAGCAGGGTAACATCGCCCCGAACCTTTTCCAGGCGACCGTCACTGAAGCGCACTTGGGTTTCCCACACGTACACGCCAGGGAAAGCTGTATTTCCATTCCAGGTACCATCCCAACCCTCGCTCGGCTGGTTGATCGGGAAGTTGTATTTTTCGAACCACAACCGTCCAAAACGATCAAACACCCGCAGGGAAACAACTTCCCGAATGCCGCCGCTACCATACACCGTAAATGCCTGATTTTCAGGTAAACTGGCGAACAGCGACAACACATTAGGCACATACACATTGCGTTTGCGCTGTACCGAAATCAGTACCTCGTCTTCCACGGCGCAACCGCTGGTATCGGTAGCCGTCAGTTTGAATAGGGTGGTGTAAGCAGGGTACAAAAGTGCGAAATCGAGCCCTTGCGCATAGGCAAAGGCGGATGGTTCCCAATTGACACTGGCCAAAGGACGATTGGCATTGATTTCATATAAAAGGGTGTCGCCCGTATAGATTAAGGAATCGGAGCCAATATTTATGGTAAAAATAACTCCAGTGGGCAAGATGGCCGCCTCATTTTTGGCGCAGCCATTTTCATCCACCACAGAAAAAAAGTACGTACCCGGCTGTAAGTTTTCAAATTTGAACTGGCTGATAGGCGGTTCGTTCTCAAAAACAACTTGATAAGGACCAATACCGCCTGATAGTCCACTGATTTCGATAAAACCTTGATTTTGCCCAAAACAACGGTCGCCGCCGGTTTTTATCGTGCTTTTAATTGGGCTAGGGGCCGTAAGCGTGGTGCTGGTAGTGTACGAACAGTTATTGCCATCCGTTACCGTGAGTTGATAGGTGCCCACGCCCAGGCTGTCGATCACTAGGCTGGTCCGGCCGGTCGACCATTGGTAATAATAGGGTGGAACGCCTCCTATTACGCCGGAAGCAAGACGCCCATCGAGGCTGGCTGGGCAAGAAACACCAAAACCATTATAATCGGTCTGTACCGAAATGTTACCTTGCAACGCTGGCGGATTGGCAATAACAGCCGACAGGGCAGAGACTGCACCATTGGTATCGGTAAAATTAAAAATATAGGTGCCAGCGGGCAAATCTTTGATAATGTCGATAGGGTCTAACGAACTTACCTGCCCTGTGCCCGACAAGCCATTCCCACTCCATTGATAAGTGACCGGACCGAGGCCTGTTGTAAGCGCCACGCGAACAGCACCATCGGTTCGTCCAGTACAGGTGATGTCAACCCCCAATAATTCTACAGCGAGCGGCGGATTGGGTTGCGCTGATAAAGGTAGCAATACCCATATAAACAGGAAAGTGATCATAGATCTCATAGCAAGCGTTTGGATGCACGGTAAAATTAGGAATGATTTTCAAAATTTATACCGTTTTGGTACCCCCTTTAACGATTGATAATACATTTTTATGTCCAGGACTGCTTCTTGTGATAAGCAATGCCCTTAAAAAACGCAACCAAACGACCGTCCTGCTGCTGGATATTTATGGTATAATTGGAAATGGTTTGCCCTGCATGCACTTCTGTTGCAATTGCCGTGAGCAAATCGCCCTCAAAAACTGGTGCTACATGCTCAATGGCGCAATGGATAGAAACCGTATGTTGGCCACTCGTATTACAAGCAAAGGCGAAAGCGCTGTCGGCCAAAGTAAAGGTAATACCGCCATGTGCCACCCCAAAACCGTTTAGCATTTCGGCGCGCACACGCATCCGCAAGGTACAAGTGCTTTTTTCAATCGAAACCAATTCCATACCCATCCAGCGGCTGAATGGATCGTTGTCAAACATACGATGAAAAATGGTTGTTGGATCCAGCATGCTTCAGGCGTTTTTAGCACCCCTTGGGGCGCATCGCTTATGAATTAAAAAACTTGCGGTTTTCGCGCATCATTTTGCGCAACAGGCGGCTGCAACGATATCGATCTTCCAGGTATTCAACATACAAGTCGTCTAATTTTTCTACTACTTTTTCAATGCCAATCTCATCCGCCCAGGAGAGCAACCCTTTTGGGTAATTCACGCCATGCGTCATGGCCAAATCAATATCGTCACGGCTCGCAATTTGGAGGTAAAGGGCTTCGGCTGCTTCATTAATCAGCATCACGAGTACCCGGAAAAATACTTCACGGCCCAGTGCTTCATCTTTGAGGGGTTCGGGTATCACCGCAGCATTTCGGTAATCATAAAACCCCCTGCCTGTTTTGCGCCCAAAATAATGAGCGTCTACCAAGCGCTTCTGGGTAAAAGACGGTTTGTAGCGCGGATCGAAATAGAAATTTTGGAAAACAATTTCCGTTACGGCATAATTGATATCGTTACCAATAAAATCCATCAGTTCAAAGGGCCCCATTCGGAATCCGCCAATGGTACGCATAGCCCAATCGATGGTGGCTTCATCCGCAATCCCTTCATCCAGGATGCGCAGCGACTCACCATAATAGGGTCTTGCAACGCGGTTTACGATAAATCCGGGTGTATCCTTGGCCAAAACTGTGGTTTTACCCCAGCTGTTGATCAGGTCACGCGCTTTGTCTACTACATCAAGATCGGTTTGCAGGGCGGGAATAATTTCTACCAGCCGCATCAGTGGCGCCGGATTGAAAAAATGGATGCCCAAAATGCGCTCTGGATGCCGCAATTGTGCGCCCATGGCCGAAATGGAAAGCGAAGAAGTGTTGCTGGCCAGAATGGTGCCCTCTTCCACAATCGCTTCCATGCTTTTGAAGGCAATCTGTTTTTGCTCAATATCTTCCCGAATGGCTTCAATAATAACCGTACAATCACGGAAATCGCTCATATGGTCCGAAAATTTGATTTTGCTAAAAAGCGCGTACGCTTCTGCATCCGTCATTTTTTCTTTTTCCACCAACATTTTGAGGGAAGCCTGCACCCCTTTACCGGACTTGGTAAGCGCAAGTGTCAGATTGTCGCAAATCACTACATCGTGGCCAGCAGCAGCTGCTACCTGCGCGATACCGCTGCCCATAGCGCCGGCCCCAAGAATGCCTATTGTGTCCATTGTTTTAAGTCTAAATCCTGCTTTTTTCCCAGCCCACAACACAAGCGAGGCGATAACAGCATAATTTGTGGCGGCAAAAGTAGGCAATGGCTTGTTTATGCGCGGATTTGGTGTATATTATTTCGACTTTTGATCAAAATTATATGGTTTTAAAATGGAAAATCAGGCTACCCGCATTTTAGGGATCGATCCGGGCACCAATGTGCTCGGATTTGCTATCATAGATGCGCATAAAAATAGTATTACCGTTGTGGATATTGGGGTAGTCACTTTTGCCCATATCAGCGACGACCATACGGTAAAGTTGCGTCATATTTTTGAGCAGGTACAGGATCTGATCCAGCAATTTCAGCCCACCCAAATGGCCATTGAAGCGCCTTTTTTTGGAAAAAACGTGCAATCCATGCTCAAATTGGGCCGCGCACAAGGTGTCGCCATCGCTGCCGGTATGGTTAATAACCTCGCGACCACCGAATATTTACCGAAAAAAATAAAAAGTGCAGTTACCGGCAATGGGAATGCTTCGAAAGAACAAGTTGCCGGCATGCTGGAAAACATACTCAAAATAAAACTCAACGAAAAATACCTCGATGCAACCGATGCATTAGCCGCTGCAGTTTGCCATTGGTATCAGTCGAACAGCCCAGTGGCGGGCATCAGCAACGCCAAATCGGGCAATAAATGGGAAGCATTTCTAAAAAATAACCCCGATCGGGTAAAAAAGTAAGATAAAACCGCCCATTATGTGATTTTTGTGTGAAGTGAGCGGTTACTCCTTGTAAAAAGAATACACACTTGTTACCTTCGCTGTTGGATGCGTTACTTTTTGACGCCATGCCGTATTAAGGGTCAACTTTTTTCATTCATTAAATACCAACACAATCATGTCAGTTCAACAAAAATATCAAAGTGTGCTTTCACTGGGCGAAAAATTGAACGTTCGCAACGGTAAGGTAGAAGAAACAGACGGTGTCCTCCACATGTGGGGCCTCGTGAACACTCCTTATGAAAAAGACCAGTTGTGGGATGCCATTAAAGCAGTAGCTGGCGCCAATCCAACAGACCTCGTAGCGGATATTCAGGTTGAAAACTCAGACTTTTACACCAAACACACGGTGGAAAAAGGAGATAGCCTGAGCAAAATCGCGAAGCACTACTACGATGATATGATGAAATATAAGCAGATCTTCGAAGCAAACCGCGATATCCTCGACGATCCAGATGAAATCAAAGTTGGTCAGGTGTTGACCATTCCAAACCCTGCCTAAGCAACTACGACCCATTGTATACCCGCTGCATCCGCGTGCAAACCGGTATTTTGGAAAAATAAGCTGGTCGCTCCGATTTTCGGGGCGACCATTTTTTTAACCCACCCGAAATCGTACCTTTGTCGCAGTTCAATTCAATTTATACACCCAATCCAGCGATTCCTGGTTTAGTATGGCAGATTTTTCAAAACTTACCGAATTGTCACAACAAGTACGCCGTGACATTTTGCGCATGGTGTTCAATGTGCAAAGCGGTCACCCGGGCGGCTCGCTGGGATGTACAGAATTCTTCGTTGCTTTGTATGGCAATGTGCTGAAACACAGTTCTAAACCTTTCAAAATGGAAGGTAAAAATCAGGACTTGTTTTTTCTCTCCAATGGCCATATTTCGCCGGTTTGGTACAGCGTTTTGGCGCGTACCGGTTATTTTCCGGTGGCTGAACTCCATACTTTCCGCAAACTCAACACCCGCCTGCAAGGGCACCCTACCACCCATGAAGGATTGCCAGGCATTCGCGTGTCTTCCGGCTCGTTGGGGCAGGGTATGTCGGTGGCGATTGGTGCTGCGTTGGGCAAACGACTAGACGGCGATCCGCGTTTTGTGTTTTGCCTTACCGGCGACGGCGAATTGCAGGAAGGCCAAAACTGGGAAGCCATCATGTTTGCCGCTTTTAATAAAGTGGACAACCTGATTGTAACGGTCGATTGGAACGGTCAGCAAATTGACGGCCCCAACGATCAGGTATTGAGCCTCGGTAATTTGCCCGCCAAATGGAAAGCCTTCGGTTGGGATGTCCTCGTGCTTGAACAGGGCAATAATCTGGAGGCCGTAATCGCCATGCTGCGCAAAGCCAAACGCCGGTGTGGCAAAGGCAAACCTGTGGTGATTTTAATGAAAACTGAAATGGGTTACGGCGTAGATTATATGCAAGGAACCCACAAATGGCACGGTAAATCACCGAACCAGGAACAATTTGACCTGGCCATGGCGCAATTGCCTAAAACTACTTTGGGCGACTACTAATCCGCCCAATAACCCATTCGTTCAAAAAAATAACGCGTCGGCAAAGGCGCTTTCCCTATGAAAATAGAAGATATCGTATCCACAGGCACCCGCGCTACCCGCGACGGCTTTGGTGCAGGCTTACTGGAAGTGGGCAAACAAAATCCGCAAGTAGTGGCCCTTACCGCCGATTTGCTTGAGTCGCTGCAAATGCAACACTTTAAAGCGGCTTTCCCGGAGCGTTTTTTCCAGGTAGGCATCGCCGAAGCCAATATGATGGGCATCGCGGCCGGTTTGTCGATCAATGGAAAAATACCCTACACCGGCACGTTTGCCAACTTCAGCACGGGCCGCGTGTACGACCAAATTCGCCAAAGCATCGCTTATTCGCATAAAAATGTAAAAATTTGTGCTTCCCACGCGGGCTTAACCTTGGGCGAAGACGGTGCTACCCACCAGATTCTGGAAGACATTGGCATGATGCGCATGTTACCTGGCATGGTGGTTATCAATCCTTGTGATGCCAACCAAACCAAAGCCGCTACCATGGCCATTGCCGAATATTACGGCCCGGTTTATTTGCGCTTCGGCCGCCCGGCTTGGCCTGTATTCACACCGGAAGTACAAGATTTTAAAATCGGAAAGGCCCTGCGCCTGGCATCCGGTACCGACGTGAGCATTTTCGCGACCGGGCATCTTGTGTGGACTGCCATTGAAGCCGCTAAAGAACTTGCCGCAGAAGGCATTTCCTGCGAAGTGATCAACATCCATACCATTAAACCCCTCGATGAGGAGGCTATTCTCGATTCCGTAAGCAAAACCCGCGCAGTCGTGGTGGCCGAAGAACACCAGCGCAACGGCGGCCTCGGAGATGCCATCGCCAACCTGCTGGCACACAACCTGCCTGTTCCGATGGAATATGTAGGGGTAAAAGACAGCTTTGGCGAAAGCGGAAAGCCTTTGGACCTGCTGGAAAAATACGGTTTGGGTAAAAAAGATGTGATCTGGGGCGTAAAGGATGTGCTGGATCGTAAAAAAGCCTAATTACTGATTCAAATCCCAGTTGTACGCCTGGTATTCGATCGTGGCATTACGCCCGATCTGTGAAACACTGTATTTGTTCAAAAAGGTTTTGACATCGCCAAAATCAGCAGCATACCATTCAAAAATTTTGCTAATCTGTGCCGTGTTGTTGCGCAGTGCATTAAATTGTGCATTGTTTACAAACGCCTTAGTCCGGGCTTCGAGGGTTTTTTCGAGGTTTTCGGCGGTATAGGCACGGTTGTGTAGGGGTGGACAAGATTTTGCGGCGCAATTAATCGCAAAATGGATGCGTGCGTCTTTATAATTTGGACGTAAAATGTCGTTTTCAATCATGTTCAGGCTGTATTTTTTGCCACCCAGGGTAATGCGTTTCACATCCCATGTTTTCCCTTTGTCCAACTTATTGATGCTTGTTAGGGGGTAGTGGCTTACAATCAATTGTAGCGTAAATGCGTTGTAAGCATTAATCCAGTAAGCCATTTGCGCTTGCCGCGTCCAAGTTTCGTCGGGCACATGTTCGCCTAAGTATTTACAATAAGCATCCAAGGCGGTTTTGCGGGTTTTCAGGCCCTTGTAATCTACATTGCCAGTAGTGCTGACATAATTTTTCAGCAGAGAATCGAGGCCAAGGTGCGAAATGGGGGTAGGGTTGGCTTGACTGTATGCCTGGTTGGAACAGACACAAAGGCAAAAAGCGACAAGCAGTGCGCATTTTAAGCCAGAAAAGGGCGTAATAAACATGGTGTGTAATGATTTAAGTGTTTTCTCAAGAATGTGTATTAAAACGTTTTTCAACGGGGTATCGTTTGTTTGCGCCGATAAAATACAACAAGATGGTGATAATCAAACAATACTGTTGCGTTTTCTTTACTTTTGCCTCCCGCAAGGAGCTTCTCAATTATATTCACCTATACGCCGCCGCAATAGGTTTTGTCCAAATTATCCTTATTAATCATTCCCCATTGCACAAAACCTATTGCTATGGCGTATAAATCCAGCGTTAAATGTCGGTAAAGGTTCAGCATTTAGTTAAAAATTACGATCTACAACGTGCCGTCG
>JBBAVI010000016.1:0-75076 GCA_040397785.1 Saprospiraceae bacterium | reverse complement strand
GTGCGGGCGGAGGGACTCGAACCCCCATGCCTCACGGCGCCAGATCCTAAGTCTGGTACGTCTACCAATTTCGCCACGCCCGCATTTTAACACTTAAATGTTATTTGTGGTATGTTCTTTGCTGACTTACAATTCTTCCTTGCAGAAAAACATAAGTTTCAAATTACCACTGGATAACAAGCCCTAGAAAAGGAGTGCAAAAGTATAGACATTTTTTGGAAACTCAAAATGTAGAATGATTATAAAAACAGTTAACAGTTGCCAAATGGCTTTGAATTGCAGGATTTTTAGCTTATTTTTGTAAAGCGATCAAAAAAATGTGAAACAGTAGGAATTATGGAGCAGGATGAATCAATTATTTTGAACTCGGAACCCCGCGTGGCCGGGTTGCAGGAAGAAATTACGCCCGCTGTGAAAGACGTGGCAATACCTGGTGAAGGCAACGATCGGGCTTTAATCCAGCGCGCCTATCGCAATTTATTGAAGTCGATTAAAACCCCCATCGACAAACGCGACAGCCAACTCATCCGCGCTGCTTTTGAGCTGGCCGCGCAAGCGCATCAGAAACAACGCCGCAAATCGGGCGAACCTTACATCCTACACCCCATTGAAGTTGCCCGTATTTGTGTGGAAGAAATCGGATTAGGTCCAACCGCCGTGGTGTGCGCACTTTTGCATGATGTTGTGGAAGATACCGATGTGTCCCTCAAACAAATACACGACCAATTTGGCGATCGCGTTGCACTCATTGTGGATGGCTTAACAAAACTCGATGGATTGCACGATTCGGAAAGTCCGCAAGCCGAAAACCTGAGTAAAGTACTCAAAGCCATGATCGGCGATGTGCGGGTGGTACTGATTAAAATGGCCGACCGCCTGCACAACCTGCGCACCATCAAAAGCATGGCGCAACACAAGCAACTGAAAATTGCTGCCGAAACCTCTACGATTTATGCACCACTTGCCCACCGATTGGGTTTATATAAAATTAAAAGTGAATTTCATGATATCTGTCTGAAAATCACACATCCGGAGGAATACCACGAACTAGCCGACAAACTGGCGCAAACAAAGCGCAGCCGCGAACTCTACATTGAGGAGTTTATCAAACCCATAAAGGAGTCTTTACAGGAAATGGAGGTAAAGGTGCGCATCACCGGCCGCCCTAAAAGCATCTATTCAATTCGAAATAAAATTAAAAGTAAACACGTCGCTTTCGAGGACATTTATGATCTTTTTGCCATCCGAATTGTGGTCGATGTACCCACTGCGCACGAACGCCTTTCCTGTTGGCAAGTGTACACGGCGGTTACGGATTATTATAAACCCATTGCCGAACGCCTGAAAGACTGGATTACCAGCCCTAAAGCAAACGGTTACGAATCCTTGCATACCACCGTAATCGGTCCCCAAGGTCGATATGTAGAGGTGCAAATTCGCTCCGAACGCATGGATGAAATTGCCGAACGCGGTTTTGCTGCCCACTGGAAATACAAGGGCATCAAAGGCATGGGCAATAAAGTGGATGTGTTTGAAAACTGGTTGAACCAGGTGCGTGAAACGCTAGACGGCAACGATTCGGGCAGTGCGGTAGAGTTTTTGGCCGATTTCCAAAGTAATTTATTTGCCGAAGGCGTGCACGTATACACGCCCAAAGGAGAAATGAAAATATTGCCGGAAGGTGCCACAGCGCTCGATTTTGCCTTTAGTATCCACTCCGATTTGGGTTGTACCTGCCAGTCGGTAAAAATCAACAACCGCCTGGTGCCGATTTCGTATGTGTTGCAAAGTGGCGATCAGGTGCAGGTGATTACCCAAAAAAACCAAAAACCCACCGAAGACTGGCTTCAATTCGTAGCAACGGCAAAAGCCAAAAACCGTATTCGCCAGGCGTTAAAAGAAGCAAAACGCGACCAGGCGGCCTACGGAAAAGAAATTCTGGAACGCAAACTCAATGGCTATAAAGTGCCGGTGGAGGAAAATGTGGATATGCTGGCCAAATGGTTTGGTTTCCCCAACCGCATGGAGTTTTTGAGTGCCATTCATTTGCAACAGGTTGATTTGGGCGAACTCAAGCGCTTCCGGGCGGATGGCGCTAAACTGGTGGAAGTTGAGGAAAAAATAGCGCGTTCCGAGGCACCCGCCAACATATCCGACACTTATGCTGCGCCTAAATTAAAAACAGGAAACCGACCGGAAGTCTTTATTAATGGCGAACCTGGCAATTATTATCAATATGCTTTCGCTACGTGCTGTAACCCCGTGCAGGGCGATCCAATTTTTGGCTTTGTTTTAATTCAGGGTGGACTAAAAATACACCGCACTACTTGCCCGAATGCCAACCACTTGTTGGTCAATTATTCCCACCGCGTTCTTAAAGCGGAATGGGGGCTTACCGTAAAATCGGACTTTGTGGCCGACATTATTGTGACCGGGATTGACAGTGGTCCGGGGGTAATTCAACAACTGACCGACCGGATCGCGGGCCTGGGCATCAACATTCGTTCTTTCTCGATCAGTGGCGATGCAGGCTATTTTGAGGGCCGAATTGGGCTGGTTGTAGCCAATATCGACCAATTGCAACGCGCAATTATGGCACTAAAAACCTTTGACGGGGTGAACAGTGTGAATCGGGTAGATTAAACCGATTCGAATTTTCAAATGCAGGGTTAAAATAATGTAGAATTTGCTGTTTTTCGGTAAATTTTTCAAACTTTTGCCCCATGTTAAGCGCCGATCCCCGTACCCGGGCATTTCTTGCCCTTGCCGCCATTTGCATTATATGGGGCACCACGTACACAGCAATTAAATTTGCGGTGCATGATTTTCCTCCTTTTCTACTGGTGGGTATTCGGCAAAGCATAGCGGGCATGTTGCTGATGAGTTGGGCTTTTGCAAGCGGCAAAACGCATATACCCAACCGCGCCTATATATGGAAACAAGGCCTTACGGGGATCGCCACCATCACAGGCGGGAACGGATTTATCACCTGGGCCATGCAATTTGTGCCTTCGGGACTGTCGGCCGTGATCGGGTCACTGACCCCCGTTTTTGTGTTGGCCATTAATTGGCTCTGGCGTGGCCCCGAACGCATCAACGCCTATATGATTGCGGGCGTTTTATTGGGTTTTAGTGGCTTGGGCATCATTTTCAGCGATGGCTGGAAGGATTTTGCCAATCCCGCATATGCCTGGGGCATTGCAGGTTGTTTTGGCTCTTGTTTTACCTGGTCGCTGGGTACCGTCATGTCGAAGCGTTTCAACAGCAAAGATGTTTCGCCGATCATGAATGCCGGTTTGCAAATTACCGCAGGCGGAATAGGGGGCTTCACTTTAAGTGCTTTGTTTGATAAAACCCACCAGATACAGCACCATGCTGCATCCTGGCTAGCAGTATTATACCTAGGCGTAATTGGTTCTGCACTGGCATTTACCTTATATATGTATGTTTTGAAACACCTGAGCGCAACCGTAGCCTCCTTGTACACCTATATTAATCCGGTAGTCGCCATCTTATTAGGCTGGTTATTGCTGGGCGAGCACTTGAGTTGGCAGGAAGGCGTAGGTATGGGGCTTACCATTGTAGGGGTTTGGCTAGCCAACCAAGGAAATGGGTAAAAATTGATGTAAATATTTTCCAAAAAACAATCAACTTTGCCATATCCTACCAGTAATAATAAAACTTAACAACCATGCTACAAAGTAAAATTGCCGGTATTGGGCATTATCTACCTTCCCGGGTGGTGACCAACGATGACCTGGCGAAAGTGATGGATACGACCGACGAATGGATACAGGAGCGGACCGGTATTCAAACCCGTCGGTACGGAATCAAGCACGAAGAGACAACTGTTACGATGGGGGCCGAGGCGGCTAAACTTGCATGCGAACGCGCGGGCACGACACCCGAAGATATCGACTTCATTATTTTCGCAACCCTGAGTCCTGATTATTATTTTCCGGGCTGCGGTGTTTTAATGCAGCGGGAATTAGGCATCACGCACAAGGAAGTCGGCGCACTGGATATTCGCAACCAATGCAGTGGGTTTGTGTATGCGCTTTCTATTGCCGATCAATTTGTTAAAACCGGCATGTACAAAAACATCTTGGTGGTGGGTTCGGAAATGCACTCTATGGGGCTTGATTTTTCTACCCGTGGCCGTGCAGTGACGGTTATTTTTGGCGATGGCGCTGGCGCGGCAGTGGTACAACCCTCTGAAGACCCGAATCGCGGTATTTTGACCACCAAACTGCATTCTAATGGTACTTTTGCCGAAAAACTAGCCTTTATCAATCCGGGTTGTCACGGAGGTTACCACGCAAAAAAACAGGGCGAAGACACTGATTTTGGTTACCCGCCTACCAGTACCTATGGCGAAATGTTTATGACGCCGCGCATGATGGAACAAGGGATGTATTACCCCAATATGGAAGGGCAATTTGTGTTTAAAATGGCTGTGCAAAAGTTTCCAGAAGTGATCCACGAAGCCTTGGATACGGCCGGGCTGAAAACTTCCGATATTGATATGTTTATTCCACACCAGGCCAATTTGCGCATTAGCCAGTTTGTGCAGCGCCAATTGGGGTTGCGCGATGACCAGGTTTGGAACAATATTCAACACTACGGCAACACCACGGCTGCATCGATTCCGATTGCGTTGTGCGAGGCCTGGGAGGCGGGAAAGGTAAACCCCGGCGATTTGGTTTGTTTAGCGGCGTTCGGAAGTGGTTTTACCTGGGCTTCGGCGTTGATTCGCTGGTAAAATTCAAGCATGAACAAAATTTCACACGACGCCTTTATTTTGTGTTGCCTGCTCCTAATTGCAACTAACTTTGGGTATTATTCCAAATGGAAACAGGCGCAAACGGAAGCGACGCTGAGCTGGGACGTTTCGGGCTATTACCTGTATTTGCCCGCGGCATTTATTTACAAAGACCTGAAACAACTGGCGTTTTTTCCGGAAATTCAAAAAAAATACAATCCCGGTCCTGAAATGGGCCAGGCGTTCAAGCATCCGTCGGGTAATTATGTCCTGAAATACCCCATGGGCCAGGCTTTGCAAATGTTGCCTTGGTTTACCGTGGCGCATCTCCTTGCTAAGCCACTTGGCTATGATGCCGATGGTTTTTCGCGGCCGTATCAGGCTGCGGTCAGTTGGGGAAGTTTGTTGATTGCTTTTTTGGGCTTGTGGTATTTGCGCCGGATTTTATTGTTGTTTTTCAGCGATATTGCTACGGCTGTTGCCCTGATTTGTGTCGGATTTGGGTCCAATTACCTTGAATACAGCGCGATTACAGGTGCCATGACGCACAATTGGTTGTTTACCTTGTACGCGGTGCTTATTTTCACCACTATACGTTTTTATGAACGGCCGAGTTTCGCATCGGCTGCATTGATTGGTTTGTGTATTGGCTGGGCTGGACTCACACGACCCACCGAAATTATCACTGCTTTAATACCCGTGTTGTGGGGTTTGCGTTCTTTTGGAGACATCCGTGTACGCGGGCTGTTTTTTTTAAAAAACGCATCCAAACTGGGCTTAGCCGTATGCATTGCGGCGGCAGTGTTGTTTTTGCAGGCGCTTTATTGGAAATACGTGGCGGGCGAATGGATTGTGTATAGTTATCAAGACCAGGGTTTCAGCTGGCTGCATCCCCATCTGCGGGATGTGCTGGTGAGTGCGAAGGCGGGTTGGTTTGTGTATTCGCCCTTGATGCTATTGGTCATTCCCGGTTTTTTTGCGTTAAGGAAACAACAACCGACCATTTTCCCGGCCATTTTATTTATTTGTTTGATCTGTTTATACATCACGGCCGCCTGGGATATTTGGTGGTACGGCGGTAGTTTAGGACAACGGGCGCTGGTGCAGAGTTATCCTTTGTGGGCGTTTACCCTGGCTGCCCTAACTGAATGGATTATCAAAAAAACAGGACGCATCGTTGTGTTTGGCCTATTTGCATTATCGGGCATATACCTTAATCTTTGGTGGACCCACCAGGCACACCGTGGGGGCTTGTTTTTGCCAGAGCAAATGAATACGCCTTATGTTTTAAATATTTTGGGTCGACTGGATGTAGATCGCATGGAAGCCACCAAATTGCTGGATGTGCGCGAAGCATTTACGGGTTCAGAAAGGAAAAACGTCTTGGAACTGGCTCACACAGATTTTGAAAAAGACAGCGTCTTTATCACCACCGATCGCCCGATCAGCGGTACAAAATCGGCGGTACTCCGTAAAGACCACGAATACGTGAATGCATACAGCGCAGATATTAGTCTCGAACAATGGCAGCAATACCAATGGGTGCGCACCAGCGTACGTTTTCGGTGTGAAGGTCGCGAGGATGTGGCCTGGAAAATGACCCAGTTTACCATCCGCTTTTGGGATCAAAATGACCAGGTAATCAAAGAGCAAATTTTGCGATTGCAGCGGCATGTACAGGGCAACGAAGAAAAGCAGCTCTTCTTTGACACCCGCATTCCAAAGAAGCCTTTTCGGAAGGTACAGGTTTTTTGCTGGGCAGCGGGCAGCGAGTTTCCGGTTGTGCTCGACGATATGCAGGTTGAATTATTTAAAGAGTAACCATGCCATTCGCCGATATTGCCCGCCATTTTTTTGATTTTGATCGATGTCTGAGTGCCGCACCGGTTGGACAAGGCAATATCAATGATAGTTACCGAATTGAGTTGTCGTTTGCATCAGGCGAGACCAATTGTTATTTACTGCAACGCCTCAACCACCAGGTTTTTAAAAACCCTGCGTTGGTGATGGACAATATAAGCAAGGTGTCCAATTATTTGCAACGGCAAGCGTATGGCTATCAAATTGCCACCCCCTTGCCTGCCCGCGATGGACAATGGTTGCATCAGGACGCGAAGGGCAATTACTGGCGCGTTTTTCCATTTTTTGAAAATACGTTTTCACCCGATGGCATTTCCGACCCGGCCATTGCCTATGAGGCTGCGCGGGCCTATGGCGCATTTGCCGCAGCCTTGCGTGATTTTCCTGCCCATGAATTAGCCGAAACCATCCCCGGATTTCACGATACCGAACAGCGTTGGGCGTTTTTCTTAACCATTTTAGACCAGGATCCCGTGGGACGGGTAGCCGGAGCGCAATCGGAAATTGCTGCTATTTTTGATGTAAAACCGGTTTTTGATAAAATTCAGCATTTAAGGGCAAAACTTCCCTTGCGGGTTACCCACAACGATACCAAAGCGGGCAATATTTTAATAGATAAAACCACCCAAAAAGCGGTTGCTGTGATAGATTGGGATACGGTGATGCCCGGTTTGATTTTATCCGATTTTGGCGATATGGTGCGCACTTTTGTACCCAACGGCCCCGAAGATGCAGCAATTCAAGGCCTTCAAATGCGCCAGGAAATACTGGATGCGCTGCTTGAGGGTTTTTTAAGCGAAACGGAAGCATTTCTAAGTGCCGAAGAAAAAGCGCAACTCCTGCTCGGTGGCCAATGGATGACCGGCGAGCAGGCTTTGCGCTTCCTAACCGACTACCTGGCCGGTGATGTATACTTTAAAGTGCAGGACCCGGAACACAATTTGCGTAGAACACAAAATCAGCTGCGCCTTTTGCATTTATTGCAGGCCCTTTAAATTTTTATTCCTTATTGCTATCCGATTTACGCGGAAAAGCGACGGTAAAAACCGAGGTTTTGTCTCCACGGCTATCAATGCCGTAACAAATACTGTCCTCTATGAGCAAGGTTTTCATAAAGCCTCGGCGCAAGTTTTCTTCGTGGTAAAGATCGATACAAATTACCTTGCCACCGTAGTTGAAGGTTAGATCAGGAACCAGCGTGTGGCCAATAACCATCCGTTGGGCCGAGAAATAGGCCAAAATCATATCAATATCTTCCACACTTATTTTGCTCTTGGCGATCGTGCGGCACCAAAAAATACCGGTTTGTAGGTCAAAGATCGCGCGCGGATTGCCTGCAGGAATATCTGCTTGTGCTTCCCCCAAGTGGTTGCGGGCAATCCGGTTGATGGTGGCAATATTCATTTTAGTGCGCACCAACTCCGGGCTGATCCCACCGTGGCAAAACAAAAAATCGCCAATTTTTTCAAGGGCATTTTTTGTGCGCAACCATCGGCCCAATTCGGTATCCTCATTGAACCACATCGGATAAGCCTCGCCCATCAGTATCGCATTGGCCAAATATTTTCGGCGCACATATTCTGTATTGCCCTGCAAATTAAGAATTTCATGATTGCCTAAAATAAAATGCACTTTCCCGCCGGCTGCCTTTGCCTCCTGCTCCAATTTGTATACCAACCAAAGGCATTCAGTTACATTACTGCCACGATCAAAATAATCGCCCAATAAAATGAGGTGGCCTTTTCCAAAAATCCAATCGAAATCGCGGTTGATCACCTTAGCACCCATCAACATGGTTTTGAATGCCTGAAAATTACCTTCGATATCCGAAAGCACAATCATTTTTTCAGGCAAGCTGTATAGATCCGGCTCCACTTTTAAGCTGTCTTGCAACTCAAAACTGAAACGATCCTCCGTTTCGGGCACATAACAGCTCAACAACACCTTGGATGACTCCAGGTAATATACTTCGCGCGCCATCATTCCTGTATCGCGACGCTCCACCGATTTTACGACAATCTGGCCGTTTCGGTAAAAAACATGCGGACCATCCGGCCCGCCTTTCATGGGTTCTGGATCTGGATTGCCCGCCAATAAAATACATGGCAAGCACAACATCCACCACAAATTCACACACAACTGTTTCATTTTCAAAGCTCCATCACGAGCGTGTTACACCCTCAGTTTGTTATAAAAAAATGGCCTTTCCGGCACTTCGTTTATGGCTTTACCGGACTGCCCAACTTTCGCACTGCAATTTCCAGACGGTTGTTTTGCTGATGTTCTTCGTCCGAACATTCCACACCTTCGGTACAGCGGTTCCGAGGTTCAGACTCCCCTTTGCCGTAAGCCCGAATGCGTTCCGCTTGAACACCCCGGTAGGTCAGGTAGGTTTTGGCATTTTTTGCACGTTCATCGGTGAGTTCCTGGTTCAGCCTTGACTCGCCCCGTGTATCCGTGTGCACATTGATGTCGATTTCCATTTCCGGGTATCTCACCAGCAACTCATATAAAGCTTCCAGGTTGCGCACCGCGTACTGATTGAGGGTCGCTTTGTTGTACTCATAGAAGATTTTTTCCATGATAATCACCGAGCCGTCCTGTAAGCCATTGGCAAGGGGCATTTCTTCTTCAATGCTTGCTCCCGCTTTGAGGGGTTTTAACAAAATTTCTTCTGAAGCGCGTTTGCCTCGGGCTGCCGCAAATCGGAAACTTGCCGAATTAAACCCTTCCCGATCCACATAACCAATATAATCGCCTTCAACGGGCAAGCAGGCATCAAACTCACCATTGGAGGTTGTCCGGACGGTAACTTCTTCGCCTGTCAACCGGCTAACCATTTTAACCACAGCGTTGGTGATGCGGGTACCAAATTCGGAAGAAACAACAATGCCTCCTGCCCGAAAACACAAAGGCGCTTCCCGCATATTAAAATCCAACACGATATCCTTTTCGTCTTCAATGGATATCAGCCGATCTTGCGTGCGGTAGCCATCCATGCTTACTATAACCAAATAGGTGCGATAACGGTTGAATTGGGTACGCGCTGCTCCATCCGTGTTGGAATAAAACCCTGGTTTACCCAAATCTACCGCATCCTTGCGCACCAACTGAAAACTCAACACATTCTTTTTGTCTTGCACCGGAGCGATTTCCATTTTATAAAAATCGTTCGGGCCGTCACTGCCCAAGAAACCATCGTTGGTAGGTTGCAAAATTCGGATAGAAGCATTTTGAATGGCTTCCCCTGTTTTGGCATCTCGTACAGCAAAATCCACTTTATTAACTTCCGGTTTTCCGACACCTTCTAAACCGCGCGGCGCAGAAAAGCGAAAAATATCTTCATGGCCGTAACCAGGATCCCTGGTACTTGCAAAAAAGCCTGATTTTCCATCCGGGTCAATGATCAAACTTTTATCATCCGCTTCTGAGTTAAAAGGGGCATTCATATTTACCACCTCTTCCGGGTTGGTTAGCGGATTGTTTACGTAATACAAATCATAACCACCCAAAGAATTGGCGCGGCCGTTGGAGGTAAAAAACAGGGTTCCTTGATAACTTATAAACGGGTAAATATCATTTCGATCCGTATTGATGTTTGGCCCCAGGTTGCGCGGTTTGCCCCAAATTGTTCGGCCATTGCCATTATCTTCCCGTTCTACCACATAAATATCGTATCCTCCCTGGCTTCCTTCCAGTTTATCGGATGCAAAGAACAATTTGGTGCCATCTGGAGAAAGGCTTGGGTGCACACAATTATAATTATCGTCGTTGAACGGCAAATCCAGCGCCCTAAACCAATCGGGATCAAGGCTGTCTTTACGGGTTTCGTAAATTTTATTTTTGGCGACTCCGTTTCTGGCTGCTTTACGTACACCATCGCGGTTGTTGGTGCGGGTGTAATAGGCCGTTTTCAAATCGCGGGTAAAACACAAGGGGCCATCATGTAACGCCGATTTTTTACTTCCATCGAAAAAGAATTTTACCGGGGTAGATGGATCGCCATTGGGATCAAAAGCAGAAAAGTAAAACTCGGAAAATGGTTCATCATTTTCGTCCTTGGGTCCGTTTTTATCTTGCGTGGAAACAAACATCAGTCCGCCGTCAAAAAAGGCCGGGCCAAATTCAATCCGTGGTGTGTTGATACCAATGCAATTTTTGATTGTTACCGGATACCGTCGTTCATCTTTCTCGCGGAGCCGGTCCTTAGATTTGCTTTTCCCTGAATTTTGGGCGAGCAAAACGGTTGAACAAGTAAAGAGCAGGAGCGGGAGCAACAGGATTAATTTACGTGTCATAGTGTTACAAATTGGGTTTGGAAATCTTGTCATTAGAGCCTTCTGGAGGATTGAAATAATAACGCGCGCTCATTTCGATGCTTCCTTTATTGAAACGGCGCAACCGCGTTAGTCCAATGTCGTACGACAAACAGAAAAAGAAGAATTTATTTGCCTGCAATCCTACCAGCACATCAACGCTTTCTCCGGCCTTGTTGGTATCTCCGCCGGTACGATAGGTGATTGCGCTAAAATATTTTTCTTTCAAAACCATCGTAAAATTGATATCCGCATCAAAAGGTACGTTGGGTACATATTTTAGCAATATTTGGGGTGTACATACGATGTTTTCATCTACTTGGAAATTATAACCTGCCATGGCATTAAAATGTTGCACCTCTTGCGAAAGAACTAACCCTCCTTCGGCAAAATCAATATTATTGCGGACCAAGCGGGTAGCGGCAATGCCAGCATACCACCGCTCCCGACCCCGTTTTTTGCCCGAATAAAACAATCCGAAACCAAGGTTGGGCACAATTTTGCTTTGTGCTGTGGTCGGAATCGACGGATCAGTTGGGATCGGTTGGGTAGCGCTCAAACGGCTATCGGCCCAGTTTTGATAAAATTGCCGTACGCTGGGCTGTATACCAATACAAAATGATCCTCTCTTTAACGGGATACGGTAAGCGTAAGCACCTTCCAAAGTGAGGGTGCGCGTAATTCCAATCGTACTGCGGACCAAGTTACCACCCAGTCCCACCCGGTTGCTCAACATGGGCATGGTGTACGAAATGAACTGGGTATTCGGGGCACCGTCAATTTTGCTAATCCATTGGCTGCGGTACGAAACAAGGAGCGTAGGAGATTCGAAGTTGCCGTTGGCTGCCGGATTGTAGGCCGGTTTGTACAGCATAAATTGCGTGTACATCTGCTCCTGTTGGGCCCAGGCAGTATGCACCAAAAAAAGAAGCCCGATTAAAAAAGCGAGTTTGTTTTGCATAGACAGCGGCTAGTTAAGGCGTGGTTTTTTAACGTTGTATCAGTACAAATCCGGTTTTGGGTTTCGATCCATCCTGAATTTCCACTACATAAAAGTAGGTTCCAACTGGCAAGTCCGCGCCATTTAATTTACCATCCCAACCGTTGTTATTGTCGTATTGGACAGCATGGTACACAATATCGCCCCATTGGTTGTAAATACTAACTTCCACATCCACCACACCTTCTCCTACAAAACAGGACGCCGGGATGATAAATGTTTCATTTACATTGTCGTTATTGGGGGTAATGACGGTTGGAATGATGCAATCTTCCGGTTCTCCAATAATGAATTGGGCTTGCGCAAAACTGCAAGTATCTGGACAAAACGTATTACACACTTTATAAATCAACTTATCGGTGCCAGAAAAACCAGCAGATGCTTGATAGGTGTATACCCCATTGGAAATCAATTTCAGCGTACCGTCTGTTGGATCGGTGGTAATGGTTACAGAAAAATCATTGGGCAAAATATCGTTGCTGATCAAATTTGCTGACTGGGTAGCACCGTAGGTTACATCAATAATGTCTGCTACTGCCGTGGGCGCCAATTGATAGTTGATCACGACGGTGTCGCGCCCATTGTTTTTGCAGGTATCGCCGTTGGTGGTCCAATACAAAATATTGGGTCCGGTTTGCAAATTACCCACCACTGAAACCTCATTGGTTGCCGGCGTGAAGGTAATATTGGGATTGCTGCTCGTCCACAATCCTGTTTCAAAATCCTGTAGTTTCGTTGCGCTCACTTTGGTCGTTGCTTCGTTTCTACAAATCGTTTGGTCTGCGCCCGCATAAGGCTTGGCAGAAAAATTATCGACCCGCACCCGCACAGAATCCATGCCGCACCCAATATCCGACAATACCCAATAGAAGAAATAACTACCACCTGGAACCAGGTTGGAGACTGTGGTGGTGGTACTGTCTGGATTTGAAATTCCGATCATCAATACATTGGTCTGGTTTTCATCTTGCGTCCAGCGGCCTTTTGTATTTTGACCCTGAAAAGATTGAATAGTAACAGCGTTTACCGCACAGGCTGTAATATAAGTTTCGGGCACTTTCGCTGTTTCCGGCGCAACCATGGTGATTACGGAAGTATCGGTGTCAAAATTTGTACAACCGCCATTGCTAATCGCCCAAACAAAGGTGTATGTATTTCCCGCTGTAAAACCAGTCAAGGTAGATTTTGGGTCATCGGGATTGACAATCGAAAGTGTCGGGGTACCAACTTGTGTCCATTTTCCGGTAATACCCTGGGTGGGGGTGCTGGCGTTCAGACGCAATACATCCCGCGTACACAACAGGCGGGGAGAAGGCCCTGCATCCGCTTGGTTTGCTGGAATGGTATCAAGTATTACGGAGACGGTTTGTGAAAACAAAGAATTACATCCGCCCTTATTGGCAATAACTTTAAAGGTTTGGGTGCCCGGTGAAAACTGATTCAGGTTGCTAATTAACAAACTTCCAGAGGGCAACGGACCCGCGATGGTATCGTTTTGTTCAACATGAATCCAGGTATATTGAGCGCCTTGGGTTAAAGTGGGCATGCTTACCACTAGGTTGATGATGGCCGTTGGGTCGCTTTTACAGATACGCGTTGGAACGGGTGGCAGGATAAACGGTTGCTTGGGTAACGCATCAATCAACACAAGTATGGGTTCTATTGCAAAAGTGGTACAGCCATTTAACGTTACTCTTACGTTATAAGGCCCTTGGTTATTTTCATTGACCGGGCTAATCATCGGATTCGCAATTGGCTGCGTCGGATTGAAATTAGGTCCTGTCCAGAAATATTGAGCGTTCGGGTTGCTATTCGGATTAGACACCCATAAATTTAAGGTTCCGCCTTCGCAAACAGGTGAATTAGATTGTGGGAGTGGCGCTACCGGGAAGGGATTCACCGTAAGTCGGATGCTGGTGGACAGCGGCGACAAACAGTTGGCGGCATTTACCTGTACATGATACAATCCGGTTTGATTGACTTGTGCACTCGGAATGTCAATAAAATTATTCGAAGTGACAATCGGGGTAGCACTGTATGGAACGGTCCAGGTATAGGTGGTTGGCATTTGATAAGAGCCAGCATTTTCAACCCGAAGTTTTAAAACAGCACCCGCACACACGGTGGTATCATTGGTGGTATTACCCCATTTCAGGATGGGCAAATCAAGTGGGTTGCCCACATTTATGGTCGTCGAACCCGCTTCCGAAACGCAGCCCAGTGCATCTTTTACAATTAATAAATAAGTACCATTGTCTTTCCCGGCAACATCCGTAAGTACTGGCATCGGATCGGTCGAGAACAGATTTTCAGGCGAAATATTGGGACGGTACCAGCAATACATTAACGGTAAACTATTACTTGTCACCACCGGGATTAGGGTTGCGTCGGATGTTCCATCGGGACAGAGCGGCGCATTATTGGTAATGGTATCAATGATGGGTTGCGGACTGATAATTACTTTTACAGATGCAGAGTCAGCGCAGCCATTTTCATTTTTGCCAATCACCTTATACAGGCCTGGTTCGCCGGGGGTTCTAATCGGGTTTTGTTGGAAGGTTGAATAATTGCTTGGCCCGGTCCAGGACCAAAACGGCAGGTTCGTCTGGTTCGAGGTAGCCGTTAGTTTGAGGGTATCGTTTTTACAAATTGCAATCTCGGGGGGCGCTGCTACATCGGGGTATGCTTTCACATTAATGCAAAAATCATTCGACCAATCGGACGCGCAATTTTGCTGCACGACCCGCAAGCGCCAACAAGCATTGTCGGCCAGCGAAAGGTTATTTAATACCAGCGCATTGGTGGTGGTCGTAATTTGGAAGGCCGGGCTAACACGCTCCCAGATATACCCAATACCCAACACATTGCTTATTAAGGTGGTAGTACCTCCTACACAAAGGGCATTTTGGCCTGAAATAACCGGTTGTGTTGGTGTTGTATCTACTTTTATTTCTACCAAATCGGGGATAGACGCGCAGTTATCAACGGTTGTGATCAACTTATAGGTGCCGCCGTTAGAAAAATTGGCTGATAAAATGGCCGGGGGAGATTGCAAGCTGCTGTTAAACCCGTTCGGACCACTCCAGGCGTACGTCATACCAGGTGCCTGGGTACTGGTACCGATAACAATGGGTTGTCCAAAACAAACGCGCACATTGGCACTCGAAGGCGGATTAATTACGGCGGATGGGCGGGCTTTGACCAATACCAAAGCAATCGGAGAATTCACCGAAGAACACCCGTCGGCCGATACTTTCATATAAAAGTTGTAATTCCCGACTAAGGGGTTTGGAATTTCATAAAAAGAAGACTGGGTCGAATCCAGTAAGGTCGCAATGCCGCTGGGCGCTACGGAATACCATTTATACCATATATTTTGTCCGTTTGAAATGGTGGATAAATAGATGCTATCCCCTTCACAAATGGGCGTATTGGTTTGCAACTCAGGCACACCCGGCAGTTTGGTTAATCGCACATCCACCGCACCCGTCGCGACACAACCCGTAGACCCTGTTATAGACACGCTGTAAATCCCTTCCTCTGAAAGCTGTACGTTGGGCTTTACAGGATTCCGTTGTCCAGGGAAAACCGGTGTTCCACCCGGGTTTTTCCAGGAAAAAGAATAAATATTGTTTGGATCTGTCAGCACCGAATCCGTAAACAAACGCAAGGTCCCCCCTTCACATACCGGCAAGTAATACGGTTTCAAATCGGCAATAATCACTTGCACCGTCGTGTTACAAGTGGCCGTATTGCCTGATGCATCCGTTACAGTTAGGGTAATTGGATAAATATTATTTGGCGGCGTCGCCATGTTGCAGGTAAATTCTGTTTGCGAAAGCTGCAAGGTCAGAGAACCCGGGCAGTTATCCGTGCTGCCGTTGTTGATGGTAGATGGCTGTAAAAAATAATGATCAATCGGTAACCCGGAAGGATTCGTTGAAATGGTGGTGGGCAAACAAAAAGCCTTGGGCTTGATGGTGTCCCGTATGGTAATCGTAAATGTTGTGGTACCCTCCAAACCATGGTCATCCGAAACAACATATTTTACCTGATACACCCCTGGCTCCAAGGTTACATTGGTTTGATTGCCAACCAATGGTCCAGGCGGCAGGTACAAGGCGTTGTTCTTTCTGATTTCGTACGTTATTTCGGCATAGCTGTATTCCAAGATGGCCTGTATACGACTAATCCCATCCGTTTTATCGGGCAATAAGGGATTGCAATTACCGATCGCATCCGGAAAGTTAAATACATTGTTGTTAGGGATCGCAGTAAAAAAGGTGTTTCCGTTCTGTGCCCAATTGTTAATGTTGTTGGCAGACACCGAAATGACGGTTTCCGCATAAGTCGTCGTACACTCCAATGGTTTGGGCCCCAATTGGGTAACCGATGGAAGTGGCTGGCCAAATTCGTCGTTAATGTTAAAAAACTCACCTGTATCTCCATTATCACCCCGAAAACGGATGCGCAAACGGCCCGATGTAATTGCATTAGGAATAAGCCCATTAATTGGCAAAACAATCGAAATCGGTATAGTGTCTGCATCCGGGTCATATTCAAACTGAATCGGAAGGGTAGCAGATGCGCGCTCAAGTACACCCGAAACATCGCAATTTTCAAAAATCGTCGGAAACGGCAAGGGTAAGGTAACGGTACAATTTCCAGCGCCAATATATTGTGTAATCGGAGCAGGCGCGGTGATTTGGGGCGGCTGATTATCATCGATTACGATGGACGCACTTACGGTTGTTGTATTTCCCGCACAATCCGTCGCTTTATACACAACCGTGTGGCTGCCCACATCAAAAAATGCACCCGTGCTCGGAGGAAATGGTTGGGCGGGCTGATTATCAATAGAATACGTCAAATCAACGGGCACATATTGCGTACTTGTTTGGTACAACAAGGAACAACGCACCCGGCCATTTGGACAAGTGGGGTTTATCGCAGCATTGCCCGTCCCATTGGTTACAAGGCGAATTTTTAAATCGCCATCCGCCATCCAGACATTGAGCAAATTGGCCGGAATGGTAAATACTTTCACCACCGAGGTGCAGGATACTGGCGTAATAATTGGATCTGTTTTACCTAAATTTTCGCCGCCTTCTCCGTAAATATTAAAAAACTCACTGACGCTATTAATATCAGCATTGTCAATCAATACCGTAAAAGATGCCGCATTGACCACCGGCTCAAATGGCGGCAAATTGGGCTGCGACCACTGAAAAACAATCGTATCGACGGGGGTATTGAATGGATTACCGCCACCTGTGAGTATCAACAGGGCGGTATCTTTTAAATTGTAGGTGGCATACTGCGTTGTGCAATCATCATAGAGCGATATTGGTGCTGGCACAACGAGGTTGGCACCGCACACATTGATATCCGATGGTAGGGAAATGGTATTGGGGGCAACGATTACCGGACCCGTGTTATCTTCTACCGTGATGGTTTGGGTGTACACCCGCTCGTTGCTGCAATTATCACTGGCCGTCCATTCGCGCTTAATTTGATAATTCGTCCAATGTGCACAACTGTTTAAATCTGGATCGCGCACCTCATATTCAAGGAAAGCGATGCTGACATTATTATCACAATTATCCGATTTGCCAAAGTTGCCGCTGTTGGTTGGCACTGGAATATTGTTACAGGCCACTGTAATATTAGCCGGGATACCCGTTAATATAGGTGCAACAGTATCGATTATATGTATATTTTGGGTAAAAGTTGCAGTATTTCCACATACATCACTAGCCTGCCAATACCGCACGCGGGTATATTGATCCGGGCAGGATCCAGCCACAATAATTTCCTGGTACATGGTGGGTGGCGCGGTAACTCCACTGCATAGGTCGATGCCTGTGGGTGAAGGCAGCGGTGGCAATTTTTCGCATACCGCCGTGGTGTCACTGTATCCGTAAACATTTGGCCCCAAATTGTCAATTACACTAATCACTTGGGTGGCTGTCCGAGTATTTCCACACGCATCGGTGGCGGTAAAAATGCGGGTAATACCATAGGCGTAGTGGCTGCACAATGCAGGATTGGGATTTTGCCCTGAAACAACCTGGGTGGTAATACTGATTACGGGACTACAAGCATCGGTTGCCTGGATATTTTGTCCTTGAATTGGGGCCGCAGGCAACACAAATGTATCGCACCGGATGGTTATCGCAGGCGGGATCAAAGTAAACACCGGCCCAACGGTATCACGTACCTGAATCGTTTGGGTCGCAGAACCAGTATTGCCACAATCATCGGTAGCATACCAGGTGATCAGCCGTTTATAGGAACCAATGCAAATAGTATCTGAATTGACCGCTGTGTAGGTGATCAACATACTGGTATCACAATTGTCGCTCACAAACGCAGGAGAAAGGGTGGGATTGGGACTGGTGCAGGGCAAGGTCAATATTGGCGGGAAGCCTGCGATGACGGGTTTTACATTGTCAAAAATTTGAAAACGGAGGGTGCGTTGATTTATATTGCCACAATCATCGGTAGCACGAAACGAAACATCTACCCACCAGTTGCATTGGTAGGGCGATACCAAGGGAAATGGCCCTGTTACAAAGTTGCCTGTGCCCATTTGTCCGTTTGATGTTACCCAACTAAAATTCGTCCAACTCGTACCCGAACATCCGTCTGTGACGGTTGCATTACCCTTTGCATTAATCCAGGCAACCAAGGCAGCATTGTCATTACCACCGCATAACTCGGTGGTATTTACGCCCGAAATGACGGGGGGTACGGTATCAATTACACCAAAAGTAGCCGTCCCGGCAGTAGCCGTATTTCCACAGGCATCTTTTACCGAAAAGGTGACGGTCACTTTTCCCCTTACTTTGGGATAATCGATACCGCCAATGGTCATATTCATACAACCATTGGCATAAGAAGCCAACAAGGCGGCAACTACCTGTGCCGAATCACGCACTAACCCGCCAATTTTCATTTCATATTGCAGCAGGTTTTGCTCGGTACAGGAATCTATAGTTTGTAAATAGCCTTTTTTATTGATCCAATTTCCCAATGCATTGAGTGGGCTTGCCACGCTCGTGCAATAGGCGACCGTGTCTTTGGGCGCCCCTAAAATAACAGGTGGCTGGTTGTCGGCAGTAGAAAAAATGGCCGTTGTGGGATTGGCGATCCCACAATTATCAATTGCCCGAAAGGTTACCAATATTGGAACTTTACATCCTGGAGGAAAACTAGCCGGTGCGTTATTGGTCAGCGCCTGAATACCCGAAGGATCCGATGCTGTAAAGTTTGCCATTTGCGTTGCTAACCAGGCGGGATAGGCTGTGTTTAATTGGGTACAGGATGCTGCACCATTTTGTGGAAAAACAGAAATGCTTGGCGGAAGGGTATCCTGGTAAATGATGATCGTTTGGGTATAAGTAGCCGTATTTCCGGAAGCATCGGCGGCGGTCCAGGTACGCGTGAAAGTACCTGCAGCACAAGTATCGGGTCGGGTTGTTTCCGTAAAGGAACGCACCAGATTTGAGGGTCCAGTGCAATTATCATTGACTGGAATATTGGTATCTGTGGGAACTTGCAATACCGAGCTCAACTGGAGCGGTGTTGGGAAAGCCGTCGTATTAAATACCGGTGGTGTAACATCCAGAATAGAAACCGTATATATAAAATTGGCCGTATGACCCTGGTCGTCTGTGACCTTCCAGCTCACGATTAAGGTGTTGTAGGGTGCAGGCCAAGGGTCGGTATACAGGTAACCGGATGCAACGGGATCGAACGCGGAGGAAGTAATATTGGCCCCAACGGTGGAAGTAACAACGGGCGTTGCCAATCCGCCTGATGCCAGGGAGGCAGCACAATCCACCCCGACCGCAATGATGGTGTTTGCAGGCGGTGTAAAATTGAAAAAACTGGTTTGCGCATCCAGTCGGTTCGACTGTGCTAAAAATAGGCCCATACTGATCGGCAGCAGTAAGGACCGAAAGCAATGGTGTAACCGGTTTGTCATACAGACGTAGAGCTGTTTCGATAGGTGATTTGGGCCCATCGAGATCAAGGGATATGTTCGTATTAGTGGATTAAGTTGATTAAAATACCTGAAAATGCCTTGGCTTTGCAGTCTTCATGGCACTTTAAACCGACTTTTGGCCGATTGCGGGATACAAATTTGCGGGATACAAATTACCAGATTATCCGATCAGGTTGTAATTCGCAAAGCGCGTTTTTCTTCGCCAGATAATTTTTTATCGGGCACATTTTCGTTCAAAAACTGAATGATCTGCTCTACCTCAAAATTCTTTTCAACTTGACCAAGCGCATTGACCTTGATTTCAATATCTTCCACTGGGTTCACTGCTGCTTTGGGCTTCTTCTCCGTTTTGGGCTTCTTTTTCATCCGAATGATTTAGAGTGGATTATTTATTAAAAGTTTCGACAAATCGCTTCAAACGCGCCATTGTTTCCGCGCTTCCAAGGGCTACTGCCATATCAAAAACAGCGGGCCCTTTCATGGTTCCCGCCAACGCAATACGCAACAACGGCAATACGTCGCCAGGTTTTGCACCCTTTTCCTGTACAAACTGCTTCACCTTTTCTTCGAGGTTGGCAGACTCAAATGGCACGATGTTATCCAACGAACTTTGTAGTTCAACAAAGATTCCAGCTACTGTTTCCGACCATTTTTTTTGTACGGTTTCACTGTCAAATGAACGTACCGGTTCGAACAGATAATACCCCTGCTCCACAAAATCAGGCAAAAAGGTAACCCTTTCTTTCATTAAAACAGCTACTTGCTGCAAATATTCTATCGACACCGCGTAACCCTTTGCTTCTGCGAGTGGCCGAATGTGGGTTGCCAAGGTAGCGGCATCCATTGCCTGAATATATTTCTGGTTAAACCATTTCGCTTTTTCATAATCAAAACGGGCTCCACTTTTACTAATATGCCCTACAGAAAACGCTTCTACCAGTTGCTCAAGGGTAAATATTTCCTGGTCGTCTTCCGGGTGCCAGCCCAGCAACGCTAAAAAATTAACGACCGCCTCGGGCAAAAAACCCGCTTCCCGGAAACCCGGAAAATGATCTTCTTCTGTTGCACCTTCCCAATTGAGCGGAAATACGGGCATGCCAAATTTGGCACCATCCCGCTTGCTCAACTTACCATTTCCCACGGGTTTCATAATCAAGGGCAAATGAGCAAATTGTGGCATGGTATCTTCCCAACCAAATCCCTGATACAACAAAACATGATGCGCTGTGCTGGGCAACCACTCCTCTCCCCGGATAACGTGGGTTATTTTCATCAAGTGGTCGTCAATGATGTTGGCCAAATGATACGTTGGCATCCCATCCGCCTTGAGCAAAACCTTATCGTCAACGTCGGCACTTTGAAAAACAACCTCTCCGCGAATCAAATCATGAATTCGAATTTCTTGATCGGGCGCTACTTTTAACCGAATTACATAGGGCAAACCAGCATCCAGATGTTGTTGCACGGCCTCCGCAGAAAGTGTCAGGCTATTGCTCAAACCCGTTCTTGTAAACTGGTTATAGGTAAAATTATCTTCGCTTTCCCGACGAGCATCCAATGCTTCAGGCGTATCAAAGGCATAATAAGCATGCCCCCTTTGCACCAATTGTAGGGCATAATCGAGGTAAATGGCCTTGCGATCACTTTGCCGGTAGGGACCATAATCACCCCCAAAACCGACGCCTTCGTCGGGAACCAGGCCCACCCACTTCAAAGCTTCAATGATATAATCCTCTGCACCAGGTACAAAGCGATTTTGGTCGGTATCTTCGATACGCAACAAAAATTGACCACCCTGTTTGCGCGCAAACAAGTAGTTGTACAAAGCCGTGCGGACGCCGCCAATATGCAGCGCGCCGGTAGGAGAAGGAGCAAAACGAACACGAACACTCATAGGAGTTGCAAAAATAAGTTATTTTATGGAATATTGCGCGCAACTGTGTCGCTTTGACCAAGCTTGGCACAATTCTTATGGTATGATACTTACACTTCAAAAGACGCAATCTTGTTTCAACGCCATCGGACATCACCGAAAGCCTGACCGGATGCGTCTTTTTTTTAATCAAAAACTTTGGTCATCCATTTACCGATCTATGTACCTTGCACGAACACCCTTTTTGCTTCAAACCATTTTACCTGGTTTTGAATGGCGGATCGCTACGGCAGATCCCGTTTTATACCTCACTTTTGACGATGGCCCAATTCCCGAACTCACGCCTTGGGTACTCGAAATCTTGCGACGTTACAAAGCAAAAGCCACTTTTTTTTGTGTCGGCGAAAATGTGCGCAAACATCCGGAAATTTACCGGCAAATTCTTCAAGATGGTCATACGGTAGGAAATCATACCTACAATCACCTCAACGGATGGAAAACGGCCGACGAAACTTACCTCGAAAATGTACAGGAATGCGCCCATTGGGTACAAAGCAAACTGTTTCGACCACCTTATGGCCGCCTGCGCAGAAGCCAACGCAAAGAACTCAGCAGCCAATACCGGCTGATTATGTGGGATGTACTGAGCGGTGATTTTGACCCAACCATAACACCGCAAAAATGCTGTGATAATGTGTTGAGCAATGCCCGGCCTGGGTCGATTGTCGTACTACACGATAATATCAAAGCGGCCGAAAACTTGCGGGTGGTGTTGCCAGCCATCCTCGAACATTTTTCGGGAAAAGGCTACCGCTTCGATGCTATTCCCGAAAAATAATTACCGGGCAAAATCCAACAAGGCCTGCTTAACAATATCCATGCGGCTCCAAAGAATGAAATGATCGCCTTTCGGCAGGATGGTCTCTTTTTTATTGCTCGAGTTGATGAGCATTTTATCCGCAAAAGCAACATTGCCAATTGGAACCAACCGGTCGTCTTCCGCATGAATCAAATGAACCGGACAGGTAATATCGTCCCACATCGGCATCATTTTATTTAGTTCGTCCGATAAATACCGGATCTCATGGTTGGATGTCCACAAGGCTTTGGGAATCAGCCATTTGACCGGCGGATTATCGATCACTGGCACCCACCACTGACGCGGCTCTAAATTGGGGTCAATCGACCCTGCTACATCAATAAGCGCCCGGGTTTGTGCCGGATAGTCCATCGCAAATCGACAAATTAAGGGCCCGCCCAACGAATGTCCCAACAAAACGAGCGCCTGGCCCGGGGCAAAATGATCGGCAATCGCTTTCATGTCTGCCGCCTGCCCGGCGAGCGTTGTTTCTGGTCGACCAAAACCGCTGTACCCAAAACCAGCCCGATCAAAGGCAACGAGGTTAAAATGGCGCGTCAATACGGTATCTGCCAAATATTCAATAAATGCATCAGAAGCCCCCGGCGAACCATGCACAAAAAGCACCCAGGGCAGGGTGTCCGAACTTTTAATGGAAACCGTGTGCAAATTGCGGCCGCGGCCGTTGGGCACATCTACAAATTGAACAACAGCCTGCTGCCCCTTTTCGTGCAATTTCTCCGCCCATTTCTTATCGGGGGTCCGCATAGCCAGACAGCCCGCCTGCACACAGACGACCCAAACGGCCAGGAAAAAAAGCGTGATATACATGAAGCGGCGAAAAAAAACTTTAATACGCATTGGTCGTTTGTTGTAAAGATGGATTGATCGTCTTGTCAAGATATAATAGAATGCCTCCGCGAATGTTTGTCAAACAGGGGCTCTTTTCGGCCAATTGACTAAAAAAAATTCATTTTGCAACAAAAGCAACATGAGCGGGTTTATTTTCGCAGTTCAAACCTTCCCGATACTAGCATGATGCACTCTACCCAGTCTCTTATTTTCCGGCATGTTCTGCTGTTGATTACCCTTCTATTCAGTATCGCTTCATTTGCCCAAAAGCCAGTCAAGCCGAATGCCTCTGACATTTTACAAAGCATCAAAAAACTCAACGTGTTGGGTTCCGTATTGTATGTTGCCGCACACCCCGACGATGAAAACCAGCGATTTATCAGCTACTGCTCCAACGAAAAGCTGTACAATGTGAGCTATTTGTCGCTAACCCGGGGTGATGGCGGACAAAACCTGGTTGGTCCCGAACTTCGGGAATTGCTCGGTGTTTTGCGTACCGAAGAATTGCTGATGGCACGTTCGGTAGATGGGGGCAAACAATATTTTAGCCGCGCCAACGATTTTGGTTTTTCTAAAAACCCGGACGAAACCCTGCAAATTTGGGACAAAGATGCGGTGCTTTCGGATGTGGTGTGGACGATTCGCAAAACCCAGCCGGATGTAATTGTCAACCGCTTTTTTCACGATAAAAAATACGAAACCCACGGGCACCATACTGCTTCGGCCATGCTTTCCGTGGAAGCATTCGACTTGGCCGGAAAAGCCGACGCTTACCCTACACAATTTGAATATGTAAAACCTTGGCAGCCCAAACGCCAGTTTTTTAATACTTCCTGGTGGTTTTATGGTGGTCGGGAAGCGTTTGATAAAATGGATAAAAGCAAACTTTTTTCCGCCGACTTGGGTGTTTACCTGCCGCTTAAAGGTAAAAGCAATACAGAAGTGGCCGCCGAAGCGCGTTCCATGCACCGCTGCCAAGGTTTTGGTTCTATTGGCGAACGCGGCGAAAGTGTAGATTGGTTCGATTTTATAAAAGGCGAACGGCCAAAAACGAATGACCTGTTTGAAGGTATCAATACTACTTGGACCCGCGTAGAGGGGGGTGCAAAAATTGGAAAACTGCTGGGAAAAGTAGAAAAACAATTCAACCCAAACAACCCCGCCGCTTCGGTGCCTGATTTGATCAAAGCAATGCAAATGATCAAAACGTTGCCAGATAGTTATTGGAAAGTGGTGAAACTGGCCGAAATAAAGCAAGTGATTAAGTCCTGCCTGGGTTTGTATCTCGAAGCAACGGCTGCCGAACCAAGCGCAGCACCTGGCGATATGCTCACCATTCGTGTTGAAGCAATCAACCGCTCCAATGTGCCGGTTGCTTTATCCGCAGTTCGGTATGTCAACCTGAATAAAGATACCATATTAGCCCTAAATTTGGTAAATAATAAAGCGTTTAAGTTAGAAAAGAAAATCAAATTGCCCGAAAACGCGCCCTTCACAGGCCCTTATTGGCTGCAACAGGGATTTAATGAAGGCATGTACACCGTGCCCGAACAAACCTTGCGCGGCCTACCCGAAACACCGCGTTTCCTTTCTGTACGTTGGTCGATCACCATCGCGGGGGAAGCAATCGAATACGACACCGATGTTGCGTACAAAATAGAAGAACCTGCCATCGGCGAAATTTGGCGGCCCTTTGAAGTTTTACCCGCCGCGTTTGTAGAGTTCGATCAGCCTAGTTATTTGTTTACCAACAACAGCCGCGATATTGGTGTGCGATTTAAAGCCAACCGCGAAAATCTGCGCGGCTATGTTTCCCTGACCGCACCCGACGGCTGGACGGTTACACCTTCCGAAGTGCCGGTGCAGTTTAAAAACAAAGGCGAAGAAAAAACGCTTTTTTTCACCGTAACCACAGGCGGCTCTACCAATGCAGGTAGAATAAATGCCCTGGTACGGGTCGATAATCAGGATTTTAGCCTGAAAATGGTGCCCATCAAATACGACCATATTCCACAGCAAAATGTATTGCTGCCTGCCAATGCCCGTGCTGCACGAACCGATATTGCTGTTAAAGCAAAAAATATTGGCTACTATATGGGTGCTGGCGACGATGTGCCAAACGCGCTACGCCAAATGGGCTGCAATGTTACCTTGCTGGAAGACAAAGACTTTGAGCAAAAAAACCTCAAAAAATTTGATGCCATCGTACTGGGGATCCGGGCCTACAATACCAAGGAAGCACTGGTACAGCATCAAACTAAATTGATGGAATACACCGAACAAGGCGGGACGCTCATTGTGCAGTATAATAATAATTTCGACCTGTTTGTGGAAAAAGTGGCTCCATTCCCGATGAAACTTGCGCGCACCCGTGTTACGGATGAGCGCTCGGAGGTGCGGTTTCTGTTACCAGAACATCCGGTGCTCAACACGCCTAATAAACTGACGGCCGCCGATTTTAACAATTGGGTACAGGAACGCGGTTTGTATTTTGCGAGCGAGTGGGACGCAAAATTTGCGGCCCCCATTTCTTGCAATGATCCAGGCGAAAAAGCAGCCGATAGCGCCTTGTTGATTGCACCTTATGGCAAAGGACAATACGTCTACACAAGCCTCTCCTTTTTCCGGGAATTACCTGCTGGTGTGCCCGGGGCCTACCGCTTGTTTGCCAATATGTTATCGCTGGGAAATAAATAAGATGGTGTTGCGGCAGGTAAATTTTAAAATACCTGCCGCAACCAATTTTTATCGGGAAGCAGCAATCAATTCAATGTATCCGCTTAGTACCCCCGAACGGAGCACCACACCATCTACCCGTTTTTCATAAATTTTGCATACATAAAAATAGGTACCATCCGAAAGCGCCTTGCCCTCCGCATCGCGGCCCGCCCAATTCAAGTTGGGATCTGATGTTTGAAATACAGCATTGCCCCAGCGATTAAATACTTGAAAATCGACGCGTTCAATAAAACGCCAGCCCGGAAAAGGGGTAAACAGGTCGTTTTTATCATCGCCGTTGGGCGTAAAGGCATTCGGTAAACGGTACTCCGGACAATTATCCACACAAATCGTATCACTCAAAACACTCTCGTTTCCAACGGAGTCAATGGCCGAAACCGCATAACATCCCGCCAGGCCATCTGGTAATAAGTGATTGAATTGCAAATTCGTTGCCCCATTGATCTGTTGAATCGAACTCAGCGGCACCGTTTTATCCGCGGCATACCAAATGCGGTACGCGACCGCATCATCGGAGCCATCACATTGCACATTCGGGTTGGTCCAACTTAACGCATTGGTGTAGGGAGGCTCATTGGTTTGAAATTGCGGATCATCGCACAAATTATGAATCGTCAATTTAGGTGCGCAGGGTGGCACGGTATCAATCGGAACTCCGCAGTTTTCTTGCGAATTATTAAAAATAGGGTTTATCACCCCGCCAATACTATAGGTCCCTTCCGAGCGCACATAATAACAATATTGTTTCCCGTTGTTCAATCCGCGGTCCTCATAAGTTGGGGTGGTCGTCGAAGTAATTAATTCGAACAAACCACTCGTTTCATTCTGCCGATAAATATCGTACCGGTAATTATTCCAGGGAATGTTGCCCGACCAGCTTAAAATGTTGGCTTGATCGGTCGAATTAATGTTTAGAAATAAAGAGGATGCTTCGTTCGACGAACCCAGGGGGGTATTTTCGCCCCGCACATAAAATGCCACCCTGTAGTGATAAGGGATTCCGTTGGTATTTAAACCAATATCGGTAAAACAAGTATCGTTTGCCTGCCAGAATTGTGCTGCCACAAAGGATGCGCCAGGTACTTCGGTGAGTGCGCCCGGACCAAATCCATCGCCACGCAAAAGCTGATAACGATAGGGTCCAGGGTTAATGATGGTATCCAGGTCGCCACCTACTGGTTTTGACCAGCAAACTTGCATTTGACCCGTAGCGGGATCGGTATTTAACACGGAAACATTGGTAATAAGGGGTAAATCACGGGGCAATTGCACACAAACTTCTTCCGAAGGTAGGCTTTCTACAATGTTGTACGGATAACCGCCGCCCGAAATACGCGCAAACTTGGCCAAAATACGGTAACAATACGTCCGGCCGCGCTCCACCGCCGTATCCTGATAAATATATCGGCCATTAAAACTGTCCTTGGTAATAAAAGTCAATTCCGTATAACCGCGACCTGCCAAACCTGGCTGGCAAGTATCGGGAATAAAAGGATTACTACCTTCCCGGCGCCAAACCGAAAACCCAAAAAAGTAGTTGTTGGCTGCTTGATCGCAAAAATAGGGTTTCTCCCAGCTGACTTCAACTTTGCCCATTTGCGCGGTTACTTTTACGTCTTCCGGCGCAGGCCCCACCACTTTAATTTCCACTGTTTTCAAATCGGCCAATTTGGGAACACCCACCGAACTGGAATCAACTGCCTTAAACACGACGGTGTACGCCTGGTCTGAAATCTGTTCGCAAGGGGGCGTCCAGGTAAAAACACCATTCACCGGAGGGGTACTAAAGCCTGTCGGATTTACGGTGAAAATCGCGTTGCTGCCTGGTGCACCTTGGCTGAGCGGTGCCCCAATCGCAGTCAATTGTACTTTATCGCCTGCATCCGGATCTGTACCGCGCACATTAATTTTAACCAAATTTCCGGCGACTACACATATTTTATCGATGGTTTCTACCACCGGCGGGTTATTATCGCAGGTTTCTACCAAAATCTGCATATCGCGTACGGTCGTATCAATGGGGGCCCCATCTCGCCACGAAATGATGATAAATGCCAGGTTGTACTCGCCCGCCCGCTGCGGACTCGTCCATAAAATATCCCCCGTTCTTCGATTGATCGAAAGGTTATTATTCGGACCGGGTGTGATGAAATTGGGAAAACTGTAATTGGGAACAGGGGTATTTACGCTTTGCAGGGGTACGATAAATTCGTAGGATAAGCTATCGCCATCGGGATCATAGGCATTTGGGTTGTGTTTGAAGGGTTTTCCCTTGCATGCCTGATCAATGGGGGGTTGCAATAAATATGGGGTCGTGTTGGATCCACCAAATTGTGGATCTTGAAACGAGTACACCGTTTCGAGGTGAAACGGAATGTTCTCGCTGGAGGGCGGATTTACATTCAGAATGCCCGCAATACGGTTGGGGTCGGTCATGGAAATCCGGAAAGTTGCCGGACCTGCGTAAGTGTGTCGGGCTACATACAAGTTGTATTTGATATCGCCCGGCCAAACAACCCCTTTATCATTAGGGCCATTGCTGCGGTTCACAGCTTCGCAAACAAAATCGCCCCAACAAATGGTGAGCGTATCGCGATCGGCATTGATACTACTGGCTTTTGTCCAGGTAATAATGGTCGCTTCAATGGTAAGCGGCCCAATCTGGCGAATGTGAATTTCTCCGGCGCGGTTGTGGGTGGCCCACAAAAAAGTGGGTGCTGCGAGCAAAGTCAACAGCAAAAAGAGCAAAAAATGGCGTTTTGAATTCATAGGTTCCTACTGAATGTACTTAAAGTACAATATTAGAATAATTTCTTTTAAAATCGCTAAAAATCATGGTAGTTTGCCATTTTTACCCAACAAGTTTTAAACAAACGCGGGATTACACGTATTTTTGTGCAAACAACCACCTTATTATTGCTTTTTATGCTCTTATATAATGTTACGGTTACCATTGAATTGAGTGTGCACGAAGATTGGCTAAACTGGATGCGCGACAGCCATATTCCAGACGTGATGTCGACCGGCATGTTTTTGTCTTACCGGCTTAATAAAATGTTGGGCCATGAGCACGAGGATGCGGAGGTGTACACGGTGCAATATTTGGTAAAAGATATGGCCCACCTCATTCAATACAATGATACTTACGCACTTGATCTTCAGGCAAAAGTAAAAGCGCGGTATGACGGCAAATACGTGGTATTTCGAACGGTCATGGAGGTCGTCGATCACAACGAACATCTTTAAGCACCTTAAAAGCAACGATCCCCAACTCGATGAAACGCTTTTTTCAAGGAACAACCTTTTTCTTTCTAATTTTTGCGGCATTTGGGACACTCTTTGGGGGCATCGCGGCCGTCATACAGTGGAACGACTACTGTACCATGCAAAACGGCATTAAAGTCCAGGGCTTTGTGGTAGCCATGCAAGGCAATAATGATGGTAATTCGGCACCAATTATTGAGTTTCATGGCCCCGGTGATAGCACGCATACTTACCGATCCAATATTTTTTCTAGTCCACCCGCGTATGGAGTCGGCGATAAGGTAACGCTCTGGTACAATCCCCAAATGCCCGATCAGGTCGTTTTGAGCGGATTTGATCAATGGTTTTTACCCGTCTTTTTTGGATTTTTTTTCCTGGCCTTTGGCGGTGTCGGCTATGGCGGCTTGTTGTTTCATTACGTCCGTCGGCAAAACCATCGGCATTTGCTGCGCACCTGAAAAACGGTTGATGCCCAATTTGTAGAAGTGTTTGTCAATCGCGCCTTTGCGGTGAATGGGCAATCGCCGTTGGTGGTACGGTGTAAATGGACAGACCCGCTGCAACAACAGGAATATACGTTTGACAGTGAAAATTTATGGATCGACCCGTCTCCTTATATAAAATCGGGCTCGACACTTACCGTGTACATCGAGCCCGATAATCCAATGATGTATTATGTAGATCTTCATTTTTTAGAAGATAAAAAAGACCGCAAATAAAGCGGCTTAAAACCGGCGTACAATGCCAACCCGCACGGTATTACTCAAGAAGACATTTGCCGAAAAAGATTCTGATTCAGAACCCGATCGATTGTCCCATTGGTAACTGACGCTGAAACTGGGTATTGTTTCCAAGTTAATACCCCAACGGTCGTTAAGATTGTGCTGAAAACCAAGAATATACCCAATACCTGTACTTAAATTGTAGGTGTTGCTGGTCCGCTGGTTTTCTTTTGCCGCTACAATTAAGGTATTTAGTGTCCATTGTGGGCCACTGTAAAACCATAGTTTTTCGTCTAAAGCTTTGCGTTTTTCCCGACCAATACCAAACCCAACGGAGGCATCAAAGCGGGTTAAATCGCTGCTGGTATTTAATAAATTGATGTTCCCTACTAAAAAACTCAGGCGGCGGTACACGTTTTCCTTGATTTCCTTTTTATAGAAAGCAGAGAAAGAATTGGAAGAATTAAAATTCAACCCTGTGAAACCCAGCCCAATTTCTTTACGGACATTGGTTTGTTGCGCAAAGGCTGGCGCTTGCAGGACGACAAGTAAAAGGCAAAAAAGCAGGAAACGAGTGTGACGATTCAACATATGTGGGCGTTTTAGTTAAAAGATATGAATGTAACGCGGTACAGGTTTTGCCTGCTGTCACCGTAAGGTTTCTTTAACGATGTGCCTTTTAAAGATATATTTTAAAATGGCAGCCACTTCTGATCGCTCTTCCCGCTTTCAATTACTTTTTCAATAAACCGCATACCCCGCACACCGTCGTGGATGCTTGGGAAATCGGTGTGCAACGGATCGGGCATTGTGCCTTCCATGCGTGCTCGTACACACAAAGCAAAATTGCGGTAAATATTGGCAAACGCTTCTAAATATCCTTCTGGATGACCGGCTGGAATGCGAAAATGGGCAAGGGTTTCGGGATATAAGGTGCCTACTCCGGTGCGATACACTTGGGTGGGTTGATCGAGCCATTTCACCAACAAAGTATTGGGTTCCATTTGATGCCATTCCAGGCCGCCTTTTTCACCATAAACCCGAATATTCAGGTTATTTTCTTCCCCGGCGGCAATTTGGCTGGCAAACAAAATTCCTTTCGCGCCATTGTCGAAGCGCAGTAAAATATTGCCATCGTCATCCAGCAGACGGCCGGGCACAAAAATGCTGATATCCGCGCAGAGTTCCGTAATTTGTAAACCCGTTACGTATTCGGCCAGGTTTTCGGCGTGGGTGCCAATATCGCCCATGGCACCGGCGATACCACTTTTGCTGGGGTCGGTGCGCCAGACAGCTTGTTTTTGCCCGGATGCCTCCACTTGGGTACTTAACCAGCCTTGCGGATATTCAACGACTACTTTTCGAATGTTGCCCAGCACGCCATGTCGAATCATTTGGCGGGCCTGTTTGACCATTGGGTAGCCGGTATAATTATGGGTAAGGGCAAAAAGCAAACCCGTTTTTTCTACAATTTCCTGCAATTCCAGGGCTTCTTCCAGGTTAAATGCGACCGGTTTATCACAAATTACATGGAACCCTTGTTCGAGGGCCATTTTTGCCGGACCAAAATGGACGTGGTTGGGGGTAACGATGCTCACTACTTGCATCCGTTGATCAGCAGGCAGCTGTTGTTCGGCAAGCATCATGGTTTCATAATCAGGATATACCCGATTGGCCGGGAGTCCGAGCGCCTCGCCAGACTCTTTTGATTTTTCGGCATTGCTACTGAATGCGCCGCAAACCAGTTCTATTTCACCATCCAAAGCGGCGGCCATACGATGTACGTTGCCAATAAAGGCACCAATACCGCCGCCTACCATGCCAATACGTATTTTTTGTTTCATCAGAATTGTGCGTTTGATTGTTCTTTTAAACTGCTGTTTGAACAGGCAATTATACTCGAAATTTGTGGAGTATGCTATGCGCTTGAAAATTTTAAGGGACAAATCCATCTGAAAAATAAAATCCTCAACTTTGCAGCGCCAAATTTTGTTTCGTGTAAAAGTGCCGCACCACCACCGTTTTTTAGCCTAACCACACCATATTCATGTCCGAAATCAAAGATATTAAATTGATGCGCCACCACGCATTTATCAATGGGGCTTGGGTAAGTGCCCACCCTGCCCGCACTTTCCCTGTTTTTAATCCGGCGACTCAGGAACAAATTGCCCTGGTAGCAGATTGCGGTGCACCTGAAACCGAACAGGCCATTGCGGCCGCATATACTGCGTTACCTGCCTGGCGCGCACAAACTGCGGCAGCCCGAGCAGGAATTTTAAATCAATGGAGGCTGCTGATCCTGGAACATCTTGAAGATTTGGCCTTGTTAATGACAAGCGAGCAAGGCAAACCACTCGGCGAAGCCCGCGCGGAAGTAAAGTATGGCGCTTCGTTTATTGAATGGTTTGCAGCCGAATGTCAGCGGGCGTACGGCGATATTATTCCACCCCATGCGCCCGGCTTGCGTTTGTTGGTGAGTAAACAACCAGTTGGGGTCGTTGCTGCCATCACACCCTGGAATTTTCCCATTGCCATGGTTACCCGCAAAGTAGCCCCGGCGCTCGCGGCTGGTTGCACTGTGGTATTAAAACCATCGGAAGAAACCCCTTTATCAGCCCTGGCGCTCGCAGCATTAGCCCATCAGGCAGGCATTCCACCGGGCGTTTTTAACATTGTACCCGGTTTGGATGCGCCCACCATTGGAAAAACGCTCACCGACAGTAAGTTGGTCCGCAAGCTTTCCTTCACCGGCAGCACCGAAGTAGGCAAACGCTTGATGCGCCAATGTGCCGATACCGTGAAAAAAATATCCCTCGAACTGGGCGGCAATGCACCTTTTATCGTGTTTGAAGATGCCGATCTGGATGCTGCCGTTCAAGGGGCTATACAGTCAAAATACCGCAACGCCGGACAAACCTGTGTATGCGCCAACCGCATTTATGTGCAAAGGAGTGTGTACGCGGCTTTTTTAGAAAAATTTACGCAAGCCACCAACCAGCTGATTGTCGGGGACGGCATGCAGGCCGACGCAACGATTGGTCCACTGATTAATAAAGCGGCAATACAAAAAGTAGAACGCCTGGTAAAGGATGCCACCGAAAAGGGTGCGCGGGTGCTCACGGGCGGAAAAGCCATGTCGGGCAATTTTTACGCACCCACTGTTTTGGCCGAGGTACAAGGACACATGGACATTAATCGGGAAGAAATTTTTGGGCCGGTTGCGGCGGTATCTGCTTTCGAAACAGAAGCCGAAGTCATTCAGCAAGCCAACAATACGCCTTATGGTTTGGCTGCTTATTTTTACGGCCGTGACATTGGTCGGGTATTTCGCGTATCGGAAGCATTGGAATACGGTATGGTTGGGGTGAATACGGGCATTATGGGCACCGCAATTGCGCCTTTTGGCGGTATCAAAGAAAGTGGCATTGGCCGGGAGGGTTCAAAATACGGAATAGAGGAGTTTATGGACATAAAATATACGTGTATTGCCGGGATATAAAGGATATAAAGGCAAAGCGGCCATTCGATTGGAATCGAACTGGCCGCTTTGCTATTTTATCGTAAAAAACTATACGTCTTGTTCGTCGGTATCAACCTCCATATCTGGAAGGTTATTTTCATCCAGTTCATCCAGTTCATCTTCTTCCAGCATATCTTCCGGTTTTTTACCCGTAGATGGGTGGCCGGTGAAATGTTTGAGCATTACGATTTCGCGTTGGTTCAGTTCGCGGAACTGTCCCCGAGGCAAGTCTTTCTTGGTCAAACCCGCAAAATAAAAACGATCCAATTTGCGCACATCATAACCAAGGGCTTCAAACATGCGGCGGATTACGCGGTTGCGGCCAGAAGAAATTTCTACTTCTACTACATCGCGCTCCGGATGGTCTTCCGAAAAACGAATCCAGTTTACTTCCATCAAACCATCATCCATCATCACCCCTTCATTGCGGATTTTTTCCTCATCGCGCTGCGTAAGGGAGCGTTCGAGTCCAACCCGATATTGTTTCAGCACATTATGGCTGGGGTGTGAGAGTTTTTGCGCCAGATCGCCATCATTGGTAATCAGGATCAAGCCCGTTGTATCGCGGTCGAGTCGACCAACAGGATAAAGGCGTTCAGCAAAGTTACCATCCACAATATCGATCACGGTGGTACGGCCGCGGTCATCGTCGGTTGTTGTAATTACGTTTTTCGGTTTGTTTAGCAGCACATACACCATGCGCTCCTGAATGGTTACAGGATTGCCTTGGCAGGTAACAATATCGCCTACTTGAAAGCGGTAGTATGGTTCGGTTTTCACTTCGCCATTGACGGTTACCAGGCCTTGTTCGATAAATTCAACGGCTTTACGGCGCGAAGAAATTCCACAATGGGCCAGGAATTTATTCAGCGGCATGCCTTCGCCGGAAGGTAATTGCGGCTTTGGCTTGCGGTCAACTACGAATTCATCCTTACGACCAAAAGGTTTTTTACCAAAAGGTTTTTTATTAAAACCGCCACCACCGCCGCTTCCGCCACGGTTGTTGAACGGTTTGCGATCGCCGCCACCAGATCGGTTGCGGTCGCCGCCACCGCCAAATGCTGGTCGGTCGCTGTTGGGGCGGCGTTCACCACCGCCTTCGCGGTTCCGGTCGTTGTATGGGCGGCGTTCACCGCCACCCTCGCGGTTCCGGTCACCACCTTCCCGGTTATCGGGTCGGTCATTGTATGGACGGCGTTCACCTCCGCCCTCGCGGTTGCGATCCGGGTTAAACGGACGGTCCCGGTTATCAGGACGGTCATTGTATGGACGGCGTTCTCCACCACCCTCGCGATTGCGGTCGTTGTAGGGACGGCGTTCACCGCCGCCCTCACGGTTATCAGGACGGTCATTGTAGGGACGACGTTCACCGCCGCCCTCGCGGTTGTCGGGACGGTCGTTGTATGGACGACGTTCATTGCTGCCTTCCCGATTACGGTCTGGGTTAAATGGACGGTCGTTGGGGCGGCGTTCACCGCCGCCCTCGCGATTGCGATCTGGGTTGAATGGTCGGTCGTTGGGGCGGCGTTCACCGCCGCCTTCGCGATTGCGATCTGGGTTAAATGGCCGATCGTTGGGGCGGCGTTCACCGCCGCCCTCGCGGTTACGGTCGCCGCCGCCCTCGCGGTTACGGTCGAAGCCGCCCTCGCGGTTACGGTCGCCGCCGCCCTCACGGTTACGGTCGAAGCCGCCCTCGCGATTACGGTCGCCGCCGCCTTCGCGGTTGCGTTCGAAGCCGCCCTCACGGTTGCGGTCATCACCGCTTTCCCGGTTGTCCGGCCGACGCTCAAACCCACCTTCTTGGTTTCGATCCCGGTTAAATTCTGAATCGAATGGTTTTTCGCGGTTTTCCGGTGCTTTGCGTTCAAAGATTTCCTCTGAATCATCATTTGACGATTTCGTTCGCTCTTTCAGCGAGAAATCCGGGTCCGTTTTAGTTAGGCGCGGACGTTTTTTCTTCTCTTCCATGGAAAAATAAGGCAGGTTATGTTGCAGATTGTTTTGGTTTGCAAAGTTCCGGGTTTTTGAATGGTTTTAGCCTTCGAAAGAATATTATTTTTAGATTATTTTAGACGTAACTAAAATAACCAAAAATCGGGTTCGATTTTCCAACTATCCACAAGCAAAAAAAGTTGCGCAGCGCAATGCTATATTCCATATTGCTACAATTGAAGTGCCAAATACACATAATCTGAGCAATATAGTATATTTTTTTGCGCTACGCAACGGATACACTCCTAAACACAACATTTGTGCGGCAACCACAACTTGCATTTAAAATGGTGGTTGCCGCCCAAAGGTTAATCTTGCTTCACAAATTTAAGCACCGCCATTTTACCATCGGCATTGACCAAACGCAAGTAATATAATCCTGTTGCCAATGCCGATACATCTACTTGGGTCTGCAAATCGGAGGGCAGCAGGGTTTGTACGAATTGTCCCTGCATATCATAAAGATTGGCAGCAACCAAATCCAGGTTTGGCATTTTTAACCGGAAACTTGCGGTTACGGGATTGGGTATAAATTGCAGGCCCGCAAAAAGATCTGGTTCGGATGAGGCCGTTGTGCTGGTCAAATTGATGGGTGTTAAAATAACCGAACAACCACTTGCATCCACCATCGTAAGCACATACACCCCGGCGGTCAAACCACTTATATCTTCTGTATTCGCAAAAAACACTCCATTTTGGGTCCAGCTGAAGATAAACGGCGCGATACCTGCCACCGGCGTTACATCAATACTTCCAACGCCGCTGTTGTTTACATCATTCACAACGGTAATAAACCCTACATCGGGTAAGCCACTTATGGTTATGGAAAAGGAACAAGTAGCCGAATTGCCCAAGGCGTCTGTAGCGCGGTACACCTGCGTTGTTACCCCATCATCGAATGGCGTACCACTGGCTTGTCCACTCACCAAAAAGGCCTCGGAATTGGTCAGGTTGCAATTATCGGTAACAACAGGCAGTGGGTAATTGACAATATCCGCACCGCAAAGTGTGAGGTTGCTCGGACAAGTAATGGTTGGCGGTACGTTATCGGTGGCTTTGATTTGGAAATTAAATAAGGAAAGGCAGCCATTTACATCGGTAATCGTAATTACATAATTGCCCACACCCAAATTTGTTCCTTGATTGCCCGGTAAAGTGTATTGATACGGGAAGGAACCGCCATTGACCTGGATCACGACTGAACCTGTTAAATCTCCCAGACATACTACATCCTGAATCTGCGCCGAGACCGAAAGGGCTGTTGGTTGTAAAATGGTTGCCGATTGGATCACCACACAAGCTGCAGCATCGGTAACGGTTACCGTGTAGGTGCCGGCAGCGAGGTTGCTGGCCGTTGCCGTAGTTGCGCCATTGCTCCAAAGATACACAAACGGCAGGGTTCCGCCCGTAAGCGTAACCGTGGCTTGTCCGTCGGCGCCGCCATTGCAACTCACCTGGGCTGCGGTGATATTGGCCGAAATGACACAATTAAAAGCCGAAACAGCCACCGTTTGAACCGCAGTACATCCCAAATCATCGGTTACTGTCACGGTATAACTTCCGGGTGCGAGGTTGCTAATCGTTGCGGTATTTGCGGTATTGCTCCATAGGTATGTGAAGGGCGCAATACCGCCATTGGGGGCTGCTGTTGCACTACCATTATTGGCACCCGCAGCCGTTTCGTTGGTGCCCGTGGCATTGGCGGTCAAAACGGGCGGTTCTGTCAAGGTTGTGTTTACCGTTGCTGGACAGCCGTTGGCATCCAAAATTTGCACGGTATAAACGCCGGGCGCTAAACTGCTAATGCTGGCCGTAGTTGCTCCATTACTCCATAAATAAGTAATTGGGTTTGTTGCCCCCGACACGGTAACGCTGGCACTACCATTATTAGCTCCGTTGCAAGTAACGTTTACTGTCGTAATGGCGGTCGATAGATTACAATTAAAACTATTCACGGTTACGGTTTGAACCGCAGTACAAGCATTGGCATCCGTGATAGTAACGGTGTAGGAACCTGGTGCCAATCCATTAATATTAGAGGTTGTTGCGGAATTGCTCCAGAGATACGTAAAACTTGGCGTGCCTCCGCTTGGCGCTGTGCTGGCGGTACCATTGTTGGCACCCAGGGCGGTTTCACCTGTGGCGCTGGCATTTACCAACAAAATCGCAGGTTGCGTAATGACCGCCGAAGCGGTGGCGGTACAGTTTTCGGAATCGGTCACGGTAACGATATAAGTGCCGGCCGTCAACCCAGCAATATTTGCCGTTGTGCTACCATTGCTCCATAAATAGGTGTTGGTGCCGGCACCGCCGCTCACAGTTGTACTGGCAGCGCCATTGCTGCCGCCATTGCACGAAATATTCGTACTGGTCCCGATACCGGCGCTCAAAACGGGTGTTTGAACAACCGTTGCCGAAGTTGTTTTGGTACAACCATTTTCTGAATTGGTAACCAACAAATTATAAACACCTGCAGCATTTACAATGGGCGTAAGGGTGGTGCCTCCAGAAACGATATTACCGTTGGTAGTTGTCCACAAATAACTAAAATTAGCGCCTTGTGAAGAGGCCGATCCATTGATTTGTACACTGGTATTCACGCAATTTAAATTGCTGCCTACCGTTGCCGAAGCTACCGGCTCGGTAGTATTGAGGGCTACAGTAGCGGAAGTGCTGGAGGTACAACCGTTTACACCATCTGTTGTGGTCAGGCTATAGGGTCCGGCGGTCGTTACGGTAAAATTTTGCAAGGTGGAATTGCCTCCCGGTCCGCTCCAGGCATAACTTACCTGATTGCCCGTACTGGTTCCCAATAAGGTAACCGATGCATTGGTACAAGTAATTGTTCCTCCAGTAGCGGTGGCACCGGGCGGTGTTTGGTTCGACAATACCGTTGCGGTTGCCGAATTGGTGCAACCATTGGTGCCCGTCACCGTAACTTTATAAGCACCTGCGGCATTTACCGCAGGATTTTGCTGGGTGGAACTAAAATTATTCGGGCCCGTCCAGGCATAGGTAACATTGTTGCCGCTGGTGGCGAAAACCTGACTACTCAATTGAACACAGGTGATAGTTGGGCCAACATTGGTACTCAATGCGGGCGGTGCTATATCTTGTGTGATGGTCGTGGTAGCCGAATTGGTACAACCGTTGGTGCCCGTAATGATGACGGTATAGCTTCCGGCAGCATTTACGGTGGGATTTTGCAAGGTAGAATTAAAGTTATTAGGACCAGACCAGATATAGCTTGGGTTGTTGGCATTCGTTGTAGCGAATACCTGACTACTCAACTGAGCACAAGTAAGTGCCGGACCGGAACTGGCCGCCGCACTCGGTGGCGTCGTGTTTAAGACAACCGTGGCCGTGGCACTTGAGGTACAACCATTTGCAGGGTTGGTGACGGTAAGGATGTAATTGCCCCCGACGCTTACACTTGGGTTTTGCAGGTTGGAGCTAAAATTATTTGGACCTGTCCAGGCAAAATTTACGTTTTGCGTAGGCGAAGTTCCTTGCAAGTTTATCGTTGGAATATTGCAAGTAATGGTTCCGCCCGTCGCCGTTGCACCCGGAGGAACCACTGTTGAAACAACCGTAACAGAAGCGGTCGAAGTACACCCGTTGGTAGAGTTGGTAACGCGCAAAGTATATTCACCAGGCTGATTCACGACCGGATTACAAGAAGTAGCCCCGGAAACAATATTTCCCTGCGTGGTCGTCCACAGCAAAGCAATATTTGCGCCGGTACTAGATCCGGTACAGGAAAGAGTCGTAGAAGTATTGGTGCACGACAAACTGCCATTGGCCGAAGCGGCGGCATTGGGAGGACTCGTATTGCCTGTCACTGTAGCAACTGCGGTTTTGGTACAGTTATTATTGTCGGTGACCGTAACCGTATAGGATCCTACGGCACTAAAAATGGCCTGGTTGCCGGTTTGTCCATCCGGCCAAAGGTAGGAATAAGGCGAAGTGCCACCTCCAGGCGTAACGGTAGCGGTGACGGTGGTATTGATACAACTCAAGGTTCCGGCCACAGAAACAGTGGCGGTCACTGCTGTTGGTTGGGTAACGGTGGTGCTGGCAGTGGCTGTTCCACTACCACTTGCTCCGGTGACCGTTACGGTGTAATTGCCCGCAGCAAGGTTAATGGCCGTTGCAGCGGTTTGTCCGTTCGACCATAAATAGGTGTAAGGAGGTGTTCCGCCCGAAGCCTCCACGGTAGCACTTCCGGTATTTACCCCAAAACAATTTAAATTGGTGGTATTGGTAATCGTAGCAGAAATAGCCGGCGGTCCACTAAAAGGCACCGATACCGAGCCCGACACCGGAAAATCGCCCCCTGAATTGCCATTGTTGTTGGCCAATAACGAAATGAAGTAAAATGTCACATCATTTCCAGATACCGTGGCGGGCGCCGTCCAGTTAAAGGACCAGGAAGTAGTTCCGGCCGAAAATATTTTGCCGCCGCGATGGTCGATGTATTCCCGGCCGCCAAACATTTCAGTACCCGATTCCGCATTAATTGCCGCCAAATCACCAGCATTCGCATTGGAACTGGTGGATACGGCAACCAGCTGAAAGCCAGCCTTTACCGGATTACCGGCAGTAGCCGTCACCGTGAGGGTAAGCGGGTAAACAATGTTCGCCTGAATTGTGGCAGGCAAACCATCCACGGTAATATTGGCATTGTAGCCATTTTGATTGTTCGTTCCGTGGCATTGCGCACAAGTACTGTCAAACGGCGCATTGGTACTACCGTTGGGCGGATTGCTGTTGTTGGCGAGCCAAAGAAAAGTGCCCAGCAACAAACCGCTCAGTTTTAATAAGTGTAGATTTCGATTTTGCTTCATGAAATTTGCATAAAATGAACAATGACAATAGATCAGTATCTTCACAAACCAAATTTCCCAGATTAAGTTTTTCGAAATTGCAACATATGTTCACAATGAGCAATTTGCTACTATTTTGCATTTTATCTACCCGGGGCACATATTTCATTTTTTAACGTTTTTACATGATACTTAGGGAATATGCAATTAATTTCCTGAAAACCCTGCATCAAATCCCTACCTTTGCCCCCAATTTTTCACCACTACTGACAAATGCAACCAAAAGAATTTTTAAAGAAATTAGGCCTAAAAACCAAAAATCAGGGCACCTGGACCGGGCAGGAATCGGTAGCGGGCAGCCGCCGTTATTTGGATTCATACTCGCCGGTCGACGGTGAATTTATCGGAAGCGTGGGCATCACCACCCGCGAACAATACGATACCGTGATGGCACAGGCCAGCGCTGCCTTCCAGGTTTGGCACGATATACCTGCTCCCAAGCGCGGCGAAATTGTCCGCCAGTATGGGGAAATCCTCCGCCAGTACAAGGAACCCCTCGGTAGCCTCGTTTCGTATGAAATGGGCAAAAGCCTGCAGGAAGGTTTGGGCGAAGTACAGGAAATGATTGATATCTGCGATTTTGCCGTAGGCTTGTCGCGCCAATTATATGGCCTCACCATGCACTCCGAGCGCCCCGGCCACCGCATGTACGAACAATGGCATGCCCTGGGTATTGTGGGTATTATTTCTGCCTTCAATTTTCCGGTAGCCGTTTGGTCCTGGAACTCAATGCTCGCGCTTGTATGCGGGGACGTATGCGTGTGGAAACCATCGGAAAAAACGCCGCTGTGTGGTATCGCCTGCCAAAACTTGTTTCAAAAGGTATTGAAAGCCAACAATTTGCCAGAAGGTATTTGTTCGGTGATCAATGGCGACTATAAAGTGGGCGAATACATGACCAAAGACAGCCGCGTGCCTTTGGTCAGCGCAACGGGCAGCACCCGCATGGGTAAAATTGTGGGCAGAACGGTGGCAGAACGCCTCGGCCGTTCCCTGCTCGAACTCGGCGGCAACAATGCCATTATTGTTGCGCCTTCTGCTGATTTGAAAATTGTATTGACTGGCGCGGTGTTTGGCGCAGTGGGTACAGCCGGACAACGCTGCACCTCTACCCGCCGACTCATCATACACGAAAGTCAATATGAGGATGTGAAAAAAGTGTTGGCCAGCGCCTACAAACAGTTGCGCATTGGCGATCCGCTCGATTCAAACAACCACGTGGGTCCGCTGATCGATAAAACGGCGGTGGAACATTACCTCCAAGCCATCCAGGAAGTGAAAAAAGTGCGCGGTACGTTTTTAGTGGAAGGTGGTGTGTTGGAAGGCCCAGGGTATGAAAGTGGTTGTTATGTAAAACCCTGCATTGCCGAAGCCGAAAACCATTGGGACATTGTGCAGCACGAAACCTTTGCACCGATTTTGTACCTGCTGAAATACAGCACGCTCGAAGAAGCAATTGCCCTGCAAAACGGCGTGCCACAAGGACTTTCTTCCGCAATTATGACCAACGACCTTATGGAAGCAGAACGGTTCCTGTCGATAAACGGCTCGGATTGCGGTATTGCCAACGTGAACATCGGTACTTCGGGTGCTGAAATTGGTGGCGCGTTCGGCGGTGAAAAAGAAACCGGCGGCGGCCGTGAATCCGGCTCCGATGCCTGGAAAGCGTATATGCGCCGTCAAACCAACACCATCAACTACAGCCCGACCGTTCCTTTGGCGCAGGGGATTAAGTTTGATTTGTAGGGAAAAGGGGTTTAGGATAAAATACACATGAGTCATCCCGAATTTTGGATTTCACCAAAATTCGGGATTTTTTATCCATTTTATCGGGCACACAGCAAAGCGGAAACATTTGGGCAACGCGACGACTTCGGAGAAGTAGAACATTTGTAGAAAACATACAATGCCCGAACCCGATCACGACTTCGGAGAAGTCGGGCATTTGTAGCTCTTTTTTTACAATCGAATCCATTTTCCAACAAAAACACCCGCATTCGTGCGCATCCGAATCCAATAGATTCCCGGCGATTGGTTTCCGAGATCAATGGTTTGACTATGAACATCGTTTTTTTGAAACACAATTTCACCTGACGCATTGATTACTTCCACACACGCAGCCAATGTTCCCTCCGGTAACTGAAATTGAAGCAATCCATGAGCGGGGTTGGGTGCGATTTGTAAGGCCTGAATATTGCTCGGATTGTTCGTGGACACGATCTTGCAGGTATCCGTTGCTTCAAAAGCGCCCATATCTACTTTTCCGAACAAAATACGCGCGGTTCCGGCTAAATCGGTGCTTACAGAATCTATGAAGGAATTGTTACCCGCATTCACAGCAGGAGAGCAAGCGCGCAAGCGAAAATCACCGGCAAGGCTGTCTACAAACAATGGCGACTTTACATATTTATTCCCGGCTGCCGGAAAAGAGCCTATATATCCTGTATCTAAAATTGAATGTTCTACAAAGAATTGTTCAGTATTAAAGCTTAAACTGTTATCCGAGAAAAGCGGATCCGTATTAGTCTCCCAAATAACAGAATTTCTGATTTTTATCCGGTTATAATACGGATTGCCTGGCTGACTAAAGGAAGGATAGTAAGATTTGGCAAATACATATTTGTTGTTTTCATAAAAGGTACAATTGGTTATTTCGGTATTATAATACACACTGGCACTGGTAGAAAACACAAGTCCACCAGCGTTGTTTGCAAACAGACAATTTTTAAAAGTTGTCTCAGCAAGGTAATTTGTTCCTCCGATCCATTTTATAAGACTTGAATGACTATCTTCATTGGGCTTAGAAGTATTGTTTAAAAATTTGCAATTTTCAAAGTTAGTATTTACGTCCCCTACATAAATATTGCACAGGCCATTTTGGCTTCCCAAATTACCCTCAATGGTCGAATTTCTAAAATTTAGATTGATACTAGAACCTGGGTTTCCTTCGACTGTAAACACACTTCTCCCATTTGTATTACGATTATGATCAAACACACAATCATCAATATCACAGTACATCTTATTTGATTTCCTATCTTCAATGTTAAGTGCCCCATAAGAACCATTTCCCCTTTTATTTCTAAAAATGCAATGTTCTAGATGCATATAAGTTGGCGTATCACGCGCTTGATTTAAGAAAAAATCAAGGCTCCCATATCCTGAAGAATCTCGGTCAAAAAGACAATTGGATAAGTGCAGTGCCTTACCCGTTATTTCGCCAAAATAGATATGAGCACCTCGCGCATATAATGCACTGCTATTCCGAAAAGTACAATCCTGTAATTTTATCGTATCTCCACCCCTACAAGGTCCTTCCCAGGCTAGGGCCCCCCCATTTAAAGGAATACTTTTGTTGTTTTCAAAGCTGCAATGGGTGATGGAAGGATTTACAGGGTGGTACCCAAAAAACGCATTGTAAAACCAACTCACATAAATAGCACCTCCCCTTTGTGCCTGGTTATTGATAAAACGGCAGTGGCTAATGCGTGGATTGGTATAAGCCGCGTCTGGTGATCCAAATAACTGAATACCGCCCCCTTCGTTACCCGGATAACTTTCATAATCAACCGAATACCCATCCCGAATAGTAAAACCATCCACCACCGTAAGGCTATCCGCCCCAAAACCCGTTATTACATGATAGTTATTATCGGTGTCCACACCCGGCTCCCCGATATCCGCGCTCAAAATGGTTTCAAACATATTCCAGTTCCGTTGTTCCAAAGCTGTTTCAAACCCTGAAAACCCGCCATACAATTGTACGCCGGAAACCATTGCAAAACTTTGAAACCGTTCGGGGCCCGGCTTGTACGTTCCCCGAGCTACCCAAATCGTGTCACCATGCACAGCATTTCCAATGGCTTGCTGTAAATCGGTGTAGGCGTCTATCCAGCTTTGGCCAGTTTGCAAGCCATTGGCATTTTGATTTACAAAGATTGTTTTTTGGGCAAAAAGGGGGCTTTGGGCCAGGAAAACAGATAAAATGAGTAGTAACTGTGTGTGTTTCATCATAATTAGTTGGTTCAAGTGCCCGTAATAACCACCGTAAGCGGTGTGATTATTACGGGCGTATATAAAAGTTTAGGAAAATCTACCTACTCCACCACTACCTCATCCACAAACAACCAAGCCCCGTTCCCCGAGCCTTCTTCATCTTCCGGAATCACGCCAAACGTTTTTACCACCACTTTTAAGTAGCGGGTTTTGGTTTCCGGCAAATCAATCGTTACCTGCTCAACTTTGGTGCCATCTATTTTATCGGTATTGATGCTGCGTTGCGCAATTTGCTGAAAGGTTTTGCCATCATCTGATACAAACAGCATCACGCCCTGCGGCGGATAAATCCAGGAATTCCGGCCATTCACATATTGCAGGGATACTTTTTTGAAATTAGTTTTTACTCCAAAATCTATAATCGGATCAATGTCGTGGTTCACCAATCCTACCCAGTTGTTCCAGGTTTTCATGGCTCCTACTAAGCCGTTGGTCAGGGCATATTGCTCCGAACCGGTGTATTTTTCTGGTTGGCGACTCAAAATATAGGGCTTGCCACTGGCTTTGTGCATCCGAAACGGCAAGGTGTATACATTGCCCATGGGCTGATCGTTGATAAAGGCCACCGCTTTTACCACCGAGGATTGCTCTAATGAAACCGGACCTTTATACGGTATAGATCGAGTCGTCGGCACCGAGCCATTTAAAGTATAAAAAATTTGCGCACTCGGATCCAGGCACAACAAGGACAATTTTCCGTTTTGGAACGAGGAACCCAAATCATAATACGCTTTGGAATAATTGACCTTCATCGCGGCCAGGCGCTCAAAATGGGTTTTCATCCGCAACCCAAAATTCGGCCAGTTTTTCTTGGCTTTGGCCGTCCAACCCGATTCGGCAATGGCGCAAGCCCGCGGGTACACCATATATTCCACCTTTTCCGGGGTTTCCATGTATTCGGTCCACACATTGCCTTGCACGCCCAAGATATGCTTCGCTTCTTCGGCACTTAACTCTGCAGGCACCGGCTCGTATTGGTACACTTTTTCCAAGGTTAAAAATCCGCCAATCGCAAGTGGCTCATTTTCAGGATCGCTTTGGTAATAATCGAGGTAGCAATTGGAAGTGGGGGTCATAATCACATCGTGGCGTTGTTTGGCTGCTTCGATGCCGCCCTCAACGCCGCGCCAACTCATGACGGTTGCATTGGGACTCAAGCCGCCCTCCAGAATTTCATCCCAACCGATGAGTTTTTTGCCCAATTTGCTCAAAATCTGTTCTGCCCGACCGATAAAGTAACTTTGCAGGGCATGTTCGTCTTTCAAGCCTTCAGTTTGCATGCGTTTTTGGCATTTTGCACAAGTTTTCCAGCGCACTTTCGGACATTCATCGCCACCCACGTGTACGTACCTGCCCGGGAACAGCGCCGCCACTTCGGTAAGCACGTCTTTTAGAAAGACAAACGTTTGTTCGTTGCCCGCACAAAATACGTCATCAAATATCCCCCAATTTTCAACCACTTTATACGGACCGCCCGTACAACCCAATTCCGGATAAGCAGCCAACGCAGCCGTAGCGTGGCCCGGCATTTCAATTTCAGGTACGATGGTCACAAATTGCTTCCGGGCATACTCCACCACTTCTTTTACTTCTTCCTGGGTGTAATATCCGCAATCTGGTTTGCCATCCATTTTTACCGGCACATCCGAGTCGTGGCCAATGAGGGTTTGCGCGCGGCAGGAAGCCACCGTTTGCAGTTTTGGGTATTTTTTAATTTCGATGCGCCAACCCTGGTCTTCTGTGAGGTGCCAGTGAAAACGGTTGATTTTATGCGCGGCCATCAAATCAATATAACGTTTGATGAATGAAACCGGAAAAAAATGCCGGCCAACATCCAGGTGCATACCGCGGTAGCCAAAACGGGGAGCGTCGGTAATGGTTGCACAAGGCACCGTCCAGCTCGCATTTTTGACCACCGAATTTTGATAAATGGCAGGGGGCAACAATTGTTTGAGGGTTTGCACTGCATAAAACGCCCCCGCTGCCGAACCGGCCTTGATGGTAATGGCGTTGCGTTTTACCTCCAGCACATAGCCCTCCGGGTTGGTGATTTTTGCATCTTCCACCAAAAAAATAGCGTTGGCCTGTGCAGCAGGTGCTTTGCCGGTTTGGGTTTTAAATTGAAAACCCGTTGCTGGTTCCAAACTGCCTTTGATGTATTGCACCACGGTAGCCCAATCGGCCCCGCGAGTAGGATAAAAAATGCGCATTTCCTTGTTCAGCACAAAACGGCCATCCAGCGCCTGCACAGAAGCGGGCAATGGAACTAAGTTAAAAGAAGCCGCGGGTTTGGTTTGACAGGAAAGTGTAAATAGGCTGCAAAAGAAGCAGCAAGTACAAAGAAAAAGGTCGCGAAAACACATGATGGATCAGAAATTTTTGCGTGAAGATAGCCGTTCGGGTGCGCAGATTTGATCGTAAATTTTAAAGAATATTATTTTTAAAAAATCTAAAGGTAAAAAACGCCCAATCACAAAAATCATGGTATAATTTCGCGGCTTAATAATGACCTTTCACTTTCCCGGCGAAATATGATACTCGGACTACTAAATGAACCCAATGATCCGCGCGTAGCACTGACCCCTACCAATTTATCTAAGCTCGCTGTATCGGGTCTTACATTTTTGGTAGAAGCAGGCGCTGGCGTCGACGCTTTTTTTGAAGATGCCGCTTATGCTGCATTTGCCACCATAACCGACCGTGCTTCCATTCTGCAACAAGCAGATGTATTAGTTAGCCTCCATACCCTCCCGGAAGCCGAACGCACGCAACTGAAAAAAGGCACGGTACTCATCGCGCAGTTTCAACCTTACATCGATTCGGACATTGCCGAAAGCCTGGAAAAAGAAGGGCTCCGCGCATTTAGCCTGGATATGATTCCGCGTACCACCCTCGCGCAGGCGATGGACATACTTTCGTCGATGGCATCCATTGCCGGTTATCAAGCGGTTTTATTGGCGGCCACCCATGTAAGTCGTTATTTCCCCATGATGGTTACGGCTGCGGGCAGTATCAAACCAAGCAAAGTATTGGTATTGGGTGCGGGCGTTGCGGGTTTGCAAGCCATCGCAACGGCCAAACGCAACGGCGCAAGTGTGGAAGCATTTGATACCCGCGCTGCTGCCAAAGAAGAAGTGGAAAGTTTAGGCGCAAAATTTGTAGAAGTGCCTGGCGCAGTAGATGATCGCGGCGCAGGCGGTTATGCAGTACAGCAAAGTGAGGAATACTTGCAGCGTCAGCGCGAAGAAGTGCAAACACGCGCCGCAAAAGCCGATATTATAATTTGTACTGCACAAGTACGCGGTAAAAAAGCGCCCATATTGTTGCCCGCTGAAACCGTAGAAAAAATGCGGCCCGGCAGCGTGGTGATCGACCTTGCGGCCAGCACCGGTGGCAACTGCGCCCTCACCCAAAACAATAAAACCATCCGACACAACGGCGTGACCATTTTGGGCGATTCCAATTTGGCAGCGCGTATGCCCGAAGATGCCAGTACCTTATTTGGTAACAACGTTGCCAATTTCCTAAAACTAATGATCGCCAAAGACGGCAGCCTCCAGCTCGATTTCAACAACGAAATCATTCGGGAAAGCTGTATTGCCGGCAAGCCAAATTGAGCCTTTTCTAGAAAATAACACACCATGGAAGTATTTTTTTCCTTTTTACATGAAAATCTCCTCTTGATCTATTTGCTGGCTTTCAGCATTTTGCTCGGTATTGAGGTGATCTCAAAAGTACCCGCTGTTTTGCACACGCCCCTGATGTCGGGTGCCAATGCCATCCACGGCGTCGTTTTGGTCGGAGCAATTATCGTGCTGTTCAATGCGCGGGCCGATGATTACTTGTCGCTGGTGCTCGGTTTTGTTGCAGTGGTATTCGGAACCCTAAATGTGGTAGGCGGTTTTGCCGTAACCGACCGCATGCTGGAAATGTTTAAAAAGAAAAAGAAATAAGCACCCGATACACGATGTCTGCAACCTATTTACTCGACTTAATATACCTCATCGCCTCCCTCACGTTTGTGGTGGGTTTGAAAATGCTCAGTCACCCCGATACTGCCCGGCGCGGCAATCAGGTGGCTGCGGTAGGCATGGGTCTTGCCGTGATGGGCACTTTGCTGTTCCACCCTTCGGCCGATCGCGATTTGGGCGATGTGCGCACCTTTAAATTGCTTTTGTTGTACGCGGCTTTGGCGATTGGGGGTATGGTTGGCTGGTTGGCCGCTTACCGGGTCAAAATGACTTCCATGCCGCAAATGGTATCCTTGTTCAATGGCCTGGGCGGCGGTTGCGCGGCTTTGCTCGCCGTAGCCGAACTCAAATTGCAATACGATGGCGCAGGACATGATCCTATTTCTACCGGTGCCATGGTACTCGTTTTGTTCACCATGTTTTTTGGCTCTGTTTCGTTTACCGGCAGTATGCTGGCGTATGCAAAACTGGAAGATTTGGTAAAAGATTCTGCCATCACGCTCCCACGCCACAGTGTTATCAACATGGTTTTGTTGGCAGGCATTCTTGGCCTGATTGGTTACATCACCTGGGGCGCAGGAGAAAACGGCATGATGTGGGGCCTGATTTTATTTGGCATTGCACTCGTGTACGGCTTTATGTTTGTTGCACCGATTGGTGGCGCTGATATGCCGGTGGTTATTTCGGTGTTGAACTCTTTCACGGGTTTGACGGCCGCTGCAGCTGGTATCATTTACGACAACTTAGTGATGTTGGTAGGCGGTATTTTGGTAGGTGCTTCTGGTAGTATTTTGACGATCCTGATGTGCAAAGCCATGAACCGTTCTATCATGAATGTATTGGTGGGTAGCTTTGGCGGCGGCGGCGCAGCGTCAGCTGGAAAAGCGGCGGGCGACCAAGCCATCAAAGAAGTTAGCATCAGCGACGCGGCGGTATTGCTCAATTACTCTGGTTCAGTGGTGATCGTGCCTGGTTATGGTTTGGCGGTGGCGCAGGCGCAAAAAATATGTAAAGAACTCGACGAATTGTTGGAATCCAACGGAGTAGAGGTGAAATATGCCATTCACCCGGTTGCGGGACGTATGCCGGGCCACATGAACGTTTTGCTGGCAGAGGCCGATGTGCCTTACCCAAAACTTTACGACCTGGAAGAAGCAAACGAAATAATCGCCAAATCGGATGTCGTCATTGTAGTCGGTGCTAATGACGTAGTAAACCCTGCTGCCAAGGACGATCCAAGCAGCCCGATTTACGGAATGCCCGTACTCGAAGTGTGGGAAGCCAAAAACGTAATCGTCATGAAACGCAGTATGAAATCGGGTTATGCCGGTATCGAAAACGAATTGTTCTTCCATGCCAGAACAAAAATGCTGTTCGGGGATGCAAAAGATACCCTTCAAAAACTCGTAAATGAGGTAAAATCACTCTAAAACAGTGTTTTTAAAATAAATTTACCGGGGGCGGATTTTCGAATGAGCGAAAAATCCGCCCTTCGTATTATTTTTACCCTGCAAAAAGGGAGCAAATGTCAAAGAAGAAAAACGTAAAACCCACCCCTGTCCGCCCGGTCACTAAAAAACCGGAGACAAAAAACAACCGCAACACCCAAACCACTTCCACCCCATCTGTCCAGTTGCCTGGTCCCTGGTGGTTCGGATTGATCTGCGCCGGCTTCGGATTTATTATATACGCCAACACCTTTGGCTATGATTTTTGTCTCGACGATTTTTCGGCCATCAAGGAAAACTGGGTCGTGAAAGGTGGCCTAAAAAACCTGGGCATCATTTTTTCTACCGAATACCGCTACGGCGCCTGGGCCAGTCCGGGTTCCTTGTACCGCCCACTTTCGCTCGCCATGTTTGCCTTCGAATGGCAACTCTCGCCCGACAATCCAGGTTTCCACCACATGATGAACGCCGTATATTATGGCATTTCCGGTTGGGTATTCTGGATTACCTGGCGGCGCATTTTGGCGCAATATCCGGTGGCACTCACAGCGATTGCTGTTTTGGTCTTTATGGCTTTGCCCGTACACAGTGAAGTGGTGGCCAACATCAAAAGCCGCGATGAAATCATGTCGCTCATGTTTGCCTCTTTGGCATTGTATGCTATTTGGCGTCATTTCGAAAAAGACAATGCTGGATGGTTGGTTACAGCCATGGCATGTTACGCCGCAGCGCTCTTTTCCAAAGAAAGCGCTATTACGTTTTTGGCCATCTTCCCGCTGACAATTTGGTTTTTTACCGACAAACCATTTTCCAAAATTGTGAAAATCGGCGCGCTCATGCTCATTCCCGCAGTTTTGTTTTTATCGATCAGGTATGAGGTATTAGCGGCCCAATCATACAATGAAATTTACTCGCCCCTCGATAATTTTATCGTAGCCGCCACGAACTCGGCTTCGCGTTTTGCTTCGGCGTTTTTGATGTGCTTCGAATACTTAAAGGTGCTCATCTTCCCGATTTCCTTAGTGAGCGACCGCGGTTTCCCGCAATTGCGTACGGTGGGTTTTGATAACTGGGAAGCCCTGCTTGGTTTTTTCCTGTACGGCGCTATGTTCGTTTGGGCTGTATTGAATTTGAAGAAAAAGCACTTTTTGTCGTACGCCATTCTGATTTACCTCATCGCATTTTCGTTGTTTAGCAACGTTTTGTTGGTCATCGGTACTTCTTACGGCGAACGCTTGTTGTATATGCCCTCTTTGGGTTTTGCCCTGGCCATTGCGTATGGCATCACGCGTTTTTTCAAAATTGACGAAAATAACAACTTGTTCAATCCAAATGGAAAAGGGGCTATTATTTGGGGCATTGCCGCTGTGATTATTGCCGGATACGCCTTGCGCACGCTTGTACGTAACCCTGCCTGGGAAAACAGCGCCTCCCTGTACAACGCCGATATTATCCAATCGCCCAACAGCGCCAAACTTAACTACCACAATGGACTGGAACAGGTAAAAACCGGTATGGATGAAAAAACCGGCGTGGTAACCGATTCAACCTGGGTGCTCAAAGGCATTGGCTCGTACAACAAGGCCATCGAACTTTTCCCCGAATACCACGACGCATTTGGCAGCCGGGGCTTGGCTTATTTCCGACTCAATAAATTTGATCAGGCCTATACCGATTACCTAACCTCCTTGAAACACCGACCCAATGATGCCAAGGTGTTGTCGAACCTGGGTTTCATTTATTTCATGCGCAATCAGTTTGATAAAGCCGAGGAAGTGTATCGAAAATCCATTCAGTACGATCCGCGCTTTATTGATGCCCGCCGAAATCTGGGCGCTATTTTGGCCATGAAAAAACAATTCCCGGCCGCTATCGAACAATGGCAGGAAGGTTTGAAATTTGAACCGCGCAACGCCACCTTGTTATTTTATGTGGGTTCCGCTTACCGCGATATGGGTCAGCCGGAAAAAGCACAAACCTGGTTTGAGCAAGCGTATGCCATTGAACCTTCTTTGCGGAAGTAACCGTTACTCAATTCCAACATAGGGCCTGATTTGCTCCAGCCAAGCTTGATCTTTGAAGGCAATAATGTTTTTTAAATCTTCCACCGAGGCAAATGCGCCATGCTGTTCGCGATAACGTACGATCAGCATGGCCTGTTTGCCGGAAATATAGGGGTGGTGGTTCAGGTCTTCAATTGTTGCCGAATTCAGGTTGAGTTTATGCACGTTTTTGGTTTCCAGTACCAAATGGGGCAATATCATCTGGTATACACTATCGGGTAAGTTGAATACTTCCCGCACCTGTTCCACGGTTAAAAATCCACCCAACGATTCTCTAAAGTTGATAATTTGCCGGGCGCGTTTTTCGCCGATCATGGGCAATTTTACCCAATCCTCCACACTCGATCGGTTGATATCCACAGGCCCACGGGGTGCATATTTTTTTTCATATCCGCCACCGGAGTATTGCGATGGCCGAGGCGCATCCGCATAATCTTGGTCTTTCCACTTTTCTTGCTTGGCACTGATCCGGATATATGGCTCCAGTCTTTCAAAGTCTTTGATGGAAAGGGTATAGATTTTTTGAAAATCTTCCGGCTTCCGAAACTGTCCGCCTTTTTCCCGGTAATGTAAAATGGATTGCGCTGTTTTTTCGGATAAACCGAGGCGTTCAAAATCTTCGGCGCTGGCAGTATTTGGGTCAAAGGGAAAAACAACGGGTGGTTGTTTGGCAGGCTGCAAACTATCCGTTTCTATGCCCAGATCGGCTGCATGTGCCTCGACAAAACGTTGAAAGGCACTAAAATCTGTTTTGCGGGCTTGCAAAAAGTAGCGGTGATAAATTTCGGGGGCCATATAAACCAGGCAAAAAATGAAGGCCAGTCCCAAGGCGCCAAAGCGTTCTGTTTTGGTAAAATGAAGGTGTTGGATGAATGCGCGTAACATGTGTTTGTTTTTTATGATTAAAAAGGAAGATTAAAGTTTCACGTGGAAAGCGCCCGCAGTGCCGATGGCATGACAAGGAATACCCATTTCAAGACATTGTTTTTTTAAAGGTTCCAAATGCCAGGGTGCAATACGGGTATCGAGCACAATTTGTCGACAAGGATAATGCGCAACCCATTGTTTCAAATCTGTTTTGGGTTTGCCCGACACGACTAAAATATCTATGGGAAAAACGCCGCCCGGAAGTTTGGAGTCGGGTTGCAACCAAAACAGGCGTTTATCAAAAAACTGAGCAAAAGGCGGTCGATAGGCAAAATTCGCATGTTCGATTATCGTATCCTTTTGAAATAAAACAGCCGGAACCTGCAACAAACCCGATGCCCAACGATGGGACTGCGCCGCAAACTGGATTTGTTTTGGTGCCAAAGTGTCCATGCGCGCAAAGCCGTTTTTACCGTCCATAAAATCTACAAGCCTTCCTTTGTTTATGCTGTACAGGATGAGTTGGGCCTGGTTTTCCTGCTCCACCGAACGAGACAGGCGAATGAGGCCAATCCAGATACCCAATATCAGTAACACTTTTATCCAAAGCCCTTTTCGATACACCATCCAAATACCCAAACATACAATGCAGGCATACAGTAAAATAACTTCCAGCATGTTGACCCAAACGCCCGCGATTACACTGCCTGGCAACGCTTGTATCCCAAAAATGCATTGGTTCATACCCCACAACATATAATACAAGCCCAATGCCAGGTATTTCGCCCCAAAAGTCCACACCATATCCAACACCAGCAAGATCGCACCACCCCACAAAAAGATCGCGCCACCCAACACGACAATCCACCCCGAAAGCCAGAAGTACACCGGAAACTGATGAAAGTAAAATAAGGATAGCGGCAGGGTGCCTAACTGGGCCGCAAAACCCACCAGCAATACTGACCAGGCAGCATCGGCCCACTTCGGCAGGATGGGTGAAACACGATAAAACCTAGGGTAAAAAAATACCATGCCCGCAACGGCAGCATACGATAATTGAAAACCTGCGTCGTACAACAAATACGGGTTGTAGGCCAACAAGCCAAAAGCCGAAAAAGCCAACACATTCCAGGCCGAGGCTTCTCGGTATATGGCTTTTCCCAATAAATAAGTGCTAAACATAACCGAAGCCCGCAGTACAGAAGCCGTTGCACCGGTGATAAAAGTAAAAGCCCAAATTACCAGCAGGATCAAACCCAACTCCAGTAACCGCCCTTTTTTACCCCGAAACCGAAATACACGCACGAGTACCAGCAAGCCCGCATACAACATACCGACGTGTGAACCCGATACCGCCAGCGCATGCATAGAACCCGTTTCTGCATACGCGACCCGAATTTCGTCCGACAAATCTTCTTTGTACCCCAACAACAAAGCCGAGGCAACCGCATATTCGTCGGGTTGCGGAAAATAATCGCGCAGCACCCGCAGCATATTATCGCGGGCAGCAAAAGCCATGTGCCAAAGGAGGGTACCATGTCCGGAAGAGAGCACCTGAAAGGAGTCCTTCTTCACAAATGCTTGATAATGAATGTTTTGAAAGTGTAAATAGCGCTGATAATCAAACGCATGCGGGTTGGCAGGCGGATCCGTTGTGCGTACACCCGCCCGCACGAGCACCTGATCGCCATAATGCAAGGTCATTGCCAAACTATCGGGTTTGATAAACAGCAAAACATTGCCCGTACACGGCTGCATACAATCGGACGCGCTTCCCATCCATTCCACCCGGACCGGCGCTTTTATACGTGCACCAGTAAGTGGGGCATCGTACACGGTGCCGATAAAAAAAGTAGCATCGGGAATGGCCTGGGCGAGATGCCCAACCATCCGCCTTTCATCCTGGCCCACCATCCTAAAATAACCCAGGCCCACTAGCCAACAGGAAAGGTAGGCGCCAAATAACCAACGAAAACGATAAGGATACGTGCGGATGGCAAGCGGGATCATCAAAATAGTCCCTAACAACAAGATGGCATCTAAGCCATCGATCGGCGTGTCAAAATAATTGCCGAGTGTAATGCCGGTCACAAAAGGGACCAACAACCGCAAAAACGGATAGGCTCTGGAGTGCATGAAGTGTGCTGATTAAAAAACGTAGATTAAAAAAAGTGGTCACACAAAGTTATGGGGAAAACCAGGTATGGCGCAAGGGGGATACAACAGATTGCTCAGATTTTCACAGATTTTTGATAAAAACGAATACAAAAAAATCTGTGAAAATCTGAGCAGTCTAAAGTACTCTGTGGTTCCCCACTACATATCATAAGTAAGTTCCACCACATTCGAATCAGGGTGTGCCTGACAAGTAAGGATATACCCCGCTTTCACCTCATCATCATCCAAAGCATAGCAGGCATCCATTTTTACTTTGCCATTGATCACCTTGGCCATACAGGTAGAACAAGCCCCGGCGGTACAAGAATAAGGTGGTTCAAATTTTGCCTTAACCAATACATCCAAGATGGTCGCGCCATCCGGAACCGGCAATTCAATACGCTCCCCTTTTAAATGAACCACTACTTTTTTGCCACCGCCTGCATTCGGGGCATCAGCAAACTCGCCCGGAACGTGGTTGGCATTCAAGAAATGTTCGGTGTGGATTTGTTTGGCCTGGACACCTCGTTGCAACAAGGCTTCTTTTACCAGATCAGCCATATCGCCAGGACCACACATAAAGTAGATGGTATCTTCTTCCGGACCATGTGGTGGATTTTCCTCCATAAATTGCTGGGCCAGTTGTACATTAATCCGGCCGGTTTTGCCCTGCCAATTGAAACTCGATTTCTTAAACATCCCAAACAAACCGCCACCACTTTCTTTTTTCGGCTGACTCAATACGTGTTCCACGTGTAACTGTCCGGTATAACGCTCCGACAGACCATCAATGGCTTCTCTGAAAATAATACTTTCTTCATTGCGGCTGCCATACAATAAAAAGATGGCGCTCATCGGTTCGGACTCCAGTGTAGTTTTTATAATTGACATCAAGGGTGTAATACCACTGCCCGCGCCAAACATATAATAAGTGCGCCGTTTTTCAGGATCTAATTTTGAAAAGAACCGACCTTCCGGTATAGCCACCTCCATTGTATCGCCCGCTTTTAGTTTATCGTGCAAATAACCAGATACTTTACCACCGGCTACTTTTTTTACGGTAACTGATAATTTATTTTCTAACGGGCTCGAAGACATCGAATAAGAACGGCGCAATTCTTGTCCATTCAAAAGCACTTTGAGCGTGATGTATTGGCCTTGCTTGTAGGCAAAGCGATCTTTTAAATCTTCGGGAACAGCAAACTCAATCGTAACCGCATCAACGGTTTCGGGTGTTATCTTGCGAATGGGTAATGCGTAAAAATCCATAATAATCCTGTGTTGCAAAAAAGCATGAAATTGAAAAAGACTGCTCACTAAACCCCTAAAAAGCATTCCAGTTCAGCCAAAACGGTCTTTATTTGAGGATACAAAAATAGAGTGCTTCAACAACGTGATTTTTGAATATTTTTGTAGTACCAAAAGTTTCTAATTTTTTATTAAACCGTTGAAAATGAAGGATTTAAAGTATTTATCTGCCTATATTTTGCCTTTTACCACTGCTTTAGGCCTCTACTGGCAAGGTGGGTGGGCCTGGGCTACCGTTTTGCTCATTTTTGGCATTCTCCCGGTCCTTGAATTATGGACACCTGCCTCTACGCAGAACATTCCGCCCTTGGAAGAAGATAACAGATCCAAGCGCTGGTTTTTTAACATCCTGCTTTATCTAAATGCACCTTTGCTTTATATCCTTGTCGGTGTATATTTAATGCAAGTATCTACCGGTACCTTAAGCATGGGCGAAATCATCGGACTTACCCTGGGCGTAGGTTTGGTGGTAGGCACCTGCGGCATCAATGTAGCCCACGAACTTGGACACCGACAAAATCGGAACGAACAACTGCTTTCCAAAATGATGCTGTTGCCTGCTTTGTACATGCACTTTTTTATTGAACATAATCGAGGGCATCACAAACATGTAGCCACTCCTTTGGATCCTGCTACGGCCAAAAAAGGAGAAGTGGTGTACGTGTTTTGGATACGTTCTGTAACCAGTAGTTACCGCAATGCCTGGAAATTAGAAGCAGAACGTTTGCAAAAAAACGGCACAACTTTTTGGAGCATTCAAAACGAAATGATCCAATTTACGTTTTTTCAAGTGTGCTACTTGTTAGCCGTTGCGATACTGCTCAACTTAAATGCCTTCATTGGGGCGTTTGCAGTCGCTACCGTTGGTTTTTTGTTGCTCGAAACGGTTAATTATCTCGAACATTATGGATTGCAACGCAAACAATTAGCATCTGGGCGTTACGAACCCGTACAACCCGAACATTCCTGGAACAGTAACCACGAACTGGGCCGTATCTTTTTGTACGAATTGACCCGCCACAGTGACCATCATTTTAAAGCAACCCGCAAATACCAGGTTTTGCGACACCTCGATAAAAGTCCGCAATTGCCTTTTGGCTATCCAACCAGTTTGCTGATGTCGCTGGTGCCGCCGCTTTGGTTTTATGTGATGCACCGCCAACTCCAGCAAACGAAATAGCCTTTTTTTACAAACACCCTCTTTTCACTCCGATCGTTTTACATGTTACTCGCTAAGATCCAAACCGCCATGGGCAATTACAAGACCTGGCTTAAAGACACTCCTTACCATCCGCAACTTTATAAATGGGAATCGCTCCAGGTATTTCAGGCCAATTGGAAAATAGATGCGGCGGATCCGGTGGTTATGTTTGATCAGTGTTTTCACAACAGCGAAAACCGCAGACTTTGGCAAGTAGACAATTGGCAACCCAAGCGGGTAATGATGGAGTTTTGGAAAACAGACCCGATGACGGTGCGATTAATGTTTGACGATTTGTTCAACGAAACCCGCGGCGTAGAAGGTCGGATAGGTCGGTTTGTTTTTGGCTGCGATGAGTTGTTGCGGGATTACCGGAGGGCACATATTGGCTCTATTGAAAACAGCCATTACCACGATGATTTCCGCATGATTTCCATTTACCTGGCTTTTCAATACCCGGAAACATATGCACTGTACGATTTTGCGATTTTTCAAAAAGCCCTGGAATATTTAGGTGCCCGCGACATACCGCAGCAAAACGATATTGCCCGTTACTACAAAGTGCTCAAAACCCTGCAAACCTTTCTGGACAAGGATCCTGAAATTGAAAAGGCCTTGCAACAGCATTTACAGGTCAGAAAACATTATCAAGGCAAAACCATGTTTACCGTGGAAGATTTTTGCGTGTTTATTGCCAACAACGCCCAACAGGCCTAGAGGGTATTGTACTGCAACAACACTAACTTTAATTTATTCCGAAATTCAGAAGGAATCAAACATTCGGTCGGACTGATTTGCAACGCATCCCGAAAACGCAAACGCAGGCCCTGCCCCATGGTGTTCAGCAAACTATTCCGATCAAAATCGCCTAGAGGAGAGATCAGATACTCGCTACAGGTATTTTCATACTTAATTTCATCGTTGAAAAGTATACGCAACTTATCGGGATTGAGCATCACAAAAAAGGAAGAAAAGGTCCCTTCGTCGTCTTGTGAGTATTGTTTTTTATGCAACACGGTTTTCCATTGCGGTTTACCGTCTGGTTGTATGGCAATGACAAACGTATCATCGAAGTAATAATCAACCACCATCCGCATACCATCGCGCCAAAACCCGCGTCCTGCCGAAGCACCGCGCTGTATTTCGTGAAAGCGCTCCGCAAACAACAAAACCCCACCATCCTGCCGCAATACCAATTGCGTAACCGTTGCATCTTCGATCCCTTTATTGTCTTCTACCCCATCTTTTTGACGAAGTATAGAAATAAACTTGTCGTCAAATGGCTCAAAGTGCATTTTAAAAAAGTAGCTGTGCTGATACCCAAGGGATGTATAAAACACCCCTTTCGAGCGTTCTCTGTTTTTATCGGTATAAAGACCAGCGATAATAAATTGCTGGTTCAAATTATCGACGCTAAATTTTACCGCAGTAGTTAAAAAATCAGGCACGGGTATTTGGGTAATCTGGCTACTGGCACTGTTGATGTGTAAAACAGAAAAAACGTGGCTTTCCATTTTGCCTTTCCGATTGTTCAATTCTGTTGTAAAAAACAAATCCCCCATATTGCCTACGGTAAAAACAACGGGACTATCGAAATAGTCTGATTCAAAACCACCGGGCTTATCCCACACAATGACCGATTTATCATTTTTCATGCTATTCAAGATAGCCACATCATTGGTCAGTGTCCGATCCCAAAGCATAGTCATTTTATCTAATCGAAAACATACCATGTTCATACGTCCCTGCTGTGCAACATCATATACCACAACGCAATTGCGATCATCACTTTTTTCCAGTTCCAACATGGGCGGGGTAAACACATTTTCCCCATAATCCTTAATGGTCATACTGTCGATCATATTTGCCCCCGGGTCGTATTTGTGGATCCGCAAATACGTATGTCCCCGTTTGCGCTGTTTATATACCACCGAAAAACTATTTTTACCACCCAATACAGTCAGGATTTGAATACCGCTTCGGCCCAAATCCTCCAACTTTTTATTCCATGAAAACCGCATTTGACCATCATAAGCCTGCACTTCAAAGTCGTCATACTTATCCCGAAACAACAAAACCCGATCATTGAACCGGCCAATAATCTCATAACCATAATCACTTCGAATGGAAAGCCCATCCGAAATCAAAGCCTCCTGTGCATGAAGACCTATGTTCCACGTGAAAAAACTTAGGACGAAAAAAATCCAGGGACGGGCAACACAACTTATTTTATGCATGGTAGTTTAATATAGAATAAAAGAACGGTAAGGCAGGATAAATATGCAGGAATTGTGAAAAAAAATGCGATTTATTCAAAAGAAATTCGCTTCAAAAATCGGGGGATTTTACCTTTGTGCAAACCTTTTTTTCATCACAGCCAAAATTAAAGCTTTAACATGGAAGCATACATTATAAATGGTTTTCGCTCTGCCGTCGGCAAAGCTTCAAAAGGGAGCTTTAAAAGCTATCGCCCGGATGACCTCGCTATTGACGTTATCCAACACCTTATGGCATCGGTTCCACAATTAGATCCCAAATTGGTGGATGATGTAATTGTAGGTTGCGCCAATCCAGAAGGTGAACAAGGCCTGCAAATCGGTCGTCAAATCAGCCTGCGCGCCTTAGGTAAAGACGTACCTGGCATGACGGTCAATCGTTATTGCGCTTCCGGTCTGGAAACCATCTCCATCGCCGTAGCAAAAATCAAAGCGGGCATGGGCCATTGCTATGTAGCAGGCGGTACCGAAAGTATGTCGCTGATTCCTATGACCGGATACAAACTGGCCCCCAATTATAATGTTGCTGCCAATACCCCCGATTATGTGGTCGGCATGGGACTAACGGCCGAAGCAGTAGCGAATAAATGGCATATCACCCGGGAAGATCAAGATGCTTTTTCACTTGCTTCCCATCAAAAAGCAGCCCGTGCCATTGACCTTGGTTTGTTCAAAGAAGAGGTCGTACCCGTTAAAGTGAAAGAAATATGGGTAGAAAACGACAAACGCAAGGAACGTGAAATGATCGTTGACACCGACGAAGGGGTGCGCCGGGAAACTTCTTTGGAAGGTTTAGGCAAACTAAAACCTGCCTTTGCGGTGGGTGGAACCGTTACGGCAGGTAATGCTTCACAAACCAGCGATGGCGCTGCTTTCGTATTGGTAATGTCAGAAGAACTTATGAAAGCACTTGGATTGGAACCGGTTGCACGTTTGGCCGCATGCTCCGTAGCGGGGGTTGAACCCATCCACATGGGCATTGGTCCCTGTGCTGCCATCCCAAAAGCACTCAAACAAGCAGGTATGAAATTGGGTGATATTGACCTCGTAGAACTCAACGAAGCCTTTGCAGCACAGGCTTTGGCCGTAATTCGTGAAACCGGATTGAATCCAGATGTAGTCAATGTGAATGGTGGCGCCATTGCTTTGGGCCATCCATTGGGCTGTACCGGGGCAAAACTATCGGTCCAACTCTTCAACGAACTGCGTCGTCAGAATAAAAAATACGGTCTTGTTACGGCTTGTGTTGGCGGCGGACAAGGTATTGCGGGCATTTATGAACGCCTGAATTAATTTGTTTTTTGTACCATGCACCAACGCAGAAGGGATCTTGTTACACCACGAGATCCCTTTTTTCATACCACTCAAATACGTTGGTCCCAATCACCATCCCTTATTTTTGCCGATAAAAACTGTTTACCTGCTATGCTTCGTTCCATCTTTACATGCATTTTCCCCTTCTTCCTAAATCTCCCATTGGGACACTCCCAGGGGTTTATCGTAGAAAAAATGCCTCCCAACATTAACTCTTCCTACGATGAAATATCGCCTGTTCCAAGTAGGGATGGCAAAACGCTGTACTTTACCCGGGTTGCTTACCCCGATTTTAATCGAATTTTATTGCTCGACAGCACCGACCAATCCGGAGAAAAACCAGATGTGTACCTGAATATCCTGGCCGATGCGTATTCCCAGATTGCAGGATACCCCGTTTCAAATCCTGTATCGACGGGATTTAACCAGGATGTTTGGATCGCAGACATATCCGATTCAACCCAAGCCCCCCGCATTTCTCATCCCGGATATCCAATAAACAATGCCTTACCCAATAGCCTGGTTGCGATTACACCCGACCCAAATGCGTTTTATATCATTAATCAATTCAAAATTAATGGGGATATGGAACGCGGCTTTTCACTGATACGCCAAAAAAAAGATACCCTTTGGGACTTCCCCGAACCGGTCACGATCAAGGATTATTACACCATTACCTCCGATGTGAGTCTTACCATGAGTTTTGATGGTAAAATCCTGATCCTTTCTGCCACCCGGTTTGATTCAAAAGGCATGGACTTATACGTATGTTTCAAGACCGGAAATAACCAATGGAGCGCCCCTACGCACATGGGATCAACCATTAATTCTGACAAAAGAGAAACAACCCCCTTTCTTTCGGAAGACCACACTACCCTTTTCTTTTCTTCAAACAGGTGGAATACTACTGGAGGCAACGATATTTTCATGTCTAAACGCCAGGATGAAACATGGACCAACTGGTCGGAACCTATCCGACTTACCGAACCGATCAACTCGAAGTACGACGAAAGCCAGCCCTATTTCAATATGACTTCGGGCTATCTGTATTTTACCTCCAAGCGGGATGGCAGCAGCGATATCTACCGGGTCAAAATCGCACCACCCCAACCCACAGAAATGATCGTTAATGGCCGCATTCTGAACAGCAAAACCAAAGTACTTGTAACCAATGTACAGGTACAATACGACAGCGAAGGCAATCCGCAAAACACCATTGCTTCGGCGGATGGATACTTTAGTCTCAAAATACCAAAGGGCATTCAGGTTGATTTGACTGCTTTAAAAGATGGATTTATAGGCATTAACAACCCGATTGAATTCCGACGCGACTATTATTACTTCCGCGAGCAGGAAATAGAACTCTTCATCGAGCCGCTTGATTCCAGCGCAATACCCATTCCATCGATCAAACCCACCCCGATTAAAGAGACACCCAAACCTGAAATAACGCCACCTTCCCCTTTTGATGAACCCCTTGTTGTGAACAAGACCATCGAACTAAAGGCCATTTATTTCCAACAATCCAAAGCCATTATCCTGCCAGCATCCTTTGATGAACTTGGTCGATTGAGTGCGTTGCTCCAGGAAAACCCAAACTTGCATATCCGCATTGAAGGACACACCGACAACCAGGGCAATAAAGAGGAGTTAATTAAACTCTCCCGAGCCCGTGCCGAAGCGGTTAAAAAATACTTGACAGAAAAAGGCTTTATCTCCGAACGGATTGAAACCGCAGGATTCGGCCCCGATTATCCCATCAGCACCGGAAGCGAAGAGGCAGAACGCGCCCTCAATAGAAGGGTAGAAGTACGCATCCTAAAACTTTAAACGCACATAAACTACGACACCATGCAACTATACAGCACCAACAACCCCGAGCTGCGGGTCGATTTTAAAGAAGCCTTATTCAAAGGATTGCCCGACGACAACGGACTCTTTATGCCTTACCTTATCCCCAAACTATCCGAGTCCTTTATACAAAACCTACCCAACTATACATTTCCCGAAATAGCCTTTACGGTAGCCAACACCATACTACAAGGCGCAGTTCCGGAAACAGACCTTCATAATATCATTACACGCGCCATCAACTTTCCGGCCCCTGTTATAAAACTCACCGCACACCAATACATCCTCGAACTATTCCACGGACCATCTTTGGCCTTCAAAGACTTTGGCGCACGCTTCATGGCCGAAACCATGTCGTACTTCAACCGTTCAGAAACCAAAGAACTGGTAATCCTTGTTGCAACTTCAGGCGATACAGGTGGAGCCGTCGCAGCTGGATTTTACCAAACCCCCGGCATCAAAGTAGTCATCCTGTACCCCAGCGGCAAAGTGAGTCCAATTCAGGAAAAACAACTCACTACCCTCGGACACAATATTCAGGCTTTAGAAGTAAACGGCACTTTTGACGACTGCCAGGCTTTAGTAAAACAAGCCTTTTTAGATGCTCGAACCCGAGATAACATCCGCCTTAGTTCAGCCAACAGCATCAATATCGCCCGATTGATCCCGCAGTCTTTTTACTACTTCGAAGCATACAAACAAGTAATCCAAGACACACCCAACACACCGATTTCTTTTATTATACCATCAGGAAACTTCGGCAACTTAACCGCAGGTATTTTAGCCAAACGAATGGGTTTACCCATCCAGCATTTAATAGCCGCCACAAACATCAACAATGTAGTGCCAGAATACTTGACCACAGGAAAATACCAACCGCGTAGTTCAGAGCGCACTATATCCAATGCAATGGACGTAGGAAATCCATCCAACTTTGCCCGAATGAATAATCTGTATAGTTCCACGTGGAACATTATGCAAGAGGAAATCAAGGGCTTCTATTTCACAGACGAAGAAACTGCTGATGCCATGCGCAGTGTCCAAAAAGAATACAATTATACGTTGGATCCGCATGGCGCCGTGGCATATCTTGGCATGGCCGAATACCTTGAACTTTATCCAGACACAGCCGGTATACTTTTAGAAACGGCTCATCCCGCAAAATTCATAGAAGATGTTGAAGAGATACTCCAAGAAAAAATAACGATTCCTGAAGCACTGAAAAGCCTGGAAGAAAAAGAAAAACATAGCATCTTAATGGAACCCGACTTTGAAGTATTCAAATCGTGGTTGCTGGAGCACTATTAATTGTTCCACGTGGAACATAGAAAAAGGAGGTTCCGCGAAAAAAAAGGATTCCACGGAGTTACGCGGAGGTACGGAGGGGCACGGAGAAAAAGGGGACCAAAGCCTTACACAGAGGTACGAGTTACGCGAAAAAAAGAGGTTCTATGAAGAAAATGAAGGTTTAATCTACCGGATTTTTTTAATTTTCTCCGTGCCCCTCCGTACCTCCGCGTAACTCTGTGGCACCCTTTTTTTCCATGACACCTTGTTTCTCCGTGCCCCTCTATACCTCTGCGTAACTCCGTGGCCTTTATTGTAACAATATACTTACAAAAATAATCAATAAAAAGGGCGGACCCAACATCCACCCTTTTTGTAACCTTATACCGCTTTTTGTTCCGATATAACCCGCTTTAAAAATTGATCCAGCAAGCGATTAAAATCAGCAGGCTTCTCCATCATTGGTGCGTGGCCGCATTCATCAATAAAATGCAGTTCAGCATTCGGTAAAAGTTCATTAAATTTTTCAGCTACAAAAGCCGGTGTCACATTATCCTGTTTTCCCCAAATGAGCAAAGTAGGCGCTTTGAGGTTGTGCAACTTATCGCCCAGGTTATGACGCACCGCCGATTTGGCTGTAGCCACTACCCGAATCGCTTTGTTCCGATCGTTCACGATACCAAATACTTCGTCTACCAATTCCTTGGAGGCAACTGTTGGATCGAAAAATGTATCCGCCGTTTTCTTTTTAATATACTCGTAATCGCCTCGTTTCGGAAATGCCGTACCAAAGGCACTTTCAAATAAGCCCGAACTACCCGTCAAAGTAACAGATGCAATTTTTTCAGGATGCGCCAAAGCGTATAATTGTGCGACGTGACCTCCCAGCGAATTACCCAGTAGGTGTACTTTATCGTAACCTTTATAATTTACAAACTTTGTAACAAACTCAACCAAACCCATTACCGAAACTTCAAAAATAGGCAACTCATAAATCGGCAGCATCGGTACGACTACATTGTACCGATCTGAAAAATGCTTGATGATCCCTTCAAAGTTGCTTAACGCACCAAACAGACCATGCAACAGCATGAGGTTTTCTCCTTTAGTACCCGATTCGATGTACCGAAAACCTTGTTCTTCTTTAATCTCTACGTTCATTCGCCTGTGATAAAATGATGGAGTGTTGGCAAAAGTAGTAAAATAAAATTGATCCAGGCCCCTCAATTACAAAATGCAATATGGAAAGCCGACGCATTTACTGTTACTTAATTTCAATCGTGCAATTTGCGCGCATATTCTGTGGTTTCATAACTTTTGTTCGACATCTGGTAATTGACAAATAATACCATGCCTAACAATAAAACCGCAACCGCCTGATGGGCTACCCCTAAATCTACCGGGATTTTTGCTTTGCAATTTATTAAGGTCACGATACCCAATGTCACCTGCGTGATCAATACCCCTATCATGATCCAATTGGCTCGACGAAACAAAGGCGAAACCGCCTGGCGTTGCACCCGGTACACAAAGAACAAAATTAAAACACTCAACAAGTAGGCCGTATTGCGGTGTAAGAAGTGTAAAAGCGCTGGCATAAACGGATGGGTGTCGTACTCAATGAACCGCACTGACTGCCAATTAGACCCATCCACCAATACATCGGGAATAAAAGCACCGCCAATGTCCGGCCAGGTCGGAAAAAACAAGCCCGCTTTGGTGCCCGACATCATCGCGCCCAAGGCCAATTGCACAAACGTCAGCAACAACAATCCAGTGCCAAACTGATGATAGCGTTTATTCGAGTACGTTTCGGGTTTGGGCTGGTAGGCAATAAAGGTTGTCCACAACAAATAACTGAAAATAATCAAAGCCATTGTCAAATGCAACGTCAGGTTGTACGCATTTACCCAAGGACGCTTGGTCAAACCACTCGCGACCATAATCCACCCAAAGAAACCTTCCAATCCAGCCAACAAAACAACAACCACCATGCGCGGCAACAAACGACGCGAAAACATGCCTTTGTACAAAAACCAGCCAAAAGGAATGATGAAAACGAAAAACATGAGCCGCGCCCACAACCGATGGAAATACTCCCAAAAGAAAATAAACTTAAATTCCGACAACAGCATACCCGCATTGATGCGCTTGTACTGCGGTGTCTGTTTGTACAATTCAAATGCCTCTTCCCAGGCAGCCGCACTCAAGGGCGGAATTGTCCCTGTCACAATTTCCCACTTTGTAATGCTCAAGCCACTTCCCGTCAGGCGCGTAATGCCCCCAATCACGACCTGCATAAAAACCATAATCAAACCCGCAATCATCCAAGCCTTCACTGCTTTGCTAATTTGGAAATCTTGCGTGTATCGAATCCCTTTAAAAATTGATGCCATGGCGTAGTTGTCCTTTAATTTAAAACTCCAAACAAAAATAAAGCGTTTCCGTTCTCTACTTATCCCCATTGTTATAAGCTTTCATTGTTTTAAATCAGTTTAAATATCTAACCCAAGGGTTATCATCAGCGGTGTTAGTTTGTGAGTAACCTCATAACTTAACACTAAGTTAATATTACCAAAGCTAGTTACCAGCTTTATGCACCCGTTACCAAGGTTTTTTAAGCTTCATAGTCAGGTCATTGCGCGTTTATCCACCAGCATGTTAAGAACTATGCACAAAGTGGGTGTTTGTTTATTCACTTTAGCCGCGGCTGTTAGTGGGCGTTTGTTAAGTTAGTGTTTCCTCACACCCCTTTTACCCTTTTGCCCAAATGTGTGGAATTCGGGGTTTGCGATGTTGGCGACGGTGCATAACCCAGGGCTTTATGCACAAGTTTTGCACCGTCTTTTTTAAAAGCATAGCTTGATTTATACCCCCTAATATATCTGCAAAAACAGAACGTTTGTAACTGTTTAAAACAAGATGTAGGATTTGTTAATCCATTGATTTTTAAGGATTTGATGTTATGCACCCGCATTTTATTTTTCGCCTAATCCCGATTAAAATCAATAATTTTGTAAAACTTCAAACAATTTTCCATTTTTCACCCTTAAAAGTACCTTTTCTGCATGTGTGGTCGTTATGCCCTGGCTCCAACCAAAAAACAAGTCGCCGAACAGTTGCAAGCATTTGATCTGCCCGCAGACTTTCAACAACTTTTCAACATCGCCCCAACACAGCGTGCATGGGTGCTGACCAAACGTTTGCAAGAAATGCAATGGGGACTGGTGCCGTCTTGGAGTAAGGACGGCACCAACCAAGGTAAAATGATCAACGCCCGCTCGGAGGAAATCGAAACCAAGCCCTCTTTCCGGGAAGCCATCCAATCGCAACGATGCCTTGTACCCGCCGATAGTTTTTACGAATGGCGACTCGGACCTGGCACTCAAAAATTGCCTTACCGAATTTTACTCAAAAATGACCAGTTGATGTGGATGGCAGGAATTTGGGAATGTTGGAAAAACAAAGACGAGACTTTTTACACCTTTTCTATTTTGACCACCGCGCCCAACCAGGAAATGCAATCCCTGCACAACCGGATGCCCTTGATACTGCCCGATGCTGCACAGCAACAATGCTGGCTTTCCGATGCCAACTTTACAGGCATCGAAGATTTGCTACATCCACCTGCCGATGGCATTTTAAAGTACTATCGGGTCTCTGAAAAACTAAATGCCTCGGGATCCAATGATCCAAGTTTGCAGGATCCGGTGCAGGATGTGTTGCGCTTGTTTGACTAAAATAAGACTACAAACTAACTTTTCGGTGTTCATCCAAAAAAGTTCGCAAGCTGCTAAAACTCACTGTTTGATGTGCAAAATATCCTTGCGCCGCTGCGGCTTCTTCTTCGGTAGCATCCAGGTGGTTGAGCATATTGGTCAAATGCATTTTCATGTGCCCATGCTGGATGCCGGTTGTGACGAGCGATCGCACCGCACCAAAGTTTTGCGCCAAACCCACCGTGGCAATAATCGTCATCAACTCCGCAGCCGAAGGGTTACCTAACATTTCCAAGGAACGTTTGGCCAATGGGTGCAATTTAGTTAATCCCCCCACGGTCCCTATTGCGAGTGGAATTTTTAGTTCAAACCGAAAAAGATCATTTTGCACGGTGCATTTGCTTAAACTGCGGTATTGGCCATCGCGCGCGGCATACGTGTGCCCGCAAGCCTCAATGGCCCGAAAATCATTGCCCGTTGCCAACACCACCGCATCAATTCCGTTAAAAATCCCTTTGTTGTGGGTCGTCGCACGGTAAGGATCTATTTCGGCAATCCGAACCGCAACTGCAAAACGGTGCGCCAATTGATAAGCATCCATGCCCTGACTTTGGGCCAATTGCGCAAAAGAAGCAATGGGGCATTCCACCCAGGCATGCACAACGCACTCGGGCGTATAGTTGGAAAGGATGGACATAATTACTTCCACATCGCGTTCCGTATCCGATAAATCCGGGAAACTGGTCAAGAATTGTTCGAGCAGGGAAGCAAAACGTTCGAGGACGGTATTGATAAAATTGGCGCCCATGCTGTCGCAAGTTTCAAACGAAGCGCGCAATTGATAATACCCAGGTTCTAATTCGGTGAAATTGAGCAATTGAATATCCAAAATACCACCGCCGCGTTTTTCCATATTGGCCGTCAAATCTCCGGCGTTGGAAATCAGGTATTGTTTGATTTGCGGGAACAGTGTATTTATCTTTTCGGGCGCGCCATTCCATAAAAAATGCACCTGGCCTAATTTGGTCGTGCCCAACACCCGCGCATGAAATCCGCCTCGGTCCATCCAAAATTTGGCCGCACTCGAAGCCGCTGCCACCACACTGCTTTCCTCAATCACCATCGGGACCGCGTACAATTTTCCGTTGATTAAAAAATTGGGGGCCACGCTCAAAGGCAAAGGGAAATTAGCAATGGCATTTTCCGTAAATCCATCCAATACCTTTTGTTGCTGCTGGTTGGGGTGTTGCCAAGCCAGGATTTCTTGCTCCACTTCGGCTGCGTCCGTAAAAAAATGCGTGGCGAGCCATTGAATCTTTTCGAGCTTGGTCAGTTTGGAAAATCCGGAAATTGCTGTTGACATTGAATTCGCTTGTTAGGATACTGGGATAATAGGATTTTAGGAAATTTGGGTTCTGCAATATTTTTCAGTGGATCATTTTACACGCAAAAAAGCTTGCGCGAGCGCCAAACCCTGTATTTGTAGCTGTACAAAATATTGCAAGGTTTCGTAATCATCCTGCGCATATTTCAAAAATCCGGAGGCCTGACCAAACACCGCAGGCAAAGGTGATTTTTTGATCAAATAATAGCCATCCAGAAAATCGCGGATTCCACCCGAAATGATCAATTGTTGCACCTTGCATTTTTCGCCCAATTCGTTCACGGCTTCTTGTACATACGACAACATTTCTGCAGCAGTGTGCCCGGTTGCAGCCAGCGGACCAAAAATAGTTTTATGCACTTCACTGCTGCGCAACAATTCTAATTTGGCAAAATTGGTGCCGCCTCCCGCCGCAAACTCAATCGCTTCAATCGGAAGCTGCAACAATGCCTTCAAACTTTCCGGCCCCATGCCTTGTCCCACTTCTTTTACAATCAGGCGGATGTCTAATTTTTCCAATAAAGTTTCAATGGTTTGGAGGGACGAATATGCAAATCGGTCGCCTTCCGGTTGCAAGGCTTCCTGCAAGGGATTTACATGTACCATCAAGCCATCCGCATCCAATTTTTTTATCAGCGCACTTATTTTTGAAAATTGCTTGTCTTGAATCAGTTGCTCTAATTGTGCAATACCGAGGTTGGCATACAAGGGTGCGTCATCGCCCATCCATTTACGCACCGCAAAATCGGGTAAAAATTCGTCGCTGTTTAAGAGTTGTCGACAAGAACCCAAACCCATGCCCATGCCAAATTCGCCACACGCACGTGCGAGGTTTTTGTTGATGGTTGCCGCAATCGCTGTTCCACCCGTCATCGACGAAACCCATAGAGGGGCGCGGAATGTTTTATTTAAAAATTGAAAAGGTGCTAAATTTTTTTCGTCGGGATGGGGTACCAGCAAGGGTTCGTAATAAAACCGCTGGTTGAGTTCCTCGGCACTGACCCGACTTGCGAAGGCAAGTTCGATGTGATCTTTTTTGCGCGTAACAGCTGTTGGATCATCATGTTGCGCAGGCTTGGTTGGATCAGATGTCATGTTTAGTATAATTTGTCAGGAGCAAGGATGCTTAACAAAGCACTGGATGAAAAGTTGAGCAAAAAAGGTAGCAAAACGCTTTGTTTTAGGCTTCTTGTGTAAACTGCAACACCTCTTCTACAAATTGACGGTGGTTGGCCAAGCGTGGCACCTTGTTTTGGTTGCCAAATTTTCCGCGTGCCCGCATCCAGCGCATAAAAGTACCTTTCGGTACGGTGCGCAACCGCAATTGATCGAGCGCCAAACCTTTAAATCGTTTTGCCTCGTAGTCCGAGTTGATCCGTTGCAAGGTTTCATCTAACAACTGATTAAATTGTGCCAAATCACCCGGTTCTTTTTCAAATTCTACCACCCATTCATGTCCGCCCTTGCTGCGGTTATTTTCACCAAAATAAACGGGCGCCGCCGTGTATTCATTGACCACTACATCCATTTGTCGGCATGTTTCAGCAAGGGCCTTATCGGTATCGCCCACCATAACTTCCTCCCCAAAAGCATTGATAAATTGTTTGGTGCGGCCCGTAATTAAAAAGCAATGCGGATTTTTTCGGGTAAATATCAAAGTATCGCCGGGCATGTAGCGCCACAGTCCGCTGTTCGTCGTAATCAACATGGCATAATTTTTTCCAATTTCTACATCAGCGAGGGTTACCGTGCGCGGAAACTCCTTGTCTAACTCTTCGATAGGTAAAAATTCGTAAAAAATACCGTTGTCGGCAAACAGCAACATATCGTGCACACCCAAGTCGCATTGTGCGCCAAAATACCCTTCCGAAGCGTTGTAAATTTCCTGGTACACAAAACTGTTGCTCGGAATGAGTGCATTAAATTTTTGTCGATGTGGTTCAAATCCCACGCCTCCGTGCATGTATGCCTGCAAGTGTGGCCAAACTTCCAGGATATTTGATTTGCCCGTTTTTTCTAGAATCATCCGAAACAACACGATAATCCAGGTGGGCACTCCGCCAAACATCACAATATCATTTTGCTTGCTGATCACAGAAGCAATTTGATTAATTTTATCTTCAAAATTGGGTTGGAGTGCAATATCAATATCGGGCGTATAAAACATGCGGCCAATCGCAGGCATGTGGAATGTTAACAGCGCACTAATATCCCCAAATTTTGTTTTCGGGTATTCTTCCAAAGATTCGTAGCTACCAGGCAACACCAAATTGCGGCGCCGAAAAACTTCCATATCCGGCTTGTTGTGATACAACAGAGCCAGCGAATCCCAACTTCCGGCAATGTGGCAAGTATATAAATTGGTTTCAGGGATCGGAATAAATTTACTTTTTTCGCTGGTCGTCCCGCTACTTTTGCTGTACCAATTTACCTCACCTTGCCATAGCACATTCTGCTCGCCTTGCATCATGCGGGCAATAGGATCTTTTAAACCTTCATAGTCTTGCATGGGAACCGTTTTTGCAAACGATTCCGGATTCCGGATAGAAGAAAAGCCATACTTTTTTCCATATTCCGTATCCTTTCCAGCATCGAGCAAAGTATGGAGCCAACGTTCCTGAGCCTCCTCAGGTCGTAGCATATACCCTTCGATACGCCGCATGCGCATTCGTAAAAATTGTTTTACGAGTTCATTGACCAACCATTTCATGTATCGGGGATGATCGTTATTGCTGTATTACCGAAAGGCGAAAATAGAAAATAAGACCGAACTAAACACCGAAGCTTGCGTACAAGCAAAAAAATGGGCGATTAGCTGACTACCTTTGCACCAAATATAAACATAATTATGCGATCTATGGACATCGCAATTATTGGTGGAGGGGCCGCTGGTTTTTTTTCCGCCATAACTTGCGCAACAGCCATGCCTCAAAGTCGGGTTACGATTTTTGAGCGGGGCAAATCGGTGCTCGAAAAAGTGCGCATCAGCGGCGGCGGTCGTTGCAATGTTACGCATGCCTGTTTCGATGCCAAAACCCTGGTGCAGCATTATCCCAGGGGTAACCGCGAGTTATTGGGCCCTTTTATGCAATTTGGGCCGCAACAAACCATCGAATGGTTTCAAAAAAGGGGTGTTGCGCTGAAAACGGAAGCCGATGGACGGATGTTTCCGGTCACCGACAATTCCCAAACCATTGTCGATTGCCTGCAAAAAGCCGCGCAACAGGCCGGGGTTACCGTACGCACCCACACCCGGGTTGAAAAAATTTATTTAGCTGCTGATAAAAAAAATTTTCAAATTCAAGTTCAAGGCGAAGCCAAACCGCTTTCTTTTTCAAAAGTACTTATCGCAACGGGTAGCAATACCGCCATTTGGGAAATATTGCAATCCTTGGGACATACCATTGTTTCGCCTGTTCCGTCGTTGTTTACATTTAATATTAAAGATCCGCGCATTCTGGATTTGATGGGGATTGCGGCGGCGCATGCGCAAGTGCGGGTGCCGGGAACCAAATTGCAATCAGAGGGTCCGCTGCTCATCACCCACTGGGGTATGAGTGGCCCGGGCATTTTGCGTTTGTCGGCCTGGGGCGCGCGGGCCTTGGAAGCCCATGCTTACCAATTTTCACTGGAAGTCAATTGGCTGGGCCGCTTGGATGCCGAAGCGATATCGGATCAACTGCAATTGCAAAAAACGGAACATGCCAAAAAATTAATTTTTGCCCGACCGCTTTTTGAGTTGCCTGCACGTTTGTGGGAAAGATTGGTCGCGGCAGCCGAAATTCCGGATACCCTGCGTTGGGCCGATTTGGATAAAAAACGACTGCAAAAACTCATCACCCAATTATCGGCTGGAAATTTTTCGGTAAAAGGAAAAAGCACGTTTAAAGAAGAATTTGTAACCGCTGGCGGCGTGGCGCTAAACGAGGTTAATTTTAAAACTTTTGAAAGCAAAAAAGTGCCGGGTTTATACCTGGCAGGCGAAGTGTTAGACATTGATGCCATCACGGGCGGTTTTAATTTTCAAGCTGCGTGGACCGGGGCCTGGATTGCGGGCAATGCGATGGCTCAATCTTTGACCCAGGAATAAGTACTTCATGAAGTATTACCACCATTTTCGATCCCATAAATCCCAGTATCTTTTACCTTTGCCTTTTATTTTGCCACACAAAGTGCCTTTTTCATGAGCGAAACCCTTTCAATTGTTATACCGGCTTACAATGAAGCCCGAACAATCCATTTAATTCTCGATAAAGTAAAAAATGTTGAACTCATCCAGGGGATACAAAAAGAGATCATTATCACCAATGATTGTTCAAAGGATGATACAGAAGGCGCAATTCAGCGTTATATGGCCGCCAATCCACAATTGAACATTCGGTATTTGAAACACGAAGTAAACCAGGGCAAAGGCGCGGCGCTGCATACGGGTATCCAACACGCTTCCGGTAAATATTTGATCATTCAGGATGCCGATCTGGAATATGATCCGGCGGAGTATAATATTTTGTTGCGTCCCATTTTGGACGGTTACGCCGATGTAGTGTACGGCTCGCGGTTTATGGGCGGTCGGCCACACCGAATTTTATTCTTCTGGCATAGCATCGGGAATAAATTTTTAACCACCCTTTCCAATATATTTACCAACCTGAATCTTACCGATATGGAAACCTGTTACAAGCTGTTCCGTTCGGATATGGTTAAAGGTTTGAAACTAAAGGAAAAACGTTTCGGATTTGAGCCGGAGGTAACAGCCAAAATTAGCCGCATCCACGATGTGCGCATTTACGAAGTGGGCATCTCTTATTACGGTCGATCCTATGAAGAAGGAAAAAAAATTGGTGCAAAAGATGGTTTTCGCGCCATTTATTGTATTTTAAAATACAATCTTTGGTCTAAGTAAATTCTTTTTTTCAACAAATCGTCTAAAATTTATATTTTTTAGACTTTAAAAAGGATAAATCTTATAAAATTTATCCTTTTTAATTTTTATAAAATATTTTTTTACAATATTTTAGTGTTTTATTTGATACTTCTACATCTGCTTTTTATACTTAACAAATACCATTTTTTGTCCTTTGCAAGTCAGGCAACCTATTGCACTTTTGTATCATCAATAACAACAAAGCGCAGCAATAAAGCACACGCTGACAGCATTGATACCAACTTAGAAACTTTTCATGAGATTATATACGGGAAACCGGCGCGATGCAAACGAGCATCGCGCTTTTTTTTATGGGCTAAGCAGATACAGGCTGCTGGTTTTGTGTTTTCGGAAAATTTGCTGTTTTATTTAAAAAAAATACTTTATTTATAAAGGTTTTAATCAACAAATTATAAATTTTTTAGCAATACAAAATTATAAAATATTATAAATGAGCAAGTTGTGTTTAATATTGCCATTTATGTATGAAAAATATCTTCAACAAAACGCAAATAATGTTCTTTCCAGGCCGATGTTTGTGCTGCACTTTTGTATCATCAAGAACGACAAACGCAGTCAAGTAAATGAAAGCGG
>JBBAVI010000015.1:0-76751 GCA_040397785.1 Saprospiraceae bacterium | reverse complement strand
TGAAATTAATTCATTATTTTCATGAATTAATGCAATCAATTTGCCTGCTAGGAACCAGTTGCGTTTCTCGATTATTTTTAGACAAACAATGGTTTCGCGTAACTCTTTTTGGCATATCTTCATTTTATGAATAAAATCATCCCTGGATTCTGCAGCTTGTGCCTCTCCATAATTTAATTCAGGTGATGTGGCAGACCGAATGATTTGTGATGCAAGATGCCTTGCACCATAAGTTTCGGGTAGTTTTTCAGCCATTTCCATAACTCGACAAGCAAAGTCAATTAAGCGTGTCTCAAGTTCAAAAGCGTTCATTGTTGTTATTTTTTATAAAAATGCTAATTTCCTTCCCAAAATCGGAAATCCTAAATCCAATCGGAAATCGGAAATCATGTAATCGGATATCGGAAATCCCTATCCGGCCCAGCCCTCCCGATCCAAACTCCGATAATGAATCGCCTCCGCCAAATCCTCAATCCGAATATCCGGACTCCCCGCCAAATCCGCCGCAGTCCGTGCTACTTTCAAAATTCGGTCATACGCCCGCGCCGATAATTGCAGCCGCTCCATCGCGGTTTTCAGCAGTGTTATCCCCGCCTGATCAATCGCGCACACTTCCCGCACCATCCGACTTGGCATGTGGGCATTGCAATAAACGTCTTTCAAATCTTTGTAGCGCTCGGCTTGCAATTCCCGGGCTTTTAACACACGTCCGCGGATTTCTGCGCTGGCTAATTTTGGAGGTTCAATGCGACTCAATTCGTCGTAACTCACCGGGGTTACTTCTACGTGCAAGTCAATGCGATCGAGCAGGGGACCCGAAATTTTGGCTACGTAGCGCTTCACCACGCCCGGCCCGCATACGCAATCTTTCTCCGGGTGGTTGTAGTAGCCACAGGGACAAGGGTTCATGGAGGCGATGAGCATAAAACTGGCAGGATAATCGACACTCACTTTGGCGCGGCTGATGGTCACTTTCCGTTCTTCCATGGGTTGGCGCATCACTTCAAGCACCGTCCGTTTGAATTCAGGTAATTCATCCAGAAAAAGCACGCCGTTGTGGGCAATGCTGATTTCACCCGGCATCGGGTCTGAGCCGCCGCCTACCAGCGCCACATCGCTGATGGTATGATGCGGTGCGCGAAAAGGGCGGGTGGTGACCAGCGCGGCCTCGGCTGCCAATGCCCCCGCAACCGAATGTATTTTGGTGGTTTCCAGGGCTTCATGCAAGGTAAGGGGTGGCAAAATGGTGGGTAAACGCCGCGCCAGCATGGTTTTTCCGGCCCCGGGCGGACCAATAAGAATCACATTGTGCCCACCGGCTGCGGCCAGTTCGAGGGCGCGTTTGATGTTTTCCTGCCCGCGTACGTCCGCGAAATCCACATCGTAATTGTCGAGGTTGGCGCAGAACTCTTCCCGGGTATTCACGAGCGTGGGTTGTAATTCCGAATCGCCCGCCAAAATATCCAGGGCTTCACGCAGATTTTCTACACCATACACGGCCAAATCGCTGACAATAGCCGCCTCCCGCGCATTGGCTTTGGGCAAAATAATGCCTTTAAACTGCTGTTTGCGCGCCTGAATGGCAATGGGCAAGGCACCTTTGATCGGCCGCAGCGAACCATCCAGCGAGAGTTCGCCCATGATAAAATACTGGTCCAGGTTGTCTTCCGGAATGACGCCGGTGCCTGCTAACATCCCAACGGCAATGGGCAAATCAAAAGCCGATCCCTCCTTGCGCACATCAGCAGGCGCCAGGTTGATGATGGTTTTTACCCTCGGTTGTCGAATATAGGAATTTTTTAAAGCGGCCTCAATGCGAAAAAGGCTTTCGCGCACCGCACTGTCGGGCAGACCGACAATATACACAGCAGGTTTGTCAGAATTAATGTCCACCGCACCGCCAGTATTGATTTCAATGGTAATGACTTGTGCATCCACGCCATGGACGGCGGCTGCATAGGTTTTTACGAGCATGATTAAAAAAAGATTATGCGTGAAAGATTAAAAATTTGTGCAACAAAGGTAAGCGGAAAGGGAATGCAGCGCAAGGTGGGATTTCATTCTTTTAATCCACCTGAAAATGTTCAGCCGCCAGCCCTTTTCCATTGACCAGTATTTCCAATTTGTGGGTACCCGGATAGTGTTTTCGCGTAGTAAAATCGGTAAATCGCTGCTTGCGCGCAAGGTGCTCCGTTTGTCCGCCGCCCAAACGCATTTCCTTGATTTTAAAAACTTTATGCGAAATATTTCCAGAACCTGTCAAATAATCAATTGCGTATTCAAGGCGTATATTTATAGGCGCGGCACTGGCATTGTGTACCTTGAAATCAAACTGAAAAGTTTCCCCAATTTTTACGGAAGGTGTAAACTGAAGATCTTTAATCTCCACATGGGCAACCCCTTGTTCAAATCCGAAGTGCGCCAACACCTCCGAATGCCCCTTTTTTAACAAACCTCGGCTGGCGTGCCGCAAAATCCAGTCTGTTTCCGGTCCTAATCCTTGCCAACGTTGTAAAATATCCAGTACCAATGCCGGGTGATCTTTGGCAATATCGTTCAAGTTGTTGGCCACCGAACGCCGGACCGTTTCCGCCGAATCTTGCTTGAGTTGTTCTAAAACAGGCAAAATTGGGCTTGGGTCACGCTTGAGCGCGGGCACACCCATGCCCCAGGGCAGCCGCGGACGAAACCCTTCGCTCGACAAGCGCCGAACATAAGGACTGGCATGCTTGGACCATTCCAGCATTTGTGGGTACATTTTTTCAGGAAAATGTAGCAAAAACGGCCGTACCGCAAATTCTGCGCTGCTCAATTGGGTGATTTGCTCCATCGCTTGAATAGCAGCATCGGGCGCATCCAAACCATGCGCTTCCAAAAAATCGGGGATAAACATATACTCAAAACTGAGTTGTCCACCCCTGCGTGCGATATGTTGCGCCGCTACTTTGGACATAATTTGGATGGCCGCGGGCAAATCTTCCGGTAAAAAACGCCGGACCACCAGACTAATCTGGCGCATGCGTTGCTTGAGTTCCAGCGATTCCCAGGTATCGTTGATGACTTGCGGTATAAATTGCGCGTCATCAAAGGAAGGGTAAACCGATTTCACTTCCTCCGCAAAACGGGTAACTAAAGGCAGGGCAAATATATTTTTAAGTGGTTCGGGCATCGTATTCATTTTTGCGACAAACATACTTTATCGCAAAAAGTGTTTTGGCTTTAAATCCTTAATATTTGGCGATTCATCTCTATTTTAACATCTTTGCTCGAATCCTTGTAACAGGATGCCCAAAATAATCGTCAACTTAGCACTACGAACCCAGCCGCCCGTCATTTTTACATTTCAAACAAGGTAAAATCACCACCCAACCCTTATGCAACTTACGATCCGCAATTTATCCAAAACCTATTCGAACGGCGTTCAGGCCCTCAAGGATGTTTCCCTCGACATTGAAACGGGCATGTACGGCCTGCTCGGCCCAAATGGCGCCGGAAAAAGCACGCTCATGCGCACGCTCGCGACTCTGCAAGACGCAGACTCCGGCACTGCTACCCTCGGCGATATTGATGTGTTGAAAGATAAAGATGCCTTGCGGCGTGTTTTGGGCTACTTGCCCCAGGAATTTGGTGTGTATCCGCGCATCAGTGCTACGGAAATGCTCGACCATTTGGCCGTTTTAAAAGGAATTCCGGGGAATCAACGCAAAGAAGTGGTAAGTGCCCTGTTGCAGCGTGTGAATTTGTGGGATCACCGCAAAAAGGCGGTTTCCTCTTATTCGGGTGGTATGCGCCAGCGTTTTGGCATTGCCCAAGCCTTGTTGGGTGATCCTAAGTTAATCATTGTGGATGAACCTACTGCTGGTCTCGATCCGGGCGAACGCAACCGTTTTTACAATTTATTGTCCGAAATCGGGGAAAACGTGATTGTAATCCTGAGCACGCATATCGTAGAGGACGTAAAAGAATTGTGCTCTAATATGGCCATCATCAACAATGGCCAAGTGTTGTACGCGGGCGCACCGGAAGTGTCTTTATTGGCCTTACAGGGAAAAGTTTGGCAAAAGTCCATTCTCAAATCAGAAGTAGATGCCTATCAACAGGCGTATGGCAGTCGCTTGATTTCCAGCAAGTTAGTGGCCGGGAAACCGATTATTCACGTGTACGATGAAAATATGCCGGGCGAAGGTTTTCAAGCTGCTGCGGCCGGATTAGAAGAAGTGTTTTTTGCAAAAATCAATGGTGTCGCTTAGCACCCGTTTTTTGCTTTCAAAACCATCACTTTCTAACTAAAGCCAACGCTAAGTGGTTATGAAACCAGCTGGATGCTAATCCATGGAAAATCATTTTTTATCCATCCATCCATCCATCAAATCCACTTAAATCTTGGTTTAACTGCCCAACAGCACCATGTTTAAAACATTTTTTGCATTCGAATTAAAATCCTGGCTGCGCTCGCCGATGCCCTGGATTTTCTTGTTTATATTTGGATTACTCTCTTTTTTCGGCACCATTTCCGATCAGGTTACCATTGGCGGTAGTTACGGCAATGTGTGGAAAAATGCGCCCTATGTAGCCCAAAACTGGTACGGCGTTTTTTTCTTGTTTAGTATTTTGCTTACTACGGCTTTTTTGAATACCGCAGCCATCCGCGATTTCGACCGGGGCATGAGTCAACTTATTTTTTCCAAACCGATCAAAAAATCGGCCTACTATTTTGGACATTTCTGGGGTGCCATGCTCATCGCAATTGTGCCCATGTTGGGCGTTACCTTGGGTATGTGGACCGGTTTCGGGGCCAATTCCATGTTTAACTGGCTGGATGCCAATCGTTTTGGTCCTTTTGAAATAAACGGCCACTTGATGGGATTGCTGGTTTTTGCCATCCCCAACATGCTGTTTGTTGGCGGCATTTTGTACGCCGTGGCCATCAACACCCGTTCCACCTTGTATTCTTTTGTGGCAGCAACGGCTTTGTTGGTAGGCTATATTGTAGCTAGCAACCTTACCCGGGATATTGACAACGAACAATTGGCCATGCTGCTCGACCCATTTGGGTTTCAGGCTTTTAGTATTGCAACCAAATATTGGACGGTAGAAGAAAAAAACACCCAGGCGATCGGATTTGCAGGTGGTTTATTGCTCAATCGCATCTTGTGGGTAAGCGTGGGGATGCTTGCGCTGGGTATTGGCTACCGTTTGTTCCATTTTGCCGAAAGAAAAGTGGGCGGCAAAAAGGTTAAAAATCAGGCTGGTAACGAAACGGCGATTCAATTTAAAGCGCTAGGCCCTGTACCGAAAGTAGCGCCCGGCAAAGGCACTGCAACCGTTTTGAGTCAGTTGTGGTCGCAAACCAAAACCGAGTGGTTGGGCATTATTCGAAGCACAGCGTTTATATTGTTGGCTGTTTTAGGCTTGCTCAACTGCGTTCCCAACCTGTTCAGCGCCAATGAAGGCTACGGCACCCATGAGCTGCCGGTTTCGTACACCATGGTCAATTATATCCGTGGCTCCTTTTATTTGTTTACCATTATAATTATGGTGTATTTCAGTGGTGCCATCCTCTGGAAAGAACGCACCAACCACATGAACGAAATCGTGGATGCCTTGCCGACGAAAACCTGGACGGTTTACCTCGGGAAATACCTCGCTATCCTGGGCATTATGGCCGTTTTACAAATATTGGTGATTGGTGCAGGCGTATTTGCACAAGCGACCCTGGGCTATTATCGCTTCGATCTGTGGGTGTATGTGCGAGAATTGCTGGTGCTGGATTTACTGGGCTTTGCATTTACCTTGGCACTGGCGTTTTTGGTACAGGTGCTTTCGCCTAATATGTATTTGGGCTTTTTCCTGGTCATTATCATCGTCATTGTAAATAGTTTTGCCTGGGGCGCTTTAAAAATCGAATCCAATATGGTCGAGTTCGGGGCCGTTCCCCGCTATACCTTATCTGATTTTTACGGATATCAGCCTTTTGGGAAGGGTTTGTTTTGGTTTCACACCTATTGGGCGGCGTTTTGCTCCATGTTGGCCCTGGCATCCATCCTGTTGTGGCCACGTGGCAAGGAAAACACCTGGGCCAAACGTTTCAAAATTGCAGGGATGGAATGGAAATCGTACCGCAGTTTTGGCATCGCGGCCATCGGAATTTGGGTGCTCACTGCTGGCTGGACCTATTACAATACCGAAATTTTAAATCCGTATGTAAACAGCGGCAAACAGGAAAAATATCAGTTTCAATACGAAACCAAGTACAAACAGTACGAAGGCCGCATCCAACCCAGGGTGTATGACGCGAAATACGATATCACATTGTATCCGGAAACGCGACAAATGGAAGTGGCCGGAAAATTCTGGACACGCAATATTTACGACAAACCAATTGATACATTGTATGTAAATATCCCTCAAAATGGCATTTTCAATATCCAAAATGCGCGTTTGCAACCCATATTGAATGATTCTACCCTGAACTGGCGCATGTATCGCCTTGAACCTGCCCTGCTGCCAGGCGATTCGCTCTTGTTCGAATTCGGTACCCATTTTGCACCCAAAGGCTTTGAAAATGAAGTGAGTTGGAGCAGAATTGTTCAAAACGGCACTTTTTTCGACAATTCGGACATTATTCCGATTTTCGGATACCAGGAAAGCAACGAAATTGGCGATAAAAATCGGCGCAAGGAATTCAAACTCCCCGAAAAAACGCGTAGTCCCATCCTGAATCGTCAGGATACACTCCACCGTCGGGAAGCGTATATTGGCATCAACAGCGATTGGGTAAATGTGGAAACGATTATTCGTACCGACCCCGACCAAATTGCCATCGGCCCAGGATCGCTGATCCGCGAATGGGAGGAAAACGGCCGCCGATGCTTTCAATATAAACTCGACCATGCTTCCTTCAATTTTTACTCTTTCCTGAGTGCGCGTTACGAAGTGGCCCGCAAAGACTGGAATGGCGTAAAACTGGAAGTATATTACCATAAAGGCCACGAATTCAACGTGGAACGCATGCTAAAAGCCATGCAAACCTCGCTGGAATATTATACCACCCATTTTGGTCCGTACTACCACAAGCAATGCCGGATTATTGAGTTCCCGCGTTTTTCTGAATTCGCACAGTCTTTCCCCGGCACCATGCCGTACTCGGAAGGCGTCGGATTTATCCAGGATTTTAAAGACCCGGCCGATGATATCGACATGATGTTTTATGTCGCTGCGCACGAAATCGGGCACCAATACTGGGGCCATCAGGAATGCGGCGCACAAATGCAAGGCGGAGAAATGCTGGTGGAAACGTTCGCGCAATGGAGTGCTCTTATGGTTATGGAACACGAGTACGGCCGCGATCAGATGCGCAAATTCCTGAAATATGAAATGGACCGCTACCTGCGCGCTCGCGGACGTGAAACGGAAAAAGAACTTCCGCTCGCCCGTTGTGAAGGACAAGGCTATATCCATTACAACAAAGGCAGTGTGGCCATGTATTACCTCAAAGAAATGATCGGGGAGGAAAAAGTGAATACCGCCCTGCGCAGTTTCTTGGAAAAATTCCGGTACAAAGCGCCGCCTTATCCGGTTAGTTTGGATGCCATTGATGAATTTTATGCTCAAACACCCGATTCACTCGATTATGTGGTCAAAGACCTGTTTGAAGACATTACCTTGTTTGAAAACCGGACCATCGCCACAACGTCCAAAGAATTACCCGATGGTAAATATGAAGTAAACATCACCATTGAGTGCCGCAAACTGAAAGCCGACGATCTGGGCAAAGAAACCGAAGTACCCATCAATGATTACATCGAAATCGGTGCTTTCGAAAAACCCGAAAATGGCAAAAAATACGGCAAAACCCTCTACCGACAACGCGTAAAAATCAGCCAAAAGGACAACAACTTCACCTTTATTGTCGCCAGTAAACCCGACAAAGCAGGTATTGATCCTTTTTCCTTACTGGTAGATCGCAACCCGGAAGACAATCTGAAATAAATCAGAGACCAGAACAAATGGACAACGTGGAGTTTAGATCCCACGTTGTCCATCGTTTTTTCATAAATCGACCTCGTTCCAGGCTTTTACCAGGTCATAACGCCCAATCATATTTTTCCATTTTTTGTTGGGGTTGGCTTTGGCTTTTTCTACGATCGCAAGTTGCCGGGGGGATAATAATTCGTCCGGCAATTTACTTTTGCCAGCCAAACTGTTTGCGCGACTGGCCTGTAGCGAAGTCATGGGCACATAACGATAAGGTGTTTGGAGCAAATAATATTTTGGCTCGTGGTCGGTACGGAATCCATCATTTTTAGCACAAGTAGTAAATCCTTTTGGTTGGGTCAGGCTGGCTAATTTTTCCTTACTTACCTGACTTGGGTCAAACACCACTTTTACGACTTCTTTTCCATCCTGAAAACCAGGCTGTGTTTCTACCACACCCGGAATATCGCCAAACGTGCCTTCTCCGGTCCAAAAGCAATACATGGAAAATGTAGCCGTTTCCACCCCTGCTGCGCGTGCGCGGAGTTCTTCATCCAGCAATTCAAGATAACGTGGAGTAGCAATGCCCGCCAGATCAAGCGCGCGCAACATACCTGCTACCAATTGGGTGGACGAACGAAAATCGGCAATACGCGGAATCAAATCACTGTAATCAGCCCGCACCATGCGCACAACCGGGTTGTTCCAGGCTGGTTCGTCGAAACGTTTGAGCGCTTCACCGTCTTTTCCGCCTTTGTTGTTGTAAATACAAACCGGCACAAAAAGCGACTCAATGGCCTCCACAATGAGCGGATGACTCAAGGTGGTAGCGCCGTATTGGGTACAATTCGAGCAACCCGGCACTTCCTGAAATAAAATCAACAGCGGTTTCCCACTCGATTCGGAAAGTGCTTGGCCGGTGGCTAAATCACGTTGCCAATGCACCGCACCCAGTTCTATCGGGTTGTCTGGTGCCATTTGTGGGGCATCCATGGATACAAATGCAACAGGATTGGGGGCTACCACCGCCGTTTTTTCAGGGCCTTGTAAGAAAAAAGTGCCTGCAACCAGAACAGTACACGTAAGCAAAACAAAAAATTTAATCGCCATATTTGTAATCGCTATGAACAGTGAAAGTATTACTTTGTTATTAGGTTTATTGAAAATTCAGTTCGACCAGTTTTTCACCTAAAATCATCCAACCCTATGGATTTTTTATTTCAAACCGATACCTGGATTGCCTTTGCAACCCTTTGTGCACTCGAAATTGTACTTGGTATCGATAACATCATCTTTATTTCCATTTTAACCGGCAAACTTCCGGAGGCACAACAACGTAAGGCACGGCAACTAGGGCTTACCCTGGCGCTGGTGATGCGAATTTTACTATTGTTTTCCATTACCTGGATTATGAAACTTACCACGCCTTTTTTCACTTTATTAGGCAATGATCTTAGCGAGCGTGACTTGATTTTGTTGTTAGGCGGTTTGTTTTTAATATACAAAAGTGTAAAAGAAATCCATGCAAAAGTGGAAGCGGTGGATAATCCTGCAGCAAGTGTCCGCAAGCTTACTTATGCGGTTGTCATTTCGCAAATTGTAGCAGTAGATTTGGTGTTTTCGCTCGATTCGGTCATCACCGCGGTTGGGATGGTAGATCGAATTGAAATTATGATTGCGGCAGTCATTGTTTCTGTGGTGTGTATGATGTTGCTTGCGAAGCCTATCAGTGATTTTGTAGGCCGTCATCCGGCGATTAAAATATTGGCGTTGGCCTTTTTGATCATGATTGGTGTTGCACTGATTGCAGAGGGACTTGATTTCCATATCCCAAAAGGATACATCTATAGTTCGATGGCTTTTGCTGTTTGCGTTGAAATGATCAACATTCGGCTAAATACCCGCAAACAGCCCGATTGATATTTGGGCATGTACCGTCCTTCTGTTTACCTTGCGGGCGGTAGTTCAAATATCAAATCTATGAAAAAAGCGCTCCTTTTATTTTTACTGTGCGGATTTGTCCTGGGTGTACATGCACAAAAAAGCATTACCCTGGATGACTGTTTTACTTATTTCAAGTTTTACCCGGAATACGGTGGTGATTTCAATTACGCCCCGGATGGCTTGCACTACTGGGTAGCAGAAAATGGAGGTATTGACGAATACGATGTTCGAACAGGCGAAAAAAGCCGTTCATTCATTGAGCAGGAGGCATTGGCAAAAGTTGGAGAATGGGAATCTTTCCAATTCAATGCCGACCAAACGATGGTGTTGTTGCAAACCAACGTAGAAAAAGTGTATCGGCATTCGGAACTGGCCGATTACTGGATTTATGATGTAAAAAACAAACAGGCGACACCTTTAAATGAAGGAGAAAAGGTACAATTCGCGGTGTTTTCGCCCGAAGGAAAATCGATTGCTTTTGTAGTGCGCAATAATCTGTACATCAAAGATTTAGCGCGCAACAACACCATCCGTATCACCAATGATGGTGCTTTAAATAAAATTCGAAATGGGCTACCCGATTGGGTTTATGAGGAAGAATTTAGCCCGGTAACCGGCGAAGGAATGGTTGCAACCAAATGGAGCCCGGATGGGAACCAATTGGCTTTTATCCGATTCGACGAAACCAAGGTGCCGGCTTACACCATGAATTTCTACACGGGAAAAATGTATCCAGAGCAGGATAGTTTTAAATATCCAAAAGTTGGTGCACCAAACTCGACGGTTAGTGTGCATTTGTACAATTTGAATGAACACACAACCAGTAAAATTATGGGCTTGGAAGCCGATGATTACGTGCCCCGCCTGCACTGGACGCAAGATAATCAATTGGTAATTACCCGATTAAATCGATTGCAGGATACGTTGGAACTACTCGTTGCCCTTCCCGGACGCAGTATCCTAGATGAATCGGACAATGTAAATTACATTCCAGTACGGCTCTTGAAGCAGGAAACGAATAAAAGTTATGTAGACATTCACGACAACTTGGTGTTTTTGAGCGACAAAGCGCATTATTTGTGGTCGACAGAACAAAGCGGGTTCAATCTATTGTATTTGTATTTCTTGGATAATAAAACGGGTATTGCACCTGTACCACTTACGCAGCCAGGGATGGACATGACTGCTTTTTACGGTGTAGACGAGCAAAATGGCAAGTTTTATTACCAAACAGCCAGTCCTAGCCCATTGCACCGACAAGTTTGGGAAGGCGATTTGAAGGGCGGCGCGCCAATCATGTTGAGCAAAGGCGATGGCACTTGGGAGGCCCGTTTTAGCCCGACATTTGATTATTACACCTTGCAGTGGTCGGAAGCGAATACCCCCCCAACGGTCAACTTACATGCGCGCGGAGGCGAAAAAATCCGGGCAATAACAGACAATACCCGGGTACGAAAAGCCATGAAGGATTACGGTTTTGTCGATAAAACCTTCTGGTCCTTCAAACTTGCCGACGGTACCGAACTGAATGGCTGGATGCTCAAACCTGCCAATATGATCGCAGGCAAAAAATATCCGGTATTATTCGACGTGTATGGCGGCCCCGGCTCACAAACCGTTCAGGATCAATACGATGGATATATGGACCCTTGGCGACAAATGCTGGTTCAAAAGGGTATCATCGTTGTGAGTGTTGACAACCGAGGCACCGGTGCGCGCGGGGAAGCGTTTAAAAAATGTACCCAGTTGCAGTTGGGTAAATATGAAACCGAAGATCAAATTGCAGCAGCCCGGTATTTGGCCACCCAGCCCTATATTGATCCTTTGCGCATCGGCATTTGGGGCTGGTCGTTTGGCGGCTATTTGAGCACTTCCTGTATTTTAAAAGGCAATACGGTATTTAATATGGCCATGGCGGTAGCACCCGTTACCAATTGGAAATGGTACGATAGTGCTTACACAGAGCGTTATATGCATACCGGAAAAGACAATTCCGAGGGGTATGAGTCTAATTCACCCGTCAACTTTGCCCACTTATTGCGCGGAGGGAATTACCTCATCTGCCATGGCATTGCCGATGATAATGTACACTGGCAACAAACCGTCGAAATGATCAATGCGCTGATCAAGGCAAATAAGCAATTTGAAACCCATTATTACCCCAACCGAAACCATGGTATTTATGGCGATAATGCCACCCTCCATTTGTTTTCCAAACTCACCCAATTTGTGCAAGATAAATTGTAGCAGTTTTTTTTAACCGCTTGACAGACAGCGAATAGTCTGCTCAGGTTATCTTACCATCAAAACTAAACGATTGCAGCTATGAGAAACTTGCTTCTTTGTTTTTGCTTTGGTGTTGTGGGCATGGTAGCCGTACAGGCACAAGACCCTTTGGGCAAATTGATTGTAGGCCTTGAAACTGGTTTTGAGGTAAAACAATTTCAGGACGATATCATTCCGCGCATCATTCCGGGCCTGCAATTGGAAACTTCCTTTTGGCGCTTTTCATTGGGCGTGGGCCTTGGCCGCAAGTTTTACCATGAGTATCAATACAATTCCTACAACGGCAAAACAAGCGTTGAAGTAATTGATAATCAACCGATTACCTCATACTTATATGATATAATCGGTTTTAAGCCAGCCTATTGGGCCGTGCCGATCAAATTAAATTTTCGGGTGCATCGCTGCAATTGTGTGTATATACATACTGCCGCAATTTTTGAATTTCTCGACAGTCGTAAGCCGGAACGTACCGTATTTGCGAATGCAAGATCGAAGGAAGTGCTCCCTTTTGGCGTGCAACGGGAAGAACTGATGCATAAACAAACCCGCAGTTTCGAATTTGGCATCGGCATAAAATTATTCGCAATCGGAAATTTGCGCGTATTCGCCCGCCCAACCTACGTCTTCAGCCAAAACCCGGAAGTGTACGGGGAGCACGAAAATGTTTCCACGTTGCGCATGTCCTTTGGAGCGCAATACGGTTTTTTTAAATAAAAATTAAGCCAAACGGCGGCGTCTGAACGATCCTGTTTTGCGCACGGAACTCGGTGAGTAGCCCAATCATGCTATTATTAAACTACTAAAATCGGTTTAAACTCTGCAACAAACGCTCGGGTAGTTCTTCGCGACATGCTGCCTGATAATCCTGGTAAGAACAAGGCACTAGTCGATGCCGTTCGTGTTTACGTTTGATCGGTACAGGCACCTGCATCCACCAGCGGCCGGTTTTGACGCTTTTCCAAAACGTCAATTGATAATTAAGGCGTCGAAAATCCACCACGTATTCTGTGAGGCCAGAAGTAGAAACCGGATAATCGCCTTTGCGGTTGAAGAACCCTTCCATAAAATACCAGATCATCTGGCTGATTCCCTGGCAGGTTTGATCATCGCGGTCTTTTTCCGCAACATATCCGTATATACCAAACGAACTCAACTTGTCGCTCATGCCGGCATACCGACACAATTGGCAGGCTTCTTCCCAAAAAAAGCCCGAAGGCGAGGCGTTCAATACCCCAGGTGCCTCGCTTTGTTTGAGTGCGCCCAGGTGAAATGCCAGCAAATCAGCATCGCGCAGTACGGGTTCGCATTCTTCCAAGGCATTGCGTGCCTTCCCCAAGCGCACCAAATCGAAATATTTGTTGGCCAAAGCCTGTACTAAATCGGGAGGCGATTGATGGGTTTGAAAGCCCAGAAGCCCAAAATGAAACAACAAAGGATGCCGCATGGCCACCAGCGGACCGTACACGTCCTGTACATCGGTGCGGCACCGTTCATCAATAACTGCCAGGTTTACCAACGCTTTCCGATCCTGGTAAGCCAAAAACTGTGCCCGTGCAAGTTCATCCGACCCGCCGAGCAGAATTGGTACAATATGACCGCTCATCAATTCATGCAGCAAAGGCACCAGGAAATCGCCGCTCGATTTGCGTACATTGCCCAGATCAACAATCGCATGATCGGGAAATGCAAAGGCGCTGCCGTATAGTTTTGTCCGAATAGCATTGCTCTCCGGTTCGGAAAGTCCGATCAAGGCAAGTTGCACTTTTTTTAAATCGGGCACCGCCGCCTGGTGCACGCCAATGCGTGCCCCCAAGGTATGTGCGGGCTGCGCTTGAGCAAATCGGGCCAATTTGGCCTCCACGGGTTTAAGCCAGTTTTGTAACATGTTTCGCGCAAAAATGTAGATTTGGAGGCAAATGAAGTACGTGCAGGTGGTAATTTGAACAAAAACATTATACCGTACCGCAACATGGGCCAAAAGTAGAAGAGTTTGGGAAAAGATTCGAAGGGAATCGCATAGAGGCTTTGAAGTTATGCGGCATGGCTGCTACTTTTGCCCCGGTTTTGAGCAAACGCGATGAGTTTTTTTACCTGACCAAATTTATACCACACAACATGGAAGATTTATTGAACCGGTACAAAGCAAAAAAGCCGGAAGTTGTTTTTGAGTGGCATGATGCCGAAACAGACGCACAAGGCTGGATTGTGATCAATTCCTTGCGCGGGGGCGCAGCAGGTGGGGGCACGCGTATGCGCAAAGGCCTAACCAAAGAAGAAGTCATTTCTTTGGCAAAAGTCATGGAAATCAAATTTAGTGTGTGTGGACCAGCCATCGGTGGTGCCAAAAGCGGCATTAATTTCGATCCTGCCGATCCGCGCCGCTGGGAAGTATTACAACGGTGGTATCGTGCCGTTTTGCCCATTTTGAAACATTATTATGGTACCGGCGGCGACTTAAATGTGGATGAATTAAAAGATGTAGTGCCCATTACCGAAGCGCTTGGCTTGTGGCATCCGCAAGAAGGTATTGTAAAAGGGCATCTTAAACCAACGGAAGGGCAACACATCAATATAATAGGTCAATTGCGGTACGGTTGCACCAAAATTGTAGAAGATCCGGAATTTGTGCCCGAAAGCGGAGAACATAAATACGCCGTAGCCGACCTGATTACGGGTTATGGGGTGGCCGAATCGGTACGGCATTTTTATGACTTGTACCACCAAATTACCCCAACTGGCAAAACTGCTATCATACAAGGATGGGGCAATGTGGCCTCCGCAGCGGCTTGTTACCTGGCCAAAGAAGGGGTGAAAGTGGTTGGGATCATTGACCGCGATGGCGGCATCCTTGCTCCCGAAGGCCTAAGCCTCGAAGCAGTTAAAACCCTGTTCAATCAGAAAAATGGAAACCAATTGGTTGCGCCTGATTTGTTGTCCTTTGAAGTGGTGAATGAAAAAATATGGAGCATGGGCGCCGATATCTTCATTCCAGGTGCAGCTTCGAAATTGGTGCGCCGCGATCAGGTAGATCAATTGTTGGCAGGAGGGATAGAAGTGATTGCCTGTGGTGCCAATGTTCCTTTCGTGGATGATGAGGTATTTTTTGGCCCAACAGCCCGTTTTACCGACGAACATACCGGGGTTATCCCCGATTTTATTGCCAACTGTGGCATGGCCAGGGTGTTTGCATATTTGATGCAACCCGATGCGGTGATGACAGATCAGGCAATATTTAGCGATATTTCGCAAACAATTCGAAATGCAATACAAGAAATGATAAAAATTAACTCAAAACCTAATAACATTTCTACCAACGCCCTATATTTGGCCCTTAGAAAGCTGGGTGTGTAATATTTGCCACCCGAAACTAATCCAAGTCGCAAAACGGCATACCCATCGTCCTGAAGAATTTGACCCCAAACCACAACGACAAAACTGTTCTTAATTCACTCATTACACAAAAAGCAACGACCTTATGACGGTTAGAAAATTAACTTTTGCTTTTCTTTTTGCCCTTGTAGCATGCGCCCTTTCAGCGCAAGATGCTGCTACACCTTACCGCTCTTTCACACCTAAAGATCAATGGGAAATTGGCCTCGATCTTGGTTCTGCTATCGTAACGGGCGACCTCGACGCGAAACCTGGTTTCGGTGGCGGTTTGCACGTACGCAAAGCATTGGACCATGTGTTCTCTTTGCGCGGCAATTTCCTGTTTGCTTCTGCTTCTAGCGAATCTAAAGCAACTACTACGACTCCTTTCAACCGCAAATCTTCATTGACTTGGATTTCTGGTGATGCTCAGGCGGTAATCGCTTTGAACAACTTGCGTTTCAACAAGCCAAATCGAAAATTCCTCTTGAATGCTTTCGCTGGCGCGGGTTTTGACAACTTCTCTACTGAATTCAGTGGTATTTTGCAGAAAGACAACACACGCCCAACTGCAAACACCAAGAAGGATGCAACTACTAACTTTCACTTGAGTTTTGGCGCGGGTATCGCTTACCGTGTTAGTCCTAAACTGAACGTAGGTTTGGAATACACTATTTACAGCGTATTCGCGGGCAGAAAAGACATGTTGGATTCTGACGAAAACGTTGGCCAATCAACCACTTCTTACGGTGACTTGTTGCACTTCCCGCACCTGCAGTTGAACTTCAACATCGGCAAAAGCAAAGACGGCTCTAAAATTTCTGAGCCTTTGTACTGGGCGAACCCACTGGGTGAAGTTTCTAATGCAATCACTGCGTTGGAAGCACGTCCAGTGTACGACCCAACCGACACAGACGCTGACGGTATCATCGACGCAATCGACGACGAAGACAACAGCCCTGCAGGTGCACGCGTAAACACAAAAGGTGTTACCCTCGACAGCGATGGCGATAAAGTTGCGGACTACCAGGACAAAGAGCCTTTCTCTCCTCCTGGTTACAAAGTGGACGCAATGGGCGTTGCTCAAGTTCCAAAACCAATCACAGAGACAGACGTAAACCGTTTGATCGACGCGAAATTGGCAAACTTCAAATTACCTGCTCCAAAGGTAACAGAGTGGTTCCTGCCAATGATCAACTTCAAAGACAACAACTACGGTGTTGAATACACTGAGTACGAGAAATTGTACCAAATTGCTACTGTCCTGAAGCAAAATCCTGAACTTAAAGTAGTTGCAATCGGTGGTACCGACAAACGTTCTTCTGAAAAATACAACAACGTATTGTCGTACAACCGTGCTAAAGCGGCCATCGACTTTATCGTTGCACAACACGGTATTGCACGCGACCGTTTGATCCTGAACTGGGTTGGTGAAGGTACTACCCTCATCCCAGTAGATGGTGCAAACTTGCAAAACCGTCGTGTTGAGTTCCGCGTTGCAAAAGGCGAAACGGAAATGGCACGTCCAGAAGGCAAAGAAGCAGGCAAACCTGCTCCTAAGAAAGGTTCTTTCAAAGGAAATAAAGATGCTGGCTACTAAACGCCAGTAATCCTGATCATTTGATGGGCAATCCTCTGATTTGAGGGTTGCCCATTTTTTTACTTATCCAAGAAAAGTTTATATCATCCCAATGATTTGGCTCGATTTTGGGAAACTGAAAATTGCGCATCCATAAGCAGGTTAATCCCATGTCCATTCCACACGCTTTAGTCCTGTTTGTTCGCTCAAAAAAGCGCTATAAACGCCTGATTAACACCGGGTTTCAGATATGCATGGTGCTGTTGCTTGCCTGGGTACTCTATGCCGAAATAAAATCCAGGGACAATCTGATCGCAATTTGGCAGGTTTTTCTGCAACAGTTATACCAAGCGCCACTATGGTACTTGCTTTTTACGCTTTTGCTCTTACCCCTCAACTGGTTGATCGAAGCGATTAAATGGCGGCATTTTATGGTGCGTTATGAGCCGATTTCATTGTACCGCTCCTTTATGGCAGTGTTGGCTGGCATTTGCTTTGCACTCGTTACCCCTAATCGGATTGGTGAACTAGGCGGCCGGCTACTGTTTGTAAACCGCACCAACCAATGGCATTCTATGCTGGCCAACGTACTAGGGAGCATCGCACAATACCTTGTGAGCCTCCTGGCAGGCGTTTTGGGCGCACTGTATCTATCGCGACAACTATTTACAACCCTGCCCGATTGGTGGAACTGGGCGCTGACAGGCGCATTTCTTGCCCTGTTTTTTACTTACCTGGCCTTTTTCAATAGCCCCGCATTGGTCCCTTTCCTCAAACACCTCACGCGTGCCCCCTATTTGCAATTTTTACACCCTAAAATCGACCTGCTGGAACATTTAAACCGCAAAGATTTGCTGTTCACTTATAGTTGGTCGGTTTTGCGGTACCTGACCTATTCTACCCAATATTATTTTATTCTTTGCTTTTTTGGCATTAATCCCGGAATTTTCATTGTATTTTCTGGAATTTTCCTGATTTTTATGATGCAAACAATTCTGCCTTTGCCTGCCCTTGCCAGCTTGATGGCCCGCGGCAATTTGGCTATTTTTGTGTGGACCCACTTTGGTGCCAATGAAATTAGTGCCCTCGCTGCTACCTTTTTACTCTGGATAATAAACCTTATTTTGCCAGCGTTAATTGGTACTTTTTCGCTTTTTAGCGTCCATATCACCAAAACAATCGGATATGATACGGAGTAAAATCCCCACCTTAGTTACAGGATTTCTTTTACTGGCACTTCAATTGCCAGAACATCAGGCACCAGCAGCACCCGAAACCAGCGCGCAAGGCATTGACTCCTGCCAGGCTGCCAATTTCACCTTTCAAAATGGTGAAAAACTCACCTACAAAATTTTCTACAACTGGAATTTTGTGTGGCTCTCCGCGGGTGAAGTGACCTTTAAAGTGTTTGATGAAGACAAACAATGGCACTACCAGGCCTACGGCAAAACCTACCCCTCTTACGAATGGTTTTTTAAAGTGCAAGACCAATACGATTCCTGGGTAAACAAAGGAACCCTGTTGCCCAATTATTCTGAGCGCAGCGTAAATGAGGGCAATTACCATATTTTTGAAAAAATTTCCTTCAACCAAGGCACCAAAAAAATGTCGGTCTGGCGCGCACCTCAAAAAGGCGGGGAGGAGAAAAAAACGGAACACAACGTAACCGATTGCGTACACGATATCTTGTCGAGCCTGTATTTCCTGCGCAACATTGATCTGACCGACCCGCAATCGGGCAACACCGTACCCTTTCGGATTTTTATGGACCAGGCCGAATACCCGCTCAAATTGCGCTTCAAAGGCCGTGATGCCAACAAAAACGTACATGGCATGGGCCGGTATAAAGTGCTCAAGTACCAACCCGACGTAATTGCCGGCAGTGTGTTTAAAGAAGATACCAAAATGACCGTGTGGGTTTCCGACGATGAAAATCGCATCCCGGTACTCATTGAATCGCCCGTTTCGGTAGGATCGGTTAAAATGGTGCTGAAGGAATATTGGGGCTTGCGGTATGATTTTAAGGCGAAGGTGAAGTAATACACTTTACATAAAATAATTTCGTAACTGCCTCAGGGCAGCGCGGGATCTTGTTTTAACGGTCCCCAAGGGTACTTTTAGTTTTTCAGCAATTTGCTCCTGTGTATATCCGTAAACAAAAGCCAGTTCGATAATATCTTTGTATTTGGGTTCTATTTTTTGCATAAGTATATGATAGTCAATGCTATTTTCAGGAATATTGGTGGTATGGGGAATAAAATTTCCGCCCACGTTTTCCATAGGACTTTCATCGATTAACTGTTGATATTTATATTGTTTGCTGCGGAAATAGTCTTTGCAGGTATTTTGCGTAATATTGAGCATCCAAGTAAAGAGCGTGCCTTTTGATGCATCATAGGTATCAATATGTTTCCATATCTTGACAAAAACATCTTGTAAAACCTCCTCAGCAATCGTTTTGTCTTTTACGATTTTAAAAGCAATTCCTAATAAGGCTGGTGCATAGTCATCATACAAAACAGAAAAATCAAATGCTTGCTTGTTTTGTAGTTCGATTACCAATTCTTTGGTATTCATTTTATGGGTAGTAAACATAGCAGAAGGATTTAAGGCGAATGAACCATTGAATGGTAGGACAAAGGTAGATTGCGGTCTAAAGGAGGGCAATAGTGACAATCGCTATTTTGCCCGACACGATTGAAGTACCTGTTCTGAATTTCACTAAATTCACTTTTTAATACCAAGTATTTGTGCGGCTGGATCAGAAAGTCTGGAAATCTGCCTTAACCCAATTAAAGTGGAATATGAATACATCCTCGATCAATATATGAGTCAGACAGTCCTAACCCAGCCTTTACTTGGACTTCGCAAAGCCGAAGCCATTTATGACCGTGTAGTACAACTATCAGACTTTATTTTCAGAAAAGAAAATCTGGAACAGAAAGAGGAACACTTAAAAGAATTAGCATTCCTCTTACACGGAATTAAAGGCGCCGATACCATCCTTACAATTTTTAATCACCAAACTTATCAACCAGAATTAGAAGTAGGGCATGAAGAATTTTGGGGCGAATTGGCGATGGGAATAACGGATAAAAAAATGAAAAACGTACTAAGTATCTTGCATAATGATTACGCTGCGTTTCCTTACGAATCGGTAAATTGGCTCACGGATATTTTTCCAAAAATACCATTTGAAGCGCGTGTGAACATGAAACTTCACCATTGCGGCATGCGTTTTGTACGAACCGATGGCAAACAAATACGCCTGTTTTCACAAGGAGTACCGGTACAAGTTGATGAGGAGCGCAATTTTAAATACACCTTAAATTATATTCAAAATATTCAATACCTGATAAAAAACACAGTTAGCCATTATTGGATTCGGCTCTCCTATGGCCCTGAAAATGAATGCGTACAAACTTTTCATTCTGGCACAAAAGAATCTGTAAAACGCGATTTGTTATCTCCCCGTGAAAAAGAGATTTTAAGCCTGATTGCCGAAGATCTGGAAACCTCCGAAATTGCCAAAAGATTATTTATTAGCGTCAATACAGTTGGAAATCACCGAAGCAAAATGATCGAAAAACTGGGTGCCCGAGATACAACTGCTTTGGTACAACTGGCTAAAATGACTGGGATGATTTAGGGGCTTCTGCCCATGTCGGGAAACTATGTGGCTTTCGTAACATTGGCTTTTACGTTCGCGATTAGAGAAGGCTGGAAGGGTCGAAAAACGATACTGGATCAAAAATATCAAGATGGTACAGAAACCCCGAAAATCTCGATATTTAGGATGGGGCTGAGTATTTTGACGAGTAAGTGCTTCAAATTTATTGAATTGTTGCGATATGTTTTTAATGCATTAAGCCCTACGAATCATGCGTTTTGTGAAAATGTCCAGTAGTATGGTTCCAGGTATCCAAACCCAATTTCCACAAAAAAAGGTGGTCCGTCCCCGGACCACCCACCCATAATTTATAACGAAAATTTCAAAAAGGCCCCTAAAACTACACCAAATCGAAACGATCCAGGTTCATTACTTTGTTCCAGGCTGCCACAAAATCATGTACAAAACGTTCTTGCCCGTCCGCACATGCGTACACTTCCGCGAGCGCGCGCAACTCGGAGTTAGAACCGAAAATCAAATCAACCCGGGTGCCGGTCCATTTTACTGCGCCTGTTTTGCGATCTCGACCTTCAAACACTTGTTCAGCCGCTGAGGTGGCTTTCCAGGTAGTTCCCAAATCGAGGAGGTTTACAAAATAGTCGTTGGTAAGTGTTTCAGCACGGTGGGTGAAAACACCGTGTTGGGAATGATCGAAATTGGTATTTAATACCCGCATACCGCCGATCAACGCCGTCAATTGTGGCGCAGTCAGGGTCATTAATTGTGCTTTGTCGATCAACAACGCTTCTGCTGAAGCCAAATGTTTGGCATTCAAATAGTTGCGGAATCCGTCGGCTGCTGGTTCCAATACGGCAAATGAAGTCACATCGGTTTGTTCCTGCGTTGTATCCGCGCGACCAGGCGTGAACGGCACTTGTACCGCGTGACCGGCATTTTTTGCAGCCAACTCAATCGCTGCACAACCACCCAATACAATCAAATCGGCTATAGAAACCTTTTTACCGCCTGTTTGTGTTTGGTTGAAGGCCGTTTGAATGCCTTCTAAGGTATTTAATACGCTTGCAAGTTGGGTTGGGTTATTTACCGACCAATATTTTTGTGGCGCAAGACGAATACGTGCACCATTCGCACCACCGCGCTTGTCGGAATTGCGGAAAGTAGACGCTGAAGCCCAAGCCGTAGCAACCAACTGTGAAATGGTCAACCCTGAAGCCAAAATTTGCGCTTTCAAGGCCGCAATGTCGCTATCGTTGATCAATTCGTGGGCAACTGCAGGAACTGGGTCTTGCCAAATGAGGGTTTCCGCAGGCACTTCCGGTCCGAGGTAACGGGCGATGGGGCCCATATCGCGGTGGGTCAATTTGAACCAGGCACGTGCAAACGCATCTGCAAACTTGTCCGGGTTTTCGTGGAAATGTTTTGAAATCGGTGCATAAATCGGATCTTCGCGCAGGGCAATGTCGGTAGTCAGCATAAATGGAGCATGACGTTTGGACGGGTCGTGTGCGTCTGGCACGGTGCCTAATCCGGCTCCGTTTTTAGGTGCCCACTGGTGTGCGCCAGCCGGACTTTTCGACAATTCCCATTCAAATCCAAACAGATTTTCGAAGTAATTATTGCTCCATTGGATTGGGGTGGTCGTCCAGGCGCCTTCCAGGCCGCTGGTGATGGTGTCGCCACCGTTGCCAGTTCCGAAGGTATTTTTCCAGCCGAAACTTTGTTCTGTTATACCTGCAGCGGCGGGTTCGCGCCCTACGTAAATATTTGGATCGGCAGCGCCGTGGGTTTTGCCAAAAGTATGACCGCCTGCGATCAATGCTACGGTCTCTTCATCGTTCATGGCCATGCGACCGAATGTTTCGCGGATATCCCGTGCAGAAGCGATTGGATCAGGGTTACTGTTGGGGCCTTCCGGATTTACATAAATCAGGCCCATTTGCACGGCACCCAGCGGGTTTTCGAGTTCGCGGTCGCCGGTGTAACGTTTGTCACCCAACCATTCTGTTTCAGATCCCCAATAAATATCTTGTTCTGGTTCCCACACATCTTCGCGACCACCTGCAAAACCGAAGGTCTTTAAACCCATGGATTCGAGCGCGCAGTTGCCGGTAAGGATCATCAAGTCGGCCCAGGAAATTTTGCTGCCGTATTTTTGTTTAATAGGCCAAAGCAGCAAACGCGCTTTGTCGAGGTTGGTATTATCAGGCCAGCTGTTCAGTGGCGCAAAGCGTTGGGTACCGTTACTAGCGCCCCCGCGGCCATCAGCAATACGGTAAGTACCTGCGCTGTGCCATGCCATGCGAATAAAAAACGGACCGTAATGACCGTAATCGGCTGGCCACCAATCCTGAGAATCGGTCATCAGCGCAAAAAGGTCTTGCTTTACCGCATTCAGATCGAGACTTTTGAACTCCTCGGCATAATTAAACGTTTCCTCCATCGGGTTCGACAAAGTAGAACGTTGGCGTAAGATGTTCAATTTCAACTGGTTGGGCCACCAGTCGCGGTTGGAAGGACCATTTCCGGCAGTTTGTTTTAATACGCCTCCCGAAAATGGGCATTTGGCTTCAGGTGCGCTTGTGTTTTTACTATAATCCATGATTCGAATAATTTTTTTAAGTTTTTACGCTGACAGACGCAAAATTAAGATAAATATCGTCTTTCGAAATCAAATTTTGATAGATATTATCTATACCGAAATAGGCATAATGAAATACGTAAAAGGGTTGATGGGCGGTCCCTGAAAAGGATAAAAAAGTGACCCTGCGATGTTTAAATTTTCAATTCCCCACCGCAACAAGTCTAATATTTATCAAAGATTTTATTCGTTTTTTTATCCTTCTGGATGGCCCGAATCCTCAATCTATCTTCTTTCGAAATGTATTGCACAGCAATCCGATTTTCCGGTTTCGTATCAAACATATACAGGACCAATAAAAAGCCCCATTCCAAAGGTTTCATCAGGATGTAAATAATATCAGAGATCAGTTTTATTTCAAAAAGGTAGTAATAGCGATGAATCACATTTCCAACCTTATTGTAATTTCTCCGTATAAGTCGGTGTATGCCCGGTAAGCGCTCCTCCACCAACTCCTCAAAAGCATTAGACACCAATAATTGTCGGTTGCAAAGGATCAATTGATTATTTCTTACACCAAAACGTTGCGGCCGCACTATTTTTTTGTGGCCTTGGGCGGCAACGGAACACAAATAATGCCCACCACAGTTCACATTGGCACACAAGTAATCTAATTGGGAAAACCCATGGTGGTAGGTTTGTGTAAACGCAAGAATAATGGAATCTGGTTTTTGGCCAAATAACATTAAAAAAGAAGTTACCAAAAACACAAAGGGCAAACAAAGCACTATAACAATGGGCGACTGTAAAATAGGGTGCCAGGAAAGTATTTCCCAAGTGTATTTCTCCCACCCGGATACACCATCGAACTCACCCTGACGGAAAGCCTCCAGGATTTTTCGCTGATTTTCGGCGAGTGTTAAAGTAAAAATAAGGATAATAGGCAGGTTTCCAAAAAACCAAAGAAATTCGGTTACCTGTATTGCGATAAAAATGTTCAAAACAATGCCCGCCAATAATAAAAAATTAAGGAGCAACTCTTTGATGGGAGCAGCTACTTTTCCCTTAAACGCGGAGATCACAAACCCAATCATGCAAAGCCCAATCCAAAAATATACAGTTGATCGGTGCTCCGGAGAAAAAAAAGCACTGCCGGAGCAACAATCGTTATCCTGCCCCATGTCTGCAGATAATAAATAAAAAAAAGGAATAAACAGCACCGAAATAAGCTCATAAAGCCTTAAAAATTCACGGTTTAAAATCCGCTTCTGAAATAGAAGATATCTGAAAAAATCCAAAATCGAGAGTATAACCTGGACTAGTATAAGTAAAATTAAAGGGATGCTTAGCATTGGTTGAGTTTAAAATGATCAAATAGGAAATTGCTCAAACCCATAACGCCCCTCGAAAGCCCCGCGCTGCGTAATAACTCGACGCGCCATTGTGGTACACAAATACATGGTTGTACCGGCGGTCGCAAAAAAGGGCACCGTCTAATTTTCGGATCGCCGCCGGTGTTTGCACCCAACTCGACGTTTTTGTATCAAAATTACCCAGTTCCTGCAAGGCCCGATATTGCGCCTCTGTCAAAAGTTGGATGCCCATTTCCGCGGCCATGTCAATCACCGTATTTTCTGGCTTGAATTCTTTCCGGGCCTCATGCGCTTCCCGGTCGTAACACAAACTTCTTCGGCCTTTGGGGCTTTCTGCCGAACAATCAAAAAAAACAAAAGCTTCCTGCTCCCGATCATAGCCCACTACATCCGGTTCGCCACCGGTGCTTTCCATGGCGTGGAGCGACCATAGTTTCACATCGTTTGCATACAATTTGGCTTGTACATCGGCCCATATAAGCCCTTTATGGCGGTGCTGGTTTTTGTGAAAACGGTCCTGTAATGTTTGAAACAAGGCATCCCGCGTTGCTGGTGCCAATTCAAATTTATGTCCAGTTGCCATATCGACTTGATTTATTTTTACTCAATACCGCCTAAAAGGCAGCATTCACCTGTGTGCTTAGCGTCGATTGTCAACAACTTAAGCCGAAGATTATGCACAAAATTATAAAGCGCAAAGTACACGAAAACAAAAAAGGGATAAAAGCCTATTTTTTTTCCGCTAACGTATATTAATTTAGTTGAGTCCCCCCTACATTTACGCTGAAAGTCCACCATTAATTATAACCACCATGGCGCATTCCGAGCATACCGAAAAGAAAAAAACGGCAAAAAAGCCTAAAAAGAAGAAGGACTTACGGGTTTCTTTCCATAAACAACCTGAAACCATGCAACTCGAAATGTGGCAAATGAATTTGCGCCAACAATTCGGAGAAGAACAGGATTTTCAGGTAACCAACTCAGGCTCAGAACCGTTTTTTTCGGAATACCAGGTGTGGAATCCGAGTTCACGCAATGCCTATCAGGTGGACATTCGGGCGACATTGCCTAAAAAGGGCTTAGTTCCTACTAATACGCTGTTTTCGGTCGGAAATACGTGTAATTGCCAAGATTTTAAAACCAATCGATTGGGCTTGTGCAAGCATATCAGTGCTACTTTGCATAAAATCAATAAACAATGGGGGGCGAAAAAAGCGTTCAAAGCAGGATTTCGGCCTGAAATTTCCCGCGTTTATGTGGATTACCGGCAGGAACCAAAAATTCGCTTGTATATTGGTTCTGCACAAGAAGCCGCATTCCGGCAATGGGCTGCGGCCTGGTTTGATGAACAAGGCTTTTTACAAACACCCGGTTTTGTACAATTTGAGACATTAATTGCAGCGGCGCGAGCCATTCAACCCGAATTCCAGTGCGCTTCCGACGCTTTTGACCTGATTGTGGAGCAACGGGGGCGCTTGAACCGGCAGAAGCAGATTGATGCGCTGCTGCCATCGGGGGCAAATAGTGCATATTTTGACAACTTGCTAAAAACAACGCTTTTCCCTTACCAAAAAACGGGAATTGTTTTTGCTACCCGCGCGGGCCGCTGCCTGCTTGCAGATGAAATGGGCCTTGGGAAAACAATTCAGGCCATCGGTGCTGCCGAACTGTTGCGCCGTGAAATGGGCATCCAAAAAGTACTGATTGTGTGCCCTACCTCCCTGAAATATCAGTGGAAATCGGAAATTGAGAAATTTACAGATGCGACGGTTTTGGTAGTGGAAGGTACCCAAACCAAACGCATTGCACAATATGAAAAATCAGAGGCTTTTTTCCAGATTGTCAGCTACAATACGATGGCCAATGATGCGGATTTACTGCATAAAATGGGAGCCGACCTATTGATCCTGGATGAGGCACAACGGATTAAGAATTTCCGAACGAAAGTATCTATTCAAGTAAAACGAATCCAAACACCATACTGCTTTGTACTTACGGGCACGCCGCTCGAAAACAAACTGGAAGACCTGTACGCAGTGGTGCAATTGATTGACCAGCATAAATTGCCGCCTCTGTATCGTTTTTTGGATCGTTACCAGATCAAAGGGGATAATGGGCAGATTGTAGGCTATAAAAACTTGAAAGAAATTGGCGAATTGCTTGCGGATTGCCTGATTCGGCGTTTGAAAAAAGAGGTACTAACAGAGTTGCCCAAACGCATGGACAAAGTGTTAATGGTACCGATGATGCAACAACAGGTCGACATTCACCGCGATCTGGCGGATGCGGTCGCGCGTTTAGTCGCAAAATGGCGGCGACATCATTTTTTGAGTGAAAAGGACCGCCGGATGTTGATTTTGTGCTTGTCGCAGATGCGCATGGTGGCCGATAGTACCTATATTTTGGATCAACAAACGCGTTTTGATACGAAAATTGATGAGTTGTTGTGCATTTTTGAAGAGGCGCTGGTAAATGACGAGCAAAAAATTGTGGTCTTTAGTCAATGGGAGCGCATGACCCGGTTGGTAGCCCAGGAACTGGATGCCGTGGAAGTTGGGTATGCCTATTTACATGGCGGTGTTGCGTCGGTGGATCGGGAGGATTTGATTACGCGATTTCGGGAAGATCCAGACTGTCGGGTGTTTTTATCGACCGATGCGGGCGGGGTCGGATTGAACTTGCAATCAGCCAGTTTGATGGTGAATCTGGATATTCCCTGGAACCCTGCGATATTAGAGCAGCGTATTGGTCGGATATATCGCATGGGGCAAGTCGAAAATGTGACAATTATAAATATGGTGTCGGCCAGCAGCATTGAAGAGCGCATGTTGGATATTTTGGTATTTAAATCTTCCCTTGCACAAGGAGTTTTAGATCCAGCGGGTGATGACACGATCTTTATGTCCGAATCGAAGTTTAAGAAGTTTATGGAAAACGTCGAAACCTTGGCGGGTAATGGTTGGGAAGCCTCGGACGCTGATGTTGCTGCAGAAACGGATGAACTTGAACGCCCCGACCACGCTGCCGAACCAGAACTGGATGCCTTGAAAATAGAGCATGATTCAGATGCCTTGACACCCAGTGTGAAAGAGGATAAAGCGGAAACGACGAGCCGGAACTCGACCTCCATTGAACGGGCACCTAAACCCACTGCTGAGGAAGAAAAGAAAGCGGATGTAGCAAAAAGAACACCCTCCAACCCAGCAATGCCACAACTGGCACCGGTGCCCGAATCGCCCCAGGAGTTGATTCGCAGCGGGGTAAATTTTTTCTCAGGATTGGCGCAGACGTTGAGCAGTCCTGAAAAAACCCAGGAATTGGTGCAGTCAATTGTACAAACAGATGCGGAAACGGGCCAGACTTATCTTAAAATTCCGGTAGAAAACGCGGCTGTTGTTGAAAATGCGGTGAAATTATTGGGAGGGTTGTTGGCAGGGCTTGGGCGATGAAGTGCATGTCTAAAATTCCACTCCTACGGAGTTCCGTACGTTGGTTTTTGGGCTTGCTACCATATTTTCGGTCCTACGGACCTATTCTCGGTGCTCTTGGAATTTCGTCTGCCAGGCAAAATATACATAGGTCCGTAGGACCGAAACTATGGTAGAAAAGCAAAACACGCGGTATTACCTCCGGCAGGAGGTTTAATAATTTGTTTTTTCCCAAATCGGCTGCAATTTTTCTGGAAAATTATTGCCATGTCTAAAATTCCACTCCTACGGAGTTCCGTACGTTGGTTTTTGGGCTTGCTACCATATTTTCGGTCCTACGGACCTATTCTCGGTGCTCCTGAAATTTCGTTTGCTTGGTGAAGTGATGCGCATAGGTCCGTAGGACCGAAACTATGCTAGAAAAGCAAAACGCGCGGTATAACCTCCGGCAGGAGGTGAAATAATTGTTTTTTCCCCAAATTGGACGCAGTCTTTCTTGGCAAAATGTTGCAATGTCTAAAATTCCACTCCTACGGAGTTCCGTACGTTGGTCTTTGTGTTGGCTACCATAGTTTCGGTCCTATGGACCTTCGCTGTACTCTTGAAATTTCATTTGCCCGGCAAATAACGTGTAAAGGTCCGTAGGACCGAAGCTATGGTAGGAAACCTACTCAACACTATTCACCTCAATCCAATACCCATCAGGATCCTGAAAATACAATTGACGGATCCCATCGGCCCGCGTGGTAATCTGGTTGGCAACGCCCGGCCAGTCGGAATAAGGAATTTTTTCTTTGATTAACAATTGCACCAGAACCTCGAAATCGGGGGTGGTAAAGGCGAAATGCACGGCTTTGTTGGTCTGTACGGGCCCAGGAATGGTGGAAATAAGGTGTAATTCTTTACCGTCGCCTAACGAAAACCAACGAATACCTGGTTTTTGGGTGCGGTTGGTGATTTCCGGGAGTTGTAGTACACGCGCATAAAACTCGGCCGAACGATCTATATTTTTGACGGATAAGGCGAGGTGGTTAAAGGAGAATTGTATGGAGGGTTCGTTTTGTGCGTGTATGCATGAAGCGCACATGAGTTGAAGAAAAAGCAGAATTTTTAAAGTGTATTTCAAATTTAAAGCCATTTACAAGAGAAATCAAAGTAAAAAATAGCGTTATACCGCTGGGGCAGTTTCTGCCACCCCAGCGGTACCAGACATTAAAATATCGTTCAATTCAAAGAAACCAAAATGCCCAAACTTACCTGATCATTCAGTTCCACTTTGTCGGCTTCCAGTTGTTCTTCCAAAATGATGGATTCTGCAAGTACCTCTGCTTTGATATAATCGGCAAATTGCGCAACGGCATCCAGGATGGCCGGATGCTTTTCGAGGGTAACTACAATGCGGTCGGTTACCTGGAAGTTTTGCTCTTTGCGCACGTTTTGGATGCGGTTCACCAAATCGCGGGCGGTGCCTTCTGCAAGCAATTGATCGGTCATGGTTACATCCAGGGCAACGGTCAATCCTGCATCGTTGGCAACTTTCCATCCTGGCAGGTCTTCTGTAGTGACAATCAAATCTTCTGGCGTCAGTACGTAATCGGTCCCCTTGATTTGTACCGCGTGTTGGCCGCTTTTTTCCAAAGCATTGATTTCTTCATTGGTAAAGGCCGCAATTAGATCGGCGGCGGCTTTCATGTCTTTGCCCAGTTTGGCGCCTAAGGTTTTGAAATTGGCTTTGGCACCTTTTTTCAACAATCCGCTTGCGTCCGTTATGTATTCGATTTCTTTTACATTGATTTCGCTCAAAATCAAATCCTTAACCCCATCCACTGCGTCAATAAAGGAAGCATCCAATACCGGCAACAGGATTTTTTGCAACGGCAAACGCACCCGCAATTTTTCCTTTTTGCGGATACTCAGCGCCAGCGAACAAATGCGTTGTGCATAATCCATGCGTTGCTCCAAATCAAGATCCACTTTGGAGGCATCCGGCTGGGTCAAGTCGGTCAAATGCACCGATTCATGGCGCAAGGGTGTATGATGGTGCTTGGCTTGCTCGCGCACGGGCGCGGTGAGGTTGCGGTACAACCAATCGGAGAAGAAAGGCGCCAGACTGGCCGACAGTTGACTGGTAACCATCAAACATTCATACAAGGTTTCGTAGGCTGCGCGTTTGTCGGCGCCCATATCGCCCCGCCAGAAACGCCGGCGCGAAAGCCGTACATACCAGTTGCTAAGATGCTCATCGACAAAGCTTTCGATGGCACGCGCGGCTTTGGTCGGTTCGTAATCGTCCATCGCAGTGCGGTATTCTGCCACCAAACTGTAGAGTTTGGAAATGACCCAGCGGTCCAATTCGCTGCGTTCCAAATACGGCATCACATTTTGCTCGTCCATCGCCCATTGGTCCAAATTGGCATACAAGGCAAAGAAATTGTAGGTATTGAACAAGGTGCCGAAAAATTTATTCCGACTTTCCACGATACCACCCAAGTCAAATTTCAGGTTTTCCCAAGGTGCTGCATTGGAAATCATGTACCAGCGGGTGGCATCTGCACCGTGGGTGGCAATGGTTTCAAACGGATCGACCACATTTCCCTTTGATTTGGACATTTTATTGCCCTCTTTATCCAGCACTAACCCATTGGATACCACGTTTTTATACGCGACCGAATCGAAGCACATCACGGCTATCGCATGCAAGGTGTAAAACCAGCCCCGGGTTTGGTCGACGCCTTCCGCGATGAAGTCGGCCGGGAAGTTTTGGCGGAATTTATCCTGGTTTTCAAATGGATAATGCCATTGCGCATAAGGCATGGAGCCCGAATCGAACCAAACATCAATCAGATCAGCCTCGCGGTACATTGCGCGCGCGCCGTCTTTGCTTAACAATACGATTTGGTCAATATAAGGCCGATGTAAGTCAAAATCAGGCTGGTTGATTAAATCATACCCTTTGATAACTGCTTCAATTTCCGATTGCGACAAGGCTTCCTGGCCCTCACGGGTATTGATTTTATAATTGGCCGCGCGTACCCGTTCTTTCAGGGCTTCCACCGAGCCAAAACACACTTCTTCACTTTCGTCTTCTGTGCGCCAAATCGGCAACGCGATGCCCCAATAACGCGAACGGCTCAAATTCCAATCCTGCAAATTATCCAACCATTGTCCAAAACGCCCGGTTCCGGTCGATTCTGGTTTCCAGTTGATGGTTTTATTCAATTCTGCCATGCGCTCTTTGGCCGCCGATGCACGGATAAACCACGAATCCAGCGGATAGTACAGCACGGATTTATCGGTCCGCCAGCAATGCGGATAATTGTGCTTGTATTTTTCAATTTTAAAGGCCTTTCCTTCGTCTTTCAGTTTTAAACTGATCAATAAATCGGTCGATTTGAAGGATTTATCGGCGATAACGTCTTTAGGATAATAATCGGCTTTCACGTACATACCCGCGAAATCGGTCACTTCAGCCACAAACCGGCCCTGCCGATCCACCAAAGGCTGCAACCGGTCTTTGTCGTCCATGATTCCGATAAAAGGCACACCATTTTCTTTACAGGTCTTGAAGTCATCCGCGCCAAAGTACGGAGCAGTATGCACCACACCGGTACCGTCTTCCGTTGTTACCCAGTTGCCGCCAATTACCCGGAAGCCATCTTTTTCCAATTCAGGCGAAGTCACGTACGGCATGAGTTGTTCAAAATGCACTCCCAGCATTTGTTTTCCCCAAAAAGTACGGTCGATGCGGTAAGGAATAGCCGGATTTTTAGCCGTGATATCATGCGGCTCCATGGGCAAACTGGCGTTTTCGGGATTAAAATACGCCGAAATACGATCGGATGCCAAAATTACGCTCACAGGTGCTGCGGTGTACGGATTGAACGTGCGCACTTTAGCATAATGAATTTCCGGCCCCACCGTCAAAGCCACATTGGAAGGCAGGGTCCAGGGCGTGGTGGTCCAGGCCATGATCCGCACATCTTCATCGGCTTCCGAAAACAGAAATTCAGCATGTTCGTCGTTTTTTACCTTAAACATGGCAATGATCGACAGGTCGGTCACTTCCTTGTAGCACCCTGGAAGGTTTAACTCATGCGAACTTAATCCCGTACCCGCCGCCGGACTAAACGGCTGAATGGTAAAACCTTTGTACAAATAAGTCTGACCGGAAGGTGTTTTTTTGTGGTACAACATTTCGATCAGGTTCCAAACCGATTCGATGTAGTTGTTTTCGAAGGTGATGTACGGATTGTCCAAATCCACCCAATAGCCCATTTTACGGGTAATGTCATCCCACAAATCTTTGTAGCGCATCACGGTAGAGCGGCAGGCCTGGTTGTATTCATCCACCGATATTTTTTTACCGATATCCTCCTTGGTAATGCCCAGTTCTTTCTCCACCTGGAGTTCGATGGGCAGGCCGTGGGTATCCCAGCCGCCTTTGCGTTCTACGCGGTGACCTTTAAGGGTTTGGTAGCGGCAAAACATGTCTTTTACCGTACGTGCCATGACGTGGTGAATGCCGGGCTTGCCATTTGCCGAAGGCGGACCTTCGTAAAAAACATACGATTCATCCACCGGGCGTTGATCGATGGATTTTTGAAAAATCTGTTCGTCTTCCCAGAATTGCAGGATTTCGGCGTCTAAGGCAGCAAGGTTGAGATGTTTGTATTCGCGGTACATCGTGGTATCGTATTTTAAAATTGGAGCGCAAAGATATTCAAAACAAAAACCCCGGCAAGTGTATCACACCAACCGGGGTTTCTGTTTTTCAACAGCCTTATACCCTTCAGGTGTGTGACCTTTGGTGAATAATACTTATTGAAATGATCGATGCTGAATGATGCATGGTAAAATATGGAGCGCAACGTGCATTACACTTGCGCCGAGATGAAACGTAAAGATAGGAAAAGGGTTTAAGAGTTAAAAATATTTCAATGGCCAACCAAAACCAAGTGAAAAAACTAGGAAAATGGGCCCAAAAAATATTTTTATAAACATGCTGAACCAAAATATTTTTTCACTGTTATTTTAATCGCTTATTTAAAATAAAGATTTAAAAACACAAAACGATGACTTTTACAACAACTGATTTTCCACGATCAAGGCGCAATTTGGTTTTGCTCCTGCTGCTTTTTTTCAATTGTTTATTACCCGCCCAAACGACAGTATTGCTTTCTTTAGAAGATGCTATACAACTTGCCAATAGGCACAATTTACAACTGAAAGTGGACAGCGCTCAATTAGAAATTTTGAACGCTAAAATCGCTCAAATCAATAATTTAAGGAAGCCACAAGTTGGGTTAAACTTAAATTATACCAGGATAAGCGATAACGTTACCCCTTTTAGTGTGGCTTTTCCAACCGGAGAAGTGACCCTCAATCCTCAGATTTTAAACCAATCCTACAATTCGCTGCAACTAAAGCAACTCATTTGGAATGGCAATAAAATCGCCTACAGCATCGAGGCTACCAGGAAAGAATCAGAAGTGATTAGCTATGATTTGCAGAAAAATATAATCACAAATACTTATAATGTCACTGCTTTATGGTACAACTTATTCGTATTAAAAACATCAAAAAAAATCATAGAGGCCAATATTAAGGTGCTGAATAGCAACAAACAGGACTTGGTTAACTTTGTAAATCAAGGTATTGGCATTGATAACGATGTGTTGAAAATTGATTTAGCGATCACGAATCTTGAATCAAATTTGAGCAATATCTCCAACTCCATCACCGCACTGAACTACAATCTGTGCATTTACACGGGTTTATCCGTCAACTCCACCTTAGAATTGCCTGAATTGCTCGAAAGCGATGTTGTTGTCGATGCTAAATTGGATACCTACATCGCTGAAGCACTGAGCAATAGGCTCGAATTAAAGAGCATTAAAGCGGCAACCGAAGCAGCAGAAATTGGACTTAAAATTACGAAATCCAATTATCTGCCAACCGTAAGTGCCATTGCCAGCGGAAATTACAATATGCCAGAGCAACGAGTTTTTCCGAACCAAGCAAAATTTAAACCTACCTGGTTTATTGGGGCAAATCTGAATTGGTCTCTATCTGAGTTGTACACCAACAAGGCTAAAGTGCTGGAATCTCAAAAATCCATTCAAAAAGTACGATCAAGTTACAATCTTGCAAGTGAAGGTATTATGATTGAAGTCAACATGGCTCATACCGAATATTTGCAAGCTGCACAAGCAATCGTATACGCTAAAAAAGCAGTGGAACAGGCTACTGAAAATTTCAGGGTGGAGCAAAATCGGCTAACCGCATCCACCACGACGCCTACCGATTTCTTAGATGCCAACACCAAACTGTTGCAAGCGCAACTGAACCTAAACGCAGCCAACGCCAACGCACAATTGGCATTTAAAAAATTAAACAAAACATTGGGCAAATAAATGCCCCAAAAATCAACAATCATGAAAAAATCAATTTTTTACTCCTTTTTTATATCATGTTTTCTTTTCGTTGGCTGCTCTGGTAACCAAACTACGGATAATGCCCAATTGGAGGGTGACATTAGCCCAATAATCCCGAAAATTGACGGTACGGTTGTTTCTGTTTTAGTGGAAGACAACCAAGCCGTTAAAGAGGGCGACACTTTGGCCATATTGGATGATGCGCGTTATAAAATTGCAGTGGCGCAGGCGCAAATTGCACTAGAACAAGCCCAACAAAATGTAAAACTATCCAAAAGCAATAGCAATACATCCTCGGCTTCGGTATCAACGATTAAAGCCAATTCAAATGTAATATCTGCTAATATTGCTTCTGTAAATGCGGGTATCGAAGCCGCTAAAACCAGGGTTGAATTAACTACCAAAAACTTTGTCCGTTACGAAAAGTTGTTCCAACAAAAATCGGGAAGCCAACTTCAATATGATGTTGCCAAAGCAGAAAAAGAGGCAGCGGAGGCCCAATTGAAAATTGCTGAAAGTCAGGCTAATTCATTGACGCAACAAATAGACGCCTCCAAACAACAGGTCGTAACCGGGCAAGCGGCACTTGCCTCTTCCAAGGAAGGTACCACTTTGACAGAGTTGGCGGTTAGGCAGGCCCAGCAGAACCTGGAAGCTGCTAAGCTGCTGTTGTCCTACTGCGTAATTACATCCCCAGCCAATGGCATCATCTCAAAAAAGAATGTTCAAAAAGGACAGGTTGTGTCCATTGGACAACCGTTAATGGCCGTCACCGACGATAAAAACATTTGGGTGATCGCCAATTTCAAAGAAACCCAAATCGCAAACATGAAAGTTGACCAGCCGGTTGAAATAGAGATAGATGCATATTCAGAGCAGTCTTTTCAAGGTAAAATCGCGTCTTTTTCGCAAGCGACTGGCGCAAAATTTTCGTTGTTGCCTGCGGATAACGCCACGGGTAATTTTGTAAAAGTGACCCAACGGATTCCGGTAAAAATTGTGTTCACAGAAGCCCCAAGCGCAGAATATCCTTTACGTACAGGCATGAGTGTTTCGGTAAAAGTGAAAACAAAATAAATATGGAACAAGCAGTTGATACAAAGCCAACTTATGAAGTAGGCGCAAAAAAATGGCTGATTACCATTACCGTGATTACCTGCGCAATTATGGAGTTGATTGATACTTCCATTGTGAACGTGGCAACCCGGCAAATTGCGGGTAACCTCGGTGCTACCATTGAAGAAACCGCATGGGTTATTACCGCCTATGCCATTTCAAATATTATCATTATCCCACTTACCGGCTTTTTGAGCAATATTTTCGGTAGAAAGGTTTACTTTACAGCATCGGTTATTCTGTTTACGGTGGCCTCCTTTTTGTGTGGCGCTTCCAATTCAATATGGGTGCTTGTATTTTGGCGGTTTATCCAGGGTATTGGTGGTGGGGCCTTACTTGCTACCGCACAAACGGTGTTGGTGGAGACATTTCCACCGGAGGAAGTTGACAAAGCCAATGGTATTTTTGGAGCAGGTATTGTAATGGGGCCTACTTTAGGTCCTGTATTGGGTGGATTCCTAACGGATAACTACTCCTGGGGTTGGATATTCTATGTCAATGTTCCAATCGGTATTATTGCTACCTACCTTTCTTGGAAATACATCAAGGGCACTAAATCCAAATTGGTGGGGAAAATCGATTATTTGGGGATTTTCTTTCTAATTGTTGGAATTGGTGGTTTGCAGATGGTGTTGGAGGAAGGCGAAAGAAAGGATTGGTTCAACAGCAATTTCATCATCACAATGTTGATTTTATCGGTTACTGGGATTATTGCCTTTATTATCAGAGAGTTAAAGATCAAAAATCCGGTAGTAGATTTAAGGATTTTAAAAAACAGAAATGTAATTGTAGGTTGCGCCTTGAATGTTGCTTTTGGTATCGCCATTTATTGCTCCGTTTTTTTATATCCGGTATTTGTTCAAGGGTTTTTAGGTTGGAATGCTACCAGAACTGGATTGTTGATCCTGCCAAGTTCTTTTTTGACGGGTATGTTAATGGGTTTAAATGCTACACTTTTACAAAAGGGGATAAGTCCTAAAATGTTGGTTATCTTAGGCTTTTCCGCGGTAATTGGCTATGAAACCATTACCTACTTTTTGGCTACACCCACATCTGGGGAGTGGGATTGGTTTTGGCCACAAATGATTAGAGGTTTTGGCTTTGGTTTTATATTTGTTCCAGTAGCAGGATTAACCATATCTGGACTAAAAGGGAATGAAATTGCTCAAGCATCGGGACTCTCTAATATGTTGCGCTTATTGGGAGGGGCATTTGGTATTGCAATCATCAACACCTTTGTCACCAGAAGAATTGCAGTGCATAGAAATGATTTAATCGGCAACATTACGTTGTATAATCCTGAATCGAACGAACGGTTTTACAATTTAGTCCAAGCCTTTCAAAGTCAGGGGAAATCCATCCAGGAGGCCCAAAAAATGGCAACTGGCGCAATAGAAGGAGCCGTTTCGACGCAAGCGGCAATTATTAGCTATGCCGAAGGTTTTTTAATGATCGGCATCATCTGTGCTTGTATTCTTCCATTGGTTTTTCTGGCAAAAATCAAAAAAGGGGAATCGGTAGATGTGGGCTCCGTGCATTGAGTTTTAATCCAAAAGGGTCTTCACGTAAATAACCAATTAGATTTTTAGGAACTGTTTGGATGTTTACTTGGAGACCCTCTTTTCCGCTTCCACTTGGTTAGAATAGACTTGTAAACAGCGCCCTATTTAAACAAACAACCAAAAAGCAAGGTTTACATCCTTAGATTTGTGTATTCTTGTAAAAACGTGCATTCAATATGCCCAAAATCAACAGCGATTCAGAGGATAAGATCAAAGAAGCGGCCAAAAAAGTATTCCTTCAAAAAGGTTTTGATGGCGCTACTTTCAAAGACATTTCAGAAGAAGCACAGGTAAACACGGCCTTGCTGAACTATTATTTTGGAACAAAAGAAAAACTGTTCCTGACCGTATTTGATGAAAGCTTCTTTTTATTTATTCGCCTCATTTATCAAATCATGGAGCAGGACATTCCGCTGGAGGATAAAGTCTACTTGATCGTTGATAAATACACAGATTTAATCCTAGAAAATCCTTTGATGCCCATCTTCATCACTTCCGAAATCCAGCGCAATCCAGAGAAATTAGTGAAACATTTTGGGATTTTTGGACATCCAAAAGATACTTTTCTGGCTCGACAATTGGCTTCGGAAGCCGCAAAAGGAGCCATCCGTGAGATTGACCCATTGCAATTTGAAATGGCGCTTTTGGGATTGATCCTATTCCCTTTTATGGGGCGACCCATCATGAATTTGCGTGGGGTCGATACGGATCAAGCTTTCAATGCTTTTATACTTGAACGCAAAAAAATTATCCCGGAAATGATGATGGCCTATTTAAAATCCTGATTTCGCAAATTCACGCACGATTATTTTTTACCGGTATCTTCTTTGGTGATGCCCAGTTCCTTTTCTAAATTTAAGATAGAAGATATGCAAAAGGGTTTAAAAGTTGGTGGTGGAAATTTGTAGCAGGGAGATTTCACCACAAAATTGGAATAGAATATGCCTCAAAATGGGCATCTTTAGTCAAAACAGTAAGGTTCTCAATTGCAGCCTGAGCTATGAGTAAGCGATCAAACGGATCTCGGTGGTGTAGCGGAAGTTTTTGATAGCATAAACAATGCTCAATTGTAAGTGGAAGTAATTCAAAACTATTTACCAATAAAAAATCTGGTAATTGGTCAAGTGCAGTTTTGATTTCAAGTTTCCCGATATTTATTTTAATTGCTATTTCCCAAATTGATACAATACTTACCTGTTTTTGTTTTTGTGGATCCTCTAATAAATCTATCACTTGTTTTGAAAGATTGTTGTCACCTTCCAAAAACCAAATCAAGGTATGGGTATCCAACAAAAAATCCATTTACATATACGCTTTTAGGTCTTCCAATGGCTCATCAAAGTCTGGTGACATGACAAACATACCTTTCGCACCCCCAAATCCAGGTTTAATTCTAGTTGGTTTTTCAACGTCTTGTCGTGGTATTACTTTCTCCTCCCGGCTCATTAAAAATTCAATATAATCGAGCACTTGCTTTTTCAAATGCTCAGGCAATCGTTCAAATTTTGACTGTAAAAGGAGTGTGTTCATGGTAAATTCCTAAAGTTAAGGTACAAAAATATCGATATTCCATTGATTTTGCAAATATTAATACTGATAGTACACCACAGATTGCCCAGATTTACACAGATTAGATGCACTCCAAAATCAAAAAAATCTGTGTAAATCCGAGTAATCTGTGGTGCCCCCACTACGACCGACTATAATTCGGCGACTCCCGCGTAATAATAATATTGTGTGGATGGCTTTCGATCATGCCGGCATTGGTGATGGTCACAAATTGCGCATACGTCTGAAGATCCTCCACGGTAGGCGCACCGCAATAGCCCATTCCTGCACGCAATCCCCCGACATACTGGGTCATTACCTCGGCTACCGTGCCTTTGTAGGGTACGCGACCTTCAATACCTTCGGGTACTAATTTTTTAATATCGTCCTCCACATCCTGGAAATAACGGTCCTTGGAACCCATTTGCATGGCTGCCAAACTGCCCATACCGCGGTAAGTTTTAAATTTACGACCATCGAAAATGATGGTTTCACCGGGTGCTTCCTCTACACCAGCAAACAAAGAGCCCGCCATAATCGTACTCGCACCAGCCGCCAGGGCTTTTACAATATCACCCGTATAACGAATTCCGCCATCGCCAATAATTGGAATACCAGAGCCCTTAATCGCGGATGCCGCATTTACAATAGCCGAAAGTTGTGCAACCCCAACACCTGCTACCACGCGGGTGGTACAAATACTGCCCGGGCCAACACCCACTTTCACCGCATCGACCCCAACATCAACCAGGGCTTTCGCGCCACCGCCGGTAGCAACATTGCCACCTATGATTTGCAAATCAGGGAACGTTAATTTCAAATGTTTAATGGCATCCAATACGCCTCTCGAGTGGCCATGTGCGGTATCCACACAAACAACATCCACCCCAACTGCCACCAAAGCGCCCACGCGTTCGTGCAAATCGGGGGTTACCCCTACCGCCGCACCGACCACCAACCGACCAAAACTGTCTTTGCAGGCGTTCGGGAAATTGGAACCCTTGATAATGTCTTTGTAGGTAATCAAGCCGATCAAATGAAATTCGTCATCTACGACCGGCAGTTTCTCAATTTTCCGTCCTTGCAAAATGGCGCGTGCCTGATCCAGTGTCGTGCCTTTAGGGGCCGTCACTAGGTTCTTTTTCGTCATTAAGTCGCGTACCAACTGGGTATGATCGATTTCAAAACGCAGGTCGCGGTTGGTCAAAATACCCACCAGTTTGCCCTTTCTGTCGGTAATCGGAATGCCGCCGATGCTGTATTTGCGCATCAATTCCATGGCTTCCGAAATTTGTGCTTCCGGATGCAAGGTGACAGGATCCAGTATCATGCCCGCTTCAGAGCGTTTTACGGCGCGCACCTGATCGGCCTGTTCGGCAATCAACATATTTTTGTGGATAATCCCGATGCCCCCTTGCCGCGCCATTGCAATGGCAAGCGACTTATCGGTTACGGTATCCATCGCCGCGGAGACAATGGGTACTTTCAACCGAATATTGCGGGTGAGCTGGGAGGAAATGTCTACCCCTCTGGGTAAGACTTCGCTGTAAGCAGGGACGAGCAAGACGTCGTCGAATGTGAGCGATTCGCCAAGGAATTTCGGCGGGGCAACTAAACTATTCTTCGTTTCCATGTGTAAAGGTCTGGATTCTTCCGCAAAACTTAAAAGTATCCGCACCACTTTTTTTTATACAATTTTTAAAAGTGCGCATAGGTTGTCTATTTTGCTTAAAATTGAACGATAACAGATTTTTAGGACTATTTTAAACACCGTACACCATACAAATACCGCATCTTCGCGGCATTATACTTTGTACATCGTAAAAGCTGCGCCAGATGCTCTCTGTTTATTCCGACGATTACTACATGCAACAAGCGCTCGCAGAAGCCAGGAAGGCCTTGGAGGCCGGGGAAGTGCCCGTGGGCGCTGTGATCGTGTGTGAAAACCGGATTATTGCCCGTGCACACAACCAAACAGAGCAACTGACGGATGTAACGGCGCATGCTGAGATTTTAGCGATTACGGCAGCATCTAGTTATCTTGGCAGCAAATATTTGCCCGATTGTACCTTATTTGTTACCCTGGAACCTTGCCTAATGTGTGCCGGGGCCATTACCTGGGCGCAAATTGGCCGGGTCGTATATGGCGCAACCGATGAAAAACGCGGGTTTTTGCGCGTGGGTGGCAAAGAACTCCTGCATCCCAAAACCAAACTAGAAATGGGGATTCGCATGGAGGAATGCAGTGCAATGCTGCTCGCTTTTTTTCGGGAAAAACGCTAGACTCTTCATTTGAACAAACACCGCAGCCAGTCGTTGTATAAGTTGCAACACATTGTTAAAATCAAAAAAATGACCATGACGCATTTAAAAGCAGGCGATCAAGCCCCTGATTTTTCCGCACCCAACGAAAAAGGTGAAATCATCAACTTGGCCCATTATCAAGGGAAAAAACTAGTATTGTATTTTTATCCGAAAGATGACACACCGGGTTGTACTGCCGAAGCTTGCAGTTTGCGCGATGGATACGGACAATTTCAGGCCAAAGGATATGAAATCCTGGGAGTTAGCCCCGATTCGGTAAAAAAACACGTAAAATTTCAGGAAAAACACAACCTGCCATTCAATTTATTGTCGGACGAAACACATACTGTATCCGAAGCGTATGGCGTTTGGGCGGAGAAAAAGTTCATGGGTCGCGCGTATATGGGTGTGCTGCGTACCACCTTTGTGATTGACGAAAAAGGTACAATTGAGCGCGTCATTGATAAAGTTAATACCGAAAACCACGCTTCCCAATTGCTGGAAGTATAAATTTGCCTAAATCCATCATCATGACGTTTCTCTCGGCTGAATGGCGCAAGCTCGCCATGGCCAATTACGCAATGGATCCCGCCTTATTACAATCCCACCTTCCGCAAGGCGTTGAACTCGATTTGCATGAAGGGGTATGTTATATCAGTCTGGTGGCCTTTATGTTTCAAAAAACGCGCATTTTGGGCATTCCCGTTCCTTTTCACATCAATTTTGAAGAAGTGAATTTGCGGTTTTATGTGCGGAAATACACCCCGGAAGGATGGCGGCGCGGTGTAGTTTTTGTAAATGAAATTGTTCCTAAGCCAGCCATTGCCTTTGTTGCCCGTACCATTTACCGCGAACCCTATGTAACCATGCCCATGCAGCACAACTGGACCATTGAAGATGATCAGTTTTGTGTGGACTATCGTTGGAAAAGCAAGAAGCATTGGCATACCTTTTCGGTGCAGGCGGCCTCCACAGCGGTACCCATCGCACCAGATAGTATAGAGGAGTTCATTACCGAACATTATTTTGGTTATACCCGCTGGGATGCCCAGGTTACTAAAGAGTATGGCGTGGAGCACCCGCGCTGGGAAGTTTATCCGATTCAATCGCATCAAATTTCGGTAAACTTTGAAACCTTGTATGGCCCAGAATTTGCTTTTTTGAATCAGACGCAACCTAAGTCAGTCTTGTTGGCAGAGGGTTCGGAAGTGCGGGTGCTGATGAATCAGGACAATTGAGGTTTTTAAAATAAATAATCGTCATGAATTTATCTCTAAAAGGAAAAAACGCCTTGGTAGGCGGAGGTAGCGCGGGTATTGGTAAAGCGTCAGCGCAAGCACTAGCAGAACTTGGTGCTAACGTCACACTCCTTGCGCGCACCGAAAGCAGTTTGAAAGATGCATTGGCTACCCTCGATACGACCCAGGGGCAACAACATCAATATTTGGTGGCCGATTTTAGCAATCCAGCTGCACTGTTATCAATGGTGGAGCCAGTGTTGAAACTCCTACATTTTCACATCTTAGTCAATAATACGGGTGGACCACCTGGCGGCCCCATTACAGAGGCTTCTGCTTCAGCCTTGTTGTCGGCTTATACCAACCATTTGCTGTGTAATCAGTTGCTTGCGCAGGCCTTGTTGCAGGGTATGCAGCATGCCGGCTTTGGACGTATTGTAAATGTGATCAGTACTTCCGTGAAGGAACCGCTTGATAACCTGGGGGTATCTAACACCACGCGGTGGGCGGTAGCAGGCTGGGCCAAAACCTGGGCCAATGAAGTAGGAAAATATGGAATAACGGTAAATAATGTGCTGCCAGGGTACACCTTGACGGACCGGCTTACAGATATTATAGAAAAACGTGCAGCGGCAAGTGGGCAGAGTAAGGATGTCGTGGCCGAACAATTTAAAGCACACGTGCCACTTCGACGTTTTGCAGAACCTGCTGAAGTGGCTGCGGCTGTGGCGTTTTTATGTACGCCGGCTGCGGGCTATATCAGCGGCGTTAATTTGCCGGTAGATGGGGGGCGCACCCGCAGTTTATAGGGTAAAAATGATTCGGTGTTCGAAATAGTATTTCATTTCGAACACCGAACATATCATATTAGAGCGTATTTTTAAAATGCCTTACTACGGATCAATTAATTTGGCTCAAAACCGTAAGTAGACAATATTTTGTCTTTCAATTCTTTGCGTGCGAAGAAGATGCGGCTTTTTACCGTTCCCAATGGCAAACTGAGTTCATCCGCAATTTCCTGGTATTTATAACCGTCGAAGTGCATCAGAAACGGGATGCGGATACTGTCATCCAAGGCACTGATATGCACATTGATCTCTTTGAGCATGATGGTACCTTCTGCACGATTGCCTGTAGCGTGGTCGGCCGAATTGATATAATACTGATTATCAGTATTATCCAGCATGGTATTCGACTTCATGCGTTTGCGGTAATTGTTAATGAAGATATTTTTCATGATCGTGAAGATCCAAGCTTTAAAATTAGTACCTTGCTGAAATTTATCACGATTATGTAAAGCACGATAGGTGGTTTCCTGATAAAGATCTTTCGCATCTTCCGAATTTTTGGTCAGATTGTATGCGAATGAATGCAGGATCCGGTTTAAGCCGGTGAGTTTGTCATTAAATTCCACGCTTGTCATAGCCTATAATGTTGTTGTGGTGATTTGCTGGGACAAAGATACTGTTTTGTTTAGCCTTTTCACCAAACAAGTTAAACAATTTTTTGCCAAAATTAGGCAAATTAAACGAGCACACTTTACATTACAGTGTTAATCATTGATTGTCAATGTATTAAAACAACGACCACTGTCGTCTATTCTATCTGTAAGTTCAAAAATAATTGAAAGTACTGAACGCTTGATAAGTTCTAGCATCAGAATAAAAAAAGCGGCCGTTTCGAATAGTTCGAAACGGCCGCTGCAGATGCTTCAGGGAAGTCTTAATTTTTATTTTTAACGGTGTACTCAGTTTGGATGAAAACCATAATTGGTCATGATTTTATCCTTCAGTTCTTTGCGGGCGAAGAAGATACGGCTTTTCACTGTGCCCAAAGGCAATTCCAGCTCGTCGGCAATTTCCTGATATTTAAATCCTTCGAAGTGCATCAAGAACGGAACGCGAATACTTGCGTCCAACGAATCGACCATCGCATTCAATTCCTTTAGCATGATATCACCTTCTGCTGCATTGGTTGTTGCGTGCGTTCCCGAATTTAAATAAAACTGATTGTCAGTTGTATCAAGAATGGTGTTGGCTTTTACTTTTTTGCGGTAGTTGTTGATGAAGATGTTTTTCATGATCGTAAACATCCACGCTTTAAAGTTCGTGCCTTGCTGGAACTTATCGCGGTTGAACAAAGCGCGATAAGTAGTTTCTTGATACAAGTCCTTTGCATCCTCTGTATTCTTTGTCAAATTATAGGCAAAAGAATGCAGCAGGCTGGTTAGGGTGTTCAATTTATGATTGAATTCCATGCTTGTCATGGCTTACCTCCTGTTTGAAAGTTTATTAGATGATTCAAAGGTATGGGTTTGTTGAACTTTTTCCAAATTTTTGATGGACAAATTATTGCTAATTCAAGACAAAAAATGATGTTGCAACACCTATACTAGGCTTAATTTATTGATTTTCAATTTTTTATGTTATTTTTAATAATTCTACATAAAAAACTTCTTTCAAAACAGATTGAAAATTATGAATGCTATTCATGCCTGTTTTTTGCCTGTTCAGCGATAAAAAAATACCGTTCAGCGATTTTTTAGGTTTTTCAGGCAGCGGTTTAAAAAGTTTTGAACATTTTGACATTTTTAAAATTGTGAACAATCTATTGTATATTTGGAACCTGTAAGGGGCCCTTTTTGAAATACTCGTGCTTTCAATCCAGTCGCTTATAAACGTACCCGGATCGCGGTTTGCTGCGTGTCCCTGACCAATGCCCGTTATGCGATCGCCCGTTTTTTCATCCCAAGGTTTGTTCCGCGTCTATTTATGCCTATTTGCGCTGTTGCCTTGGTCGGGCGAACTTGCCTTCTCGCATTGGAGCATCCAGTTTCCTTCCGAACCCTGGATGGGCATTTGTGTTGGCTATCTTGGCGGACTGCTTCTTTTTCATTCCAAGGAACGTCGGGTATTTCATGCGGTTTCAAACGCATTTTGGCTGAGTCTCAGTTTTATCCTTTGGCTTTGGGTGGCTACATGTTTCAGTGCGATGCCCCCTGTTTCCATTAAATACGTATTTGTCGAAACGATCCACTGGTGCTTGTTTGTGCCTGGGATCTATTTGATCCGATCCTATTGGCCGCAACTTTTGCGCGCTTTTACCTTAAGCATGGCATTGGTTGCGCTTTACACCCTTCTGCACCACGCATTGTACCATTTTCGTGCCGATCAGGCTTTGCTGGCCCCGATGCCTTTTTTTTCTGAAAACACCTTGTACGCGGCAGTACTCGCATTGACACTTCCTTGGCTTACGGGCGGCGTTTTACCCTTGTCCCCTTGGCTTCGATGGTCCGGCACGGCGCTTTTTATGTTGGCCTTGATGATGGCCGGAAGCCTTGGCGCCGTTTTGTCTGTCTTGGTAATTGGGGCGCTTTTCGGTCTGATGTATTTACACGCCTCCGTGGTCTGGTTTTCAAAGAAAAAGCTACTACTCCTGATTTTACTGATATTAGCAGGTGTTTTGATCGGATTACCCTCAATTTCCCAACAAATACGCAAGGATGTATCCACCATGGAACGCATCAACCGCTACCATTGTGCGGCGCGTATGTTGAATGCTCGCCCTTGGACTGGTTTTGGTCCGGGAACTTTTGCCGATCAGTATTTTCCATTTCAGCACCCTGCGGAAATGACGCGGATTAGTTTAAAAGCACCCATTTCCAGCAGAAACCCGGATACTTTTGGGCGGGGCGGAGGAACGCACGCAGAGTTTTGGCAAATTCTGGCAGAAACAGGATGGCCTGGTTTTTTAATTGTTTTAGGTTTGTTAGTCGTTTTGGGGTGGTACACCTGGCCACTTTTACATACCCAACCCACACGTCAACTCTTTTGCTGCTTGGCAGGCTTGGGTGTTTTTATACTACTGGGGTTGACCAATAACTTTATGCATGATGGTCGGGTGGCAGCCCTTGCTTGGGGGCAAATTGCCCTACTATTCGGTTTTTTCCCAAAATTCCAGCCCAAACGGGCGGTTTTGTAGTTTTTATAAAATCCCTACATCTTCCAGTTTTACATGCACCGTGCGGGTCTGCTGTGTGCGTTGGGCAATATCTCCAGCCGCATCTTCCAGGCGCAAAACACCACGCGGACAAACGGCGGAACAAACACCACAACCTACGCAAGACGAACGTACAATATCCTGCCCACGCTGTGCATAATGCCGCACATCAATGCCCATTTCACAAAAGGTAGAACAATTGCCACAACTGATGCACTGCCCCCCATTAACGGTAATTCGAAATTTTGACTTGGTTTTTTGCCATAATCCCAACCACGCTGCCATCGGACAACCAAAACGGCACCACACCCTACTCCCCATAATCGGATAAAAACCAACGCCAATTACGCCAGAAAACACCGAGCCTATTATAAAGGAGTAACTTTTGTAAAATCCTTCCGAAAATTCCTGCAACACGCCGCGGCCAGTAATCACATTAATCCACAACAAGGCCGTCATCGCCACCGCGAAAACCAATACACTGTGAATCATCCACCGTTCGATCTTCCAGGCTTTTAAACTTTTATCAGATAAATGCCGAAACGGATCTCCCGAGGTTTCCGCCAGTCCGCCACAACCGCAAACCCACGAACAATACCACCTTTTACCAAAAAAGTAGGTCAAAATGGGGGTTCCAACAAAAAACATGGCCAGCCCAAAAAAGAAAAATATGGTTGTCAGGCCGGTTTGCGATTGCCATGACCAGGTATTGGGCGTTGCATTGCTGTACGACAAAGGCCAGAAATAGGTAAAATATAGTTCCGGTTGTTGCAGCCGAATCATGAGAGCCGGAATTAAAAACGCGAAACCCAACTGAAAAAACATCACCGACAGGGTGCGGATCTGCTGATACCGGTTGTGTTTGTACTTATGGATAAATTTCCAGCCCATTAAAAGCACTGAAAGAGTATAAAATGTACCGTATATAAACCATTGATTAGCAGGTATTTTTCGCAGAAACATACTCAGCGGGTCGAACACCGCCGCCAAACCATGGTTTGCAGCCCCATTTACGCCTACACCCAATAATTCCGGATACCAATATAAACAGATATAAAATCCGGTCAAAATCACACCTGTCATCCAGCCCCAGACCCCGCGCGCTGTTAAACTCTTAAACCAAACCCCGTTGTTTTTGATGCCTTCCGGGCGCGTTTGATACTCCTCCCGAATAAACAAAGCGGTTCCTGCGGTCATCAATCCAATCGAAACAAGGAAAACGGGCAGCGGCGCAAGAGCAGCGCCAGCACCCCACACAATGAGCAGCATCAACACGCCAATACCTGCCAATGCAAGGGCTAATTTTTGTTTACCCGAGGTCAGGATCGGGTTGGGAGTAGCAATAGATAAACTTGAATCGCGCATTTTCGCCAGGTTTAGGTGCGTATTATTTTAAAAAGTTGAGCACGGCTGCAAGTCCGCGTTTTTGTTTGAGTTGCAGACTTTTACCAGTTTGTTGGTTGTATAACTGTACCAGTTCGGCTTCGTGCTGCGGGTAAAACTCGGGGTCAAAATTGGCCAAACCTAGGTTTTGCAATACGTCTTCTATCTGGGCATCTTGTTCCAGCCAACGTTCACACACTTCATGGCGGTACCGGATACCCATCAGGTTGAACCCTCGAACATACCCGCTCTGGGGCTCAAAAGTAAGTCGAATGCTTTTTTTACCATCCGGGTGTTCCCAATAAATACTAGCCTGATTTTCAGGCAAAACCGGGCGGATATCACCATACACCTGGTACTCTATATCAAAAAACTTGGCCGAATTAAACCAATAACCAGGTCGATAACGCGTGGGTTTACCGCAAATATTATAAGCCACAGTTTCACCCATCATCCGACCCGTGTACCAAACCGCTTCAATTGAACGCCGTCCAAACTGGGGGTGCCGCAATTCGGCACAATCGCCCACTGCAAATACACCTTCTATATTAGTCTCTAAAAACTCATTAACCAAAATACCCCGGTTGGTTTCGAGTGCACTGCCTTTCAAAAATTCAATATTGGGGCTGACACCAACAGTAAGTCCCACAAATCCACAAGCAATCTGTTCATTTTTACTGGTAAGCACCGCTCCGCATTTACTGCCGCTTTCATCTGGCAGAATTTCCTTCAATTCTGTATTTAATTGTAAATCAATATGATGCTCCCGCAAATGCCGCCCTATCATCAAAGATTCTTCCTCGGGAAGGATATTGTTCCAAAACTGTGCTTCCCGCACCAAAAAATGCACTGAAATGCCCCGACTATGAAACATTTCGGCCATTTCTACCCCAATTAAGCCACCTCCTACCACCACAGCATGCTTGGGCGCAACGTTATTTTGCAATTCCTTGCTATGCCGCTCCATCGCTTCGAGGTCCTGCAAATGGTACAAACCGTGTACACCATCCAAGTCCTGACCTGGCCAGCCAAACTTGTTGGAACGCGAACCCAAAGCAAGTAACAATTGGTCGTACAATATAAAATTTCCATCGGCTGTGTACAATTTCTTTGCATCGAAATCAATCCGTTCAATGCGCGCCCGCTGCAATTCAATGCGGTTTTTAGTCCAAAATTCGGCTTCGTAAGGTTGGGTATCCTGCAAACGCATATGACCCATGTAAATATACATGAGGGCTGTGCGACTAAAAAAAAAGTCGGACTCATCCGAAATCACCGTGATTTCATGCGCACTGATTTTACGAATCTGTCGGGCCGCTGTAATACCACTGATTCCATTGCCAAGAATGACTATTTTCATAAGGGTTGGGATGCTTTTGATGCAAAACGTACTACACGACGTTTTTATATACGTATGAAGTTCGAGTTTAGATTTCCAAGCTTAAAATTAGGTCAAATGCGTGGATATTTGGTTATGCAGCGGTCAATCCTTAAGTAACTTGTCGGCAAGAAGACGAATGAAAGTAGTTTTATTTTTAAAATCGTGCCCGCTTTGACAAGTTGAATCTTTATTTTTCGTTTAGGAACATAAAATGGTGTAAACGCTTCCAAGATCCTTTCAAAAAAACAAGGTGGTTCACCCAATCTTACGTTTATTAAATTTTAATATATGTTCAAAATACTACCTGCCTTTCTGCTTTTTATAAGCCTTTTTGCGTACGCGCAATCCCCAAAATCCATACAAGACCCTAAAACAGATTGGGCGGCCATCATTGAGTTGAGTTTTCCTTCAGATCCCTTTTTGCAACCCGATGCGCTTCGAAAAGAGGCCGAAATGACGGTGCTCAAACTCAGCGCCGAAAATTATGGCATTCGGGATTATGTTGATTTTTCGCTCAATACCAAGTTGTGGCAAATGGCTAAATCGGAGCAATGGGAAATGTATGCCGATGCGAATTTGACCAGACAAATGGTTTTTGAGGAAGCAATGCGCAAATTTTCAAAGCCCGATACGACCCTTACCTTTGATCCTGAAACCTATGAAGAACGGATTAAAGTCAACTTTGAACCTTCCCGTCTGCCGTTTGAAGCACCGAATGTTCGAGTACGTCAATTGTTAAGTTACCACAATGCCTCCGCGCAATTTAGCATCCAAACCCTCGCGATTGGCCCATGCTGGGAAGATGGCAAGGTGCCTTATTGGCTAAAAGTACCCACTTCCTTAATGGTTTTACCCGAATCGATGCTTGATGCAGCAGATATTACCTGGGCGGTGCGGTATATGACCGATGCTAATAGTCCTACAGAAGCACAATGGGCAGAAGTAAAAAACACAACGGGTCCGGTTTTACAGCGTTTTTTGGATCGTATCCGGTCCGATACAAGCATTCAATTGTACGACAATGAAGAAAACCTAGTGCTGGCTTCCAAGCGGCCTTGTTTGTTTTCTTGTACAGATACGGTGGTTACGTTTGATCCGCAGACCTGGAAGGAACATGTTCAAATTGTGGAAACAGGCCTCGATTTGGAGGTTATCCACGATTTACAATTGGTGGAAGAATGGTTTTGGGATACGGAACAAGGCCTATTAATTACCCGTTTAAAGGCCGTAGCACCACGCGCAGCCCTCAATCGGCCCGGCGATGAACTACAAATGCAGGCACGGTTTTACCGAAAATGTGAAACAGATAACTAACGCAATTTACCCTTGCGACAAAATCTGGCCAATCAAACTTGCACTGAACACAGAAAACATAAACCAACCCAATAACCCTTCTGCGACGGCAATATAACGGGCAAAACCGCGGCCATGGCCATAACCTAATGTCACAAAAGCATTCATGCTGTATCCACAGGCACTGAACCAACAACGCATTACAATGCCCAATAAATAAACCCGCTGAATAAAACTCAAGCGCCGTCCAAACAAGCCAATAAACAAATCTGACCAATTAAAGGGCAGCGGCTCTAAAGGAAATAAAAGATAAATAAGGCCAAAAAGGGCAATGAAAAACAGCGACATCACCAACGCTTTGCCCGGATTGACCCCATAATCGCAGAAAAGCCGTAAAAAGCGATTGAGCTGCCATTCAGCAAAATCGTTCATCTTATGTCCTTGATTCCAGTTCCAACGCGATTTCCGGGTGATCAAATCTTTCATTTCTATAAAACAGGCATCGTAACTTTGTTCATCGCCCGTGTACTTGTAGGCACGTAGGAGCTGATAATACACCTTGATCAAACTGTAAAAATCATCTTCCGAATCGGTGCTAAGCGCCGTTGAACTGCTAAAAACCATAATGCCCTCGGTCGCAATCGCCAAATGACTTTGATCAAATTGATACCAGCGCGCATCTGTGTTTTTTTCCGGTACATCTAGGCCTTGCATGGCCACTTTTTCGGCAAAACGGCATTTAAAAATATTCAACCGCTCTTTTACACTACAATCGGTAATCAAAAGCGTACAAAGAAAGGTGTCGCGCTCCATGGTGAGGTAATCAAAATAACCCGAACCACCCAAATGAATAAAGGCCGTGGAGTCAATGCCCGAAACGAAGGTGTTTTCAAAAACAACTTCTCCCCCTTTTTGAGAGGCCATTTCGAGCATTTGAATGTTGAAGTCACTGTTCCGTATTTGAATATTAAGCGGGGCATCTGTATTCGATAATTGAAAATTGCCCTCCACCTGATTGTTCGTAAACGGAATGACACCAACGATCCGTTCGGCCCAAAAACCTTGAAAAAACTGGCAATGATCAAATCCCAATTGTTCCGCTTTCAATCCGAAACACCGTATGCCTTGCGCAAACACGCATGCACGGAAAAACAGATCGCCACTGACCTCTACTTTTTCCAATTGAACCAATTGCTGAAAATGCAACATAGGCAGCACACAACTTTCGGCAAATTGAACTCGATCCAATTGTACTTTTGCCCGAATGCTAACCGTATCGGCGCTGTTGAATGCATAGTTCCAGGAATTATGCACATTCCGCACATCCTGCAAGTAATATTGGTCGCGTACGGGATCGGGTATGATGCGCACCTGGCTCAATACAAACACCGAATCCTTGCAATTGCGCATGGCTTGCACAAATGCTCCAAGGGTCATAGAACCTTGGGGCGGCACTTCCTGGGCCGGGAGCAGACCCGGCAACAGCAACATTAACAAGATCAACAAGCGCGGCATGTACAGATATTTAGGGCAAATCTATAACAGCCTGCAATGTTAAAGGGCTTGTTTCGTTTTTTTGACAAAAAAATATCATTATGCGTATTACTATGTTTCTTTTTGCCTTTATGTTGCTGGCCGGCATATACGCCCAGGCCCAAACCTATACCACGGTAAAAACCACCAAAGAAAAGGCCTTAAACGCCTATAATGAAGGCAAAACGGAAGCCGGTCGTAGCCAGTATGCCATTGCGCTCGGATATTTTGAAAAAGCAATTAAAGAAGATAAGCAGTTTATGGACGCACATTTGGCCCTGGCCGATACCCACCTCGACCTTGGTAATTACACCGGCGCTAAAAAAAGCTTTGAAAATGCGCTCGCCCTAGACACCCTGTATGCCCCATTGGCTTTTTTTCGCCTCGCCCAAACTGAATGGGTATTAAATGAATACGATGCTGCGGCCCAACACTTGCGCAATTATTTGAACAGCAAATCAAAAAACATTAAAAATAAAGCGGATGCCCGGCGTTTGCTCGCTAGCGCCCTGTTTGCCAGTGCGGCGGTGAAAAATCCGGTGCCTTTCAATCCGCAATCGCTCGGGTCAGCCATTAATACGCCTGATGATGAGTATTTTCCGACGTTAACAGCGGATGGCGAAACCTTATTGTTTACCCGCAATGAAAGCGGATTTATGGGCGATGAAAACTTTTACCGCAGTAAAAAAGTAGCGGGTATTTGGCAAAAAGCCGAACCGCTGGAAGGGGTCAATACCTCCGACAATGAAGGGGCTGAATCCATCAGTCCAGATGGGACCTGGTTGGTTTTTACGGCTTGCAACCGCAGCGGTGATGGCTCCCAGGGTAGTTGCGATTTGTATTGGTCGCAGGAAAAAGCAAATGGCTGGACCAAACCTGCTCCATTTAGCAATACCATCAATTCCAGTGCCTGGGATTCGCAACCAAGCATCAGCGCCGATGGGAAAAGCATCATTTTTAGCAGTCGCCGTCCGGGGGGCAAAGGCAAAGAAGACTTGTGGATTACCCGCCGTAATCCGAATGGAAAGTGGACCAAACCAGTTAATCTAGGTATGCCCGTGAATACCGGTGGTGTAGAACAAACCCCCTTTTTCCACCCGGATGGACAAACCTTGTACTTTTGTTCGGATAGTTTGCCCGGGATGGGCGGCCAGGATTTGTATATGACGCGGTTGCAGCCCGACAGTAGCTGGTCAACGCCGCTCAATTTGGGTTACCCTATCAATACTTCAAAAGATGAGGTAGCGATGACCGTAAGTTTGGATGGGAAAACGGCTTATTTTGCTACAAACCGGCCTGGAAGTCAGAAAATTGATATTTACACCTTCGAATTACCCGAATATGCCCGTCCCAAACCAGTTACCTATGCCAAAGTGGAGGTCCGTGATTGGTCGAATGACAATCCATTGTCGGCGCGACTCGATTTTATTGATTTAAAAACCGGATTAACCTATGTTTCAGTAAGCACCCGTAAAGACGGAACTGCATTGGCTTGCCTGCCTTCAGGTGCCGAATACGCCTTGCGGGTAAACAAAGACCGTTACTTTTTTCATTCCGAAAATTTCAACCTGACGGATACTTCAAGTTATCAGAAACCCTATTTATTGAAGGTCGCTTTGCAGCCCATTCCCGATAGTGCCGCAACGCCGGTGAAAGGCGCGCCAATTATCCTGCGCAACGTATTTTTTGCAACCGGTTCTGCTGAATTGGCACCAGCATCTGCTGCCGAACTGGATTATGTGGTAAGAATGTTACAGCAGCTGTCGTGGTTGCGTATTCAAATTAATGGCCATACGGACAATGTAGGGACCGATACGGCCAATCAGACACTTTCGGAAGCACGCGCGAAGGCTGTGTACAACTACTTGATTAACAAAGGCATTGCGCAGGATCGACTTCGATATAAAGGATTTGGAGAAAGCAAACCTTTAAGCAGCACACCTGACTCGACAGAAGGTCGAGCACAAAACCGGCGTACCGAATTTGAGGTATGGTAAATATTGGGTACTAACCTATTTCCGCAAGATGTAATTGCGGTACTCGCCTGGACGCCAGCCGAGGAGTTTTTCACAAAGCCAGGTAGCGCGGTCTTTCCACGACCAATGCGCCCGGGAAGGGTCGGTATTGAACTGCCAATTCATTTTTTCAATGCGGGGTACCATTACGGCAGGGTGTGTGCCATTGAAACGTGCCAGAGGTTCGGTGCCGTTGTAATCGTAAGCACTTTGAGGATCAAAGTGGGTACTCACCCAATCATCCGAGTGCCACAACTTATTGAAATTCAGCAACTTGCGTTTTTGTGCATCCGGGCTTTTAACCCAGCCATAATGGTAAATATGGGCGTCAATAAGACGTACTTTTAGTTTATGGTTGTTGTCCCAACGGAATCCTTGCGCATCCCGGTATGATTTGATTGACTTTTGATTGCGGATAATTCGGATTTCACGCCGATACCATCTTCTGGAGGCGCCGATAAAATCGTAGGAACCATAAAAGTGCCTGTATTTAAACAACAAGCCGTGGGTATCAGTGTCATTGAGCCAGCGCTCCATGTTTTCACGAATCACCGCGTAATCTTGTTCATGGATACACTCATCAGCCTGAATGTAAATGCACCAATCATACGCATCGGGTATTGCCTGAAATGCTTTATCGGTTTCAACAGCGAGCACGCGACCACCCTCCCGGAGCGAATCGTCCCAGGTTGTTTCGAAGATATGCACTTTAGGATCATCAATGCTGTGAACCAAAGCAAGGGTTTCGTCGTCCGATTGCCCCACTGCTACCACAAAATAATCGCAAAGGGGCAAGACCGATCTTATTGCTTCGGCTACCGGATAGTCAAAATGTACTGCGTTGCGGATAAAAGTAAAACCTGCAATTTTCAATCTTTCTGAACGTTGATTTGGAAAGGCGAATTACGCACTTTTTACGCGTAATACTTCCAAAGATGCGCCCAGTTTTGACTAGGTTTTCTTCTTTTTTATTGTGCAGCCAACGGCGCGTGTAAAATCGGGGTTTGGTGTCCCGCCAATCAAGATGGCTTCCAAGGCGTTTTCCAAGTATCGATTTTTGATTGAATTTGGTGCTTCCGGGTTGTCGTCGATTGCGCCAATGTAACGTACGATCAGATTTTCATCCAACATAAACACATGGGGCGTTCGAGTAGCGCCAAATTGTTGGTAGACCTTCTGGTCTTCGTCAAACAAATAAGCAAAGGGGTACTTTTTTTGCTTGGCGCGATTTTGCATTTCCCCAAAGGAGTCTTCCGGCACAATGTCTGGGCTATTAGGGTTGACAGCCAGCACTGGGAATCCGCGATCTTTGTATTTTTTGTGCAGATCAATGATGCGTTGCTCATACAATTGAGCGTAGGGACAATGGTTGCAGGTAAAGACTACAATTACGCCTTTTGAGCCTTTGTAGTCGATCAGTGAAACCATTTTACCATCTACATTCTTGAGCGAAAAGTCTTCTGCAGCATCACCTACACCGTAGGTACTTGGGATCGAGGACTGGGTAGTTTGGGAAAGCAAGGCGCTGTGAGTACAGCATGCCAATAGAATAAAAACCGAAAAAGCGAGCGTTTTCATGACGAGCGGAATAAAAATGAAAATATAAAATCAAAGGGAGATTCAATGCGTATAAAATATACCCATTAAACAATCGTAAATCCGTAATAATTACTTACCAGTGCCGTAATCGAGCTCCGTTGGATTTGCCTGGTTTGAGGTATCGAGCACGAAAGCGCGCACGAAGTTTTCAACTTCAGCATAATCAGAAAATTGGCCGAGTTTAAACCCGCGTTTTTTGCCTTTAAAAACAAAAGTTGCAGGAATTGCACCGTCCCAATCATTATAAATACGGGGCATCCAGTCGTTAAAGGCCTGGTCAGAAAACAGGATTACTTCCGACTTCAGGTGGTTCTCCTTCAGAAATGGAAGCAATTTAGTTTCGATTTTAGACTTAAAATCAAGGCTAACGAGCAATACCTGGACATTTTGTCCGGCGTATTGTTCCAGTAACTTTTCGAATACGGGGAGTTCTTCAACACATGGCTTGCACCAGGTTGCCCAAAAATTGACGACAATAATCGCATCAGGCGATTGATTGATACGGGCCTCGAGTTGGGCGAGGCTATCGTAAACTGTCAGTTTGGTGGTCTGCGCAGATAGGTCAGATATCGCGCAAAAGTAGACCAAAGCAATAAAAAGGAGACTTGACCGATACGGGGCGAAAGGCATCATGAAACAGTTGTATTAAAAAAACAATGCAAGAAACGAAGTTCTGCGATAAGTGCAAGCTTCATTAACATTTTTTCCGACGAAATTTTTCAACAACTGGACTTTTAATCAAAAAAGCCCCTCGAATCGCTAAGAATCGAGGGGCTTTTAATAAAAATTTAACAATAGCAATTATGCTTCTGCTTCCAAACTTTCTGGATTTGCGATGGACTGGTCTACAAGGATGCGGCCGCAATGCTCGCAGGCGATGATTTTTTTGTGCATGCCAATTTCAAGTTGGATCTGCGGGGGCACATTATTAAAGCAACCGCCACAAGATGCGCGCTCTACCGTTACCACTGCCAAGCCATTTCGATACGTCCGGCGGGTTTTGTCGTAAGCATTCAACAAGCGCTGTTCAATCCCGTTGCGGGCTTGGGTACTAATGGCACGCAACCGGTTTTCTTCTTGTTCCGTTTTTTCAATGATGCCCTGCAACTCAATTTTTTTAGCGTCTAATTCTTTTTGCTTCGCTTCAAACTTTGATTCTGCGATAACCAGGCTTTCTTTCTTGCTGTCTAGCAACACTTTGGCCTCTCGGGTTTTCTTTTCGGACAACTGGATATCCAATTTTGCCAGTTCAATTTCTTTCGAAAGCGCCTCGTATTCGCGGTTGTTTTTTACCTCGTCGAGTTGCTTTTGGTAACGTTTAATATTGGCATCCGCTTCTTTTGCAAGGGATTGCATCTTAGCCACCTCCTGCTCACTTTCCTTCAGGTTTGCTTTCAGTTTTTTAATCCGGGTATCGAGGCCTGCTACCTCGTCTTCCAGATCGGAAACTTCCATCGGCAATTCGCCTTTGAGGATTTGAATCTCATCTAATTGAGAATCAATTTGCTGTAAGTTCCACAGCATTTTCAGTTTTTCAGCAATGGTTGCGTCTACGGCCATTCTTTAATATGATGGTTGAATGAATTGAGTATCTTGAAACCAGGTACATTTTTTGGACGTAACTACTTGTATTACAACAAGTAATGTACCGGATTGGTGTTTAGTTCCGTGCAATGGAGTGCAAAGGTAGGATATTTTTCATGAATTAGCTCGAATAAAAGTTCAATTGTAAACTGTTCGCTCTCGTAATGCCCAATATCGGCGATAATCAGATGGCCTTCTGCGTCAAAAAACTCGTGGTATTTGAAATCGGCCGTCACCAGGATGTCAGCACCTGCCCGCAAAGCGCTTGGCAGCAAAAAACTCCCGGCACCGCCGCAGACCGCCACCTTTTGAATGGGCCGACTGCGCAGGGCGGTATGGCGAACACAATTGGTTTGAAGTGCCGTTTTTAGATTTATCAAAAAAGCGTGTTCTTCTATTGGGGCCGGAAGCATGCCGATCAGTCCTGCACCAATATCGGGCAACCCATTTTTAGGCGCGAGGATACGCGTTTCTTGTAGCCCAAGTTTTTGAGCAATTTTTTCATTTACACCCCGAAAATGCACATTGTCAAGGTTCGTATGAATGGCATAAATCGCCACTTTGTGTCGAATAGCCGCAATTACCGTGCGTTCTACATAGTTGGTGCCATTCAAACGACGCAAGCCTTTAAAAACGATGGGATGGTGCGCTACCACCAAATTACAACCCTTTTGTACCGCCTCTTCAATGATGGCTTCCGTAGAATCAAGGCAAAAAAGCACACCTGTTACAGTATCTGTTGGGCTGCCAACAATTAATCCGGCATTATCATAAGATTCTTGAAGTTGTGGGGGCGCAATGGTTTCGAGGACTTCTAAAATGGCTTGAATTTGCATATTGGGCAAGGTGGAGGCAAAGTGTGCAATCAATTTATTAAACACACACAACTATGGTAGGGTTTAAACAGAGGCAAACGTTTTATCATAAAAATGCAAATGACAAGCAATTTGTCTTCAATTGGTTAAATTCGCAACGGAGGGTAACTTTTCCCTTCGTTTTGATGTAACTTTGTGCTTGTTTTCCTGTCCAACCGGATATTACATAAAGTCCTTTCGGGGGCGCTTCTTTTCAACATTTAAATTTTTGATGACTATGACATCTACGTTATTGTTCCTCGGCAATATCGGCACAACAGAACTTATGCTGATATTTTTGGTTGTGTTGCTGATGTTTGGCGGCAATAAAATTCCAGAATTGATGCGTGGTTTGGGTCGCGGCATCCGCGAATTCAACAACGCAAAAAATTCAGTGGAAGATGAAATTCGCCAAGGCATCCGCGAAGCAGAAAAGAAACCAATCGATAAATAGAAAATGCTTGGCATTTTTGACTTTGGGTAAGGCCGTGTGGAAACGCGCGCTCTAGGCTTCTATCTATTGGTCGTTTTGTATGTTACAACACCATTTAAAGTTGAATGAAAGACCATCCCTTGTTGGGTCGCCTTGCATTCAACTTTTTTTTGTCCTAAAATGGAATATCTTCATCGTTCATGCGCGATTGCCGGGTAATAACACTCGGCTGAAACGGTCCGGTAAGCGGATCGGCCAGCCCGGCAAAGGACGGGTCATCGAGGTTGCCGAATTTGGCAAAGGTGTCGGTAAATTTCAATTTCACCGAATCGAGCGCGCCGTGACGGTGTTTGGCAATGATTACCTCGGCAATGCCCTTCAGGCTTTGTCCTGTTTCATCTTCCAGGATACCATAATACTCCGGACGATAAATAAAACCGACAATATCTGCATCCTGTTCGATGGAACCCGATTCGCGCAAGTCACTCAATTGCGGACGTTTGGCACCACCACGCACCTCTACCGCGCGACTCAACTGTGACAATGCAATCACAGGCACACTCAATTCTTTAGCCATGCCCTTGAGCGCGCGCGAAATCCCCGCAATTTCCTGCTCCCGGTTGGCGTTTCGGTTGTTTTCGGAGGCACCCGTCATTAACTGCAAGTAGTCAATGATAATCAATTGAATGTCATGCTGCATTTTCAAACGGCGGCATTTGGCACGCAGTTCAAAGATGTTGATACCCGGCGTATCATCGATGAAAACCGGTATTTGGCTGAGTTTTTCAACGGTGCTTTGTAATTGCTGCCATTCATAGTCTTCCAGTTTGCCACTCCGCATTTTAGAGCCTGGAATTTCGGCCTCCATAGAAATCAGGCGGGATACCAGCTGGGTATTGGCCATTTCCAAAGAAAACAAGGCTACCCCTTTATTAAAATCTTTGGCGGCATTGAGCGCCATGGCCAGGATCAGCGAAGTATTGTGCGTTACCGTAAGGTCTTCGAGTAAAAAACGGCCATTCCCATCAATTTCGAAGCCATAATAGGTGTCTATACCATCTGGTTCGATGCGAATGGTACTTTCCAGTAAGGGCGTAGTTGCCGCTGATTTGGACAAAACACTGGTTTTTACCGGAATTTCATTCAAAGCACCTTCAATACGCAGTAGATAGGCTAATTTAGTAAAACCCGGGTAAGGGCTTGGAATATTTTCCGCTTGCACCTTTACCTGAAAACCAAGGGAGTTGCAGAGCCATTTAATTTGCGTGAGCGCCGAAGTATTTTTGAGCACCATTTGGCAGGCGCTTGGAGTATTTCCCGCTGGATAAGCATCAATCAATCCGGCCAGCAGTGACAGTCGGTTTTTTCGGGAATTAAGCAGGTATTGTGCGGGAATGCCATTTTCGTGAAAAGTGGAGGTCGTAGGGATTTCCTGCATCTGGGCGGCGGCATGGCCTGGGTGGCGTTTGGATGCTTTTGCGCTTTTTTGGGCGACGCGATCCTGGTGTGCCTTTGCGCCAAGCGCGGCTTGGTTCGCACCTGAATTGAATTCAAACAAATTGCCGCCAACAAACAATCCCAACAGATATGGATCACAGCGCAAAGGCTGGGCGTCCAGTTCAATGGCTGCTTTGTATCCGTAGAGCGTTGATTGTGCCTGTGTTGATAGCGCGAGGTAGTCTTTTACGCTGATTTCCAGCACCTTAGGAGCAGATTCTTGCTGATTTCCATCCAATTGCAACAGGCAAAGGATATGGCTTTCATTCACACGGTAGTCGATTCCATTTTCCTGGCGGATCCAATACATGGGTTCCATACCTTGGGCAACGGAAAGTACGGTACGGGGCCGGGAATCATCGCCCATGAGCAGATCGCCGGTTCGGATATTTTCCACCTTTTGGGTTGTTCCATTATGTAGGAGTACGCGGGTGCCTTTTCCGAGGCATTTACCCATACCTGGGCGTGCGGCAAGGATGATCAAGTCGGAAGGTTGCCAGCCGGAGGTCAGTCGGTCGAGGTCCGTGAAGCCGGTGGGAACGCCGGTAAGGCCATCTACCTTGCCGGAGAGTTCTTCGATTTGTTTGAGCACCTTACCAGAGAGCGTTCCCATGCTTTCGAAGGATTTGCTCAGGTTGTTTTGAGTGATGGCAAACAGGCCTTTTTCTGCCTCATCGAGCAGGTCGAACACGTCGGTGGTATCTTCATAAGCATCTTTAATGGTGCGGGTGCTTACGGAAATGAGTGCGCGCTGAATTTGTTTTTGCGCGATGATACGGGCGTGGTATTCGATGTTGGCGGAAGAAGCCACGCGGTTGGTCAGTTCCACCAGGTAATAACCGCCTCCAATTTTGTCGAGTTCGCCGCTTTTGCGCAATTCTTCCGTCACGGTGAGCAAGTCGACCGGATTGGAGCGTTCGAACAGTTTAATGACTGCGCGATAGATTAGTTGGTGCGATTCGAGGTAAAAACTTTCGGCGCGCAGGATGTCCATCACGATGGGCAGCGCTTCCCGGTCGAGCATGAGTGCGCCTAGCACGGCTTCTTCGAGCGGCAGCGCCTGGGGTTGCACCTTGCCGAATACGTAATTCGACAATTGATCACCGGTACCACTGTTGCGGGTAGGGCGTGCGCGGTTGGCGTTGTTGCTGGATGCGTCTTTATTAGCTTCGTTCATACGTGGGGACTTGCGATCGGTTACTGCTTACAAAACTACGTTGTTATTTTATAGGATTACTTTTCCAAACATTCCGTGTAGTCAATTTCTGTGGATAACCGGGGTGTTTGGTGTGGAGAAGTGTGAAAAGTTGCGTAGTTATACACATCGGCATGTAGTTATCCACAGGAAAAATCGAGCTTCGGTTGGGGGAAAATCAAATGTTTTAAGGGATTGAAATGTAACACATTAGCCCCTGGCGGTTTTGCAGTATGAATTTAACATTGGCTTAATATTGGTGCATGGACGAATGCGGTGACAAAACTTTTCCACTGTTCAAAAATAAATGTCGTGTACATACTGCTTGCAAATATACCATATTTTGTGTTAAAACATAAAAAAACATTGTGTGTTTACTTGTATATAAAACAAACGGCTTTTGCGCTAAAAAGTAGGTAAATTCGGATTATTTGCTAACTTTTATTTCAATTTAGCAAATAATATACCCTAAAAAGGGTATATTATTGATTTTTAATTTTCCTGGTATTTTCAACATTTTTATAGGGGGCTGAATTTTAAATGCCCCCCACGTTGGAAGCGCTCAGAACGCTTCCAACGTGGGGGGCATTTAAAATTCAGCCCCATTGATCAACGTCTAATTCCGTTCATTCTCCACGTTTTCCAAACGGCGCTTGCTTTCGTCAATCGAGCGGCGCTGGGCCTCCGTGTCGAGGATATTGGTTTCCTGGTCTTTTTCGTTTTTCACAATATCGTCCTCTGCTTTTTTGATTTTGATCTTGTACAATTCAATGTCTTTGCGCAGTTGTTCATTTTCGCGGGCCATTTTCTTTTGTTTGGTTTCCAGGTCTTTTAACTTTCCTTCCTGGTCTTTGATTTCTTTCCCGATTTGCGCGCGGCGCACATCGTAGTAAAAGGTTTTCAGCGAACGGCTCACCTCATCGGTTTTGCCCGAACTTTCTCTCCGACTCAGGAAATACGTGCCCATATCGAACCAAACCGTGAGTACAGCGCCATTTGCTGTTTTTTCGATGGTAGAATAAACGCCAAACGGGTCATCGCCTAACATGCTCGATTTGAGGTTAGTGGCAAACAACTCGTCTGTTTTTTTATCCGACTTTAGTTTGCCTTTAAAATTGGTTTTGACATAATCTTTCCAATTGTTCTCCACCAAATTGGCATCGGCTTTGGCAAAATCGAGGCGAAAGCAAGGGCGGCTGCCAAAAGACATGTTGCGCTCCGTTTCTTGTACCACGTTGTATTGGGCAGAAAGTGCTGTTGTGAGCAACATTACCAGAGAAAATGATAGTAGTAAATTGATTTTCATGATTTTGAGTTTTGTGTGTGCGTTTGATTTAAGATAAAGGTACCGGATTTTTGCTACCTTTGAAGGTGGCCAAACAAAGGTAAAACGCAGAAATTCCAAATTCGTCACACATCCGCCTAAAATCATATCTAATTAATCTTGAAATATCAAAAGAAGCGATTTTCTTTGTGCCCCTGAGCCGCCGTGCTGTTTCGTTTGCCCATCCTTCGCTTTCAAGCATACGAAAAATCAACTTTTTAAATCATCAAAATCACTTTAATCACTGCATACCATGGCCAAGATATTAATTGTCGATGATGAAACGCCGATCCGACGTACGTTGCGCGATATCCTCGAATTTGAACAATATGAAGTAGAAGAAGCCTCCGACGGACTCGAATGTGTCGCCAAAGTGCAAAAAGATAAGTTCGATGTGGTCATTATGGACATTAAAATGCCCAAAATGGACGGCATTGAAGCCCTGGAGCGCCTGCAAATCCTTTCGCCCGAAACACCCGTGATCATGGTGAGCGGCCACGGTACCATTGATACAGCGGTTGAAGCAGTGAAAAAAGGCGCTTTTGACTTTATTTCAAAGCCACCAGACCTTAACCGGATGCTGATTACGGTGCGCAATGCCCTCGAGCGCGCGGAATTGGTGAATACCACCCAAGTGCTGCGCAAACAAGTGAAAAGCAGCAAAGGCGTGAATATGATTGGAGAAAGTGCGCCGATTCTTGAAATTAAACGCCTGCTCGAACGTGTGGCACCCACCGAAAGCCGCGTGCTGATTACCGGACAAAATGGTACAGGTAAAGAACTCGTAGCCCGCTGGATACACGAAAAAAGCAACCGGGTAGACGGACCGATTGTAGAAGTAAACTGTGCCGCAATTCCTTCCGAACTGATTGAAAGTGAATTGTTTGGACATAAAAAAGGTTCCTTTACTGGTGCTATTGCCGATAAGCCCGGCAAATTTGAACAAGCCAGCGGCGGAACTTTGTTTCTGGACGAAATTGGCGATATGAGCCTCGATGCCCAGGCAAAAGTGCTGCGCGCCTTGCAAGAGAGCAAAGTGACCCGCGTGGGTGATAGCAAAGAAATCAAGGTGGATGTGCGGGTGTTGGCAGCGACCAACAAAGATCTGCGGGCCGAAATTGACGGCGGCCGCTTCCGGGAAGATTTGTACCATCGCCTTGCCGTGATCGTGGTAAAAGTGCCCTCCCTCAACGAACGCCGCGAAGATATTCCGCTGCTCATCGAACATTTCAACCGCCGTATTGCCGACGATTATGGCCATCCTATTAAACAGTTTTTACCCGAAGCCATTCAGGCCCTGCAGGATTACAACTGGACGGGTAATATCCGCGAACTAGCCAATGTGGTGGAACGCTTGTTTATCCTTTGCGACCATGTGGTTACACCGGAGGAGGTGCATTTGTATGTTTATCCGAAAAAGTAGTTTTTGATTTTCGATATCCGATTACATGATTCTTGATTTCCGATATCCGATTACATGATATCCGATTTCCGATTGGATGGGGGATTTTCGATGTACGAGACCAAGAATACCAACTTTTGGTGTTGAAATAAACGTTATTATTAACGAACTGAACGAAGCATTAGCGTCATAATGAGTCAATTAGAAAATTCAGATTACCTGCAAACACTCATTTCTTTAAAAGAAAGAATTTTACAGGCACAATACAACAGTTATAGTGCGGTAAATTCTGAAATGATTTTAGCCTATTTGGATATTGGTAAAACAATTTCAGAAAAAACCAAGACTGGTTGGGGTACTTCCGTAATAATGCAATTATCTGTTGATTTACAAGCCGAGTTCATAGGCGTTAAAGGTTTTTCGGAAAGAAATTTACGAAGAATGAAATATGTTTACGAAGAAATGCAGGCAAACGCAATTTGGCCACAGGTTGTGGCCAAATTACACTAGGGGCATACTTTAATGATTTTCAGCAAGATAAAAGACAATACTGAACGCGAATTTTACCTGCAAAAAGCCAAAAACGAAACATGGAGCAGAAGTATTTTAGAAGAAAAAATCAAAATTGATACCTATTCTAACCATAAAAACTTTCAAAACAACTTTGAAAAAGCACTAAGTAAGCAAGAAATGGTTGCTTATACTTTACAGTTTAAAGACGAATATGATTTGTCTTTTTTAAACTTACCAGACCATCACCACGAAAAACAACTCGAAAACGCACTTGTAACCAATATCACCAAAATGCTTGGGCAGTTTGGATCTGATTTTGCTTTTATGGGGCAACAATTCCGCTTGGAATTGGACGATAAAGAATATTTTATTGATATATTATTTTATCATCGAAAACTTAAATCGATGATAGCCATTGAGTTAAAAGTAAACGAGTTTAAGCCCGAATACAGCCAACAGTTCAACTGGTATTTGCACCTTTTGGACAAAACCGTAAAATACCCCGAAGATAACCCAAGCATTGGCATACTGCTTTGCAAATCCAAAAGCCGCCTCACCGTTGAATATGCTTTAGAAATTGCAAACAAACCGATGGGCATCGTCACTTACAGCTATGCGCAACTACCCAAAGAATTTGCCGAAAATCTGCCAAGTGCCGAACAATTATCCAAAATTTTTACCGATTAAGTATAGAAGATCGGATTGAACTGAAGTGCATTGCAATCCCAAAAATTCAAAAATGGATAAATCAAAGTCAATTGCAGCCATTATAGGTCCCACCCTGATTGTAATGGTCGTATCAGAACTAAAATTTTGGAATCCAACGCTTTATGACACACAAGTGGTGCCGCTGGTGTATTTATCCGGGGTGCTGTTTTTTATTGCTGGACTGGCAATTGTTCGACAGCATAATATTTGGGTTTGGAAATGGCAAACGTTAATCACGGTCGTAGGTTGGTTTTGTATGGTGTTGGGGTTATTACGCATGTTTTTTCCTCAAATGTATAAGGCGCAGTTTCAGAATGACCATGTTGCATTCATTGTTGAATTATTCCTGATCCTTATTGGGGTGTTTTTGACGGGTAAGGCTTATTTACCACCAAGTTCAAATAGAGCACGGTAAATTTTGGTTGGATAAAATGCCGCGACAAACAGTCGGGAATCGATATAATTGCTTATTAATCAATTACTTGCAAAAAACCAAACAAGCAAGCAAGTCCTCTTCCTCCAAATCTTCATAATTCTCAAGGATCTCCGCATGAGACATGCCAGATGCTAAAAGTTCCAGCACATTTTCAACAGGATAACGCAAGCCTCTTATAATCGGCTTGCCGTGGCATATTTCCGGATTTATGGTTATTCTACTTAATAATTGTTCGTTCATGGCAACAAGTGTATTGAATATACAAATATAGGGATTTTTTCAATCATCCAGAATCGGAAATCAAAAATCCAATCGGAAATCAAAAATCGAATAAATCGGATATCGGAAATCCCGTTACTGGTACTTAATCTCCACCCGATTTATCAAATCGCCTGGTTGTATCCGATGCACCACATCGATGCCTTGTTTCACTTTGCCAAAAATGGTGTAGTTTCCATCTAAATGCGGTGCAGGGGAATGCGTGATGAAAAACTGGGTACCTTCCGTATCAAATCCGGCGGAAGCCATGCCAAGGTAGCCATCAGCATTGTACCACGCCATGCCGATTTCGGTGCGGATGGTATAATCGAGGGCGCCATAGCCGTCGCCGCGCGGGCAGCCGCCTTGAATAACAAAATTGGGCACCACGCGGTGGAAACTTTTACCATTGTATTCGCCCCGTCCCGCCAAATCCAGGAAGTTCGCAACCGAACCAGGCGCCCATTGTGGATAAAACTCCACCACAATGTTGCCTTTGTTCGTTTCAATGGTGGCTTCTGTTTTTTGACTCACCAGGTTCAAGCGCTGCCAATCAATCGGATGGTTGAAAGGAATGACCGGTTTGGAGGGCTCTGGACGTTCCTCAAAATAGGCAATCGCCTTATCTAGGGCCATATAAGCTTCCACATCGCGGGGCATTTTTAGTTTACCCAAGGCCGTTCTAAAGTCTTCAATGCGCACGGAATCGCGTAAGGTGCGGTAATTGAGTGCGGGTACGCGTAATCCATCGGTTCCGGCAGCGATCATGCCGGGGTCGCCTGAGGCGATCATTTCACGCATATAATAGTACATTTCGCGGCGGGCGGTACGCGCTGATTCGCCGAAAAACGCATAAAAATCGGAACGTTGCAGGATCGTAAGCAGGGCTTCTGCAGCAGCGGACTTTACGGCAGGGTGGCTGTCGGTAAAACCTTTTTCGTGTATCCAGCGGTATTGCCAGCCAAATTCAGACAATGCGTTCAGGCAAGCAGCGCGTTCGTAAGGGTTTTTGGAGCCTAAAAACAGCTCTCTGAGCCGATAATTGACAAAATCCTTGGATTTGGGCGCGGAACGGCCCAACCATTTGTTGGATGCCCGATATAGGGCGATTTGGGCCAACATAGGGATTTGTGCAGCATGTTCGCGGGCATAACGCCAGTAATAATCGCTGTCTTCTACGTGGCCGTTTGACACGAAAAATTCGGCAGCCGTGCGACTTACATGCGCATTGGTATCGAGCACCAAGGGCAGCACCATCGAACGAACAGTGTCGAACTGAAAGCCTGCCATCGACTGAACAATATTGCATTTTACCCGCCAATCTTGTTCTGTGTGGATTACTTTGGATAAAATGGCAAACGCAGGAGTGGTTTTAGACTTTCCAAGCGCTTTAGCCAAGGCCATTCGAATGTCCGGATTTTGTACCGAACGCACCAAAGCCGCTGCCAACAATACGGACTGCAAACTATCGGGTGAAAGGTCTTTCGTGCGTGCCAAATATTGGGCAGCCATCAAACGGGCGGGGGCCGGAATACGCTCATTGGCTACATAAGTGACCATCTGAGCGGTGGCAACCGGATCGGTCAGGTTGCGTACGCCAAAACGATAAATGGCACGACATTGGCCCTCCAAAAGCAAGGTATCGGTGGGTAAATAGGTACTGACGGAGGCAATTTGCTTCAAACTTGCCGCACCGCCACAACATCCAATGGCTTCCAATACGGTTGCGTTGAAACGTTGGTGTTGGGACAAAGAATCGTTAGAAATAAATGCTGCAATGAGTGCTTTTTCTGATTTTAAAGCGCCAATTTGTCCTAAAACAAAGGCCGCTGCAATGCGTACATCTTCTACCGGATCTTGCAAGCGCCCAATAACGGCGGGCACTGCGTTGGTGTCTTTAATGGAGGCAAAAGCCAGCGTGGCAATATACCGCAGCGTCGCGTTCGGATTGTCCAAATAATGCAGCAGGCTATCCACTTTCCGGGTATCGCGCAGGTTGTATAATTGCTGAATTTGCTTGTTGCGCAAATCAATGTTCACACTGCCCTGTTTCGGATTTTTGTCCTCCGCAGAAGGCGGTACGCATTGACACAAGAAAAGCGACAACACGAGCCCGAACAACAACAAGGGTGCATGATGCAGTAATTGTAAAAGTATTTTGCGGGGCTTAATATGTAATTGATTCATAATCAAAAGTCGGAAGTGATCAACAAGTCTAAGTTTGTCGATTTTAATTGAAATAAAGCGCCAAGGTAGGCATTTGTAAGGCAGCCCTTGTAGGTATATACCCCGTTTCTCAATCCTTCGTTGGAGGTTATGAGCGACAGAACGCCGCCGTGTTCGGCCCGCAGGAGCAAGGAAGTCAGGATATTGCTAATGGCATCGGAGGCAGTACGTGCCACCCGAGAAGGAATATTGGGCACACAATAGTGGGTCACCCCGAATTTTTCATACGTTGGATGATCGTGGGAGGTCATTTGGGAGGTTTCAAAACATCCCCCCTGGTCGATGCTGATATCCAGGATGACCGAACCGGGTTTCATGCGGCTTATAATTTCTTCCGAAACGATCATTGGCGAGCGTCCCTGGGCGGAATGCACGGCACCAATGGCCACATCGGCGGTCAATAGTTGTTCTTTTAAATGAACCGGATTTACCACGGAAGTATGCAATTGTCGGCCCACTTTGTTTTGCAGGCGCATCAATTTGTACACGTTATTATCAAAAATACGCACTTCTGCGCCCAAACCGATCGCCGTACGGGTAGCAAATTCAGCCACCACCCCTGCGCCCAGAATAATCACTTTGGCGGGCGGCACCCCTGCAATACCGCCAAGCAAAACGCCTTTACCGCCTCGGTTGGTCGCCAACAAATCGGCTGCAATGAGGATGGCGCTGATGCCCGCAATTTCACTCATGGCATTCACGATAGGAAAAACACCCGTTTCATCGTCGCGGATATACTCCATGGCGAGTGCGATGACCCTTTTTTTCTGCAATTTAGCAATGTAATCCGCATGCAGCATCGGCAAATGAATGGGCGAAATCAACACCTGGTTGGGCTGCATCAAGTCAATTTCATCGAGGGTCGGCGGCGCAACTTTGAGCAGTACATCGGCTTTAAAGATGGCTTCCTTGCTGTGTACCACTTCTGCGCCCGCTTCGGCATAATCGAGGTCACTGAATTTAGCCTTTTCACCTGCACCGGCCTCCACAATCACCCGATGCCCCTGGGCGGTAAGCGTCGTTACCGCATGTGGAACCAATGCAACCCGATTTTCTTGCATGGTATTTTCCTTCGGCACGCCGATAAATAGCCGCTGATGTCTGGGCAACATTTCCAGGGTTTCTTCCTGGGTACGCGATACGGAAAGGGTCTCCATGTTGATTGAATGCTTATTAAAATTTGCCTAAATTGGGTTCAAAATTAAGATGCGCCGTTCGGTTTCGTTCAAAATTTCAATTTGAATTTTTACCAGATCGTCGCTAAAAAACGGTTCGGCCAGTTGGGGCCATTCAATGAGGCAGTACCAGGGATCTTCCAACAAATCATCCAGCCCAATATCAAACACTTCCTCGGCCGTTTCCAGGCGGTAAAGGTCCAAATGGTGGATGAAACCAAGCGTTCCGTCTACTTCCTGGTACTGATATTCATTCACCAAGGAAAACGTGGGGCTGTTGACACCCGCTGTTACCCCCAAAAAACGACAAAACATTTTTACAAAGGTCGTTTTTCCTGCGCCCATATCGCCATAAAGTGCAACTTTGCGTCGCCCGGCAAATGCATGCACCATAGCAGGAAAATGCGCCATGAGTGCTTCGGGTTGATGTATGGTTATTTCCAAAGGTAATGAATTTTCCTACAAAGGTAAACCGCGATGAACGATTCAATAACAAGTATTGCCGATTTACTTCAAGCGAAGTGGTTACAGCAAACAAATCCTGCTGCCACGATCGCCTATTTATCGCTCGACAGCCGCCAATTGTCGGCACCTACCTTGAGTTTGTTCTTTGCGCTGCCCGGATTGCGGCACGATGGACACCGATTTTTGGCAGATGCCTACCGTGCGGGGGTACGCAATTTTGTGGTAAGCCAGGAAATTGCATTAGACGCCATGCCAGCAGCCAATGTTTTGCGGGTACCGGATACCCTGCAGGCTTTACAACAGGTAGCGGCCGCCCACCGCGTCCAGTTTCGGCTGCCCGTGCTGGGCATTACAGGCAGCAACGGCAAAACCATTGTAAAAGAATGGTTGTATCAACTGCTTTCGCCTGATTTTCAAATTGTTAGAAGCCCAAAAAGTTATAATTCTCAAATTGGAGTGCCTTTGTCGGTCTGGCAAATTCAGGCGCAACACACCCTGGGCATTTTCGAAGCGGGCATTTCCCAACTGGACGAAATGGCCAAACTCGCGGCCGTCATTCAACCAGAAATCGGCATTTTTACCAATATTGGATCGGCGCATCAGGAGGGATTTGCTTCCGAAGCGGCCAAAATTGCTGAAAAAATGCTGCTTTTTGAGCAAGCTGCGCAACTCATTTTCTGCGCCGATCATCCAGGCATAACAGCCGCTGTCGACCAGTGGCAAGCAAAACCGGGTCGCCATGCTCTTTCCTGGTCTACCCAAGGCGTACCTGCCACCCTACAAATCACGGATTTAAACAGTTTAACATCTGGCCAAACGCAGTTTAAAGTGCCCCAATTGGACGAAAATCGGGTGTTTGAAATCCCGTTTACCGATGCGGCATCCATCGAAAATGCGCTGCATTGTTTTGCAGTACTTTTGCATTTTCAGGTAGATCCGGCGGTAATTGCCGCGCGCTTGGCCAAATTAGAACCTGTGGAGATGCGTTTGGAGTTAAAAGCCGCCATTCAGCGTTGCAGTTTGATCAATGATGCGTACAGCAACGACCTGAGTTCGCTGCGCATTGCTTTGCAGTTTGCGGCCCAGCAAGTACGGAAAACGCGTTTTACCCTCATTTTATCGGATATTTTGCAAAGTGGCATACCAGATGCCGCCTTGTATGAAAAAGTAGCCGATGCAATGGTGGAATTTAAAGTACATCGCTTGATTGGTATTGGATCAGCGATTTTAAGCATCAAGCCGTTTTTACCAGCCGACATAGAAGCGCAGTTTTACCCCGGAACCGACGCGTTTTTGCAGGATTTTGGGCAAATCGTATTTCAAGACGAGTTGATTTTATTAAAAGGTGCCCGGATTTTTGCGTTTGAGCGCATTGCGCACCGCTTAGAAGAAAAGGCGCATAAAACGGTTTTGGAGGTCAATTTGAGTGCGGTGATCCACAATTTGAACGTGTACAACCGCCTATTACAGCCCGGCACGAAAATGATGGTGATGGTAAAAGCGGCGGGTTATGGCAGCGGATCGGCGGAATTGGCCAAACTGCTCGAATTTCACAAAGTCGATTATTTGGGGGTTGCTTATGCTGATGAAGGCATTGAATTGCGACACGCAGGGGTGAATTTGCCCATTTTGGTGCTTAATCCGGAGCCCAGCAGTTTTGATGCCCTTTACCGGCACCGACTCGAACCAGAAGTGTACAGTTTGGCCTTGTGGGAAGCGCTGGCTCGGTATGCCGGACATGAAAAACAAATGTCTATCCATTTAAAATTAGATACGGGTATGCACCGCCTCGGTTTTGAGTCCGACCAACTGGGCGCTGTGTTGCAACAAATGCATGCTTATCCCAATTTGCGGGTACAATCGGTGTTTTCGCATTTGTCGGCTAGTGACGTGGCAGTGCATGATGATTTTACACATCAGCAGGCGCGGGTGTTTTCGGAAATGTACACCCAAATTGTTGCGACCCTGGGATACAGGCCTTTGCGGCATTTGGCCAATTCGGGCGGTATTTCGCGTTTCCCGGAATATCATTTTGAGATGGTGCGGCTAGGTATTGGGCTGTACGGCATTGATTCGGCGGGCAAACAAGATGCCTTGCGGGTGGTGAATACCTTAAAAGCCACCATTAGTCAGATTAAATCGGTGCAGGCAGGTGAGACGGTGGGGTACAATCGGAATGGTCCGGTGGAGCAGCCCACCCGTATTGCCACCATCAGCATTGGGTATGCCGACGGTTTTCTGCGGCTTGTGGGCGGCGGGCGCTATGCCGTGTACCTGCACGGGCGACTTGCGCCCACCATTGGCAACGTGTGCATGGACATGAGCATGATTGATGTCAGCCAGATTCCTGAAGCGCGGGAGGGTGATACAGTGGTGATTTTTGGCGAGCAACACACTGTGCAACAACTGGCGAAAGTGTTACAAACCATTCCTTATGAAGTATTTACCAATATTTCAGAACGGGTAAAAAGGGTTTATTGGCAGGAATAGCGCGAAAAAAGTGCGCTATTCAGGAATTAATTGTAAATTTGCGCCGTTCCTGTAAAAAGCGCTTGTGTTTTCAAGCATGTTTTAAAAGGGCTTGTAGCTCAGGTGGTTAGAGCGGCTGACTCATAATCAGATGGTCGCGGGTTCAATTCCTGCCAGGCCCACATTGAAAATCAAAGACTTACGCGTTTTTTGCGCGTGGGTCTTTTTTTTGCACATTAAACGTACACAAACGTGTTAATGCTACCGCGCAATGAACAACTTTCATAGCGCGTATTTGTGCCCATGCCCATCTCACAAACGTTTTCCTGAACAGTTTATAACATAAAAATTGAAAAGCGTTTTAAACCGATATTGAACACTATCCTGGTTCTCAAAGACATCTAACATATAGGTATCGCAACCGGTTGGTTTGCAATTAAATTCACCAAAATAGCGGTTCGTATTGCTAAGTCGCTGCAAAACCCGGCCGTCCACTTTGATTGGGTTGTAGGGCAGGTTTTGAACCTCAATGGTATCAAAAAACGCAAACGTTCCAGCATCCGTCACACACTGGCATTTATAATCGTTTTTTTCTGTACTTCCACCAACAACCACTGTTTTTTGGGCAATGGTATCCGGGCTTTCACATCGTGCTATTTTCACTTTAACCGTAAAGGTGCCCGTGACATCGTATGCATGCGTCGTATGATATCCTGTCCCGGTTTTTCCATCGCCAAAATCCCATTGATAGGAAAAATTGCAAGTGCTTTGGCAATCAGGTGTTGCGATATTGGCCACAAAATGTGTTGTATCGCGTACATAAAGTGAATCATTGGTGTCAATACGGAATCCACAAGGTGGAATGGCATGGTGTATCACCCAGACGCTGTCGGTATTTTCACCGTAGGTATTGCCACGTTCTACGCGTAATTTTATGATATTCAAGCCAATACGACGAAATTGATGGGTGGCGTAGATGGTTTGGGTGGTATCGTTTTTGCTCCCATCTCCCCACGACCAAATGTACCGATCAGATGGTGTTTGATCGGTGCTAAAGGTAATGTTTTCATCATCGTACACCGTGTCGCGTTGGTTGTTGTTTTCCAAAGACGGTGTGAAGGTTTTTTCCCAGGTAGTTGGTGGCGGAGTGGTTTCTTTTTTGCAGGCGAACATGCAAAACACCATCAAAACAGCCATAAAAAGCAGTTTTTTCATAAGAGCATGGTTGTTTTTATACAAACTTAATGTCTTTTCATTGAAAAAAGGCATGAAATGATATGGAATGCTATTCTAGGCTAATTGCCGCTTACGGCCTTGGCTCCCGCTACCCTTCATGCTTTGCTGGCTCGATTTTTGGTTGTACACACGCAAAACCTCGCCGTGGCGCGTTGGACTATCCAACCTGAGTCAAGATGCAAATAATAAAATTCGTAACCTTCATACTACTTACCTGTTTGTGCTTTTCCTGCAAGAAAAACGAGGAAGATGATTCAATAAGACGCCCATACAGTGATGGAATTGCGCAAAATAAACCCCTGTCTGTAATTGCCCCACATATACCTCCGTTCGTTCCCCCAGCAGCAGGGCATGGAGCACAACTTACCCCAAGGTATTGATTAACAATAAGTTAAATCCAATCTCAAAGTTCGGAAAGTCTATTTGCAAAAAATCGGAAGCCGGATTGGGTGATATGGATACCCCTTCCTGCTGCAAATGGTCTTGCCAAACGCGGTACGCACAGATAGCAAAATAGGTAATGCTTCGATGGTGGAGTAGATAATCAATGAAGGAGGAACGGAAGCGAGAAGGTTAGACGGTTCAATCAGGTTATTATCGCCGGTGCAAAAGTGAAAACGCCTTATTTCGATAGAAGACTATTATCTGTGAAAAAACCGGAGATATGTACAACAAAGCCATCATTCTACCTTACATTTACAAACTTATGGATACAAAAGACTACATAAAGATTTTCGAACAGTCTTCGGCATTGTTGCTTGTGATCGATACCAACTTTGCCATTGTCGCTGCGTCTGATGCGTTTTTAAAATCCACATCAATCGTAAGAGGAAGTATTGTAGGGCGTAACATCTTTGATGTTTTTCCCGATAATCCTGCGGATGAAATCGCAAATGGAAAAAGCAAGGTGATCGATTCGTTTAATCTGGTGTTGAAAAATAAAGTACCAGATACAATGCCTGTAGTAAAATATGACATCCCTAAACCAGTATCGGAGGGCAGCGGGTTTGAGGTGCGATATTGGCAAGTGACGCACACTCCCCTATTAGATGAGCAGCAAAATGTGAAGTATATTATTCAACAGTCTGAAGATGTTACTGAAAACAAGATATTGATAACGCAGCTTAAATATGAGCAAAGAGCGTTAAAGCAGCTTGCCGACAGCGAAAAGCGTTACAACATGATGCTGATGAAATCACCATTTGGTTTTGCCGTTTTAAAAGGTAAAAATATGGTGATAACGCTTGCCAACGATAGTGTTAAAGCATTTTGGGGGAAAGGCAAGGACGTAGAGGGAAAGCCCTTGTTTGATGTTTTATTTGAACTTAAAGATTCCGCATTTCCGGGTTTGCTTGATAACGTGTACACTACAGGTGTTTCATTTTTCGGCAATGAACTCCTTGCCTCGGTTTTGCGCAATGGGAAACAGGAAGACGTGTATTTCAATTTTGTTTATCAGCCCTATCTGGAAGCAGATGAGACGATTTCGGGGGTTACGATTATTGCTTACGAGGTAACAAAAATGGTGCTTGCAAACAAAAAAATAGCAGAGAGCGAAGTCCATTTTCGCCAGTTGGCCGATCTCATGCCTGCAAAAATAAGCCACGCCGATGCTACAGGCAATGTATTCTATTTTAATAAAAACTGGCTGGACTATTCAGGATACAATTTTGAAGAATTAAGGGATTTTGGGTACCATAAAATCATACATCCCGATGAATTGGATGAATTTCAAAAGCGCCTTCAAAAAGCAGGAGAAACCGGTACTGTTTTAGAAATGGAAATGCGGTTTATGAACAAAGAAGGGGATTACAGATGGCACCTGAATCTTGCATCACCCATAAAGGATGAAAATGGCGAGATGAAAATGTGGGTGGGTAGTACGACCGACATACACGAGCAAAAAGAAGCCAAAAGTAATGCAGAAACAGCTATGATTGCAAAGCAGCTATTTTTGTCAAATATGAGCCATGAAATCAGGACACCGATTAATGCAGTGATTGGCTTTACCAATGTAATTTTAAAAACAGCATTAAGTGAAAAACAAAAAGAATATGTAAATGCTATCAAGGTTTCAGGAGATGCTTTGATCGTTTTGATTAATGATATTCTTGACCTGGCTAAGGTAGATGCTGGAAAAATGACCTTTGAGCAATCCCCATTTTCATTATCGACATCTATTGCGACAACGCTTCATTTATTTGAACCAAAAATCCAGGAAAAAAACCTTGAATTGATTGAAAAATACGATGCGGCTATTCCTGAAGTTTTATTAGGCGACTCGGTGCGGCTGCGCCAAATCGTTTTAAACCTGTTGGGAAATGCTGTAAAATTTACACATGAAGGAAAAATAACTGTATCTGTGCGCTTGCTAAAAGAAGCGGCCGACTTTGTAACCTTAGAATTTTCAATAACAGATACAGGGATCGGGATTCCTGAAAATAAACTGGAACATATTTTTGGCGACTTTGAACAAGCAACCAACGAAACCTCCCGAATTCATGGAGGGACAGGCTTGGGACTTTCGATCGTTAAGCAATTTGTAGAACTGCAAGGAGGAACCCTCTTTATAAATAGCAAACTTGGAGAAGGCTCAACTTTTGGTTTTGTTTTGGATTTTAAAAAAGCCATTTCATCTTCCACTGAAACGTCGTCTATCACATCAAATGTTCACGATGAAGCATTGGCCGAGCGCATCGAAAACATTAAGGTATTGGTGGCAGAAGACATGCCATTGAATCAGCTTTTAATAAAGATAATCTTAAATGATTTTGGATTTGAAGTAGATATTGCGGGCAACGGAAAAATTGCGATTGAAAACCTGGAAGAAAATAAGTACGATATTATTCTGATGGACCTGCAAATGCCTGAAATGAATGGATTTGAAGCCACCGCGCATATTCGTGGTAAAATGAATATGCAAATACCCATTATTGCCCTTACCGCAGATGTCACAACCGTTGATCTTGAAAAATGCAAGGCGATTGGAATGAATGATTATATATCCAAACCTGTTGACGAAAAATTATTGTACAATAAAATCATTACGTATTTAAAAGAAGGCACTAATTAACCATTTACATGCACTTAACTGTGAATTATGTAACCTTTTCGAGCATTGGTGTAACACCTACCTTGCCAAAGTAGGGCACTTTTGTGTCATCTATACTTTGCGGTCTATCGGTTTGCTCATGGTATTCGGCCTAAATAATTGACGATCAGCGCTCAGTATGACAACGAATGCTGCCATTCAGGCGGCATTTAGTATAACACCACAACCGATCATGGCATACATTAAAACCAATTCAACCAATGGGCATAACTCCATTAATATTTTTTATCAGGAGTATGGAGGGTGTGACCCCATTGTGATGTAAACATATAGGAAATGATTAATTTTGATGAA
>JBBAVI010000014.1:13649-80286 GCA_040397785.1 Saprospiraceae bacterium | reverse complement strand
TTTACCAAGCGTACGGTGGCCGCAAAATTAAAACCGCCCGCTTGGATGCCGATCAGGTGGAACAAACAATCGCACTCCTCAAAAAGTTCCAGCCAGACCTCGTAATCAATGTAGCGCTTCCTTACCAGGACTTGCACATTATGGATGCCTGCCTCGAAATGGGGGTAAACTACATGGATACCGCCAATTACGAGCCCAAAAATGTAGCAAAATTTGAATACTCCTGGCAATGGGCCTATCAGGAACGCTACGAAAAGAAAGGCATTATGGCCGTGTTGGGTTGTGGTTTCGATCCGGGCGTAACCAGCGTGTACACCGCCTACGCAAAAAAACACTACTTCGACGAATTGCATGAACTCGATATCGTAGATGCCAATGCTGGCAGCCACGGCAAAGCGTTTGCTACCAATTTTAACCCCGAAATCAACATCCGGGAGGTAACTCAACGCGGCAAATACTGGGAAAATGGCCAGTGGATCGAAACCGAGCCACACGAAATCTGGAAAGACATCGACTACCCGGAAATTGGCCCAAAACGCTCATACCTCATTTTCCATGAAGAACTGGAAAGTTTGGTAAAACACTTCCCGACCCTCAAACGCGCGCGTTTTTGGATGACCTTCAGCGAACAATACCTGACGCACCTGCGTGTTATCCAAAATATCGGCATGGCGGGCATCGACCCCGTACGCTTTAAAGGCTTGGACATTGTGCCGCTGGAGTTTTTAAAAGCCGTTTTACCCAAACCGGAAGAACTCGGTGAAAACTACACCGGCTTCACCAGTATTGGCAACCGCATCAAAGGCATCAAAGACGGAAAAGAGGCTACCTATTATGTGTGGAACAATTGCTCGCACGTAGATGCCTACCGCGAAACCGGCACCCAGGCTGTAAGTTACACCACTGGCGTACCGGCCATGATTGGCGCGCGCATGATCCTTACTGGCAATTGGTCGGGCAAAGGCGTGTTCAATGTGGAGCAACTCAATCCAGATCCATTTATGGAGCGTTTGAACCTGGATGGTTTGCCCTGGCATGAAAAACATAACCTCGATTTAGGCATGTAGTACCCTGACAAACGCGGCGGCTAAACAAAATCCCGGTCGCCGCGTTTCAATTTAAACAATTAGCCCAAAACGAACATGCGGATTCTGCTTGTAGAAGATGAAGATAATATCCGGGATGCCATCCGGCTCAACCTCGAACTGGAAGGTTACGAGGTAGTAAGCACCGGAAACGGGAAAAAAGCGCTGGAATACATTGGTGGTCAACATTTTGATTTGTTATTGCTCGACGTGATGCTGCCCGATGTGGATGGGTTTACCATAACGGAACAAGTGCGCCTCACGAATACCGAAGTACCCATTGTGATCCTGACTGCAAAAGATATGGCCCAGGAACGCATCACCGGCCTAAAAAAGGGTGCCGACGATTATATTACCAAGCCGTTTAACCTGGAAGAACTGTTGCTGCGTGTAGGTATTTTGTTGCGCCGCAGCCAACGCGTAAAAGGAGAAGCCCTGGAATTGTACGAATTTGGCAAAAACAAGGTGAATTTCCATACATTTGAAGCGACGACCTGGCGTGGGGATAACATCACCCTCACCAAAAAAGAAGCGATGCTGCTCAAATTGCTGGTAGAGCGCAAAAATGAAGTAGTCAGCCGTAATCAAATTTTACAAGCCGTTTGGGGGTATGACGTGTTTCCAAGCACCCGCACAATTGATAATTTTATCCTGGCATTTCGTAAATACTTTGAAGAAGATGCCAAGGAGCCGATTTTCTTCCACTCCATCCGGGGGGTCGGGTATAAATTCACTGCCTGAATATTGAACCATGCTTGGCAAAATATTTAAAAAGATATTGATTTTTCCGATTCGGATTTATCAATTGACTTTATCGCCTTTACTGGGCAATAATAAATGCAGGTACAATCCCACTTGCTCCCATTATACCATCGAAGCCATTGAAGAATGGGGCCCTATCAAGGGCACTTCTATGGGCATTAAACGTATTTTGCGCTGCCACCCCTGGAGTAACCACGATATCCACGACCCCGTACCCAAGCGAAAGCAGCCTTAATTCTTTCATTTTCAGCCACCCACCGCATGAATATCGATTCTTTTGTAGTAAAAGAAGGTTCGGAAGGCCGGACTACTGATCCGCATATCCTGCCCATCTACGCCACTTCTTCGTTTTCCTTTGACAATATCGAAGCGGGTATTGATATTTTTAAAAATATTACCTCCGGACATGCGTATAGCCGATATGCCAACCCGACCGTAGATTCGGTGGGACAAAAAATCGCTGATCTGGAGGCTTATGGATTAAATATCCCGGCCCGAGGTGTGATGACTTCGAGTGGCATGTCTGCTATTTCAACATTGCTGTTTGGCGTCTTGAAAGCGGGCGACACGGTGCTTTCCCAAGGCAATTTGTACGGCGGCACCACCGAATTGTTGGTCAAACTATTCAAGCAATTTGGGGTAGAGACGATCCTGACCGATTTGACCGATCTGAACCAGGTAGAAAACCTGCTGAAGACGCATCCCGGTATCCAAATGTTATATTGTGAAACGCCAGCCAACCCTACCCTGGCCTGTGTAGATATTCGCGCCCTGGCAGAACTGGCACACCGTTACAATGCCCTTTGCGCGATTGATAATACTTTTGCCACCCCTTTATTGCAACAACCCTTGGCGTTGGGTGTCGATTTTGTCATACATTCAACAACAAAATACCTCAATGGGCATGGCAACAGCATCGCCGGCGTAGTCGTGGGCGGCGATCCGGAGCGTATGCAAAAGCAAGTGTGGAATGCGATGAAATTGGCGGGTACGAATTGCTCTCCTTTTGAGGCCTGGTTGACCAGCAATGGTTTGAAAACGCTCTCTTTGCGGATGGAACGGCATTGCAGCAATGCACAGGCTTTAGCAGAATTCCTAGTACAACACCCCGCAGTAGCGCGCGTCAATTACCCGGGATTGCCAAGCCACCCGGATCATGCGTTGGCATTACAACAAATGAAAGGCGGCTTCGGTGGTATGTTGAGTTTTGAATTAAAAGGCGGCTTGGAAGCGGGCCTGAAATGCATGAACAAAGTAACCATGTGCGCACTAGCCCCTACTTTGGGCGATGTAGATACCCTGATTTTACATCCGGCGTCTTCCTCGCACCTGCATGTAGCCCCGGAAGTACGCGTACAAAACGGCATCACCGATGGCTTGATTCGACTGTCCGTTGGGATTGAAAATCCGCTGGACTTGATCGCCGACCTCCAGCAGGCAATTGCCTGATTCGGTTGGGTTTAAAATCCTACTTTTGATCAAAAAGAACGCAATCACCATGATCCGAACTATTTTTTGCTTTGGGATACTAAGCCTTTTTAGTATTTTAGCCTGTAAAAGCCAAAAAGCGATGCCTGATAAAAACGATAAAACACCGTTTCTTGCATTCCAGCAGTATGGTTGCCGTGGTTTTTGCCCGTCTTACATCCTTACGTTTTACAACAACGGCGTTTTTTCATACGAAGGCAAAGGTAATGTAGCGCTGATGGGCATGGCCGAAAAAAACGTAACGCCTGCCGAACTCAACCAATTAAAAAAGCAGGTGGCCGCCGTAAACCTCTGGCAATATCCTGAGCGCATTGAAAGCCGGGTGGCAGATGCGCCCTATGCCAGCTTCACGGTGATGGAGGGCGAAAAACAGCACAGCGTAATGGGTAGTATTGACCGCCCCAAACCCCTGCTCGAACTGGAGGCCTTGGTTAAAAACCTGGCGGAAGCACACGGACTCTCTGTGAAACAAGGGATAGACCCCAATGCCCTGCCTGCCGACGCACCCGAATTGATTGTAAAGTTAAAAACGGAGGTCAATGCCGGCAACTGGGTCATGGGTATCCAAAATGTAAAACTGCGTTTAATACGACGTGTTTCGGCCGAAAACACCTGGCTTTTGGCATACGATCCCAAGCAAATAAGTGCCGAACAACTTATTGAAACACTCAAAGCCCTTCCGGATGTGCTGGAAGTGCAGCGCAATAAAAAAACAAGCGACCGCAACTAAGGGTGAAACGGATTTGGCAACAGGAAGGCGTCCTTTGGGGGATTTATGCGTTGGCAGCGATACTGGTGTCCGTCCAGCGGCTCTGGCTTACCCATCAAAAGGCTGTTCCTTATCCGACCGATTACGAGAACTACCTGATCTTTAAAAACGCCTTTCGCCACCTGCTGCAGGGGCAAAATATTTACGCATCCTTTCAAGGCGAGCAATGGGATTTATACAAATATAGCCCTGCTTTTGCACTCGGGATGGCCCCATTTCATGTATTGCCCGATTTTTTGGGACTTCCCTTGTGGAATTTGCTCAATGCGCTGCTGCCCTTGTATGCCTTGATGCAATTAAAGGGTTTGAGTAAAACGCAGCAAATTTTCTGCGCCTGGTTTATGTTTCCCGAAATGTTGGTTTCGCTGCAAAACAGCCAGAGCAACGGACTCACCTTGGGGTTGATTTTGCTCAGTTTTGCGGCATTAGAAAGCCAGCGACAAATTCAGGCTGCCGGTGTAGTTGCGGGGGCAACATTTTTAAAAGTATTCGGAATTTTTGCGGCTCCTTTAGCGTGGATATACCCTAATCGGCTCAAATTTAGCCTTTGGCTGCTGGTTTGGTGCCTTTTTTTCACCTGCATTCCCTTGGTCGTTGCCAGTCCAACTTATTTAATTCAACTGTATCAATGGTGGGGTGTACTGCTTAATGAGGATCATGCAGCCTCGATTGGGCTTTCCGTACAAGGCTGGTTACAAACCTGGTTCGGGCTGATGCCGCCCAAACTGCTGATCAGTATTTTTGGTATTTTATCGTTGCTGCTTACCGTATATCAAACGGGTAAACATCCGGTTTGGCCCAACCGACTGGCTTTGTGGGCAAGTTTATTGATCTGGGTCGTCATTTTTAACCACAAGGCCGAGTCGCCCACGTTTGTGATTGCCTTGTGTGGCGCAGCCTTATGGTATTGCAGCCTTTCAAAACCCGGCAAATGGGATACAGGATTATTGGCGCTGGTTTTTATCTTTGCGTCCCTTACGCCCACCGATTTGTTTCCCCGCATGTGGCGGGAGCAGTGGGTGCAACCTTATGTCTTGAAAGCCGCTCCTTGTATTGCCCTTTGGATATGGATTACGGTGCGCCTGGTGTGGCGGCTTGACCAAAGGCAAGCACAGTAAACAAGCACAAAACGACTTTTTCAACGTTCCCAAAACGCCGAACCCGATCGTATGCAAGAACTTTTTATAAAATTTATCAAATTTGGAGTAGTGGGCCTTTCCGGTGTGGGGGTAGATTTTGGTATTACCTGGATAGGCAAGGAAAAACTAAACATTAACCAATATGTGGCCAATAGCTGTGGTTTCATGGCAGCAGTGGTCAGCAATTACATCCTCAACCGGCTTTGGACGTTTCATAGCACCGATCCGAGCATTGCCCTGCAGTTTGGAAAATTTCTGTTGGTAGCCCTCTTGGGCTTAGGAATGAATAACGCCATTATTTATGTGCTGAATGAGCAACGGGGCGTCAAGTTTTATCCAGCCAAATTAGCGGCCACCGGGATTGTGATGATCTGGAATTTTGGCGCCAACTACTTTTTTACCTTTCACACCTAGTGACGCATTAACTGCCTGCCTTTCGGTTGATGCGCTGCAACTTCACTTCCTTCACAGGCTGGAGCAACAACGGCACTTTTTCCTCTTCAACAGAGTCAGAATCGAGGCCAAACCAGTTTTTAGGTGATGATACCCATCCTTTCATGGTCAAGTAAGCCGAAATAATAATTTGCTCGCGCCAGGGCATTTCGTTTTCATTGGATAAGAACTCCTCAATGAGCACAAAACGGAAGTCCCCCGTTGGATATTTATTAGAAGCGGTGTGGTATCGAGAGTACACCGTTAATTCGCCATTTTCCACCAGTTCTTCTACCACCTTGTTCATGAATACGTTCATGCGTTGCTGTACCCGGAAGCCGAGGCGGAAAATCACTTTATACACATCATCGGGCGCAATCGTGTTTACCTCATATTGCATGGTAAAAGGCTCATCGGTTGTTTGAATATGTACAAACCAATATACGTCTGCGCGTTTGGGTTGCGTTTGCAGGATCGAATACAGCACTTTTGACTCAACCTTTTTCGGGTGTTTGGCCGTGGTAAGGAATACCAGGTTAGTAGCGAATTTTGGGATAGACTCATCATTGCTGAGGGTAATCAGCTGATCAAGAAAGTCTTTGATCCGAATTTCATCGGAGTAACTTTGGCGAATACGCTTGGCTTTTACCCAGAGCAACATCATGCCAAACAACAATGCGGTCATGATCACCGTAACGTAACCACCTTCGGCAAATTTAGAGGCATTTGCATAGAAAAACAGCAACTCCAAGGAAAGGTAAAAAATAAGCATAAACCACACCAGGATTTCATTGGTGCGGCGAATCACCAACCAATTGGCCAGCAAAATGGTGGTACACAACATCGCAAGCACAATGGCCAGGCCATACGCAGTCTCCATTTTTGAACTTTCCTGAAAATACAAAACCACGCTTACACAGCCCAACCACAAAAATGTGTTGACAGCAGGAATGTAAATTTGTCCTTTCAGGAACGTTGGAAACTTTACTGTCATTTTTGGCAAAAGTCCCAGGCGAATCGCCTCCGAAACTAAGGTAAATGACCCAGATATAAGTGCCTGGCTGGCAATAATCGCTGCCAGGGTGGCAATAATGATCCCCGGCCACAAAAACCAGGAAGGCATCATGCCATAAAATGGATTTTCACTTAAAGGGGTTCCTACATTTTGTAACAACCAGGCTGCTTGCCCTAAATAATTGAGCACCAGACATATTTTCACATAAATCCAGCTAATCTGTATATTTTGACGGCCACAATGCCCAAGGTCTGCGTACAAAGCCTCGGCACCGGTGGTACACAAAAACACCGCCCCCAAGATCAACACCCCTTTGGGATTGTTCATGAGCAACTGCAAGCCATAATGTGGGCTCAAGGCTTCGAGTACCTGCCAGTTGGTGCTAATGAGCGAAATACCCAATGCACCCAGGGTGGTAAACCAAACCAGCATGATCGGTCCAAATCCTCGACCTACCGCTGCCGTCCCAAAACGTTGTACAAAAAACAGGAGTGAAATGATTGCGATGGTGATTTCTACGGTAGGGATACCTTTGTATTTCAGTTCGAGGCCTTCAATGGCGGCGCAAACAGAAATGGGCGGGGTAATCATACCATCCGAAATCATGGCGGCGCCACCCAGGATCGCGGCATACAATAACCATTTTTCGCGCCGGCGTACAAGGGTGTATAAGGAAAAAATGCCCCCCTCGCCTTTATTATCGGCTCGAAGTGTAAGTAAAACGTATTTAACAGTGGTTTGGAGGGTAAGGGTCCAGAAAACGAGCGACACCCCACCTAGAACTACAAGTCGATCAATGATTGCGCCTTCTCCAACGATGGCTTTCATTACATAAAGTGGCGAAGTGCCAATATCACCGTAAATAATACCTAAAGTGATGATCAGTCCGGCCAATGACAGGCGCTGCAAGGATTGATTTGTATGATTTCCCATAACCACACTGCTCGGTCAGAAGCAGGCTAAATTTTTTGATTTGATCAAAAAGATAGAAGGCCTGGAAATTCACCAATAAAACAAGGCAACAGTTTCCAGGCCTTCCCAAATACCAATTAATGACAATCGATTTAGTGTTGGTGACCGCCTGCGCCATGCGCATGACCGTGTTCCAGTTCGGCCGCTTCTGCGTCCCGTATGCCTTCAACATTACCCGTAAAAAACAGGTCCACGCCCGCCATGGGGTGATTGAAGTCGACTTTCACTGTTTCGAGGTCAACAAATGCAACCATACCTTGGAAATGGTTACCGTCTTGGTCGGTCAAAGGCAGCATATTGCCAATTTCCAACAAGCCTTCCGGGATTGTGCCATCCGTTTCAAAAATATGCTTCGGCACTTCTACCACGGCACTCTCATCATACACACCGTAGGCACTGGCAGCAGGAATACCAAAAGCGAAGGTATCACCGGCTTTAAGGCCCAAAAGTTGCTGTTCAAAATCTGGAATCATGGCGCCGATGCCGAAAATGAACGCAAGCGGCTCGTTGCCTTGGGTTGATTCTACAAGTTGACCGTCGGCAGTGCCTTCAGTCAGGGTGTAGTGTACAGACACTACTTTGTTAGGTTCAATGACCATGAAGAAATGGCGTTGAGGGTTTGCTTTTTTGACAAGCCCTTTGTGATGGAATCAGGAAAACTCCTGTTTTGCGGCGCAAAGGTAGTTGTTTTTTAATCGAGGGTTCATTTTTTCTAAACTTCTCTTAAGCCGCTTTATAGCCTTTGACCATTTCTTTATACCGAAAGTACGCCCTAAACAGGCGCAAGGAATTCCAAAAACCAGTTGGACGTACCCCAAGCCGCAATTGGGCTCGATGTAACTGAAACAGTATCAACCAGTGCCGATAAAAATCACGGTAAGCGCGCAACATGCCAAAATTCGGGTCGTACACATGCGCAGGCTCCCCAAAAACCCCGTTTAATTCCATTACCTTGAATTCGCCCCGCTTTAAGGCCTCATAGGAGGCACATTTCAAGTCAAATCGCCCATAAAATACCTCAGGAATTTGATTGCAAACAGGTTCAAAGGCCCGAATTAAAGCAGCATCAATCAAATAATTGCCATTGATAAAACGGGTGCCCAATACATGATTTCCGATAGGCTCCAACAACAAGACTTCCCCTTTTTTAGGCACTTGATACAACAATGCGGGATGTTCCTTTTCAAAACGCAGGATCTGAAAAGCCGATCGGGCATTCATTTCCATCAGACTGCGCACCGTTTGAGCCCCATCTCCGGTCACGGAAAGAAAGGATTTGATGCATACAGAAGTAATGGCAAAACGCGGCTTTTCATGCGCAATCGCAGGAAATCGATGGAATAACACGGCCAACTCTATGGGTTCCTGTAACATTTCCTGTAAAATAAAGCGCACCGGGAAACGCCGCAAATGTTGCAACAACGCATCAAAGTGCGTGGCTTTTTGCACTAAAAACCCGCGCTCCCCGATATCCGGTTTGGCGATGATCGGAAAATTAAGCCCATGTTGATCTAATTGTTGCGCCAAGGCGGTGGCTGTAATACCAGGTTCGACCACCAGGGAATTGGGCAACAACGGTTTGGGAATTAAATCTAAAATAGCAGATTTGGATTCGCCCATAGCACCCGAAAGCGGAATAGCCGGATTGACATTTGTAAAAAAGAGCAGATGTCGGGCACGCAAAGCAAACCATGCATAAATGCCATACACCGGAATATTGGCTAACCACATCGGATAAAACTCCCATACCGTCCATTTAATCCACCAAAATTTGATCCGCATTGGCCAAACACATTTAGAACAATTAAAATATATCCACTTTAATCAGCTCAAATATCATCAATTTCCGACTTTTGGCGTTAAAAGCATTGGTACTTGTGTCGTAGCCGAAACATTCTGCGTTCTTTTTTTCGTATTTTCAGATACCTTGGTGCAACACAAACCTTTAATCTTTGTGCTGCGCTTTTTTGCCATTCATTTTATTCCAGGTTTATCCATTTTTCATCGCCATGAATCATTCTTTTACATCGCGCATCTTGCGCAACCTATTGCTGCTCGGATTTTTTGCCACTTTCGCATGCCCTACCCTGCTGCTCGCCCAAATACCTACCAAATTTTCGGACAAACCTGAAGATTTTGTGAAAGAATTGGGCGATTTTATGACTGCCTCCAAGCGGCCAGACCTGGAAGAGGCCTATTCGGTTTTTAAAAAATATTACAAAACGGGTTTGGTGCCGCCACGCAAAATGGTGCGTATTGTAAAAACTACCAATTTCCTGGCCGATCAAAAACTGGCCCCTTTCCCCTATTACAAAAACTACCTGAATGCCGTCAACGCGGCCTTGGTAGCCTCTGATACCAGCCTGTTTGAAAACTGGCATATTTTTACCGAAAATGCCTTATCGAGCCTGGAAAAAGGGCGCACCAAACCGATTGCCCAACTCCTCGAATTCTCGGTGGGCTTTATGGAAGAACGCGCCCTGAAAACGGGAGAAGGCGGCTCGGTCACCTGGAAAATTAAAAATGGATCGTTCATTTTTGACAATACCGACAACAAACCCCGGCTGGTTTGTAAGGGCGTTGACCTGATTGGCGGTCGAAAACAGGATTCGCTGATTGTTTACCGCACTTCCGGTTATTACCTGCCATATGACAATTTGTGGGTCGGCAAGGGTGGTCGCGTCAATTGGGCCGAAGTGGGGCTGGATACCACCGTGGCGGCCGAACTAACCAACTACAAAGTTGAAACCCAAAAGCCGCGTTTCCTTTGCGATACCGTTCGCTTCAATTACCCCCTCTATTTTGGCACACGGGTCATCAGCGGCAGTTTTGAACACAATGTAGTAACCGGTTCCAACAAGGCCAACTTTCAGTTCCCCAGATTTGAATCATTTGACAAAAATCTGAAAATCAGCAAAATAGGCGATGGCATTGAGTATGTCGGCGGTTTTAGGTTAGAAGGTAGTTCCTTGTACGGGTTTGGTTCTGCTACAGAAAAAGCCAAGGTGACCATTTACAATAAAAAACGGCAAAAGGTTTTTCTGGGCAGTGGCGCGTTGTTCATCATCAAACGCGAGGTGAGTATCGTCGCGCAAGAGGTGAACGCCAAATTGTTTATGGATACCGACAGTTTGTTTCACCCTTCTGTCGATTTTCGGGTAGATATTCCGGGGCAGGTGATTAACCTGACACGCGGAGAAAAAGGCTCCGAACGGAACCCGTTTTTCTCGTCTTTTTACAATATGAACCTCAATACCGACAAGATTTCCTGGCACTTAAACCAGGATTCGCTCGAAATTGGAGCCCGCACCGGCACGGCCAAGGGTATTGAACAAACCGTACAATTTGAAAGCAGCAACTTCTTCGACCTCAAGCAGTACGAACAGATGCAGCATTTGGCCTCGCAAAACCCGATTTCGACCCTGTTTATCTTGTCGCGTGAAAAAGGAACCAACATTGTTTCGGATAATGATTTTGCCCGGGCGATCAATCCCAAATTCGACTATTCAAGCATCCAGTCCCTGCTCGCACAGTTGGTTGCTGGCGGTTTTATTAACTACGACTTTTCCAAGCATCAAATCGAACTGCGCGATAAACTAACCCATTACGCCCTCGCAGCCCAAGGAAAAAAGGATTATGATGGCATTAATATTCAATCTTCCAGCACCAAAGCCAATGCAAAACTCGACCTCAAAACCAAAGAGACCGATATCTACGAGGTAAAAAAGATTGAACTGAGCCAGCGTCAGAAAGTGGGATTGATTCCGAATGAAAAAGAAGTTACCCTGCTGAAAAACCGCGACATGCGCTTTGGAGGTAAACTTTTTGCCGGTTTTGCTTTGTTTCAGGGCTCTGATATGCAATTTACCTACGAATCTTACCAGGTTGCCTTTGATTCTGTGCGTTTCCTGGATTTTTATTTGCCAGAGCCCGATAAAGTCACTAAAGACGGTCAACCAGTTGCCAATGCCATGAACTCCTCGGTCGAATTGGTGTCGGGTGTGTTGCTGGTGGATGCGCCGAACAACAAATCGGGTAAAGAAGAATTATCCATTTTTCCGTCCTTGCAAACAAAAAAGCCCTCTTTTGTCTTTTACGATCGGCCCGAAACCCAACGCGGGGTGTACAAACGCGACTCTTTTTACTTTAAACTCGACCCGTTTTCGTTCAATGGCTTGGATAGTTATACCAAAGAACAACTTAAATTTCGGGGCGAACTGTTTCCTGCCACCATTTTCCCGTCGTTTAAAGAAACCATTGTGGTGCGTACAGAGGACAAATCCTTTGGTTTTGTGCATCGAACACCTGCCGTTGGCTACACGACTTACTCGAAAAAGGGCAACTTTACAGGCACCCTTGATTTGAGCAACAAAGGCTTTTTGGGAAAAGGCAAACTGGAATACTTGACGGCGGATATAGAATCGGAGGATTTGGTTTTCCGACCCCGGCAGACAACGGGTACGGCGAAGAAGTTTTTCATGACCGAAGACCGTGCAAGTGCTGTAAAAGTACCCCAAGCCGCGGGTGAAAACGTATCTGTAAACTGGTTACCGTTCAAAGACTCCATGTATGTAGAAAGTAAAGGAAAGGCCTTTGATTTGTTTCGCGCGCTTGGGTACACACACAAGGGCATTTTGATCCTAACGCCCTCTGGTTTGAAAGGTAAAGGGGAGTTTGAATGGGCCGAGGGTAAATTGACCTCTAAAATCATCTCTTATGGACCGTTTCAGGCAAGTGCCGATACCGCAAACCTCGAAATTAAGTCATTGGATGGCAAAGGGATCGCGTTTGACTCCCGTAATGTAGATGGAGAACTGGATTTTGACAAGCAAACCGGTTTCTTTAAAGCGAATTCCGAAAGTGCGACCACTACCCTGCCGCTCGATCAATACCGCACGTCGATGAACGAATTTACCTGGGATATGCGCGAAAAAACAATCAAGTTTAAGGCCGATGAGAAAAAACTGGGTGCTTTCGTTTCCATTGATCCGACCCAGGACTCGCTTGCATTTTCGGGTAAAACGGCCTTGTACGACATGAAAACCAACCTGCTCAAAGTGGGTGGTGTGCAAGTGATCAAATCGGCAGATGCTTATATCTATCCCGATTCGGTAGACATAGAAATTCTTTCGGGCGGTAAAATGAAGCAGCTGACCAATGCGAAAATCATTGCGGATACCGTAAACCGGTACCATACGATTAACCGTGCTACCATCGATATTTTGGGTAAAAAACTGTACAAAGCAACCGGATACTACGAATACAATATTCCGGAGCACGAGCAAGAAGTGTTTTTCAACAATATTGTGGGTGAGCGCCGCGGCCCCGGTACACCCAACACTAAAAACGTATTGACTACTGCAGCGGGTGACATTGCAGAGAAGGACAGTTTCCGGATGGACGTAAAATCCCTTTTTAAAGGGCAGGCGATTTTGAAAGCGAATCAAAAGAACATGCGTTTTGAAGGTTTTGCCAAACTTGAAGCCGCAAAACTGCCTAATAATCAATGGTTTAGTGTTTATACTGAGGTAGACAAAAACGACCCTACTTTGCGTATTAAGAATGCCAAAAACGAAGACGGCGATCCGTTGGTGACGGGGTTTTACCTATCGCGCGAAACCGGCGAAGCTTATCCGCGCGTGTTGCTGCCTGCGTATGCGCGGGTGGACCGGGCGCTCATGGATTGTGAAGGCGTCATGAAATACGAGCCTAAAACCGACCGCTTTATTTTTGGCGACTCCGCCCGTGTGGTCGGCAATGCCCGGCGAGGCGCTAAGATGATTTTTGACAACCGGGTGGGTACAGTGGTTGCGGAAGGGCCACTTAACCTGGGTTCTGGTTTGGCGTATATGAAAGTTACGGGTGCGGGGCGTTTGAAATCCGATTTTAACAACATCACAGACTCTACGAGCTATACCATCAATGGTGAGTTCATGACGGCCATGGAAATGACCATTCCGAAAGTGTTGTATGATTTGATGCTCAATGAAATCAACGCGGTTACATTTGATATGCCACCCGCTATTTACAACACCAATGCCGCCTTTTACACGCCGATGCTCAACCACTTTATCACCGACGATAAGGAAGTGGAAGAGTCGATGGCGAATATGCGTAACAACCTGATTGTGCTGCCTAAAGCCGACAACAAATACAGTTTCATGCTCGGACGGCATAATGTGATTTGGAACCAGGAATACCAATCTTTCCTCAATTTAGAGGATAAAATACCGGTAATTTCGATCAATGGGCAACCAATCAATAAAACCATGACCGTTTTTGTGGAATATAAAATGCCGGGCAGCCAAGACGATCGCTTTTATTTGTACATCAAGGCCAGCGCGGACTTATGGTATTTCTTTGGGTATCAATCGGGTGCACTCAATGTTGTATCGAGCAGTACCCGTTTTAACGACTTACTGTTGGGACTAAAGCCAAAAGACACCCAAATAAAAATGAAAGACGGAGAAACCTATGAGGTTGTAGCGGCCAACCCTTCTATCGCGGATGCTTTCGTAAACCGGGTACGCAGTGGTCGGAAAAAAGACTAAATCATAAAATATTATTTGCTATTTGAAGGCCCACAGACATTTTGCATTGCAATATGTTTGTGGGCCTTTTTATTTTTATCCCAACAAAAATAAGGTTTTAGGATAAATTACCAACAAAAGAAAGTATTTTTTATAAAAAAGGCAGCAAATAAGTATATTACAGCATCTAACTAAATATCCCATTTAAAAATTTTGTCAAAATTTAATTTTGTATTGTACCTTCGATTAACCTATTTGCTGTTACTAAAACAGTACCCCTCTTTTAAAGCGAAAAACAATCTATGCCTATGTGCCCACTGCTACACAAAACTACCCAATACTTCGTTGTCTTCCTTATGCTGATTTTACTTGCATTTCCTGCACAGGCAACGGCATTTCCAGATAATCCACCCGCAGATTCGATTGCTTCCCTTGAAACAGAAGGTCACCTTCGATGTGTGGTTGAAGCGCTGGTGAATTGTACGGATAAAACAGTAACACTGGGTGCTTTTTTACAAACCCCTGGGGGCATAAATACCCCCATTGTGGTGCCCTGGTCAACCGGTCAAAACGCGCATAAAATTGTAGTTCCAGGCGGCGCAGCGTACAGTTATGACGATGCCGGTTTTGGCTGTGATCACCACTTGAATAATTATACCTCTTTGCCTTTTTATGATGGCCCATTGGTTATTAAGGGCCCTACCGTCATTTGTTTTGGGGATTTTGGCGAAATTATGGCAGATGTAGGTGGGTATATCCTAGAAAGTTTTAGTTGGAACCCTGGTTCTGGCGGTGTTTTTAGTCCCATCCCGATTACAGGGCCGGGCACCTATACCCTTACGGTGACGGACCAAAACGGTTGTACTAAAACAGATTCTCATACAATTGCATATGCGCCACCTGTTTCCCCAACTATTGCTGGCCCGAATTTGCTGTGCCCAACAGGAGACAGTGCCACGCTGGTAGTCCAAGGCGGACCCTATGTTACCTACACTTGGGACCACGGCCCCACCGGAACACCCGTTACAGTGTATGAACCTGGCACTTACCAGGTGACAGTAACAACGGCACTGGGTTGTACAGGTTCGACGCTTTACGGGATCAATTCAGGGGAAATTTTGCCTTTTAACATTACCGCTACCAAACCAGCTATTTGTCCGGGTATGAAAGATACCTTGGCCGTAACGGATCCGAATTTGCTGTTCTTTAGTTGGTCAACCGGACAAACTACCCGCCGCATTGTGGTGACGCAACCAGGCACCTACACCGTGACGGCCACCAATGCTTTTGGCTGCACCAATACATCTACTTTTATTGTACAGCCGGTTGTTCCACCAGCACCCGTATTGATACAACCTATTTTGTGTCCGGGAGGCACCGCTACCTTGACCACACAGGGCGGCGTATTTTTCAGTTATGCCTGGTCTAGTAGCCAAAACACCCCCGCCATTACCATCAATAGCGCAGGTACGTACACGGTAACGGTCAGTAACAGCATTGGCTGCACAGGCACCAGCTCCCTGGCGGTCAGTACCGTTGCGTCCCCCAATATTGTGGTCAGCGGCCCAACGGTCGCTTGCCCGGGCCAATCGGGCACCCTCGTCGCCAACCCCGGCTTTACAAGCTATTTATGGTCAACAGGTGCCACCACACCGACTATTCAGGTAAACCAAACCGGTACTTACACCGTAATGGTGGTAGATACCAACCAATGCCAAGGCACCGATACCCACAATTTTAATATTACCGCCGCACCGGCCCCCATGATTGCTACCCTACCCTACAACTGCGATGGTCAAATGACCTTAAATGCAGACCCCGGGTATCAAGGCTATTTATGGTCAAATGCAGCGACCACCCAATCCATTGCCGTTCAGGCGGGTGGGTCGTACACCGTAACCGTTACGGCCGGGGTTGGATGTACCGGCGCTGCTACCCAAACCATCACTATTCCAGCCAACCCGCAAGTGGGGGTAAATGGTCTTGCACAATTCTGCACGGGTGGCAGTAGTCAATTGCAAGCAACCGCTGGTTTTGTACAATACACCTGGACCGGCGGCGCAAATACGCCGAATATCAGCGTTGCCTCCAGTGGAACGTACACCGTCACCGTGACCGATTTGAACGGCTGTACGGCAACCGACGATTTGGTGGTTACCGCTACACCGTTGCCACAACCTGCCATCACAGGACCGGCAACGATTTGTATCGGAACCGCAGCGCAATTGAACGCAGGCAATACCTTTAGTCAATACGCCTGGTCGAATGGCGGCATGCAAGCGAATATTTCCGTCAATCAAAGCGGCAATTATACGGTTACCGTTACCGATGCAAACGGTTGTACCGGCACCACCGTGCATCCGCTCAATGTTACCACGGCTTTGAGCACCCAAATTGCCCAAGCGCCTTATATCTGTAATAATCAATTGCAAATCAGCGCCGACCCGGGCTTTATCAGTTATAATTGGTCAAATGGATTGAATGCACAACAGGTTGCGGTACAATCCAACGGGACATATACGGTAACGGTAACCGATGCCTTGGGATGTACGGGTACCGCCATTCAAACGGTTCAAATTCCAAACAATCCGGTTGCTGTGGTGATCGGTGCGACGCAAATTTGTCCGGGTGGCGCGGCACAATTGAGTTTGACCAACACTTTTCCACAATATTTATGGTCGAACGGTAGTACCCTTCCCACCATTTCGGCAAATCAGAACGGCAACTTCACCGTAACGGTAACGGATGCCTTGGGTTGTACCGCCAGCACGACACACACCTTAACCATTGGAAATCAATTAAGTATCAGTATTGGTGTTTCTCCCTATACTTGCAATGGACAACTCACACTTACCCCGGGAAGCGGATTCAATACTTACAATTGGTCGACAGGCGCAACCACACCCACCCTATCTGTTCAAAACAACGGCAGTTACCAGGTAACCGTCACCGATGCGACGGGTTGCACGGGCGTGAACACCCAAACCGTGGCAATTCCTGCCAACCCGCAGGTAAGTATCACCGGACCTGCGCAGGTGTGCAGTGGCGCATCTGCACAATTGTTGGCAAGCGGCAATTTTAACCAATATATATGGTCTGCCGGTGCTGCTGCCAATGCCGTTACTATTACCCAAAGCGGTACTTATACCGTAACGGTTACGGACCAAAATAACTGTACTACGACCGCAAATAGGCCCTTTACAGTGCTCGCACCGGTACAAACGACTGTTTCCGGGCCACCTGTTATTTGTCCGGGCGGATCGGCTAGTTTTACGGCGAATGGCAATTTCACCCAGTACCAATGGTCTTCGGGGGGCAATACACCCACTATTCAGGTCAATCAAAACGGCGCATACGTGGTCACCGTGACGGATGCCAATGGATGTACCGGCACGGCCAGTTCATCTTTAAGCATCAGCACACCACCCAGTCCGAGCATTGCCGTAGCACCCTACGCTTGCAACAGCCAAATGGCGTTATCGACCAGCATCGGCCTGAATGGCTATATTTGGTCTACCGGAGCGACTACACCTACGCTTGCAGCCCTAAGCAACGGCAATTATACTGTGACAGTCACCGATGCGCTGGGCTGTACAGGGGTTGCAACCCAAGCCGTGAGTATTCCTGCAAATCCGCAGGTAAGCATCAATGGGCCATTACAGGTGTGTGCAGGCGCAACGGGCGCTTTGCAGGCAAGTGGCAATTTCAGCCAATATAATTGGTCAAATGGACAAAATGTGGCCAGCATCATGGTGGGACAAACCGGAAGTTTCACGGTTACGGTTACGGATATCAACAATTGCACGGCTACGGCCAATGCGCAATTGCTGGTGCTGCCTCCTGTTTTGCCTACGATGAGTGGCATACAACTTATTTGCCCGGGCAGCAACAGTATGTTTGCGGTAAATGGCAATTTTATCCAATACAATTGGTCGACGGGCGCGATGACCCCAGACATTACCGTCAACCAGGGCGGAACATTTTCGGTCACGGTCACCGATGTCAATGGATGTACCGGATCTACCCAGCGCAATTTGAGCATCAGCACGGCCCCTGTAGCGCAAATCAACACAGCCCCTTATGCCTGCAATGACCAGTTGGCATTAAGCGCGAACGCAGGTACGGGTACCTTCCTTTATAATTGGTCTACTGGGGGCAATACCGCCAGTATTTCGGTGCAGAACAATGGAGCCTATACCGTTACGGTAACCGATGCCTTGGGATGTACGGGTACTGCTGTGCAATTGGCGAGTATTCCGGCCAATCCGAGTGTGCAGGTAAGCGGTATTCCTGCGGTGTGTGCGGGCGAACAAAGTGTGTTTTCGGCCAGCGGCACCTACCCACAATATACCTGGTCGAACGGACAAACCAGCAATTCCATTACGGTAACTCAGGCAGGAAATTATCGCGTGACGGTAAAAGATAACGATGGTTGTACGGCAACTGCGCAATTAGCCTTGGTCGTAAACCTACCGAGTGTAACCAATTATGAGCAAATCTCCTGTTTTGCGCAGGATACCGGGAAAGTCGTGCAGAATTTGACCAATAAATTTGGCTGCGACAGTACGGTGACCACGTATACCGCCTTGTCGCCCCCTGTGGCTGCGGCGGCTAAAGTAAGTTCCAATTTTAACGGGTATTCTGTGCCTTGCGATGGATCGAGCACGGGCGTGGCCCTGGTTACGCCCACAGGCGGGGTTCCACCTTTCAGTTACACTTGGAGCAATGCAGCCACTACTCCCCAAATCAATAATTTACCGGCTGGAAACTATGCCGTTACGGTACGTGATGCCAATGGCTGCGAAACCAACACGACGGTGTCTTTGACCGCGCCGCAACCCCTTTTGCCTGCTTTAGCCACGGAGCCGGTTGAATGTTTCAAGCCCGGTGTCATTAAATTGGTTCAGATTGCGGGTGGAACGCCACCTTATACTGTGGCCTGCAACAACACAGAATTTCCGGCAGATGGTATAACGCCGGTGCTGTTTGAGTCTTTGGCCCCCGGCGCCTATACGGTGGAAGTGACCGATGCCAATGGCTGTACGATCACCGAGCCCGTGAGTTTGGTCGCTCCCAGCGGCACCGTGTCGGCATTTTCCGATTCAGCCTGGGTAAATGCAGGTGCTAAAGTTACGTTGGAAGCACCTAAAGGCTTCGATCCGCTGTCCATTACCTGGACGCCTGCCACGGGCCTTAGTTGCGCGGATTGTCCGAAAACGATTGCGACTATTTTGGAAACCACCCGTTACACGGTCGTGCTGAAAGGATATGGCGCTTGCGAAGTACGGGGCGATTATCTTTTCCAAGTACGTCCGAAAGTATTTGTTCCCAACGTGATTCAGCCGAGCAGCAACAACAACAATATTTTCACGATCTATTCCGCTGAAGATGGCGATATAGACATCAAAGTATTGCAAATTTATACCCGTTGGGGCGAGAAAGTAGAGGAAATTCGGAATTTCAAAGCCAATGGCCCCACTGGTTGGGCGGGTGATTTCCGTGGACAACCGACACTACCCGGGGTGTATATTTATTATGCAGAGGTGAAACTGGCCGATGGAACGGATTATGTGTTGAAGGGGGATGTTACGGTGGTGCGGTAGGGTCGCGTAATCCAATAACGTTTATAACCAAAAGGTATGTGTATCCATAAACGGAACATGCACCTTTTGACTTATATGTTTGTTGACGGGTGGAAACACTTGCGATTCAGCCAAAAAGGAAACTAAACATGAGATTCAAACGTTAATTACCATACACACACCTATCGAGCAATTGAAAGTGAGCATTGAAACATATATTGTGCTAACTTTGTAAATCTTTAAATTTTAACGCATGATCTTAGAAAGAACTGCCAGTGAGGTTATTATTAGACTTCCCGCCAATATCAACTGGGAGGATTTAGAATTGATGATTCGTTTCATCAAATACAAACAAAACATATCTGAAAGCAAAGCCACACAAGATGAAATTGATCAGTTGGCGCGTGATGTCAACAAGCAATGGTGGGAGGAAAATAAACACCGATTTTTGAAGCAAGAATGAAAATTGTAGTTGACACCAATATCATTTTTAGTGCTATGCTGAATCCATCGGCTACGATTGGGCTTTTTAAAATTTAATTAAGATGACCATGATAAAATTACCAAAATTATCTGTGATCGTTATTACCCTGCTGGCTATTAACTTTTTGGCAGCGCAATCCCCAGGATCATATCTCTATCCTGTAGAAAACACAGTTTATCCCCAAAGCCTAACACCCCGTATTTACAATAGTAAAATTTATATATTGCAGGCCACCTATCAATTAGACTTATCAGGGGCTAATTTTAGGACCTATTTGGATCAATATACTTTTGATGGATCACTAGTTAAGCATACAGCGATCGACTCCATATTGCCGCAATCTTATCAGGTCGTTAATACACAACCAATACTTTGGGTGGGCGACCGCTTATTGCTTGCTATGGATAAAACAACCTTTTCTACCCCGACCGACGGTCAGCGAGCCATAATTTTGGGATATGATCCAGATGGTACGCAGGTATGGAACCACGAGTTTATATCAAGCACAACTTCATCAACTAGTGGAGTACTACTCCCCAGCCACGATGGCAAAGCCTATCATGTCAATGTCCGCGCTTCTCAAACGAGCAATCAGGATGATTTAAGTGTCAGTCTAATTGACAAAAACAGCCAGATCGCTTGGACGAAATATGTGATGCTACCCTCTGATCAAGAACGAACCTATATTCGGGCAATGGGCGGGGCGAAAACCAGCGACAAAATTCTTGTATTATGTGACTATGGAATAACAGGTGGATCGCAGGTAGGACATATGTTCATCGCCCTCGATACAAGCGGAAACTTGGTTGAATCAAAGGATCTCCCATTTACAGGGCAGCCATTATTATCTAGCCAGCCGGGTAATGATACGTTTTATATTACCGAATCAAAACATATCAACACAAATTTTTATTATTGTTTACATACTTACGTTGTAAGTATTAATAATTTGATAAACACCGCTTGTTCTAATGAATTGGGGCCTATAAATAAGGAATTTGAATACAATATGAGTATCAATCAAAAGGGAAATGTTTATACAGTTGGCAGCAGCGTAATAGCAGGAGATTCTCTTAAAGTAGGGCATGTTGCAAAATGGTCGTCCGCAGGAGCGTTGCTTTGGAAAAAAAGTTATCGTTTAGGATCTTATCCAAAGGGGGAATCAGGATTCACCGGTCTTGATTTCACTGAAAATGATAACCTTGTCCTGATTGGTGGCGCTAATAACAATTACGAATCTTCCTATCCATTGAGATTCACCTGGTTGCTGTTGCTTGATGAAAACGGTTGCTATACTGACAACAACTGCAATGATCTGATTGTCCTAGATACCATCAGCGTTCCAACCGAAAATATTTCCGACCAAAATGAGATTGTTTTCAAGGCTTATCCGAATCCAACCGTTTCAGAAATAAATGTGACTTGTTCTACCTCTGGCAGAATTCGCTTTATGGATTTACAGGGAAAAATAATTTTAGAAAAAGATATCACACCAGAACCGTTTTCCATATCTGTTGCAAATTATCCTTTGGGTATGTATGTTCTGCAATTCATAGGCAGCAAAAAAAACACATTGGTGTGCCAGAAATTAATGATTATCAACAACAACTAACAATAGCAAAATAGCATTTAAGAATTTTAAACTAACCCAACATGATAAAAAATAAAACGCTTTTTGTTTTGCTGGCATATCTGTCATTACCATATAATAAACAGATGATTTTTTCCCAAAACAACCCAAATGCTGGGTTATATTTTTTCTCCGAAGTTATCCCTTGCGCAATACTTTACGGAGAACAAGCAGATGGTTATCAAATAGGATTAGGACATGGTTTGAATAAAGGAAAATTCGAAGTTTTGCTCACTTATGGCGTCAAAAAACGCACCTACGAACTTTCTGATCAAGTGGCTCCACCCTTAGTTAATGGGTTACCCATTGTGGATAAAACAACGGATGGAAGCGTTTTTACACCTGACAAAGAACGTATTGGAGGGGTACCAGACAATTCATTATATGAACTGTTGGAAGAGGCTGGAATAAAACACTATACACCTCGTGATGGAGCATATGTAACCAACTATCTTACATTAGAAATCGCAAGAAATCATAACATCCGAAACAAATGGAATTTTAATTGGGGTTTTGGCGGGCAATTGGGACTAATGAATCGAAATGAGGTTGGTGGTGGACTGAGTGATTCCGTTAACTATTTTGGACAACCCATCAGAACATGGATAATCTTTAGAGTATCAGCAAGATACGCGTATTATGGTATTACAAACCGAATCACACTAACGCGAAAAATTTCTGACCATTTTTCAATTGGCATTGCTGGAGGTGTGCATTTCATTATGGCAAAAGGCAGTACGGATACCATTACACCTTATGTTAGTGTATTGGCAAAATGTAGGATTTGAAAACCATAGATTGGAAATTAATAATGGTGCGATAAATGTATGGGCGTGTGGTGCATCCTGCGCCCATACCGCGCATTGTTCGGCCATGCCGCGCGTGGTACGGCCAAGTCGCGACTTGGCCCTACGCGACGCGAAACCGACCCAACACCCCCATAACCGTTTCAATCATGGCCCGATCCACATCCAAATGGGTAACAAAACGGATCGTTTTAGGCCCAAAAGCACTAGCCTTTACGCCATTTTCTTCTAGATAGGCCAACAATTGGGCGGGTGTCACGGTATCTATTAAATCAAAAATTACAATATTGGTTTGAACAGGCCGAATACCGGAAACATAATCCAGCGTTTCCAGGGTACTTGCCAGCATGCGCGCGTGCGCGTGATCTTCCGCCAGCCGAACAACGTGATGATCCAAGGCGTAAATGCCCGCTGCGGCCAAATATCCCGCCTGCCGCATGCCACCACCCATGGCCTTGCGTACCCTTCTTGCTTCGGCAATAAATTTTTGCGAACCAATCAGGACCGAACCCACCGGGGCGCCTAATCCTTTGGACAAACAAACGCTGATGCTATCCAATTCCCGGCCAATAACCGCAGGCGCATCACCGCTAACCGCCAAGGCATTAAAAATACGCGCCCCATCCATATGCAGGGCGAGTCCCCTTTCTTGGCAAACTTTGTGAATCGCCTGTATGTTTTCCAATGGATATACACTGCCGCCGCCTTTGTTGCAGGTGTTTTCGAGTACGACTAAGGTACTTTTAGGCAACCAGTCCTGATTGGGACGAATGGCAGCCGCCACCTGATGGGCTTCCAGCACGCCGTTTTTACCCGGCAACAATTGAATACCAATGCCGGAGTGAAACGCATAACCGCCCACTTCATACTGATAAATATGGCTGGTTTCATCACAAATAACCTCATCCAAAGGACGGGTATGTACTTTCAATGCGATCTGGTTGGCCATGGTGCCCGATGGACAAAACAAAGCGGCCTCATGGCCAAACAGCGTCGCACTTTTTGCTTCCAGCGCGTTGATGGTCGGATCTTCACGAAACACATCATCGCCTACTTCCGCTGCCCACATGGCCTTTAACATGCCCGGTGTGGGTTTCGTAACGGTATCCGAAAGCAAATTAATCATCCTTTATTTCTTCTTTGTACCAGCTTGTTTATTGCGCTCGTCCTGTTGTTTTTGCGCTTCTTTCATGGCATTTTCCAATTTTGCCCGAAAACCCGTTGTTTTCTTGGGTTTGTTTCGGTTGGCTTCTAATTCAGCCTTGATTTTATCATGGTTGATTAAGAAAGATTTGGTTACCACCGTTTGACCAATGTTCAGGATATTACTGAAACACAGGTATAAGGTAAGACCCGATGCAAAACTGTTAAAGAAGAACATAAACATCAGCGGCATGAAATATTGCATATACTTCATGGCCGGATTGGCCATCGCCGAAGTGTCCATTTGTTTCATGGAGTACCAGGTGTACCACAAGGTAGTCGCCACCCAAATGAGGGTAAAGGCGCTAATGTGTTCGCCAAAACCAGGCATCATGAACGGCAAACGGAAGGCTACATCGTAACTCGACAAGTCGGTTGCCCACAGGAAACCTGCCTGCCGGAACTCAATGGCCGCCGGAAAAAAGCGGTACAAGGCAAACCAAATTGGCATTTGCAGGAAAATTGGCAAACAACCGCCCAAGGGATTTACCTTAAACTCGCTGTACATTTTCATGGTTTCGACCGACATTGCCTGCTGGTCGTCGCCAAATTTCTTTTTCAGTTCATCAATCCGTGGTTTCAATGCCGCCATACGCGCCTGGCTGTACACCATGCGATACGTCAGCGGATATACCAGCAACTTCACAATCAGGGTGAGGAGCAGGATCACCAATCCGGGAATGCCGACTATGTGAATCAACACATCAAAAATCCAATGGATGATCCAGCGGTTGATGGCCCCAAAAATGCTGGCCCCAAAAGGAATGATGTCCTCTAAGGTAAGTTTATAAGAACGCAAGCGCTCAAATTCATTCGGGCCGGTGTACATGGTCATGGTGACCGACTGTTGCTCGAATGGAATGCTGGCTGTCGTTTTTAACATTTTCAAATCCGGGTCCACATCGGTAAACACGTGTGTTTCGCCTACAAAATCGAGGAAAGCGAAATCCCGGGCAACGATGGCCGTGTTAAAAAACTGGTTGGCATGCGAAAACCACTGTACGGGTTTGGTACCCAAACTGGCCACATCATCGGAGCGACAGTTGCAATAACTGGAAGATTCTTCCACCGGTTTGTAATACACCGAAGACATGGTGCGCTCGTACGTCTGGTTTTTTTCGAGCTTGTCTAAGTAGTTTACCCAGTTTAATTTCAACAAACTGCCATTCAACACCGATTGCAAGCCCGTGCCGCTCACTTTATAGGTCAGCTCGTAGTTGTCCGGTTTCAGCGTGTACGTCTGTTCGAAATATCGGCCATCTCCGGCATCTGCCCGGAAAGTAACCGATTGACCGTCTTGCAACACCTTAAAGTACAAATCGCTGCTATTCACCTTCCCGGAAGCTGCGGAAGCCACGGGCAATTCGAGTTCGAAGCGATTTTTAGCGTCTTCTTGCAAAGACAGCGGGTATTTTACGTCCTTCCCCGTCGAATCCGAGTTGATTTTCAGGTATTTGTTGAGCAACACCTCTTTAATACGGCCTCCTTTGCTGGTGAGTGCTACCGTGATCAAATCGTTTTTCAGGTACACGATTTCTTCCTTACCTGTACTGGAGGCAGCAAACACACCAAACTGGGCATTTACCTGCGCACTCCGCACAGAATCCGGGACGGGTGCGGCCTCAACTTTAGCGGCGGGTGTTTGTTGTGCTGTCGTATCAACGGGTTGATCGACGGGTGCAGCATTGGGATCTGGTGGCGGTGGCGCAGATACGCGCATCCACACATAAAGGAGCAAAAAAATAAGCCCCATACCAATGTAGGTACTTAAATTATTCTGTTTTTCTTCCATGTTGAAACTTGATAGAATTGATCCTGCAATCACAGGTTCAAAAGCGGCGCAAAAGTAGGTTAAAACCCTTGGCTGTTATACATTACCTCGAAGATTATCCATTTTGGTTCGACCAACAGCTGAATTTAACTGGGTGGCGCTACCTTTGCACAAAAAAAATACAGTCCGTGAACATAAAAAAGATTCCATCGCCCTGCTTCGTGCTCGACGAAGCGCGTTTAAGAAGCAACCTGCTTTTGATCGATCGTGTTCAAAAAGAAGCAGGTGTTTCTATCATTCTTGCCTTTAAAGGTTTTGCCATGTGGAGCGCCTTCCCCATGGTACGGCAATACCTCAAAGGTGCAACGGCATCGTCGTTCCATGAGGCCCGCTTGTGCTTTGAAGAAATGAAAACCAAGGCGCACACCTATTCAGTGGCCTACACGCCTAGGGAGTTTGGCAAAATCATGCCCTACTCCAGCCACATTACCTTCAATTCGATTACCCAGTTTAAAAAATACAAAAAAAGGGTGCAAGCACATCCGGAACCAATCAGCATGGGGATTCGGGTAAATCCGGGATGGTCGCCCGTAGAAACGGATTTATACAATCCTGCTGCTGCCGGTTCGCGCCTGGGTGAGCCTTTGGCCAATTTTAAAGGCCTGTTGCCTGAAGGTGTGGAAGGGCTCCATTTCCATGTTTTGTGCGAATCCAACAGTTACGACCTGGAAAAAACGCTCGAATATTTTGAGCAGCAGTTTGGGCTCTTTTTGCCCCGCCTGAAATGGGTTAATTTGGGAGGTGGCCACTTAATAACCAAGGAAGGCTACGATGTCCCCCACCTCATCAGCACCTTGCAAGCCTTTCGTCGCCGATACCCCAACTTAGAAGTAATCCTGGAGCCGGGCAGCGCCATTGCCTGGGATACGGGTGTTTTGGTATCATCTGTTTTGGACATTGTGCATAATAAAGGCGTAAAAACGGCCATTTTGGATGTGTCTTTTACCGCCCACATGCCCGATACCCTTGAAATGCCTTATCGCCCGCGGGTGCAGGGTGCGCACGACCCTTTGCCGAAAGAAAAACACCTGTATCGCTTAGGCGGTGGAAGTTGCCTGAGCGGTGATTATATGGAAGCGTACAGTTTTGAAAAGGCTTTAAAAGTAGGACAAAAGATCGTATTTGAGGATATGATGCATTATACGATGGTAAAAACCAGCACTTTTAATGGTGTAACACACCCCAGCATCGCCATTTGGCGGGAGAACGGCCAGTTTGATATGATACGCAAGTTTTCGTACAAGGATTACAGGAATCGCTTGTCTTAGATCTTGCAGTAACATATTAAAATGGGCATCTAAACACACCTGGATTTCCCGGAACTCAACCGTTTTTTACCATAATATGGTGAAAAACAGTAAAAACCCGGGAAATCTAAGGTGTATTGTACCGAACGGGCAATTATCTTACACAAAGATAACATACATCAGTACCATCAACAGCGCGGTTGCCCCGATCAGAATCAGGAGAAACTTCTGATTATCTGCGCGGTCTTTTTCAGCGAACCGATTTTTAGGTAATTTTTGCTTCGTTGCCATAATAATTTGCTTTAAAGGTGAACGATGTTGATTTGCAAACACTAACTCAATCCCTGGTCTTTAAAAATGCGATTGAGCCAGCGCAACATAGAAAACAATGCTACAGAGGCCAAACCCAACAGGATAAAATTGACCCAAAAGAAATCGGCTTTGTTGTCGTATTTATCCCACATGGTGGCCAATACGCCACTTAATTTATTGCCTAAGGAAGTGGCCAACTGCCAGCCGCCCATCATCAATCCGGTTAACTGCGGCGGTGACATTTTGGATACCATGGACAGTCCCATTGGACTCAAACACAATTCCCCCATAGTTATTACGCCGTAAGTGGCAAAAAGCCAACCGGCAGAAGCTTTTTCGGCCCCATTGTGGCAGGCATATACCGCTGCGATGGTCACCAAGGTAGATAAAGCGGAAATTACCAAGCCCCAGCCAATTTTTGCGGGGGTGGTCGGTTCCTTGCCTTTTCGCCGCCGCCAGGAGAAAAATGCGATGATGAGCGGTGTTAAGATGATGACAAACAAGGGGTTCACCGATTGGTACAGTTCGGTAGAAACCAATTGTACTGCACCGCTCGCAGGTGGCCGCTCTGCTTCCGGTATATTGAGAAAATAAGGATCGATCGACTTTATTTTGATGACTTTTTTATCGGCGTCGCGGGTGGTACGGAATTGTGCATCGTATTGAGGCACCATGAATGAGTCCATTTTTACCGTTTGCACCATTTTTATATCGGCCGCAAGCGGCGCAATAGCAGCAGGCATGGTACGATCGGTGTAAAATTCGGCCCAGGTGGTAAGGGCAGTACCATTTTGTTTAAAAACAGCCCAAAATACAATCACCACGGCATAAATGGACAATAAAGCCTTGATGCGCGGTTTATCCACGGCACTTGCCTTATAATAAATCCATAAATAAAAGGTAATCACCGGCATACTCCCGAAAATGAACGCGTCGGTGGAGTCCGATCCAAACACCGTACCTGGAATAAACCAGCCTGCAATGCCCGTAACAATGGCGGGAATGAGTACAGAGGAAATCATCCTGCCCACCCCCATTTCATCGGCAGCCTGGGGTTTGCGTACATCTGCGTGCGCGTAATGTTTATTGCCTAATGCAAATATAATGACTCCAATAAACATCCCTATCCCGGCAGCAGCAAAAGCATGGCCCCAACTAAAATTGTTGCGCAGGTAGGCGGCAAAAAAGTTACATACAAAAGCCCCGATGTTGATGCCCATGTAAAAAATATTGTAACCCGTGTCTTTCAGCGTGCGGTACCGGTCGTCGTTATACAAATTGCCTAGTAAAACCGAAATATTGGGTTTAAAAAAGCCATTTCCCAAAATCATCACCCCAAGGGCCGTGTAAAAGGACAGCATGTTGTTGGAAAATGCAAGCAATAAATAGCCGGTTCCCATCAAAATACCGCCAATGATGATACTGCGCCGATACCCCAACAGCCGGTCGGCCAACAACCCACCTAAAAACGGGGTTAAATACACCAGGGCGATAAAAGTGCCGAAGATATCCGAAGCATTGGCGCGTTCCATGGAAAGGCCTCCCTTTTGGGCATCCGTCATGTACAGCAAAAAAATGCCGATCATCAAATAATAGCCGAAACGCTCCCACATTTCAGTAAGAAATAAAAACGGAAGGCCAGATGGATGTTTTTTAAACATAAAATAAGGTTTGCAATAACAGGTAGAAAAAATACCTAAAATCCTGCATAGTAAAGGTCCAGGTTTTTAAAGGCGCCCGCAATGACGGATATTCAAGTGCACCATGATTTGGATCGTTTGTAATCCTGTGGTTTCAAAAAGTACCTTGAGCGTCATTCGTGGGAGGCAAAAATAAATGCAAATTACAGTTTCCCAAGTTTCATTGTTAAAAGTTTTAAATTTTAAAATTATGATTGGCCTTTTACGCACTTTTGGGTGAAAACATTTGCCTTTTTGGTAAAAAACAAACACCCTGAACCTTTCATGTAAAAACTGGTTCATTATCTTTGCGACCGCACCTTTTGTGTTTTCCTATTGTTTTGTTGATTTTAACCTCCATCTTCAGATGCGCAAATACATCTTATTACTTTTATTGATCAGTGCAGGGCTATTTCAGCATGCACGGGCACAACAAACTGTACCATCTGCCACCAAAACCGCAGCAGAAAAAAAGGAAGCGTCCGTAAGTATGCCTGTTGCTCCACTGGCATCAGACAGCATCCTTGTTACTGTGATTTTAAAGCACCAACAAGATAAAAACCTGCCAGAAATGAAGCGCATTTTGGAGGCGCAAGGCTTTTGGGATTTATTTCCGACCTCGGATGCCCGGGTGATGAGTTGGACCCTTGCGATGGGGCTGGGCCATGTCATTATACTAAAAATCCCCCCAACCGCCATTCGTCGCCTGAATTTAGCAATCGAAAATGGCGCCTGGGGGGCGTTTAACAGCGAGATTTACCTGAGCTACGATTATAAAGCAATCTGGGAAGAATCGCAGGAAAAAAGACTCGATTCTAAAGAAGACCGCAACTAAAAATCTTCAAAATACACCCGCGCGTTGCGGCCCAGGTTGCGTTGTACATTGGTTGCGTCGTTATAGTTATCGCCTTCCTCCTGATCGGCCGCGTTCCGGGAGTACAATACGCGTTCCCATTTTGGATTGCGAATTTCTCCGCGTGCCGTGGAATGCAGCAAAATAAAGTCTTCTCCGGCCAGACTGGGATTGTAAAACAGGAATTTCACGTTTTGCTGCCCTGTTTTTGGAAACGTATAGTAAATCCAGATTTCATAAGGTGGTGCACTTGGATCATCTTCTACGTGCACCATATCGTCGGGCTTGCCAAAACGCAGGTAAGTACGCCCGCGATCCGTTTCAAAACCATACCGGAATCCGCTTTGGAATCGGGCATGTACGGCATTGGCATTTTCAATAAAGGATTTAAATGCTGCTTCAGGGTTATTTTGGTCAAGGCGTACAAAATGGCGAAATACATAAAAACGCATCGCCTTTATATCCCCGGAGCGTAAGGTACCATTTAAGATTTCGGCCTCCGAAGAATTAACCGTGGCAGAAATAGCGCGCATGGTGTACTTCAATGCTTTTTCATCAAACGCTTGCACAAACTGGCGTTCCAGCATTTCATCCGTCAGGCTGGTTGCATCAAAATTCAGGAAAGGATTAATGCGCTGGAAAGCGATGTTGCGGCTAGTTAACAACGCATTGCTGTTGGAACGGATTTCCACATTGAGGATGTAATTGCCGCTTTCCAGTTTGCTGATGTCCATTTGCACCAAAATCGCGTCCATGGGCGATATTTTTTTCTGTTGGGTGCCTACCGAAATAAGCGATTTACGCTCATTTCCTTCTTCTTTTTCGATAAAATAACGCACTTGGTAATCTGCACTGAGTTGATCCGTATGGTAAATTTCGGCATAAAAGGCCAATTTGGTTGCGTACCGATCGTAATAGCCAAAAGGGAGCGGCTCCAGGAAAAAGCCATTTTTGGTAAACGGATTCGCGCTTGCATCCGGCTGGAACTTATTAAGTAACTGAATTTCAGACAAATACAGATTTTTACCAAAATCAACGGTAAATTCAGCCGTAAAGAGGTCTTTGTTATTGGGATTGTTCATGTCGACAAATTGAACCTCCAGGGTATAATTGCCGTTGGGCACAAACATGCGTTTTACGTCCAACAAAGCCTCCGGGGCGGTTACAATGGGACTGTTAAGCACGTATTTTTCATAATTTATAATTTCTGCGCCGCGTTTAATCAGCATCAAAACCTCTACGCTTGCCTGCATTTGCGTGCTGTCGATGGGCTTGTAGGTAACGGTTTGACCTGCAATGCCCACATTCACTTCAATGTATGACTTATCCGTTGTAGAAAAAACGGCATAGGTAACACCCGTATCGAGTGCTCGGCACATTGCCGGAAGACAAAACAAGAATATTATTAAGGTATATTGCTGGAAAAAACGGAAATTTTTCATGGCACAGCTGGTTGAAAATGATTGAACTAAGAAACACAAAAGTCAGGTTTCCAAAACAAATAGCGGCGACAATTTTTAGCATAAGTCAGGTTCCTGAGCCGCATAAATTTACAGGATTTGGTAGACTTTCTCATGGATTTGTGGTAGCATGTAAATTCTATTGGCGGGGTGATTTAAAAAGTCGCCCCGTCAATAGAATTTACGCACTTACGCGGGACTTAAGGAGGCTTCCGTTGTTATGCATCATTTGGGTAGCATTGGTATTTTCTTTTCGTATTAGTAAGGACTATTTTGCCGAGTACTCGTGGTAATGGATAAAAAATCCCGAATTTTGATTTCGCCAAAATTCGGGATGATTCATGTTTAATTACCAACGCAGGCAAGTAGGCCTGGTTTTAACGCATCAACTTTTATTTTTTCTCCACAGCCAGGCGTGAAGGACGGTCTGCTACTTCCCAAGCGGTAAGGAAAGCCAATTGCGCACGTTTCGCCAAGGCATCGAAATTAATCTTCTCGACAGTATCGGTTGGACGGTGGTAATCGGGGTGTGTTCCATTGAAATAGAAGATTGCAGGAATGCCTTTTTCGGCAAAATTGTAATGGTCGCTGCGTTCGTAGTAATGGTTCGGATCGTCTTTTGCATTGTATTTGTAATCCAGCTCCATTTTGGTGTACTCCATATTTACCCGCTCATTTATTTCATGCAATTCTGGGCTTAAACGATCAGAACCAATCACATAAATATAATTAGGGTTGTTTTTATGTTGTTCATCAAGTCGACCAATCATGTCAATGTTGACATCCACCACGGTTTTGTCCAATGGGAAAAGCGGAAATTCAACATAATATTTGGAGCCTAGCAGGCCTTTTTCTTCGCCACTAACCAGCATACAAACGACCGTTCTTTTGGGGCCGACACCTTGTTTGCGTGCCTCCTGAAATGCGCGTGCAATTTCAATTACTCCGGAAGTGCCGGAGCCATTATCGTCGGCACCATAATAAACCACCGAACTATCGGGAGATCCGAGGTGGTCGTAATGTGCGGTCACAAAAACGTATTCCTTTTTCAACAAGGGGTCAATGCCTTCAATCACTGCTACCACATTGGAGCCTTCGAGGGTAGCACCTTCCTTATCCATGTGAAGCTCAATTTTGCGCTTCACCTTGGTGGGCTTGAATTTATCGGTACCACCATCTACGAGGGTTGCAAGTATCTTATCGGCTTTATCGCCCAACAGGACATTGGCCAGCGCAGGGGATACGAATATATTATTGACCCATTCGGCCGTAGATTTTTCGGAATTTGAGGCCACCGGTTTCCAGCCACCCGAAGACAGGGCGCGGCGGCTGGATTTCAGGTTATCAGCAATTTTAGGGTCGATGATAAACACCATGATGGCTCCCTTTTCTTTGGCCAGTTTCACTTTTTTCTTCCAGTCAACAGACCAGTTAGAACGATACATATCGCCTGTAATTTTTGATTTGCCTGCCTCATCAATCGGCTCGCCATCAAAATAGATCACTGCTTTGCCTTTTACATCGGCTTTTGCGTAATCGTTGTATTTAGGATCTTCGATGCCATATCCTACAAAAACCAGTTCTTTCAGGTTGAGTTCGGGCATTTTTGGGTTGAAGGCGGGATAAACGTAGTAATCCAATTTATTTTTGAATTCCTGTTCTTCCACTTTCAAACTCAAGTTTGACCAGGATTCATTGGAAAGCAAAATCTTTTGGAAGTAAGAATTACGATCTCCTTTGGCAGGAATACCGGCATCTTTAAGCTGTTGCGCGATAAAATCGGCGGCTTTACGTTGGCCCGCTTCCCCCGTTTCGCGGCCTTCCATGGATTTTGAAGCGAGTACATCCAGCAGCGCTTTCAAATCGGAGGCTGTAATCGTGTTCATAAACGCCGTTGGATCCGTTAAAGGATATGGGCGAACAGTTTTGCTCAGTGGCAAATCAGCCTTATAAAATTTGCTCGTATCAGTTTGGGCCCCTAAAAAGGTAGCCGGCAACAAGAGCAGCAGTAAATAACGAAGTTTCATGATTAAAGCAATCGTTGTAAATGGTTAATGAATGATCTGAAACCTATTATCGTTCCAAACGGCCCCACTTTGCGAAATCCAACTGATTCAAGCTTGCAGCGGTTGGGTGCAAATATCTGGATTCATTTGATAGTAAACCCAATAGAAATGGCAATAACAGAAGCGGTATGTTAAAAAATCAAAAAAATCGACTGAAATGCTAAAATCTGCAGTGTAGGTCGGCAAGATTGGAACAATTATTGAACACTACATAAATGTGTAATTCTTTTAATCAATTGGATAATCCTATCAACTTTTGTTATAATTTTACCTCGCAACAATCATCCAAACACGCAGTTCATGAAAAATTCAATGCGTTTCACGCTAATCTTCATAGGTATTTTGTGCTTCAACGCTTGCAAGCCAGACAGCGCAAACGAACCAAAACGGCTAAAAACGGCAGAAATTGACGCAAAAGTGGCCAATTCCTGGTTTTCCCTCTCTTTAAAACTGGCAAAAGAAACACCCGGCTTTACTGCACCTGTAGCAGCCCGTGCGTTTGCGTACACTGGATTAGCCTTGTACGAATCGGTGGTTGGCGGTATGCCCGACTATCACACTTTGCAAAGTTATGTTACCAATTTTTTACCAGGCACCGTGCCCGAGCCTAAAAACAGTACCGATTATCATTGGGGTGTATGTGCCAACCGGGCACTGGCTCTGATGCTGACCAACCTGTACAAAAACACGTCTGCCGAAAATTTGGCACAAATCAAAACGCTGGAAGATCAGTTTGAGGCAGAATTCGCAGCAACCACCTCGCAGGAAATATTTGATCGTTCGAAAGAATATGGTGACTTAGTCGGATCTGGCGTTTACAAATATTCCAAAACCGATGGCCAGGATGAAGCGTATGACCGCAATTATCCTATTACCTATAATGTACCATCCTTTACAGGATCCTGGATTCCTACGCCGCCAACGTTCCAGAAAATTCCCTTGCAGCCTAATTGGGGTAATGTTCGTTGTTTCGTAGAACAAAACGGTGCTGGCGTGGCTGTAGCGGCACACCCACCTTATTCCACCTCGGCATCTTCCATTTTTTATGTGCAGGCACTTGAAATTTATTCCTTTAAAGAAACCATAACCAACGATCAAAAAAACATAGCGGCATATTGGTACGATGAGCCGGGCAAAAGTGCTACACCTGCTGGACATGCCATTTCGATTTTGAAGCAAATGCTGGAAGTGAATAAATCGAACCTGGCGACTGCCGCAGAAGCCTATTCCAAACTGGGCATTGGCATGCATGATGCTTTTGTCAATTCCTGGAAGTCAAAATACAAATACAACCTGACTCGTCCAGTTTCATACATTCGAGCACAAATTGATCCCGGGTATCAAACAACCCTGAGCACGCCGCCTTATCCTGAATATACCGCCATTAACGCAGTACAATTTACGACCATGGCAGAAATATTGTCATCCTTCTTTGGCTTCAACGCCACTTTTACTGATAAGACCCATGTAAGTCGCACCGATATAAATGGTACTGAACGGATTTATGAATCCTTCCATGCTGCTGCCGAGGAAGCTGCTTTTTCAAGCATGTATGCAGGCCATAATTTTCGTTCGGCTATAGAAAACGGCAAGAAACAAGGTGTTTTGGTTAGTAAAAATGTACTTGCCTTGCAGTTTCGTAAATAGAGTCAACTAATTACCACACATGAACCTTGTGTGATGTGCGCCTATGTAATTCGGTACCACCAAATTCAGGCCGTTTATTACGAGCACAAAGTTTTTACCGTAGGCAGTATACATTCGAACCATCCAATTTTAACAGATGCCTTGTTTTGGCCAGGGAAACCAGTTCCGGAGGTTCATTTTATTGGAGAAATGCTTAGTTTTTAGGGTTGAAAACGTGCCCAAATGTCTCCCATAACTTCTGTGTTCGGTGTTCGGTGTTCGGTGTTCGGTGTTAAAAGAAATACGTACAGACTTGTCTGTTTAAAAAACATCCCATATCTTTGTCCTGGAACTAAAACACATGGATACCAGAACTCGAATTGTCGAAACAGCCGCCAAACTTTTTTACAGCCAGGGGTATAACAGCACCGGCATCAACCAGTTGATTAAGGAAGCGGGCGTGGCCAAGGCGAGTTTGTACCAGCATTTTCCGTCTAAAGAGGATTTGTTGGTGGAATACCTGCGCGTAACGGCCATCGACACCAATAAAATACTGGCTGAGGTGATTGCCAAACCAAAAACACCGCAAGATAAAGTACTGGCGATGTTTGACTTTTTAATCGCATTTTCCAAACAAACCAGTTACAACGGGTGCAATTTCTTGAATGTGGCCGCCGAATTGCCCCAAGAGCATGAAGACGTGAAGTCGATGATTAAAACCCAGAAAAACCATGTTCGCAATTTGTTTGCTGAAATCCTTAGACCAATCGGCAAAGAAAAACTCGCGGACGAATTGTACGTGCTGTTTGATGCGGCTTTGGTTACCAGCAAAGTGTACGGTGCCGATTGGCCGATTGAGACGACCAAAACCATTGCCCAAAAATTGCTTTAAATTTTTTTAAACATATAAAAACAGACTTGTCTGTACATTTACCATTTAAACTTTCTGGCATTAAAGCCTAAATGCTTGCAAACAATTCATAAGAAACATTTTTCTTTCCTCCATCAACACCGCACCACCATGAATTACGCAAAATTTGCCTTTACCGATGCCATTAAAGCCCTTCAGGAAACCCAGGGCAGTCGACTTTCCTACGAGCGGGTAGAAAAAAGCAATGTGGTAGATGGGCTATCCGACAATGAAATCGGCTTTATTGAAGAGCGTGATAGTTTTTACATGGCCAGCATCGGCGAAAACGGATACCCTTACATCCAGCACCGCGGCGGACCCAAGGGTTTTGTAAAAGTATTAGATGATAAAACAATCGGGTTGGTGGATTTTACCGGCAATAAACAATACATCTCGGTCGGAAATATCCAAACGCGCCCCCAGGTATCTATTATCATGGTTTCTTATCCACAAAAGGCCAGGCTGAAATTGTATGCCGATGTGCGTATTGTTGCCCTGGAAGACGACCCTGCACTTTTTGAGGATCTGGACCCAGCCGATTACAAACACCGTCCGGAGCGGATGATGTTGTTTGATATCAAAGCCTTCGACTGGAATTGTCCGCAGCACATTACGTCGCGTTATACGGTGGAAGAGATACAAGCCGCATTCGGGCCTCAAAAACAGTATATTGAACAGTTGGAAGCGGAAATTGCGCGGTTGCGAGCAGGAAAAAAGTAAATACTTTTAAATATCGAACAGCAGAACACCGAATTTCGAAATAAAGGGTGCGATGCTCTTGGGTTTGGTTGCGCGCGTGGCCAAATGTCAACGTCCAACTCCTCACTCATCACTCATCACTAACAACCGATCTAAAAAACCATTTAATGTACCGGCTTCTTTTTCAGAAATATTCCCTAAAATAGCGTCCATATCGGTCATTTTCTGGTCGATTTCGGATAGCAATTGCAGACCAGTTTCCGACAATTTCAAATTAACCCGACGGGAATCAACGGTACAGGGTGCTTTCAGGACATACCCTTTATCCACCAGGCGATCGACCAATCGGGAGGTATCGGCGCTTTTATCGAGTAATAAATCGCGTAAATCATTGGTACTAAACGACGTAGAACGCACTACGTTCATCTGCCCGCGCAGAATCCGTAGTGCGTTAAACTGTTGTTGCGTGATCCCGAAAGGTTCGAGGACCTCATTTACCTCTTGCCGCAACCAGGCGCCGATGCGCAACAGGTTGGCGCGCAAATGGTGGTATTCATTTTGAAAATTTCCTTGCATACTTGGCTCAGCATTTGAGACTGCAAAGTTCAGCGAATTAAGCATCATTTTCCATAGATACGGTTGAATCTTGTGAAACAGGTATTGCAGAGCCAATCGACCAAGTGCCTTCAATCATGCGGTGCACATAGCAACGATCGGCCTGGCGCAGCAATTCTGTCCGTTGGTCATCGGTAAGATCGCCTTCAATTTCAATTTGAACGCTTACCGCTGTATGTAGCCCCGTGCTTTGGCGCTCCACTTTCATTTCCAGTTTGGCATGTACATTGCCGATTTCCCAACCGTGTTTGCGCGCAATAAAGCGCACCGTTGAAACTTTACATGCACCAATGGCCGAAAGGATCAAGTCTTCCGGACTAAAGCCCAGGTCGGTTCCTTTTGATGAAATGGGCTCATCGCCGAGGATTGCGTGTTTGCCATTGGAAATTACGGATTGAAAACCTTCGGGAAGGTTTTTTAATGAAATTTTCGTTGCCATGATTTAAAATTTTATTGGGTTAAACCAAATAGGGTTTTATTTTTTAGCTTTTTCTACCGCTTCCTGGTAATATTTTGTCGCAAGTTCGAGGTATTCGCTGCGTTTTTCATCCCATTTAGTCCTTACATCCAAGTTGTAATTGAGGTACAATTTATTATTGAAAACAGTCCAGGCTACTGGTTCAGTTTTCGCGTTGTAGCCTTTTGACCAACCGTAAGCGCAATAGCCGCCAAATTCGGGGGCATATTTTTCGGGGTTTTGTTCAAAAAGTGTACGATGTTCGTCGGAAGCAAAATGCCAGGTAGCATCCTTCCAGACATAAGTAAGATCGGTTTTGCCTTTTACCGGCTTGCCATCTGTAAAATACGCCACCGGGTCGTAGCCTTGTATCGCGCCGTCTTTGGTGGAAAATACCAAATCAATGGATTTTGCATATTGCTGGCTGTACATAACCGCTGAAAAAAGCAGCATCACCACCAGGATGATTGCAAATTTTAACATGTTGAAACTTAATTTGAATTTTAAAAAAGGTGATTTCCAAATGTAATTAAGTTTCATGGTTTTATTTTTAAAAAATCCCCAAACAGGGCTTTTCGTTATTTTTAAAGTTTGCATTTTTTGATGTTTTAAACATTAAAAAATCCGGGGCAAAAAAAATGGGCCTTGCCCCGGATTTTAATATTGTGGAATTAAGCCATTTCCAAAGCAACGGCTTCGGGAAAATCGACTGGAATTTGGGTGATGCCGTGGAAGTAGTTGGAGATGATTTTATCGCCGATGACCATAATGGTGTCCACCAAGCTTTCATTGGTGTAGCCTGCTTCGAAAAAGGCATTTACTGCTGCTGCGCTTGGACGACCGTGGTTTTCGGTCGTTTCTTTAACGAAAATAGCCAAGGCATTCAATTTTGGATCAAAACTGGCGTGTCCAGCGCGCAGTTCCAGGATTTGTTCTTCTGAAAAACCGTTCATTTTACCCAAGGCAGCGTGTGCTGCGAGGCAGTAGCGGCATTCATTCACTTGGCTTACAACCAGGTTAATGACTTCGCGTTCTTTTGCGCGCAACGAGCTTTTGGCATTTTGCAGCGTAAGGTAGGTGCCCAAGGCATTTTGAGAATAGGCGAAAGTGGCGTATAAATTAGGTACAAAGCCGAGGCCTTTTTGCAGGTTGTCGAATAAGCCTTGGTTGTTTTCAGAAACGGTTTCGCGGGTGGGGATGCTGAAGTTTTGCATGTTGTTTAATTTTTAAAAGTTGAGTGGTTGCGTTCAATATCAATGTTTTAAACATCGAATCATGTTGCAAATATAATGGTGTTTACAACATCAATGTTACTTTTATTGAAAATATTTTTACATTTTTTTATTTATATTTTGTATATATCTATTAATAAGCATTTTATTTTTGGAGGTGTCACCTCGGCTTAAATCGTTTTAACCTACCCTAAATGATTGGCTTCCTCTACTTTATGGATACAGATTCCGTAACGAATCTTTGTGAAACATCGTTAATGATAAAAATACACTTACAGAACCAACAACGTTTTTACAAAAAACATTAAAATTGTGCTCTCTTAGCATGCCAACCGTTTGAAAAGAAGCTATTTCCCTTTCCTGCTTTTGCTTTGTGCGCTCCAGGCGTTTTCACAAAGTAAACCCAACTATCAGCTGCTTACCACAGCGGATGGTTTGGCGCAAGGCTTTGTGTATGATATCCTTCAAAGCAGGGACGGGTTTATCTGGATTGCAACCAAGGATGGGCTAAACCGCTACGATGGCAGCCGGTTTAAGGTTTTCTCGCCCGACCCGTTTGATCCCTATTCCATTGCCAACAGCGAAGTACGGTCGATATTTGAGGACAGTCGCGGCTGGATTTGGATCGCGTTTCAATCTGAACTGGATGTGCTCAACCCGGCAAGTGGGCATTTTTACCATGTTTTACACGATGGAGATAAAAATTTTGGAGATGAGCACGCAAATGGGATACCCTCCATGGAAGAGACACCGGATGGAAGCATTTGGCTTTGGGGCCCAGACGGAATTTGGAAAATCAATGCGCCCAATGACATATTGGCAAATGCGGCAAAAAAGGGGACATCTACCATTGAACCGGCTTGCAAAATGATACCCAAACCGCCCGTCCAGAGATGGGAGGCAATGGGAACCTCTAAATTCCTGGTCAAAGCGGGTAAACTACTGATCGCAACAAGTGACGGGCTGTTCAGCCTCGATCCCTCGACTGAGAAAATTTCAGCTGAAATTTCAGCACCTGGTTGGATTTTTAATGAAATTTCAGCAGATAATAAAGGCGGGATCATCGCGTCGTTGTACAATAGTTCGTCCTTAATAATGAAATGGATCCTGATTACCCCCAACGGGACCCAATACCTTACAGACCCCACCTGGACGAACCGTATCGCCTGTAGCCCGGATGGATTTTTATGGATTCAAAGGAGCAACCACATCCAAAAATGGCAGGTATCCTCCTTTTTTAATCAAGGAAAACCGGAACTTGAAATAGATATGGAATCCATTTTTGGGTCTTTTGAAGGGGGCGTCGATAAATTCTTTTTTGACAAAAGTGGCGTAATGTGGATAGGCACGGGCGGGTATGGCATCATGAAAATCAACGCAAAAGCCCAAAATTTCAAAAGCTATTTACCCCAACATTCGCAGCGTCAGCTGTTGGAGGCCCCGGATGGAGGCGTTTTTTCTTTGTTCAGACCCAATAGAAAATATCCTTCGAAAATTTTCCAGGCCGTAACACCGCACAACCATTTTTACAACCCCAATCCGGCAATCGGCAATTCGAATGATTGGGGGGACCTTTCCGCTTGTTTCGACGCGGCTGGCAATGGCTGGTCAAGCAACAGAAATCAGAAAATGCTCTACCGAACAGACGCGCTGACGAAATCTGTAAAATCGTTCCCATGGCATGCCGGATATGGGTTGATCGTGGATCGCTCCGGCGCTTTATTGAGTGTTAGTGAGCGTGGTTTAACGAAGTTTGACCCCAAAACAGAAACCAGCACCGAATTCACTTATGACAAGCCGCAAAAATCAGCCTCTACCTTTTCCTGTTTTTTGTTCGAAGACGTAGATGGCGCAATTTGGATATTTGGCTTCGAAGGTTTGACCAAAGCGGTACCGGAGGGATCCGGTTACCACTTCGAATATTTCAAAATCAACCCCGCCGACCACACTTCACTGTCGTCCAATATCGTGCTGAGCGTTGCCGACGACCCGCTCGAACCCAGCTGCTACCTTTGGGTAGGCACGAAAAGCGGCGGGTTGAACCGCTTAGATAAAAAAACGGGGCAATTCAGGCAGTACAAAACCGCCCAAGGACTTCCAGACAATGTGATTTATGGCGTTTTGTCGGAAAACACCTCGAAGGGAAGCACCCGACCTGGTTACATCTGGCTGAGCACCAACAAAGGGCTTTGCCGTTTCGATGTGCGCGCCGAAACCAGCAAAAATTTTACGGCCGCAGACGGATTGCAGGACAACGAGTTCAACAGTTCGAGTTACCTGAAAACCCGCGATGGTACGCTCATTTTCGGCGGCGTAAAAGGCTTGACTGTATTCCATCCCGACAGCCTGCGCTTCAACGAACACCTTCCGCAAACGCATATTGTCGGCTTGCAGGTCAATAAGCAGGATTTCGATATCTGGGGCAAATCGTCCATTACCCTTTCGCACCGCCAAAATCTCCTCAATTTTGAATTTGCGGCGCTTGAATTCAGCAACCCTGCCCAAAACCAGTACCGATACCAACTGGTCGGGGTAGACAAGGATTGGGTGGCGTTGAGCAACAAAAACAGCATCCAGTTTGCCAACCTTGCCCCGGGCGACTACACGCTCCGAGTGCAAGGCAGCAACAATGACGGCGTATGGAGCGAACAAAGCGCCGAGCTGCGGTTCACCATCCGCCCGCCCTGGTGGTCCAGTTGGTGGGCCTGGCTAATTTATCTTGCGATCCTTGCTGCTGGTATTTGGCGCTATTATCAGTATCTGCTCCAAAGGCGTTTTTCCGAGCAGGAAAAACTGCGTCTGGAAGCGCTCGACGAGTTTAAAAGCCGCTTTTTTACCAATATTACCCACGAATTCCGCACACCACTCACGGTAATGCTGGGCATGAGCGAACAATTGGCCAAGGAAGAAAAAGACGAACCCAAACGCTACAAAATTGGCCTGATCAAACGCAGCGGTGAAAACCTGTTGCGGCTCATCAATCAAATCCTCGACCTGGCTAAATTAGAATCCAATACCCTGAAAATGAATTACATACAGGGTGATGTTTTAGCGTATCTCCGGTATATCGCCGAAAGCCTGCACTCGTTGGCCAACGCCCAAAACCTGATGCTCCGTGTGGAAAGTGATCAGGCCAAAATCGTGATGGATTACGACCCCGAGCGTTTGTTGCAAATTGTCCACAACCTGTTGTCCAATGCCGTCAAGTTTACGCCTTCCGGGGGTAAAGTAGTCCTGCGCGCCAATCGCGAAGGTGACTGGTTGGAAATTACCGTGACCGACACCGGTGCAGGTATCCCGCCCGAAGAATTGCCGCATTTGTTCGAGCGGTTTTTCCAGGCTAAAAACCAGGATCATGCCAAATCGGGCGGCACGGGTATCGGGCTTTCGCTTACGCGCGAATTGGTGAAAGCCTTGGGTGGCGAGATTTCAGTGGAAAGTACGGTGGGCGTGGGTTCTGCTTTTTTCGTGAAATTACCGGTTACCAATACCAATATTTTTGAGGAAAAGGCGGTCGAAATACCCAAAACCCCAACTGCAAACCGCCTGCCAGCCGCTTTGTCGCCGAACAACGAATCCGACCAGTGCAACATCTTGCTGATCGAAGACAACCCGGATGTGGTGGAATATCTTGATGCATGTTTGAAGGGTGTGGTCGACCGCGAGGGTCGCCCCTACTTGTTGGATTTTGCCTACAACGGCCAGGCAGGCATCGAAAAGGCCCTCGAAACCGTACCCGACCTCATCGTGAGCGACGTGATGATGCCTTTCAAAGATGGTTTTGAAGTAGTGGATGTTTTGAAAAACGACGAGCGCACGAGCCATATCCCCATCATCCTGCTTACGGCCAAAGCCGACGTGCAAAGTCGCCTTACCGGGCTGCGGCGTGGTGCCGATGCCTATTTGTCCAAGCCTTTTCACCAGGAAGAATTGTTGGTGACCCTGGAAAACCTGCTGGAAACGCGGCGGAAATTGCAATTGAAATACCAACAAAGCATCCTGGTCGCGGACCTTCCTGCGCCAGATGCTGCAGCGAGCGACCCGGAAGACGCATTTTTACAAAATGTGCGCACGATTATAGAAGCCAACTATGCGGATGAAAGCTTTGGGTTGCCGCAGCTTTGCCAGAAGATTCGTTTAAGCCGCTCCCAACTTTTCCGAAAAATGAAAGCCCTGACCGACATCGCACCTTCGGACCTGATCCGCAAGCACCGGTTGAACAAAGCCAAAGCCTTGCTCGAAAGCGGGGCTGCCAACGTCGCGGAAGCAGCCTGGGAGGTTGGTTTTAAAGATCCTTCTTATTTTTCCAAATTGTACCAGGAGGAATTTGGGGAGGCGCCTAGCACAACCTACAAATAACTAACAATCAACACCTTACCTAACGGGTAATTTCGTTCCATGCAACGAGATTACCCGTTTTTTTTGTGCCTGTGATACCAGATTACCTGCTTTTGGGACGCATTTACCCGGCCTCCGCCCTGCCCCGCATGCACCTTTGTCCCATCAATTTTATCACAAAAACAAACAATGCTAACAATGAAAAACTTTTTCAATTTTACCAAAAATGCAGGTGCACTGGCGGTGTTGCTGTGCTGTTTCTTTTTTAACCCGGGCGAGGGGATGGCGCAGATGGGAACATGGCAAACTACGATCGGAGGCAAACCGGTAACCATTACCCCTGAGACTAATTGCAGCGGTGTTTGCAGTGACATAAGTGCATACCGTGGAGATTATTTTTTTCCCACTTTTAATTATTCGGTTTTGGCAGATGGACAAGCCAACACAGCATTTTCAACCATCCCAAAGGCAAAATACTTAAAGGTAAACAGTGGTACTACCTTTAGCGTAATTGTTACCTGTGTGCCACCTGGCTCGAGCAACGGCAACGGGAGTACTTGGGATCGCGGGGCATGGTATGTAGGATATGTATCCCCTTCATCTGTTTTTGGGGTCGTTCCCATTCCTTCTTCCAACCTATGTATCCCGGAAGAATTAGAATTATTGCCGAATAACTTACAAAAGTTTCGCTTTTCGGGAACCATACCCATAGGAGCTACCAATGCATGGATCATATGTCCAAAAATTGGGTGGTATACCGGCTTTTTCCAGCCTACAGACATGAATTCAATCATTATACCCATTGTATCTCAAGGTATTCTGGATTCAAAAGTTCCGATTATCGGCACCACCGTTCAACCACAAATCCCCTACATGATACTGCATGCACCGCCCGGCGACGGCAGTTCCAGCGCATTTCAGGAAACCAAAACCACCTGTCGTGAGTTTACAGAAACCTATTCGGAGGACGGTTCCAATTCAGTGAATGCGGCGGTTAAACTGGGCATCGCCGGTTCAGTCGGATTTATTGTCACAACGGATTTTGAGTTTTCAGTCACCCTGAGCGCCGGCGTCACGGTAGGCGGCGTACAAATAAAGACCAATTCCAAACAGACCTGCGTCACCACTTCTCAGGGCTTCGAGACGGGATCTTTGGATGGATTAGATGGCGGTGGAGATGTATTCATCGGATATGGTACGGATCTAAATTACGGGATTTACAGATCGGTCAGAGCGGACCCCAATATATGTCAGGCGGTACTGGACACTTCGCTTATATATACGCCAACGGGAAATCCGAGAGATTTTGCCTACTCTGAGTCGCAAATTCAGCAAGAAATAGTGAGCCAGAAAGCAATTGCTGACAATCCGGCGAATAGTGTGCGCGCGCGCAACCTGGCCCAAAATCAGGCCGACGTTTGGGAAAAGGTGCTTGCCTTAAACAATGCTAATAAAAACAATCCCAACAATCAACTCATTCAATCCCTTTCATTTAGCAATGGGATTAGCAGCACGCAGGAAACGAGTATCACCGTACTGGAAACCAATTCACTCGATGTAGAACACTATGTAGATTTTAATGTCGGTTTATCTTCTGTGATCGAAATTGCCGGTTCGGGCGTTTCCGGTGGCTGGGAGTATAAAGGTTCCTACCGCTATGGCAAAACGCAAACACAGAGCCAGGAAGCATCCAAACTGGTTAAATATGCCTTGAAAGACAACTCACCCGGCGACAAATTTGACCTGAAAGTAGTGCGCGACCCCATGTTTGGCACACCTGTTTTCCGTCTGGAGCCTACCTCTAAAACCTCCTGCCCATACCAAGGTGGCTACCAGCGCGACCAACCCAAACTGAAACACGACGGCAGCACAAGCGACCATATCACCTTGCAGGGCAATCCGGTGGGTTCTTCCGCCACGTTCAAACTGGATATCTGTAATGAATCCAACGAAGTGCGTACCTACAACCTGAAACTTAATGCATCATCCAACCTGAACGGTGCCGTGGTATCGGCAGCAGGTGTGCCGCTCAATGGCAATGACCTGGGCCAGGTATTTCTGAACGTACCTGCCAATGGTTGTATCCAAAATCTCGTTGTTGAAGTCAAACAACTCTCGGTTGGCAGCCCGCTGTCGTACCCTGATCTGGAGTTATTCCTCTATGCGCCTCGTGAAGAAGACATTCAATCAAGCATTTTCGCCTCCGTTTTCTTTGGCAACGCCACCGGCGTAAACGACCTGGCCGACAACAGCCTGCTCAGCGTATCACCCAACCCGACTTCCGGTTGGTTGCAAATCAGCCTGCCAACAGGCAATGACCTGGAAGCGGTGCGTGTAACGGATTTGGCGGGTAAAACCGTTCGGAATCTTGAACTGGGCGCTGGTTCCAACATCACTGAAGTTGACCTGAGCGGATTGCCCAAAGGCATGTATGCCTTGCAAGCACGCGCTGCAGGACAAGTATTTGTGAAAAAGGTAATCGTTGAATAACGGCTAATATTCCCACCGCATCAAATCAGATATTGATAGCATTTGCCCCTGTTGGTCTTCGGATTGGCAGGGGCTTTTTGATTTACGATTTCCGATTTGTTCGATTTCCGATTTTCGATTGGATTTGCGAGGGGTTATTGTTGGATTTTTGATGGCTGTTTAGGTATGAGAAACGGAAATGGAGACTATGGCAATTTACCAAAATCGATCTTCGGCATTCCGCCTTTGGGCAGGCGGGTAAACTTCGTATTGAGCTTGGTATTCGCATTAAAAAAACCGCCGTTCTTCAAAAAAAAGTGATCGCCTTCCACGCCGCCGTCGAAATCGACCCGAAACCTTCTTTCCGCATTGATATCACCGGTCAGCTTCGCCTTGGACAGCGCGATCCACCGCCCCTTGGTATCGCAGGCCCATTGGTTATTCAAGTATAGTTTTCTGGACACATTCCCATTGGCGGGTTCAAAAATTTCCAAAAAAGAATGCGCATGTTGGTACCAAGTATCGGTTTGGGGGCGTAAAAAAGAGGCAATCAGGAGCCATTGGCCGGTACTCGCATCCATGAAATAAGCCGTGTAAATGGTGTTGCCCTTTCCGTCCGGCTCCACCGAATTGAGGAATTTATACACCGTGCCCGGTTTCCAGGGATAAACCAAATAGCTCTGTCCGCCGGAGCCTTCATTTCCAAATTCTCCGATATGAACTCCCTTGCCTTTTTTCAGCAAGCGAATTTTTTGCGCTTCCGGAATGGTCGTTGGATCATCCGTTTCAAAAGGACTCCAAACGGAAAACAAGATCTTTCTTTCGGTGGACGAATTGCGTTGCATCCCAAAATAGCCTTCACCAAAACCATTGGCCATGTAATAAGAGCCGATCGGGTCATCGCCTTCGGGAACTGTCAATTCATTGTAAAACCATTTGATGGTAGCGTTTTCCGGAAATTCATAACCCAAATGAACCGAAGGGCCTCTTCTGCCGAAGTGGAAGTTATTATCCTGATTGTCAGGCACATAATTGACTTTTATCGGATCCTTGTGCCGAATCTGCAATTCCTGGATTCGAGCAAAATTGGCACCGCTTTTTCGGATGCCCTGGAGTTTTATAACATTATAACCCTCGAGAGAGGTATTACCGAGCTCAATTTTCCGGTCGCCGGCTTTCAGATTGTACTCCTTGGTGGTGCCATTCACTGAAATCGACAGGGTGCTGTTGCCCGTTTGTTTGATCAGCGGAAGCACTAATTGTACAGGCTGCGCAGTTTGGAGCGAAAAGTAAATGGCAAATACGGTGTTTTTATTGCTCCAGCTTTCAATGCCATTGTCCGTAATTTCCTCCTCAGAATTGGGGGATACTTGAAAGGCATTGCCGCCCAAAGGGACGCTCACTTGTTGTGCCTGGGCATGCGGGAGTATGTTCATGCAGCAGGCGGCCAGGAGCAACAGCGGTAGATAGGAGGGACAGATGGTTAGGAATTTCATTTAGGTAAAAGTAATTTTAGAGGTGACATCTCGGTTTGAGTTAAATCGAATTACACTAAAGCGAATAAATCATCCATCATCGTGTAGCCATTCGAAAGGGTAAGTTGTTTTCAAAGTGGCGATTTAACAGTTCTTAATAGACCGATATGATAATTTGATTTAAGTTGTCCGGTAAAGGCCAAGGTGAATTTAACAAAACCCTCCCGCCGTTCGCCACCTTCGATACTCGCTACACGTTTATCTTGGTGATGTGCCAAAACAGTCCCTTTTACGATTTGCATACCGTCAAAGATTGGATCACCTAAAACAACCCATTCATCCGGATACTGAATTTTAATTTCATCCCAAGTTAGACTTATATTTTCGATGATTTCCATTGCCTCTATTTTAAAGTAATCATAACAAAGGTGAGCGTTTTTCTTGAAAATGGAATAATCCCATGCTATTTTCCTTTTTTCAACCGCGTTTTCCATTCCAACCAATAAAGCACCGCCAAGGAAAGATCACCTCTGCAAGAATATTTGCAAATCGGCTGCCTGTTGGGTACTTATTCCCGCGTCTGAAAAATGATGGAAATAGATTCCCCCGCAGCCATATTTTGAAGAATGGCCGAAAGGAGTTTCAAGGCATTTTGGGGCATCAGGATAAACTCGCCGGACTCCCGCACCTTGATTTTGACGCCCAAAGGCAAGGATTTTTTACATACGAAAATGCTTTTAACGCCTGTTAAGCATACTTATAATTAAATTTTTCACTGCTGCCATTTCTTCGGACTGGCTGGAAGCTACCAGCAAAGTGAGTGCGGCCAATGCTTTATTGCTGATAATCGTTTGTTGTAATTCATTGAATAACAACCTGTTTTTCGACAAAAAGTAAACAAAGCAAGCCGCCCCAATGCGTTTGTTCCCGTCGATAAAACTATGGTTTTTTACAATTAAATAGAGTAAAGTAGCGGCCTTTTCCTCGATACTTGGATAAAGTTCAACACCGCCGAAACTTTGCCCGATTTGTGCCACGGAACTTTCAAAACTTTGGTCTTTAGGTTTGGCAAATACATCGGATGAGAAGTCAGATTTCATACTTTTTACTACTTCAAGATATTCTTCCACGGGAGGCAAAATGGCTTCCCTGATGGTTTTCCCCTTGGTATCCAGGGTTTCGTGGTCGTAATCATCCAAGATCTCCAACCCTTCAGCAAATAACTTTAAGGTTTCGCTTTCTCCTGTATCGACTTGTTCCTCGATGGCTCGACTTAATATGCGAATACCAGTTTTGAGGGTTTCAACCTGCATTTGTTTCTCGGCCAGGCGTTTTTCATTGATGGCGTAGCCTTGCACGAGGTATTCCTTGAGCCGTTGCGTAGTCCATTGGCGAAATTGGGTTGCCTGAACGGAGTTAACCCTGTATCCAACTGAAATGATCATGTCCAAGTTGTACAAGTTCATTTTCCTTAATTTCCCATCATTTGCAACCTGTTCCAAAATGGAACAGGTTGATTTTTCATCAAGTTCGTTTGATTTATAAATATTTTGTATATGCTTGATGATTGCTGGTCTTTGTACGGAAAACAACTTTGCGATCAGATGAGCATCTAACCAAACGGTTTGATTTGATAGCCTAACCTCAATTTGCCCCCCATTAGAACCTTGATAAATCTCAATTTGATTCTCCATTGCGATTACTTTTTTAGTGGTTATTTTTCGCTGCAAAGTTAAGCGGTAAAATTATTTTTTAAAACAAATTGTATTATTTTTTTGTTTGTAAATTTTCTAAAGAATAGTCAGCTCCTTCTCTTTTATATAATTGCCACGCAGCACCTAACATGTTGTATATGTGGATGTTCTGTAAAGAAGGTAGACGTGGCTGAGGGAATTGTAATGTAAGTCACCCAAGCCTGCGGGAGCAGACAAAAAAAGGTAAAACGAAATAAATCGTATCCGATAATAATTTAATGACCACCGCAGCCATGGGCTTACACCCGTGGCTAGCTTAAATCGCCCAGTTGGGGCTTGGAGCCATAAAACCAACATTTCGTCTTCTTATTTGAGACAATCAACCGTTTAAATCTCCTTTTTTTAACCGCGCCTTCCAATCCAACAAATAAAGTACCGCCAACGAACGATCACCCGCCCAAGCCCCGGCAACCTCCAGCATTTGTGCTTTTAAGCGCGATGCCGGGTTCAATCTGTACAATTTGACCATAATTTCTTTCAGGTGAAAATCATCGTAGGGAAAAATATCGGGGCGCTGCAAAGTGTATAACAAAATCATATCAATCGTCCATTTTCCAACGCCTTTGATGCCCGATAATTGTTCGATCACTTCCGCATCCGAAAGCAGGTTCCAGTTGATCGTCTGGGTGTTGAAAAACGCCAGCATACGCTCCACCGTTTCAAATTTACTGGCCGATAAATTGGCTGTTGGGAAAACCGCTTTTTCAAACACCTCAAAATTTTCAAGCGTCAAAGTGCTCAACGACGCGCGTTCCAACATCTTTTGAAAGATTTTTTTGGTGCTCCGATAATGAATTTGTTGCTCCAAAATACAACTCATCAAATCGAAAAAAACATCTTTTGTGCTTTCAAACCGAGGTGGCGGAATGGTAGCAATGATTTTTTCAAGCACCGGATCGGATTGTGCGAGCCGGGTTGTTGCGTTGGGTGTCATGGCGGAATGTTTTTTTTGATAAAATGCCGGATTTAAAAAAAAGTTTAAATCTACTATTGACCTGAACCATTTTCAGATTCAGGTATTAAATTTGAAAAATTACGGATGCAAACCAACTCAACACGCCCGAATTACGGCATCGATGCGCCGGGCCTTTTTCGTTTTTTCTTCCTAGGTGGCAGCATCGCCCTGGCAATTTGGAATGCGCTCTTTTACATGCCTTTTCTAGGATCGACGGCAGGCTATATCCTGAAAATCATCCTGGGTTTCATCGCATTTTATTTATTGGGCATGGGCGTACTTATGCTCTATGGCAGCAAAATCATGAAATTAAAAGACGCAGCCGACCAACTGAATCGTATCCCCTGGACTGGTACCGAACAAGTGCTGGATGTGGGCTGTGGACGCGGATTGATGCTCATTTTAGCGGCCAAACGCCTCACCACGGGCACCGCAACGGGCATCGACCTTTGGCTACAAAAAGACCAAGCCGACAACCATTTCGAAGCAACCCTTGCCAATGCCGCCATCGAAGGCGTTTCCGACAAAATCGCAGTGCATACGGCGGACATGCGCGCACTCCCCTTTCCTGACCAACATTTTGAAGTGATTTTGTCCAATTGGGTATTACACAATCTGCCTTTGCAAAGTGACCGCGAAAAGGCTTTAGACGAAATGATGCGCGTACTCAAGCCCAACGGACATATCCTTATCGGCGACATCGAAAAATTGGACGAATATGCCGCGTATTTTTGGCAAGCGGGTATGACGGATGTGACTGTGATTGCTCATTCCTTCCGAAACGCGCTGCTTCGTTTGGTGAGTTTTGGCAGTTTTGCGCCTGCTGCGTTGCTGGTTAAAGCGGGAGTACGCCTTTCTTCCAGCATTTTTGCTGTATCCAATGCTTCCGAAGCAATTAGCCAATCAGGATCCAGATAAGGCAAACAAGCCTGAATATCCGGATAATAATGCGATGGCCGCCCACGCTTCGGCTTTAGGTTTACCGCAAAACAATCCGTTTCATCTTCCGGCCTTGGTATGTCGCCATCGATAAAGCAATTCAGTACCTTATTCCATGGACCGTAATTAGAAAGCAGCACCAAATGATCCGGCACTTCCAATTCGATTAAATCGATGCCATCCATCAGTTGAAAATCGGTCAACAAGGCATAGGCGCAATCCCAATCCGGCTTACCTCCCAGGCGTTTTACCGAATGCCAGGCCCACACCGGTGCAAACAATCCCATTTGGATAAAGCTGCCTTGCATGTGTTCGACCATCCAGCGGAAGGCATGTTGCCAGCGTTGGTTGGGCACGTGTTCCCAGCGAACATGATATTGCACCCCTTGCTGAAGGGCGTGTAGCACGCGGGGGTGTTGGTAGGTCCAGAGGCGCATGGGATGACTAATTGCTGCGAATCCCCCCTTCAAAGACCAATTCCGAGTACAGATAATAAATTTCTTCCAAACGGTTGATGTTCATTTGCATACGTCTGGTCGCCAATTCATAGTTTTCTTCGCCAGGCTTCCCAAACAAAGCCAATGTTTGTTCTTGATACGCAATCCATGATTTTTGCGACCGTATATATGCTTTTATGAACTTTTTATACCGGCAAGTCCGAATCAAGGCATCATATTTATCGATCAATTCCGCATAACGCGAAGCCGCATTCTCATGAACGGCTATAAAGTTTGCCATGTCAGCCTCCTCCAAATCGTTCATTAAATAACATGTAGCTCGTTTTACGCGAAAAGTATCCCGACGGAACTCCAGCTCGTAGTCATCTATCCTTTGCCGATCGCTCATCCAGTTTTTTTCTTCGGCTGGTAATTCGATTTCGACATTGGCGTTGATTTGTGCAATACGCTTGAGATCAATCGTTTGCTGGCTTTTTGCGGGAAGGCTGGATAGGAGGCAGCATGCTAGTAGGATTGGGATGTGGGTATGCTTCATTGGGTTTTGGATTTGGAAGGGTGGGTTTGGTGTGTGGGTGATAGGGTTATTCAGGATTTTATACTTCTATTCGATGAGGAAGAAAGCAGTTTTGCGGCCTGTTTTTATCTAGAAACGTGGGGAAAGGAAAATTGGTTCGTTTGGCGAGCAGGAATATATCACGGAGGGGGATTGTTGCTGAATCGGTTTAAGCAGGATAAATATGTTGTTTATCATTCCAAGGGACCCAATAAATAAACAAAATACGTTAAAATCCATATTTTAACAAAATTTGTTTTAAATTTGCTGTCTATTTAAGTAGAAACAAAAGTTTTCCCACCAATCAAAATGTTTATAGACGAGCAAAAACCAACAAGTCCTTTACGCAAACAAAGAGGCTTGACATGGCCGTATTACTTTACAAACGCCAAGTGGCTACCCTTGCACGCGCTGCGCACTGGAGCACCAGAATTTTCACAGATACGATGTACGCTTAAAATCTGTATAATCTGTGGTGAAACAAGCACCGCATAGCGCAAACAACGTGCATAAATCTTAAAATATTATTTCGATATCCTAACTTGTAATAACCTAAAAATCTGACATTTACCCCTATTTCGAATTATCCACTGCTCCTTGTTATATGAAAGTCCGCCACCTGCCTTCAAGTTTGGGTTTTGCTGTGTTTTTACAAAAACATTCCGCCCTAAAAATCGCGCTACTCCTCACCGCCTTGTTTTGCACCGTGCTTATGCAAGCCCAAACAAACGTTTGGTCGCCGGTACCGCTTGGTAAAAGTTCGGCAAAAGCAGAACTGACTCCAGATCTACCAAACCTGGAAAAAGGCATCCTCCTGCAACTTGATGTAGCAGCTATGCAAAACCTTGGTTTATCTGCTGCTAAAGAAATCAACGATATACGTCGTACAACAACGATTATTGATTTGCCGCTTCCGGATGGCAGTTTTCAGAAATTTAAAATCTGGGAAAGCCCCTTGATGGAGCCTGAACTGGCAGCAAAGTTCCCAGATATTAAAACCTATATACTTACGGGTGTAGATGATCCTTTCGCGCGCGGGCGCATGTCAGTAAGCCCGGATGAGTTTGGCGCGTTTTTCAACTCCCAACAGTTCGGGCAAGAGGTGTACATCCGTAAAGCCTTGAAAAATTCCGCCAACATTTACCTCACTTATTGGGGGAAAAACGACCCCTCCATTCAACACCCCTTCAACTGCCTGTGGGAAGGCTCGATCGCCCCTACAGATTCCGGACATAAAAAGAACCTGGCGCCAGCAGGCCCGAATGAAACAGGCGACGTGTTGCGTGTTTTCAGACTGGCTATGACGGTTCCGGGCAAGCTCGCTGAGGACTATGGCTGGACGACAAAAGCGCAGGCCCTCGCGGCTGTTGTTGCGTTTTTAGGTCAATTGGATGTGATTTACGAGCGTGATTTATCCGTTCGGTTTGTCCTGCCTGTCAAGGAGGATAATCTCATTTTTACAAGCGCTGCAACCGACCCTTTCACGGCGTTGGGTGGTGGCGAAGCGGCCAATGAAAACATTGCAGTTGTGAACCAGCTCATCGGCCAGGAAGGTTTTGATGTGGGCCTGATCTTTGTGACCGGCGCCTGTTGCGCCGCTGCCAAGCCTGTAATTTGCACCGAAGCCAAGGCGTTCAACTTTAGCGCGTTTTATAGCCTGCGGGTCACGGCCCATGAAATAGGACATCAGTTCGACGCAGACCATACCTGGACCAGTTGCGGACCATCCAACAACGGGCAATTCGGCACCAATGAGTACGGTTCCGGCACCACCATCATGTCGTATGCGAACATTTGCGGTATAGATAATATCCTGCCTGTCGGTGATGAAAATTACTTTGGGGTCTACTCGCAAATACAAATGACCAATCACATCAACGCCCAAACGTGCTACAAAACACTGGAGACGGGCAATCATATCCCCACTTCAAGCGTGCCTGCGAGCGGTTTTTATATCCCCATTTCAACGCCTTTTGAACTCGTTGGCTCTGCAAGCGATGCTGACGGAGATGACCTGAGTTACTCTTGGGAGCAAGTCAACATCCGAAATATTGACTTCACCGCGTCCAATATCTCCATTCAAACACCGCCGACCCCGGCCGACGGCAATGTGCCGATTGCGCGGATTTTCAATCCTTCAACCAGTCCGCGCCGCACCATTCCGCAACTTTCTAATATTTTATCCAACAGTTCAACAGTAAACGAACGCCTTCCAACCTACTCCCGCAACATCAAATACCGCATGTTTGTGCGTGACAACCATCCAGGCGGAGGCGGTACAACGCACCAGCAAGTCAGTTTTGAGGTCGATGGTTCGGCCGGGCCTTTCCTGGTCACTTATCCAAACGACTGCGTGACCTGGCAAGCGGGTAGCAGCCAGACCATTACCTGGGATGTGGCAAATACGGACAATGCCAACGTGCAATGCCAAACTGTAAAAATCAGCCTCTCACTCGACGGAGGCTACTACTATGCCCACGATTTGGCGGCAAACACGCCAAACGACGGCTCGGAAACCATCACCCTGCCTTTCGGAATTTGCTCAAACAAATCCCGGATCAAAATAGAAGCAGCGGACAACATCTTTTTCGATGTTTCCAATGCTGATTTCAACATCGAAACCAACGGGACACCGATTGTAAAGGCCAATGCCTTGCAACTTGACGGCGTTGACGATCAGGTTGAAATCCAGGATTCGTCCCTTGGCAACTTCGGCACCGGCGATTTCACCCTTGAAATGTGGGCGCAAACAACTGACAGCAACTGCGTACTCATCGGCAAAAGACCAATCTGTAACTGCGATAATTTTTGGAATTTTTTCATTGAAGGAGGGCGACTGAAAGCCGAGTTTTCTACCTCAAATACTTGCAGCAATTACTTGAATGTTGTCGGTACAAGCAACACTTTGGCAAATGGAAACTGGCACCATATCGCCTTCGTGCGCAAAGGCACAACCCTGCGTTTTTACGTCGATGGCGTTTTGGATTTGACCGTATCTTCCAGCCAGGACTTTAACAACCTGGCAAAAATCAGCATCGGGAATATAGTTTGCGGAGGGCTGAATTTCAAAGGTAGCATGGACGAAATCAGAATCTGGAATATCGCCCGAACGGCAATCGAAATCAACGATAAGAAGAACTGCACTCTCTTGGGCAACGAGGCTGGTTTGCTCGCCTACTACCCGATGAGCAGTCAGGATTGTGGCGCTTGCTCCGCTGGCACAAGTATTTTTTTAGATAAAACGGCCAATGCCTACCATGGATTAATACAGAACGGCGCTTACAACAGCCTTTCAACTGCCAATATCATCGATTGTCCAAACTGCGCGGACGGCGCCATTGCGATCACCACGAATCCCGCCAATCAATCCATCTCCATCGGCGAGACAGCCACTTTTACCGTGGTCGCTTCGGGCAACAACCTGTCATATCAATGGTACCGCAGCAGCAACGGCGGTTCAACTTTTGCTGAAATTGATGGCGCAACTGAAAATACCTACAGTTTAAACGTTGCCAGCACCACACAAAATGGCTGGCAATTCAAATGCTTTATCTCAAACGGCTGCGACTTAAAATCTACGCCCCCAGCGACCTTAAATTCGCCTTGCTTGACGCAGGTTTTGAGTGCCATCACCGGCCCGGCGGCGCCTTGTGTTGACAACTACTTCACTTATTTTGTAACACCCAATCCAAACATTGTTTCCTGGTCGTGGACAACACCGGCCAACTGGTCGGTAACGAATTTTGGAAACATGATTTTTGTAAAACCGGCTGGCACCTCCGGCACAATCAGCGTGACAGGAATAGACGCCTGCGGTATCATAACTGCTGCGCAAACCTTTGCGGTTGAACCCATTGTGGTGGCAATTACGACGCAACCCGCTTCCCAAACGGTTAATCAGGACGCTGCGGTCGAATACTCTGTCGGCGTTTCAAATGGCAATGGCACAACGACCTATTTGTGGCAAGAAAGTAGCGATGGCGGCGCGAGTTATTCAAACATTTCCGGCGCGACCACAGCCACTTACGCCATTCCTTCAGCGGCATTATCGCTCGACGGCCGCAAGTTCCGTTGTATTGTATCAAACAATTGTCTCATCGATACCTCCGAAGTGGCAATTTTGAAAGTAAACTGTTCTACTTCCGGGCCAGATATGCCTGCCGCGATTTCAGGCGGCGCGCTGATTTGCGCAAACGCAACCTTGACTTACTCGATTGCCCCTGTAGCAGGAGCGGACAGTTATATCTGGACTTTACCCTCCGGCTGGACCGGGAATTCAACGTCCACGAGCATCAACGTAACAGCCAACGGCGCAGGTAGCATTTTAAAAGTAAAAGCCTCTAACAACTGTGGCAACTCGAACGACCAGGCACTTTCGGTTTCAATCAATACGGAAAATTGCCGTCGTGGGCTGCATTTCGACGGCATGAATGACTACCTCGCGGTCGGGCAAAATGGGCAGGCCTTGACGGGCGATTTGACCATTTCGTTTTGGGTGAAACCAGATTATTTTAACGGAGAACAGACCTTGATTTTCAATGGCCGTGAATTTATCGTTGGTTTGACCAACCGCCAAATCCGATACAAGCACTCCGACGATTGCTGTGGATACGACAACACGGTGGACATGATTTTTCCCAACAACCTGGAACCGGGTAATTGGACTAATGTTACTATCACCAGAGCGACCGCCAACCGCACAGTTAGTTTTTATTTGAATGGAAATTTTGTCCAGAGCCAAACCTACGGCGACGCTTTCGCCCAACCTGGCGACAACACAACCGACCTGGTTTTTGGCGCGGGGAAGAACGGCTCTTGGGCCAATTTCAATGGTTCACTGGATGAAATCAAGATCTGGAGCGCTGTTCGCAGCCTTGACGAGTTGAAGCAAGACTTGGTTTGTTACCCCAGCGGCAACGAACCCGATTTGAAAGCCTACTATGATTTTGAAACCGGGCAACCTTACGGCGATAACCTTGCTGTGACGGATTTCTCAAATTTGGCAAGTACCTACGGCCCGGCTGCTGTCCGCAATCTGGCGATGAACGGCACCGCCTCGAATGTTGTTTCCAGCGACCTGCCCGGGATTTTGTTCCAAGACCTTGACGGAGACGGTTTCGGCGGCGAAAAAGTGGGCTGCAACTTCACAGGGCCAGCTGTAGCGAATTCGACCGATTGCGATGATCAAAACAGTGCAATTAACTCGAACGCCACCGAAATTTGCAACGGGATTGACGACGACTGCAGTGGCATCATAGATGACATCCCGAATGTCCTCGCCAGCACCGATTTACCCGTTCCGATACCAGATGGGCAAACCATCATCTCTAACCTCACGATCAATAGTCCGGTAACGAATCTAGTAGATTTAAATGTCTTGAACCTCAACATTTTCCACATCTGGATTGCCGATTTGACGGTCAAATTGAAAAGCCCGCAAGGCACGGAAGTTACATTGCTAAAATCGATTTGTGGCGACCAGGATGATATGCTCATCAATTTCGACGATGAAGCACCGGCCAATTATGGCACTTTCCCTTGTCCACCGACCAATAACGGGACCTATAAACCGTTCGAGCCTTTATCGGCTTTCGACGGGGAAAACCCGAATGGAACCTGGACGTTGACGGTCATAGATGTGTACGAGGACGGCGGTAGTTTGAATGCCTGGAGCCTCGGCTTCCCGTCTGTGCCCTCCACTTTTTATGCCGATGCGGATGGCGATGGTTACGGTAATGCCTCCGTCAGCATACAAGCTTGCACGGCATCTCCGGGTTACGTGAATGATTCTACGGACTGCGACGACAACAACAGCGCAATCTACCCGAACGCTACCGAAATCAGCAATGGGCTTGACGACGACTGCGATGGCCTGGTAGACGATTCTACGAATGTCAGTGCGGTAAACCCGTTATTTGGAAATATGGACAGTGGACGTTCCAGCAAAATCCAGTTCGTGCTCTACCCAAATCCGGCAGACGATGTACTGAACCTTGTATTTGCAGGAAACGAATTAGTCGCAGGCAGCGTAGAAATTTATAACCCCATCGGGCAACGCATCCAGACACAGGATATTCAGGTTTCTCCCGGCAAAGCAGTTGTTTTTCACACCAAACATTTCCCGCAAGGCAATTATTTCCTGATGTTCAGACGAGCAGACGGCGGGGTAGCCGGCGGTCGGTTTATTATTGTAAAGTAGGTGTGGCTTTCACAGGCGAACTTCGTTCGTAGCGTGCGGAATGTGCCTATATTAGCACACATTCCGCACGCTATAACGGTTTTAAACATGGTATAGTCTTTTATCGGTCGAAAAAGCGAACTCTAAATACTTCAAAATACCCTTCAATCCGATGAAATATACTAATAAGGGCCCAAAAACCGCTCCCCATTAAAATGAATCATATGCGAAGGAGAATCCGCGACCCAAACCTCCGTTTCCCAGGCAATGTCGCCCAAGTATTTTCCCATGATGAACCGGGTCGGAAAATCTGTGACATAAACAATTCCAACGGTTGAATTTTCAAATAAGCGGGCAAGTTCAGCATGTCGTTTGGGATTGACAGGTCCATGACTCGTTACGGATTCAACTAAAATCAGCCAATTATTTTCCGGCCAGTAGAGCATCACATCCGGCATTTTTCCATGTGAATCCACAACGACACCTAATTCCTCCAAGGTTACAGCATCAAAATAACCCCATTTTTCACCTGTGTCTCCTGCATAAATCAACTGCGCACCTGGTGTAAATCTTGGTGCAAATTCCTCGATGATCGCTTTAATTAATTCGCTATGTTCTCCTGGACTGATTTGAAACTCAAGTCCGTTTTTCAACTTGACCGGCAGTTTATTGTGCTCACGTTCTTTCGCATAGCGTGCAGCTAAAGTGTGTTTCACATCTATAAAATTATATAGTGCCTTTACCCAAGAATCAGTGCCGTGCATCTTAATAAGTTCCAAAGCTTCTGGCGCGATTTGGTAAACAGCTTTTGGACTGTTTACTGGCCTTGTTGGATCATCAGGATTGTAAAGGGCGATACCAGCATCCACAAATTGATGCATCGTATACCGGCGAAAAGTTTCTCGTGAATTAGGTGCGTATTCCTTTCCATATTTTTGGCGAGCAAAATCCATCATTGGAGTAATACCAATCAATGGAGATTCTGAATCTACCCAAGATTTTTCAGGAGTAAGGTTGAGCAAAGCGAGCAAGCAAAGCGCGGAACGCTCATTGTGTTGCTCTTTTGGAAGCCCCAATGATTTGATGATTTGAAGCGCTTGTTCGATTTTATCTTTGGTCATATAAGGGTTGAAATTTTAGAGTCGATAATTGTCTGGTCAAAGCACTGCATTTGTTTTGCCCAGATACCTAGTTCAATAAGTACAGGTTTGCTTGGGTATTTAAGCAGGCGCAAATCAGTAACATTCACTTGAGTATGACCATTAAACTGCCTGAAGTACTGGTCTATCAAAGTTGAATTCAAGTAGACCGCCAAGCCCAAAGCTAACTCCTCTGACAATCCTGTTTTCCCTTGATGAAAAACATTTAGGTGGTTTTCAAATCCTACTAAATCCCCTGGCAAATCAGAAGGCGTTACGATACGAGCAACAATCCGTCGTTTTTCTTCTTTGGAGGAGAATCTACGTATAAGAGTATAGCATCCGGAAGGGAAAAACTGCTTCTTTGTTTCCGGGGCAATAACTAGAGCATTTGATTTTCTAAAATTCGTTTTCGGCCAGTTAATGTGCTTATCCCCAAAATGAGCTGGATAAAGCAGAGGGGCTGTGTCATTATCAGATTCTTTCCGTAAAAATTCCTTCACCCTGAAATCTACAACGGGCCCTGTTGAAACTTCAATACCGAGGTCGGAAAGCGCGTGAGAGAAGTTATCAAAAGAGGTTTTATATAAGTTTTCTTCAGTCGTAGGAATATGGATAAACTTCTCCGGATCATTTGGCGAAACGATCCGGTGAAACGGAACCTCAAACGCACTGTAATCTGAAAAATCATCTCCCGATGAAGATGATATTTTCACATTCGCTTGTTCCACGTCTTTAACCAAGTGGATAATGATGTTTTCCTGCAACACGCTATCCTCTTTAAAAGCCTTATCCCTTGCTGTGAAAATATGTATCTGTTTAAGGGCTGTTCTCGCTAATAAAAACGCTCGAAAGGGCTTGAAGTAGGGACCATTACAAAAACTACGTGGAATGATGGCAACCAATTCACCTTCACTTTTAAGAAACAATATCGACAGTGCTACAAAGGCAGCATAGAGATTCACTGTTTCAATACCAACTTTTCGGAGTAACAGCCGATGATCTGAATCGCTGTTTATTTTCCGATAGGGCGGGTTGAGGATTGCATAATCGACCGGCTTATACTTTGCGGTAAGGTATTTGATAACCCCTTCACGAATAAAATCGCCTTCCAGAACTTCTGAGGTAATGTTGCTTTCTGAAAAGTGTTCGCAGTATTCCTTTAGATTTACTTTTAAGACGGAAGAAACGGCGCTGTCCAATTCATAAGCGACAATTTCCAATTTTGTTCGGGGAGCAGTGGCAAATTGCTCAAGAAACGCGACACTCAAAGAACCAATTCCGGCTCCTGCATCGAGTAGGCTAATATGGCTTTTACCATTAACATGGAAGAGCGATGCCATAAAACGTGCAATTGTGTATGGCGTAAAGAACTGGCCAAGATCAGCACGTTTAGCCTGGTCGAGGAGTTCCGTTGCTTCTCTCCTTGATATGTCAATCTGTGCGAACATGGTTTCAGTAGAATTTAACATCACTTCTTTGTCAATGACTTCACTTCAAAATAAACCTAAATTGGCAATCCTAATCGCCATTGGGTGGTATGGAGCGTACCACATATTTTCATTTCGCACAGATGTTACACAGAACCCTTCCGCGTAACATCCGAGAAAACAAATCCGCGTAACATCTGCGCGAAACAACCTAGAGCGGACAACGAGACTCGAACTCGCGACTTCCAGCTTGGGAAGCTAGCGCTCTACCAACTGAGCTATGTCCGCATTTTCAGCAAATATAGGCACTCCTCCCGATTTTTACAAATACGCGATACAACAGAACAAAAGTGCGTTGTACATTCGGCCGATTTTTTGAAAGGCCCTTTTGTGGGGCTTGTTGCAGTTGACAACGGAAAGCCAAACGACAAAAAACATCTATTTTTCAGCCAACGCAAATTCTGGCACAAGATTTGGATTTAACAACGCATAATCGCTTTAATACCCGAATATTATCTCACTCACACACCCAAGTAGCGCGGCCAACCACGCTTTAATCAAAACTTCGGCCGTAATACAACCCATTTTCGAACATGATCATTCAAGATTCAAATGTTCCGGAAACCTCCGCAAAGGCGGAAGGCGTGGAACTCCTGCAAAATTCCCCGAACCCGTTTATTGAAATGACCCAATTATGGTTTCGCCTGCCAGCCATCGCCCATGTGGCGCTGCGTATTTTTGATGCGATGGGCCGCGAAATCAATTGCAAATCCGGCGTATATGCCGGTGGCGAAAACCACCTGGTGCTGCACCGTGCCGACTTGCGCGAACCCGGCTTTTACACTTGCCGGCTCGAAACGCCCTTCGGCAATGCCAGTCGTAAATTAATGATGTACTAATTTAATACCAACACGCCTACTTTGAGAAAACGAAAAAGCGGATAAGAGAAAGCCTTCTGGCTCAATCCTATCCGCTTTAGGCTTTTTTAAGGGGCTGTATGCCCAAACAGGCTCCTAATCGAGTCGTGTGCTTAGAACAATTCTACGCCACCGAAGTGGAATGCACCTTCAATCGCTGCATTTTCATCGCTGTCGGAACCGTGTACTGCATTTTCACCTACGCTGGTTGCGTATTTAGCACGGATGGTGCCTTCTGCAGCATTCGCAGGGTTGGTCGCGCCAATCAAGGTGCGGAAATCTTCCACCGCGTTGTCTTTCTCCAAAATGGCAGCAACGATCGGACCGCTGCTCATAAAGTCAACCAATTCGCCATAAAATGGGCGTTCGGCGTGTACAGCATAAAATTCACCGGCTTTTTCTTTGCTCAATTGGGTCAACTTCATAGCAACCAAACGGTAGCCAGCAGCGTTGATCATTTGAAGAATGTTACCGATGTTGCCGGCGCGTACTGCGTCGGGCTTGATCATGGTGAAGGTTCTGTTACCAGCCATAGGAATAAGATCAGTTTAAAAAAAATTATTAAGCGGGCGCAAAGGTACAGCGAGATTTTATTTCAAACTGCCCTCTAAAATACGTTTTGAAAAAAATAATATCCTGTTAACCTTCGAATGCATACGAATTGCCGTACTTTTGCACGCCGCTAAAGCAATTGGCAGTTCAAATCAAAGCCCCATTCCACTTTTTCTTACCAGCAGCAATGGAATTTTCTTCCGATTTATCGCAACTGATCCGTGTGCCGCAAAATGTGGCCATTCTTTCGCACCGCAACCCCGACGGCGATGCGATCGGCAGTTCGCTTGCCATGCAACACTATTTGGCCCAATATGGCCACACCACGCATGTGATTTTCCCTTCCGAATTTCCTGTAGAATTTGAAGCCCTGCCCGGTGCAGAAGAGGTTTTGATCTGGGATATCCATACCGAGGAGTGCAAACACGTGCTGACCAAGAAAAACCTGTTCATTTTCCTCGATTTTAATGCGTATAACCGGATTGATCGCTTGGGCGATTATGTGAAAGACCTTCCAGGGTCGCGCATCATGATCGATCACCACTTGTATCCTGATCCGATTGCGGACTTTATTTTCTCGGATACCGCCGCCAGCAGCACCTGCGAAATGGTGTATCAGTTTATCGTCGGCATGGGCGACCACATGAAAATTACGCCGATGGTGGGCAAGTGTATTTACACCGGATTGGTAACCGACACCGGCTCGTTCCGCTATGCCACCAACCCCAATGTGTACCGCATCGCCGCCGATTTGGTAGAGCGCGGAACGGATGATACTGCCGTGCAGGATATGATTTTCAACTCCCAAACCGAAAAAAACCTGCGCCTGCTGGGCCATTGCCTGAGCAACCGCATGGAGTTTTACCCCGAATTTCGGACGGCCCTGATCTGGTTGTCTAAAAAAGACTATGAGCAATTTAACATCCAACGGGGTGATACAGAGGGCATTGTGAATTATTTGCTCAGTGTGCGGGATGTTAAACTGGCGGCTTTTATCCACAACCAGCCTACAGTAGTCAAATTGAGTTTGCGCTCCAAAGGCGATTTGGATGTGCAGGAAATTTGCAAAAAACATTTCAACGGCGGCGGGCACAAAAATGCATCGGGCGCCTATTCCCATGAAAGTCTGAAAGCTACCATCGATAAATTTAAAAATCTGTTGCCAGAATACAAAGAACAACTGCTAAAATGAAATTAATTGTCCGCTTGTTGCCGGCTTTTATAGCCCTTTTTCTGCTGATTCAGTCAGCAACTGCCCAAAACATCGTGAATACCGAACACGGTTACCGCTTTTTGAACCACACCAACCGTCCTGGGGCCAAAGCAATGCCTGGCCAAACGATTGTGGTACACGTGGATACCTGGGTGGGCGATTCCCTGATGGCCAATACCCGCTTGTTGGGCAGTCCACGTGAATACAAACTTTTTGAAAAAGACAAACTGCCGAAAGACCGCGTCCCACCCTTGTACGACGCCGTATTATTAATGACAGAAAGCGATAGCGGCACGGTTTACCAGGCCATCGACTCTACCATTCGCGCGGTTTTACCCCCTGAATTGAAAAGCCAAAAAGATGTGCGCTACAATATTTCCCTGATAAAAATCATCACGGCGGCGCAATTGGAAGCAAAACAGGCCGAAAATGCGAAAAAACTGGAAACCGTAAAAGCACAATCCACCACTTTAGCCGCCGCCTATAAGGCAGGCACCCTGAAAGATTTGAAAAAAACGGCAAGTGGCTTGCAGTACATGGTGCACGAGCAAGGCACAGGCGCACGTATTGTAGCCAACGAGGCGGTAAAAGCCCATTATTACGGCTGTCTTACCGATGGTAGCCCATTCGACAACTCTTTTGAACGCAACGAACCCTTGCCTTTCACGACCGGAATCGGCCAGATGATTGCAGGTTTTGATGAAGGTGCCCAATTGTTGAACCATGGCGGCCGCGTTACGTTGTTTATCCCTTACCAACTCGCTTATGGCGAAGAAGGCACCCCCGGTGGCCCAATTCCTGCCAAAGCAGACTTGATTTTCTATATTGAAATGCAATAATTCGTTTCGGACATCGTCTGAAATCATTTTTTGACTAAACAATACAACAACTTATGCGCATTCTTTTGCTGGCCTTTATCGGCTTTGCCCTGTTTCAAACTGCATGTACAGAAAAGGGTATCAAAACAGAACACGGCTTTCGGTTTATCAACCACACAAACCTAAAAGATGGTGTTAAACCACAGCCTGGCGACAAAGTACTCGTCAACGTAACCACTTTTGTCGGCGACACCATCATGGGCAGCACCTGGAAAACAGGCGGTGCGCGTGAAATTTTGCTTTTTGAAAAAGATAAATTGCCAAAACGTATTCCACCTATTTACGATGCATTGTTGTTGATGGTAAAAGGGGACAGCGCTACGGTTTATCAGGATTTGGACAGCATGATGATCGCCAGCTTGCCACCCGCTTTGAAAAAAGAAAAAGTAGCACGCTTTGAAGTGAGCCTCGTGGAGGTGCTCAACAAAGAGGAACTTGCTAAAAAAGAAGAAGCGGCCAAAGCAAACGGTATGGAAGTACAAACGACCATCAACCAGATCTTAGCCGATTATAAAGCCAACAAACTGGGCGACCGTTTGAAAAAAACAGCTTCTGGCTTGGAATATGTAGTTCAAGAACAAGGCACGGGCGCACAAGTGAAATTGGGCGAAAAAGTACCAACCAACTACTACGGTGTCCTGAAATCAGATGGTAAAATGTTTGACAACTCGTACGAACGTGGTGGCGCTACGCCATTCACTGTGGGTCAAATGATCCCTGGCTTCGACGAAGGTTTGCAACTCATGAACCGCGGCGGTAAATACATTTTCTTTATCCCGGCAAAACTCGGATACGGCGACCAACCAGCTGGTGCAATTCCACCAAACTCGGATTTGGTATTTTATGTAAATATCGAGCCCTAGTTTTTTATAACATCCCTTGCTCGGATTTATGCAGATTGCGCTTCAAAAGCAGGTACCATCTGTATAAATCCGGGCTTTTTTATGTTCATCATCCCCAAAACCACCCGTTTCCAGATCATGACTATTGAGCAACTGAAAGAACTCAAAGACAAGCTGGCGGTCCTCAGGAGGTATCTTTGACGTGGATAACCGCCTCCGCGAGATAGAAGACCTCAGCAGCCAAACCCTCGATCCCAATTTTTGGAATGACCCCAAACGCGCCGAATCCATTCAGCGCAAAATGGGCATTAGCAAAAAATGGGTCGATGAATTCCACGATCTTGCCCGCGAAGTAGACGACCTCGAAGGCCTCTACGAATTCCAACGCGAAGAAATGGCCACGCCTGAAGAAGTGGACTTGCAATACCACAAAACTTCCGAAATTCTGGCCGACGCCGAATTCCGCAGCACCCTCAACAAGCGCGAAGACCCCATGAATGCCGTCCTGACCATCAATGCCGGGGCAGGCGGTACAGAGGCATGCGACTGGTCGGCCATGCTCCTGCGCATGTACCGCATGTGGGCCGACAAATCCGGATTCAAAGTAACAGAACTGTTCGAACAAGCCGGTGAGGCCGCGGGTATCAAATCGGCCAGCATCGAAATTCGGGGCGATTATGCTTATGGCTGGCTGAAAGGCGAAAATGGGGTGCACCGCCTGGTACGCATCAGCCCGTTTAATGCCCAGGGCAAACGCCAAACAACCTTTTCGTCGGTATTTATTTACCCCTTGGTAGAAGACAACGACATCGAAATTGTTATCAAACCCGATGACATTGAAATGGATGTGTTTCGCGCCTCGGGCGCCGGTGGTCAGCACGTAAACCGGACCGAATCTGCCGTCCGCCTCCGACATTTACCTTCCGGGGTAGTCGTTGAATGCCAGGCCGAACGCAGCCAGCACCAAAACCGTGACCGCGCGATGACGATGCTCAAAAGCCGTTTGTATGCCCTTGAAGTGCGCAAACGCCAGGAAGAAAAAGACAAAGTGGAAGCCACCAAAAGTAAAATTGAATGGGGCAGCCAAATCCGCTCCTATGTACTCGACGACCGCTGGGTAAAAGACCTGCGCTCCGGCTATAAAGTACACAACCCCGATGCCGTCCTGAACGGCGATTTAGGCCCGTTTTTGAAGGCGTATTTGATGTGGGAGAGTAATCCGACGCCAGTTGAAACGGATGAGGAGTGAGTGATGAGTGATGAATGATGAATGATGAGTGATGAATGATGAATGATGAATGATGAATCTCCTCATTACTCCTTGATAACCAAACAAATACAAAATAAACAGAATCGCAGATTCATTCTGACTTCGGAGAAGTCATGCTATTGTAGCAAAAGAACAGAACATCACACCACCCTCCTGACTTCGGAGAAGTCATGCATTTGTAGAAAAAACAAACATCATCACCACCCTCCTGACTTCGGAGAAGTCACGCATTTGTAGAAAACGAACAAACACCACCACCCCCTCCTGACTTCGGAGAAGTCAGGCATTTGTAGAAAAAACAAACATCACCACCCCCTTCCTGACTTCGGAGAAGTCATGCATTTGTAGAAAAAACAAACATCACCACCCCCTTCCTGACTTCGGAGAAGTCAT
>JBBAVI010000014.1:0-13549 GCA_040397785.1 Saprospiraceae bacterium | reverse complement strand
GCATTTGTAGAAATTTGTAGAAAAAACAAACCCCAAACCCTTATGATTTTTCCGAAGTCACAAGGGTTTGGGGCAAAACAAGTATAAAATCGCCATAATTAACCGTCAAAACCGCATAAACGGCCATTTTATCAACCATATTTGGGGCACATCCACGCAACGCAACACTCATCACTAAAACACTCATCACTAAAAAGCAACCCCCACCTTAAACGTCCCAATCAAATATTTACCCCAATCGCCATTAACATCATTTCGGATCCCTTCGGAATCGATAATATGGCCAGAAGACGTACTTACCCCGCGACCAATATTAAAATCAACATAGCCGTGGCGGAGGAAACGATATTGACAACCAATGACAAGCCCAACCCCGTAGGTGTTAATCCTAAATTCTGTTGGTAGATCAATCGTTAAAGTTCCGTTCATCCAGGTTTTACTAAAAACATTGTGCAAGCCGGCATATGGACCGGAAAGGTTGTTCCCAGCCGTTCCTTTGGCGATACGCCGTTTCAAGTCAAAATAGCACCTTGGTTGAACCACCAACTCAGCCTTATAATATTGGTAGTCCGATTTTACCCGTTGATTATTTGAATCCGTAACTCGAAATCTGCTAAAACGCATGTTTAGATTAAACTCCGTTTCGATGGAAAAGGCAGATTCATTGATTTTTTGCTCCCAGGCAACAGATGGCGTCAAATCCAGCTCCTTGGTGTAATAAAAAGAAGTGAAGTTGATTAAATTGAGCAAGTCTATCTTAAACATGCTGCGCTCCTCCCGAAAACAGCGCAAGGCCTCGCAATAACTGCCTTTGGAGTCGTCTTTTGCACTGGGGCCTGCGATTGCAAAGCCTAATTTGGCCCGTAAAACACTCGAAAAATAACGATTGCGTCGCGAATAGGTGCTTTCTTCTGAACGCAAATACCCAAAACCATAGCCTAAATCGAAATAGCCATGTTTAAAAACGCGGTGTTGAACGCCCAAGTTTAAAAACGCCCCACGTTGATCATTGATCCCGTTTTCAGCCACTACATCTTTGCGCCAATGTATCCAGCGAAAGGAGGTACCTACATACGGGCCGGATAGATTATTTGCCTGTTTTCCGGCAAGGATGCGGTTTTTCATCCCAAAATACCAGCGCGCTTCTGCTTCCAGGGTGACGTTTTGAAAATATTGTGTTCCTGGTTTTCTGTAAATGTCGGGGTTGTAAGCATTATAAGAAACAACGGAGGTGGACGCAGAAACCCCGATGGAGAAATGCTTGCCCAATTTTTGTTCTACCCCAAATTCCAGATCCACGGGCCAATTTCTGGAGTTGACCACGCCGCCTTGTTCCCCAAACGATGCGCGTCCCGTGGTAATCGGTGAAAGGGCCAATAAATTAAACTTAAACAAGGTTTTTACGGGCTCTTGTAGTTTCAACACTTCGGTTCGGGCCTCCGTGAGTGCTATGGCCGGTAAAAAGGTTTCAACCGAGGTGCTGTTGAGGATGAAGGTGGTATCGGTTTGTGCCTGTAAGCGCAAAGCGAAAAAGCAGGTTATGATGATCAAACGGATGTAGGTCATAGAGGTATGGTTTTTTTACCTGAATCGGTGTGTTTTATTGCGTATAGAATGTAAAGCCCCTTAAAAGGCCATCCCGACGCGGAATTTGCTGATTAGAAGCAAATCCTGGCTATTGGTTTCGGACAAGTACTGACTATTTTGTTTTGTGGCACTTTGTGCAAAAGATCGTCCTGCGCCAATGAAAAAATCGGCAAATCCCCTTCGTAAAAAACGATATTGACATCCAACCAGAAAGGCAAGGTTAAGCGTTTCGGTTCTGGTGGAACTTTCGGGATAAGTGCTTGAATTATATTGTGTCCAATTGACCCTATACCCATTATGCAAGCTCAAATACATGCCATTGAGATTATTACCTGCCTTTTCTTTCGCGATATTGCGTTTCATTTGGAAATAATAACGCGGCTGAAGTACCAGTTCGATCCCCAAATCTTGGCCGGTACTCGAAGATGGGGGATCCGTTTGATTAATTTGAATTTGGGCAATCCACCGATCCAGGTTTAATCCCCCCTCCAATGAAAAAGGAGAATCACCTATTTTTTGCTCAAATGCTATTTTGGGTCGAAGGTTTACGCGCGTTATCGTGCCATTTGAATAAAAATCAAATAAATTTAGTAAATCGAATTTCAACAAATGGTGTTCTTCGCGGTAACAACGCAAGGCTTCGCAGTAATTAGGTGCCGCTACATTTTGCCGCTTGGGCTTTGATAGCGCAAACCCTACTTGAACCCGCAACACCGAATTCAAAGTCGTTTTATTGTTGGAGGTTGGACGGTCTTCCGGCCTTGAAATACCCAATCCGTATCCAATGTCGAAATAGGCATGATTAAATAAACGATGCTGTATTCCAAACATTAAAATCCCTCCATATATGTTATTGATTGAATTACGCACCGTTCCATTGCGGTAATGGACCCAGCGATAGTTTGCGCTTATGTAGGGTCCAGCCAAATTAGCAGCCTGCACACCATTTTTTTGCCAGCGTTTCATAAAGTAATACCAACGCAGTTCTGGTTGTAAGCTAAAGTTCCCCAAAAAAACACGATCTGATGCAGGCGTAATACCCGGTTCGGAATAGTCATTGGAAATAAGGTTCGCATTCAGATGAACCCCGATTGAAAAGGCATTTCCGATTTTTTGTTCTGCCGCCACTTGAAGATCGATGGGCCATGGCAATGCTGTACCCGTTTGCAATAAAAACGGGTTACGGCCCGTCAATAAAGGCGTAAGCGACAACACATTGAACTTTAAAAGTGTACGAACCGGCTCCTGCAATTTGAGTACTTCATTGCGCACTTCCAGGAGCATGCTGGGCTGTATAGAATCTTGGGCAATCGCAGTGGACTGTAGAATAAAAGTGGTATCCTTTTGCGCAATCAAAGGAAGCGCCTGAAGGGCTACAAGCAAAAAAGAAGTCAGCAGATTTTTCATATTTAATTGATTTTAAGCGTATTAAACCTAATGGATTTCAATTTTGCCAAAATTCGCCACGATGGTTACTTTTTTCCAGTCGACGCCGCTTTGCAGGCGGGCCTGTTTCGTGTGTCCATCCGTTTGTTCGATTCGGAAGGCCCATTTTTCAGGCAATTGCAAAGTACCGTAAGCACTTTTCAAGTCAAAATTGTGTACCGATTTCCCTTTGGTTTGAAGCGTGATATTCGATTTGTTGGATTTGATGTTTACGTCGCCGGTTTGCGCCGAAGTTTCGAGCATTACCGCACCGTATTCACTCTCGATGGCGCAAGTATTTTTCATACCCAGCACCGATAAATCGGCGCGTCGGATTGAAATTTGCAGGGGACCGCCCAGGGTTTGGGCTTGTACATTGCCATATTTACTGTCGATTTGCACTTTTCCGCCCAATTGAACCAGGTCAAAACTGCAAAACTCCCCATTGAGCGCGATCGGTCCATCCAACTTTTCCAATTTGGCACTGCCGAATTTGTTGACAAGTTTAACCGGACAGGCAGCAGGTACTTGTACGATGATTTTCGATTTCATGCTGGACGAAGGCAACTTTGCTTTGGCCGACAAGCCGATGTAAGCCCGCACATAAATCACTTTTCCGACGGTAGTCACTACAAATTTCCAGGTATCCAGGTCCAAGCGGGCAGAATCGGGATTGGGGTGTTTGGCGCTCAATTCTGCTTTGACAAAAACCTGGGCATCTTTGCCGGGTATAACCTGAATTTCCGCCTTTTCACCGTTTATTTCTACGCTATACCCGGGTTTCCAGGCGACTGTTTTTTGGACCGTTTTTGTTAAAACCTGCAGGGTGGTTTGGCCCCAACCCGTATTTAAAACGAGGCAGCAGGTAAACAGAAGCATTAAATATTTCATATTTGGGTTGTTTTATTTGCTTAAAGTTTCGCTACTAAATCAGTTGCATGATTTGTTGTAACAAGGCCGACCGTTCCCGTTCGATGCGGATCATTTGTTCGGCCAGGGCCGGGTCGTCGCTGTAGGACCCCAGGGCGGCGCGCAAGGCTTCTTTGGCTTCAGAGAGTTCATCTAATTCGGTTTTCAAGGCTTCAAAAGCAGGGTCCTGGCAAATGGGCACCTGCGTTTCACAAAATTTCTGCACAAACAGAAAAGCACTGTCTTCTGGTGCCTGGGTGGTTTCGAGGATATTTGGGTCGGCAATTTCCTGGGTTTGAACGATGATGGCTTCTTCGGCACGCACTCCTGTTAGCCACCACACCCCGATGGCCATGCCCAGAAGCACCGCAGCAGCGGCAAGGCGCAGGAAGAGCACCCTGCCAAACCTGCGTTGTTTAGGCAATTGGTTTTCAATGGCATCCCACACGGCATCCGGGGGCGTATAATTCGGCAAAGCGGGCAATTGCTGCTGCAACAGTTGATCGGCATCCAGGGCAGTCTGAATTTCTTCCCAAATGCCCATTGGGGGTTCGTAGGCTGGAAGTTGCCCCAGGGCTTGCTGCAATAAATGTTTATTTTGTTCTTGCATGGCTAAAAGATGAAATGCTTGAATTGTCTTTTTTTGGTTAAAAATCAAACATTTACATTTTATGGATCTTGGTCGATAACGGGACTCAATACCGCACGCAGGCGTTTTTTGGCGTGAAACAACTGCGACCGCGAGGTGCTTTCACTGATTCCGCAGAAATCGGCAATTTCTGCATGCGACCAGCCCTCAATTTCAACTAAAACAAAGGCCTGCCGAAAACCATCCGGCAAATCAAGGATGGCCTTTTCCAAATAAGCCGCGTCCAACATTAAAGTACTCCAGTCGAAAGCAGCTTGGTTTTCGTATTCCACCAATTCATCGAAACGCATGGGTTGCCGCTTCGATTTGCGCACCGCCTCCCGCACCACAATGGTTTTGATCCAGGCCCCCAGCGTACTTTTACCTTCAAAACGGTCCAAATGCTTAAATATATTCAGAAAAGCATCCTGCAACGCTTCACCCGCCAATTCAAAATCGGCCGTAATCCGGTACGCCAGGGTGTACATCGCACCTTTGTACCGCTCGTACAGTTGGTGCTGCGCCTTTCGATCGTTGGCTATACAGGCTTCAATTAGGATGCGATCAGTCATGTGCGTCGGTTATCGTTGTTGTTTATTATAAAGAAGCCAGGCGTCGTAAATTTCGTTGTATGGTGCTGAATTATTTTTTGATTTAATTTCAATTTTATGCTTTCGGGCCAAAAAAGGGTTCAAAAAGCCCATTTCCGCACCAAATCTAAATTCGGAAATGTAAAATCCAATCGGAAATCGGAAATCAAACAAATCGGAAATCGGAAATCCAAGAGCTTACCTTTACTCCAAAGTCGACCACCCATGATACAATCTAAAAAAAGCCCAGCCAAGGGCATAAAGTCCCCAGCTGCCGCCCAGCCGCCCAAACAAACTGAAGCCAGTCCAACGCGGATGATCTGGATTGCCATGGCAGTTACCTTGGTGTGTTATTTGGGCGCCTTAAAATGCGGATTTGTTAACTGGGACGACGATGCCACCATCCTCAACAACCCTAACCTGGCCAAAATAGACGCGCAGCATGTTGCGTCTATTTTCGATATCCGCCAGGGTTCGGCGCAATTAGGCAACTACAATCCGCTCACGATCTTTAGTTTTTTTATCGAAAAAGCCGTTGCGGGCAGTTTCAATGCAACATTAGTGCATTTTGACAATATCCTGCTGCATGCCCTGGTGGTGATGCTGGTGATGCGCGTTTTATTGGCCATGGGCTTCGGAGCGGGCGGCGCATTTGTGGGTGGCTTGTTTTTTGGCATTCACCCCATGCGGGTAGAGTCGGTGGCCTGGGCCACCGAGCGCAAGGACGTATTATTTGGCCTGTTTTTCTTTGCCGCGCTCTGGTATTACATGCGCTGGGCACAAACAGACAAGGCCAAACAGCGCTATTTTTGGCTTGCCGTGGGGATGGCCTTGCTTTCTTGTTTATCGAAAGTACAAGCGGTCACCTTACCGCTATCGATGCTATTAATAGATTATTGGCTGCGGCGGCCGGTTTCAATACGTACGGCTTTGTTGGAAAAATGGCCGTTTTGGGCACTTTCGCTCGTTTTTGGCTTAATAAATGTGTACACCTTGGGATTACAGGGTGCGGTGAATCCGGCCTCTGTACAATTTAGTTTGGCCGACCGACTATGTATCGGCGCTTATTCCATGGGGGTGTATTTGTACAAAGCCATCCTCCCCTACCCCATGCTTCCTTTGTACACCTATCCTACGCCACTGCCGGTTTGGATTTATGCGGGGCCTTTACTTTTTGTCGGATTTGCGCTTGCGATTTGGCAATTATACCGGCGGGATATGCGTATTTGGGTGTTTGGGTTGTTGTTTTTCTTTGTAAATGTGGTGTTTTTGCTGCAAATCCTGACGGCGGGACAGGGTTTTTTGGCCGACCGTTTTACGTATGTGCCGTATTTCGGTTTGTTTGCCATCGTTGCTTATCATTATGATTACTATGAAAAACGGCAAACAAACACGACCAATTTGCGCATGGCAGTACTTGTAATTGGGCTCTTATATGCTGCTGCCACTTATTTGCAAATTGGTATTTGGCAAAACAGCGAGACTTTATGGACCCGTGTCATTGAGTATGCGCCGGATAAAAGCGGGTTGCCGTATTGGTACCGCGGACAGTATTACCGGAGTTTGCAGCAATTTGAGCCTGCTATGAACGACTACCAAAATGCGCTCCGCATCGAGCCCCAGAATCCGGAATTACTCAACAGCCGCGGAAAAACGTATTTCGATATGGCCATGTCGGGCAAATTTCCCAAAGAAAAATCGGGCGAGTTCCTGCAAAATGCCTTGCAAGATTACAATAAGAGCCTTTCGTTGGTCGATCGACTTAGTCCTTCAGTACATGGGGCCATGTTGATCAACCGGGGTGCCGCCTTGGGAACGATCAACCAACTAGAAGCGGCAGAGCAGGATTTTAACCAAGGCTTGCAATTAGACCCACAAAATAAAATGGGTTATTTGAACCGCGCCATGTTGCATTTAAAAATGCGACAGCCTACAAAAACCCTGGAAGATTACAACCGCTACCTGGAACTGGATCCTGGCAACAAGAAAATACAGGCGGATCGGGAAAAGTTGCGGCAGTCTTTGTCTGAAATACCCCGTTAGAATCTTCAGTTTTCTGCCTGATAAAAGGTTTTAAGAATAAACTTTCCAAAAAATTAGGACATTTCGATAATATTATTGTATCTTTGCGCTCGCTAAATCGCGGAGTGGAGCAGTTGGTAGCTCGTCGGGCTCATAACCCGAAGGTCGTCGGTTCAAGTCCGGCCTCCGCCACAAAAAATGCCTTACAGATTTTTCTGTGAGGCATTTATATTTTCCGGCATGTTGGAAAATATTTTTTAAAATCGGTTTAAAAAAGCCGATTTTTGCCCCATGCAAACCTGGCTCTCTTACCATTTCTATCCGCTGGAAGTACCCGATGTATTCCTGGCCCGTGCTGTAAAGCCCTTTCTGGCTCAATTTGTTTGGCCCGTGAAAGGAGCCCGCGCTTTTTTTGTGCGTTATGCCGACGAAAAAGGTCCGCACATCCGCCTGCGCATACGCGGGGAGGAGGAATGGCTGGAAGAAACGCTTCGACCTGGCCTGGCGGGCTGGTTTGCCGAACGCGGCGAATGGGAAGAACAACCGTATGAAGCAGAGGCTGAACGTTTTGGCGGGGAAGAAGCACTTATTTGGGCTGAAGAGTACTTTCATGTTTCTACCCGGGTGGTACTGGATCGCTTGGATCGGGAATATACCTACGGTGACGCTATGTATGACGCCCTGCGCATGCACACCATTACAGCCTTTGCTGCTGGATTTGACCATAAAAAGGCGGCCTGGTACTTCGACCGGTTGGGCGAACAGTGGTTTTCGCTCTTCTTTCAGCCTGATGGCCAGCAACAGATGGGAGACAATTTTAAAACGGAAGTGTATGGTCAGTTCGAAATCAGCCTGGCCCCACAAGCCGACGAACTCCGCAGCACCTTGGGCGCACTTTGGAAAGCACTGGAACAAAATAAAATAGATGCCAAACAACCAGACTGGGTACGTTGGGTGCGCGGCAATCAATTGATTTTGCCAGAGTTAGGCACCAACCTTGAAAAAGCCCTGCCCAGCCTGATTCACCTCAACAGCAACCGACTGGGCGTCAACAATCAGGATGAAGTTTACTTGAACTTCATTTTATCTAAAGTATTATAATAAACTTGTTGTGGCGGGGTATAAAACGACAGAACTAGTCCATTTTAAGCCCTGCCACAACAAGTTCAATTTCCAATTTAATCAGCGCATTGCACCGCTGCTGATCATCTTTTTACTTTCCGTACCAAAGCGCGTGTACAAAGTATAGTACCAGATTCCAGCAGCACCCAATTGCTGTTTGTCCACCACAATACGCTGGTTTCCCTTTAAAAAGAGGGCTTTGTGCTGATAAATGGGTCGGCCAGCTGCATCGGTTATGACCAGTCGAACCTCATCCTGATCAGGCAAATAAAAGTGAATGCTGGTTTTATCCACAAAAGGATTGGGGTTGTTCTGGTACAATTCAAAACCTACACCCGACTCAACCGTGTTTGCACCATCCCTAAACTGCAAGCTAATCGCCTTTTTTTGTACGTCATTGGACACATGCGTATAGGCTTCCGAAAGCGTAATGCTGTTCGAAATTGTCATACAATCGTGCAATTGTGTGGTTTTTAAAGCCCGAACGCGCATGGTAAACGTAGGGATGGCTTGTCCAAACCAACTGACCGTTAGGGCCGATATAGGCTGAAACAAGGCAAAGTTTTCGGCATGCATGGACGCACCGGGAATAACTTCCAGTATTTCAAGGTCTTTAAACTTTAAGGTCATTTGAAATCCTTCAAGCAAGCTTGTGGCCTGCATGGTTACCTGGGTAATTTCGCCACTGCCTAGTAACCGATCTTCCGTTGTAAATATTTCAGTGCCTGCATTGCGCTCTATTGCGTTTACAATCGTATTTGGCGTAGCGCTGCCATTCACATCGCCCACTTTAATTGCCACAAAATCTTCTCCAATCAGGTCACTCTGATAATCAATCGTGTTCCTGTATTCCGGAAATGTGGTTTCGAAAGGGTTCAGTTCGTTGGGAAATACAAAATCCTTATCCACAAAACACCAGGAAGTATTGGCTGGTAAAGAAGCATAAACCCCTAAAATAAGTTTGCGCAACTCAATGATGTCAAAGGAGGTGATAGAGCCCGACTTATTCGCGTCGGCGGCGATCATTTGGTAGGTAGACTTTATATTCTCTAAGCCGAGAATATGTCGAGAAATCAGGGCAAGATCATAGGTAGAAACCCCATTGAGCGGGTCATCATCCTTATATGGGGTGATTGAAAAATCCGAAGAAAATGGCACTTCATAAAATTGATAATTTCCTAAAACGTCCGAAGCGGAAAAATAGGAAAATGCTGGAACCAGGGTACTCATACCACTCAGTTCGATGGTTGCATTGCTCAACCCAACCCCTGTCTCGGTCGCAACTAGTCCTGCTGCTTTGCCCGTAACAACCGGACAATTCCCCATGTTATCCTGCACCAACACGTATGTTTGGCAAAATCCCGCATTTCCGGAAAGGTCTTTTACCCATAAATCAACGGGTTGATTGCCCAGTTCTGCACAGCCAAATGTTACAGACACCTCCGGGTTGCCATTGATATCGGTAGGGAAATTATTCCCAGTATTGCTTTTTCGAATTCCGAGCTGCAATGCACCAGCTGGCGTGCAATTATCATCGGCATATTGGAGCAAGTCACTTGCCCAAATACTGATCATTTGTGTTGGCATCATATTGACACTCAGCCCATTAATACAAATTGGCGTTGGGGCTTTGCAATCGCGTACCGTAAAATTGTACTCTCTTACGGTTTCATTGCCACAGCCATCCTGCACGATCCATTTAATTTTATGGTTGCCATAAGGGAGCTCCGGCGTGAAGTATTGGTTGGGGTTGGCGCTGGTGTTCCATTTTACCGCAGCATGCAACAGGTTATTTTCAATGTAGGTTTCTAAGGCAAACGCGTACTGTTGGTTTATCGGCACATTTCGATGGTCAAAACTTTGCGGGGTACCGCCGCTAAAGTTTGCATTTGCGGCATTCCCAACATTTACCGTATTGGTTCCAGGCAAATTATTGCTATTCACTACCGTTTCCATCACCCCATCCTGATTGAGATCAAGAAACAAGAGGTAGCGCACAAAAACATCGGTTGCGGTACAGGAATCAACGGCGGTAATTTTAAGATCCACGGGACCTTCGCATACATTTTGGCTTCCAATGGCTTGATCCCACCAATGGTCCGCGTTCCAAAGACTTGCATCATTTGCACTCAGGTCACAGAAAGTATCCTGCCCGGCTGGTATATTCACTTTTGGATCCTGGAGGTCAATTACCTTAATGATCTGATCATAATTATAGCAATTTGCATTCGGATCAAGCAGGTTAGCGTAATTGGTAGCCGGGGCTCCAGGGGTCACATTTAAATTAGTAGGCGCCCAAATACCTGTTGTACCGGGCAGGGACAAAATGGGGCCACGGATATTGTTGGGGTCCAACGTATTCGGGTTGGGTTCTGGATTTGGCACCTCAACACATGGCTTTCCAGGTATATATGTACACCAATTGATGATTTGCCAGCGGCGTATAATCTTATAACAAGCGTCGGGAACCAGGGTAAAGATTTGATCTTCATAACTCACTCCCAACAATTCGCAGTCTTCATTTAGGAAAATGGGGACCCCGTAATTTCCTGTGCCATCACATTTGGTAACATTTGCATCGCTAGGCATTCGGATAAAATATTCCTGCTCGTAAAGCACTACAATACGTTGGGTACAGGTGTTGGATAACCCATTACAATCGGATGCCGTAAAGGTGCGCAGGATGGTGCCAACATTACACACGGTATCAAAGGCACTATAGTTGGCCGTACTATTTACCGCGCCTACACAGCAATTATCCTGGACGGTTGCAGTGCCATATGCCCAAAGGCTAGGGTCAAAATTTTCACAACTTACGGTCACATTAACCGGAGGAATACAACTCGGCTTTATTTTATCCTCCACCAATACATTAATATTGCATTCATTGGTGTTATCGGCGCAGTCAGTCACCCGCATGACAATTTTGATGGTTTTGCCTACATCGGTACAACAAAACTCCACCGTAGGGCCAAAATTATCCGGCTCACCAGCACACAGCCCATTCAAACGGCGGCCTTCAAACTTTTTAATACAACATTGATCGTAAGAGCCATCGTCAAATGTAATGGCGGCTAATTCAGATTTTCCACCTGCGGCAATCGCAACCTGGGTAAACTCATCACAAACAGCCACTGGTTCCGACTTGTCGGCAACCACCAAATTAAACGAGCAAATGGAAAGATTTTCACAACCATCCTTTGCACGATAGCGCACGATAAACGTATCCACTGGCAAACAAGAGCTTATCCCTTGCTGCCCAAGGGTATCCGGCAACCAAATATTATTCTCGGGGAAATCACCCAATGCACCCTGCACTTCAAAATAATAGGTAGGGGCCCCGTTGGTGCTATCTTTTGAAGTAATGGTCGCATCAATCGATTGCAAGCGAGAACAATCATCGGTGAGTATAAGATCTGGCAAATCCAAGCTTACACAGCAACTATAAGGATCCGTACTCACCGTTAGATCGGCCGGACAGGTCATTTGCGGTCCGCTGAGATCCATTACCTTAATGATTTGGGTATATTCCAGTGGATTAAAAGGCGGCGTATTGGTACTGGGCAGGCAATCGTCAAAAATCGTCCAGGTACGCACAATTTTGTACGATCCAGCGCAAATCTCCAAGCGTTCATCGGTATAAATCGTATTCAGATCACAGCCGTAAGCCTGCGGCGCAATTGGATATTTTTTCCCGTCAAATGGCACGGCAGGAGCACCTGTGGCACTGGGTTGAATATTGGGATTGGTACAATTTACCGTAATATCGGCGGGCAGCACCAAATCGGGAATATGGGCGCGATCTACCAGGATATACTGCAAACAGCTGGCCGTATTTCCCTGATTATCTTGAGCCGTCCAACGCCGTTCTATATAGGCACTCAAATCGCCAACCCCGTTTATCGGGCCTGCATTACAGTTAAGGTTATAGATGATGTCAGAATAGCCTAAAGCAGGCACCCCGCAGTTGTCAGTAGCCGTGGGCGTTGCCTGCGCAATATTTTGGGTGCCTAAATAGGTTGGCGTGTAACTGGGCAGCGCGCAAGGTAAGATCAATTGGGTACAAGTGATCTTGGGTGCCAGGTTGTCTTGCACTTTCAAATTCCCCCAACACAAATTTCCGGTGCAACTATCCATCACTTTTACCGTAAGTGCTTGCCCAATCTGGGCACAACCTACCGCATTACCCAGATTTTCTTGGGTAGGTTGCAGCAAGACCGACACTTTTAAAAACGTATCGGTTGATACCGTTCCGCTCAATACCATTTCTGGGGTGATGGTTACCAGGCCGTCTTCGTCGAGTGCAACAGTGACGAGATTTTTGCAACTGAGCGCAACCGGCTGATGCACATATACCTGCATTTGACCTTGGGTCGTACAGCCAGACGCATTGGTTGCTGTTAGGGTGTACACCGTAGTGGTGGCTGGCGATGCTAATGGCGCGCAATTCAGTGGATCATCCAGCCCTGTAGTTGGTTGCCAACTACAACTGAACCCGGCGCCTGTTGCCTGTATTGGAACACTGGTGCCGGCGCAAATGGATGCATTAGTGAGGGTAAATTGAGGGGATTCATACAAAAGAACGTCCAGCGTTCCAACATTGGTCAGGCCCGAAGCAGCCGTTACCGTTACCGAGTAAGTGCCAGAAGCGCTTAGCGTCGGATTTTGAATTGCCGGATTTTGAATGTTTGCAGTGAATCCATTAGGACCTTCCCATGCCCAACTTACCGCTTCTCCTCCTTGCTCATCGAGCTGAAGTGCTGTATTGTTCAGGCAAAGTGGGGCGTTACTTAAAACGATTACGGAAGGTAAGTTTTGTGCGGCCAGGTCAGTAACCGTCAAGGAGCAAAAGGCGATGAGGCAGACCATGCCCCAGTTGTGTGTATGGCTTTTCATGAAGGAATCTTTTGATAGACATTTTGGTCTTGATTAAAATAAAGATAATAAATTTCTTAGGGCGCTTAAAAGTAATATTGTTTTTTTTAATAACGGCCAACTACCCATTTTTTAACTATTGTAAAAATTGCCTATATTAGACATAACCCTTTTAAGATAATACAAATTAATTAATTACAAATACATTATTTGTATAATATCGAAATGTTAATACAAAAGACCGGTTGGCATTGACATGCCAACCGGTCTGAATTTTATAAAACGAACTGTTTTCTGTTAGGTCGGAAGGGCGCAACACCCTTCCGACTTATAACCGAAATTACTTCGTTTGGATCATTTTCTTGGTAGCGCTGTTGGTAGCGGTTTCCAA